>NZ_AODF01000010.1 GCF_000525875.1 Listeria floridensis FSL S10-1187 | reverse complement strand
CAAACTTTGATTCCCTGGTTTTTTGAACCCTTTTCTTCTCTAGTTTTGAGAGAACAACGTTCTTTCAGTCAAACTTGTCTGGTGGCTATGGCGAGAAGGTCACACCCGTTCCCATCCCGAACACGGTAGTTAAGCTTCTCCGCGCCGATGGTAGTTGGGGGCTTCCCCCTGTGAGAGTAGGTCGCTGCCGGGCACGTTTATTATTCCACAGTAGCTCAGTTGGTAGAGCAATCGGCTGTTAACCGATCGGTCGCAGGTTCGAGTCCTGCCTGTGGAGCCTTTTTGTATAAAAAAGCTTTTGCCGCTTTAGCTCAGTTGGTAGAGCGCTTCCATGGTAAGGAAGAGGTCGCCGGTTCAAGCCCGGCAAGTGGCTTATTATATATTAAATAAGGCCGGCTTAGCTCAGTTGGTAGAGCAACTGATTTGTAATCAGTAGGTCGCGAGTTCGACTCTTGCAGCCGGCATCATAAAAAAGAACGTCTATTCTGATAGGCGTTCTTTTTTATCTAAAACTTGAACTATGAGTCAATATTTAATATACTATTGGTATAAATTTGTTAGGGAGATGAGACTTTGAATGATAAAAAACGGCGTATCCTTGGCAAAGCCAAGGATATCTTTCGAAAAAAAGGATATTTACTGACGTCTGTAGCGGATATTGTCGAAGCAAGCGAGATTTCCAAAGGGACATTCTATAATTATTTCACCTCAAAGGAAGAATTAGCGATCACGATTTTTAAACAGGAATACTCGGTGCTGTATCAAAAACTTGATCGTTTTATGCAAGATGAAGACAAATCACAAAAAGAAAAATTTAGAAAAGCGATTGAACTTCTTGTTAGGTTTCATATTAAAAATGCAGAAATCTTGAATATCAGCTTTTCTCAAGCAACTCTTGATGATGATTTTAATCAGTTCTTGCTTAGTGTTCGTTCGCGGAGTTTTGAATGGATTAAGGCACAGATTTTACTTGTGTATGGTGAAGAAATGAAACCGTATTTGAATGACCTTGCCATGACGCTTACAGGAATGATTTTACTGTTTGTATTTGTTTCAAGTAAGCAAAATCAGGATCAGGAGTCGGATCAAATTTCAAAGGCGATTGATTATGTGCTGAATCGCATGGAAGCTATTGTAAAGGATATTGCTGAAACAGGGGATATTCTTCTGACTGATGAAGATATGCTCGGCTTTACGCCAGATCACTTGATGATTAGGAAACGTCAAATGGGCAAATTAAAGGGTTTGATAGAAGATCTACTTAAAAAAATTGAACTTGAGAAAATTGCGGATTCAGATAAATGGCAGTACAAGGAGACTTTAAACGCCTTGCTCGCAGAATTAAACAACAAGGAAACACCGCGTGATTTTATTATTCAAGGTGCATTGCTCTATTTAAAACAACAAGTACCTCGTAATCTCGAGCGTGAAATTATACAGCTGGAAGTTCAGGTAAATGGATTATTATAAAAAATGACTATATGGTCATTTTTGTTTGACTATTTAGTTTATCTGGATTATACTACTATTACTCACTCATAGAAATGCTATATATGGAAGGGGAAGTCTATGTGAACGCAATTGCAGGAGAAAAACCAGTTGATGTAAATGGAAAACCATTTAATCGAACGTTACTGGTAGTTACAATGATTATAGGAGCGTTTGTAGCAGTACTTAACCAAACGCTACTTGCCACAGCACTGCCGATGATTATGAAGGATATGGATATCACTGCGGCAACTGGTCAGTGGCTAACAACAGCTTTTTTACTTACAAATGGGATTATGATTCCCGTTACAGCTTTACTAATTGAAAAAATCAGTTCGAAGGTATTATTTATTACTGCGATGATTGTTTTTGCAACAGGGACTTTAATAGCAGCACTAGCGGGCTCGTTCCCGATGCTTCTTGTCGGACGTATTGTCCAAGCTGCTGGGGCTGGTATCATGATGCCGCTTCTTCAAACGATTTTTCTTTTGATTTTCCCAAGGGATAAACGGGGAGCAGCGATGGGGATTATGGGCCTTGTCATGGCGTTTGCTCCGGCAATTGGACCAACACTTTCTGGTTGGATCGTTGACTCTTTTGATTGGCGCGTTCTTTTCTGGATACTACTGCCAATCGCTGTTATTGATATTATTCTTTCGTTCTTCGGAATGAAGAAGGTTGTTAAATTAACGGATATCAAGATTGACTTTTTCTCGATCGTTTTATCTTCGATTGGGTTTGGATCACTACTTTATGGATTCAGTGCTGCCGGAAATGATGGTTGGGGTGATCCGATTGTCGTGACAACTTTGATTATTGGTGCGGTGGTTACGGTACTCTTTATTTGGCGCCAACTTAAAATTGATAATCCGATTCTTGAATTTAGAGTCTTTAAATATCCCATGTTTTCGCTTTCAGTTATTATCGGTTCGATTGTTACGATGGCGATGATCGGGGTTTCGATCGTATTGCCGCTTTATATTCAAAATATCCGCGGTGAATCTGCACTTCAATCTGGATTGCTACTGCTTCCTGGTGCGCTTCTTATGGGGGTGATGAGCCCGATTACTGGGATTATCTTTGATAGGATTGGGGCAAGATGGCTGACGATCATCGGGCTTACAATTTTAACTGGTGGGACGATACCATTCATGTTCCTTACAGCAGATACACCATTCTGGCTATTAATGATATTTTATGCGATTCGGTTCTTAGGGATTTCGATGGCGATGATGCCGGTCGGAACAGCTGGGATGAATGCTCTTCCAAACCATTTGATTAATCATGGGTCGGCGGTTAATAATACGATTCGGCAAATTGCCGGCTCGATTGGTACGGCGCTGATGATTACGGTGCTCACGAATGTGACGAAAAACAATATGCCTTCAAAGGCGCTCATGGCTACTGACCCACAAGGCTTTGCACAAAAAGCTACGGATGCAAGTCTAAACGGCATGACAGCTGCATTTGTTGTCTCGGTCGTTTTTGCAGCACTTGGAATGCTTTTGAGTTTCTTGATACGAGATAAACCGCAAACGCCAGTTGTACAGAAATTTGAAAAGGAATAAGCGGATGCGCACTCTTAATGGGTGCGTTTTTTGCTGATCAGTGCTATATTTTACTAGGATAGACAGAGAGGAGCAGATGGAAATGAAAGTTGGTTTTATCGGAGTCGGCAACATGGCGAGTGCAATTATTTACGGTCTCGTTAAGGAAATGCCAGCCAAGGATATTTTAATTTATAACCGGACGCAAGAAAAAGCAGAGCGTTTTGGGGAAGAGACGGGCGTGACGGTGATTTCTGCAGCCAAGGAACTGGTTTTACAAGCTGATGTTGTCATTGTCGCAGTTAAGCCTTACGTGTTTGAATTGATTTTACCGGATTTGAAGTCGGCTTTTGAAGAAAAGAAACCACTGATGGTTTCGATTGCTGCTGGGCTCAGTCTCGCGCAGCTTGCGGAGTTTGTTGGGAATGAAACGCGAATTATGCGGGTGATGCCGAATGTTAATGCCACAATTGGTGAATCAATGTCCGGACTTTGCGGTAACGAGCTTGCGACTGCGGAAGACGAACAAAATGTTAAATCAATTTTTGAAGCGGTTGGTGACGTGGCTGTTATTCCTGAAAAAGATTTCAGTACGTTTGCAGCTTTAGCGGGAAGTTCTCCGGCATTTATCTACATTTTTATTGATGCAATGGCACGGGCTGGTGTGAAAGCAGGACTTGCTCGAAAACAAGCGCTCGAAATTGCCGCGCAAACGGTGCTTGGCAGTGCGAAAATGGTGCTTGAAAGTGGAATTCATCCTTATGAGCTAGTGGATCAAGTGTCTTCGCCAGGTGGCACAACGATTGCGGGAGTAGCCTCTTTAATGGACGATGCTTTTGTCGCAAGTGTGATGCACAGTATCGAAGCAACGATGAAGCGTGAAGCTGAACTTTCGGAATAAATATTGTTCATATTTTTTTCATAATTACATCTCAGAAATTTCAAGATTACGCGTTACTATAGAAATAAGCTAATAACAACCTTTTTCATGAGATGAAAATCTCCCTACCTTTTCAAGGCCGATACCTCCCTTTGTATCGGCCGTTTTTTTTATGGAGTTAAAAACCTTAGGATAAGAATCAGATACGCTTGTCCTTTGACCGCATCCATCTTTATTTCTTTGTTTTTGAAAGAAGAAAATAAAGTTGGTTTTGTTGCTGTAGCATCGTCTGATAAAGATATCAAATCGAATCGTAAATGTACTGATCTAAAGCGGCTTACGCTATTACAAAATTTAGATAGAAATATGGGATTTCGACTGAATCTGAGTTAGCAAGGATTTCGAGTATTGCAAGGTTTCAAAAACGGGTCAAAATCAAAGTCAAAACGGTAAAGATACTGGCTGATGGTGCAGAAATGGAAATGGTTAACTGAATTATTGGATTTTGAAAATGAAAAAAATCAATAAGAATGATATGAAGAAAGAAAATGGTGTTTCTTTAGGTACGGGTCATGAAAGATATTAGGCTGTATTAAATTGATGTGCATCGCGTGATTTCAGTTGGTTTGGAAAAAAGAAAATTGGGAGGGAAGTATTAATGATGCCAATTCGTTTCTTAAGTGATCAAAAGATTGATCGAATGAAGGAATTAGTTGCAAAAACATCGGTTGCTGAGAATTCGAGCTAAGCAGAGACGAAAGAATTTGATGATGAGATTTATGCTATTCTCGGAAATCGGTTATACAAGTAAAACTGAATAAGTTAGAAATGATCAAGGAAGTAATTGAGCATGATTAAATCATATTTTCAGTAAAGCGAACTAATAGGGTTCTTTTTTTTGTAAAGACATCAGTTTTGCTTCATGATGAGCTTTAAGCAAACTAGGGAACTGCTGCTTTTTTTTTACCAGCTAAAACTTGTGTTTATCAGGGTTAGCTTTGATCAGAAACGGCTATATAAGTAAAAAAGAGAAGGGGAGGAGCTGGATGGGAAACTCAAAATTTTTTGCAGCGATAACGGTGGGATCGCAAAATGTTATTTTGAAAATTATGGATATCAGAAAACAAGAGCTACTTGAGTATGTGAAAGCTGAGGTATCAATCGGTACGGATATTTATAACGGCGGTAAGATTGAAGCAAGGACTGTACAGCAAGTAGCGGAAGCATTACGTGGCTTTGTACAGCTTTTAAAGGAATACGGGGTGGAAGACTACCGAGCGGTAACGGTTTCTTCGGTGCAAGAAGCTTCAAATGCTGACTATATTAAAGAACAGATTAGAATTCAAACAGGGCTCTGGCTTGAAGGGATTTCAAATGGAATGGAGCGGTTTTTACATAATCAAGCGGCCGCATGGCGGACGCCTGATTTCAGCACGCTGATTCAAGAAGGTACGATGTTGATTGACATTGGAACGGGAAGTATTCAACTGACAGTCTATGATGAAGGTAATTTTATGTTTTCAAGGAATATTAAATTGGGACCGCTTCGGGTTCGTGAGTTGCTTGCAAAATTGAAAGGCGAAACAAGTAATTTTAAGGATCTATTGGAAGATTATATTTTCAGTAAAATAAGGGACTATGCGCAGTTCGCACCAAAAAATGTGGATTATAAACATTTTATTTTGATTGGCACGGAACTGCTTTCGTTTAAGCGAGCGTTTTTTGAAAAAAAAACTTGCAGATCAAATGAATGTCGACTATTTTTATGAACTATATGATCATATTTTGGAGACACCGGAGAAACAGCTTGCGAAAATGTATCAGTTGTCTTGGGATTCGGTTTCGCAGTTGCTTCCGTCAGCGATGCTTTTGAAGGAGCTGCTTAAAGTGACGGGTGCAGAAGAAATCTTGCTTTCGGATGCGGAACTTGTGGATGGTATTTTGGTAGAGGAATCAATCAGTCAGAAAAAAATTAAGTTGACGCACGATTTTCTTGCGGATCTTCCGGCTGCGGCGCGGCAGGTGGCGCGCCGCTACATGACGGATCAGGAACATGAACGGTTTGTCGAAAAAGAAGCGCTGCATTTGTTTGATCAACTTAAGCCGCTGCATGGGCTTCGAAAAAGGGAACGTCTATTGCTGCAGTTAGCGGCTATTTTACAGGATATTGGGAGCTATATTGATATGAATAACCACTATGCGCATTCAGAATATATTATTCATGCAACGGAATTTATCGGACTTTCGGATGAGGAGCTGAGAATGGTTGGGGCGATCGCGCGTTACCACAGTTCGGAAACGCCATCGCTGAACTTGCATCATTTTAGTAAACTGCCACCTGAAAATCAGTTGATTACCGCAAAATTGACTGCGATTTTACGGCTAGCGGATGCGCTTGATGATAGTCATCAGCAGAAAGTAACTAAGGTTTCAGTTTCACTAAAAAGGGAGTTTCTGCAGCTTTCAGTTTGGGCGAATGATGATTTGATGCTTGAAAAATGGACTTTTAATGAAAAAGCTGCTTTTTTTGAAGAGGTATTCGGCGTCACACCGCAACTAAAAGAGAAGGGGGAGGCAAAATGAGCGAAGCGGCAAACTTTACGAACCGGGAGCTCAGCTGGCTGTCATTTAACGACCGCGTCCTAGAAGAAGCCCGTGATAAAGAGAATCCGCTTTTGGAACGTATTAAATTTTTAGGAATAACGGCAAGTAATTTGGATGAGTTTTTTATGGTGAGGGTTGCAAGTTTGAAAAAGATGATCTCGGTAGATTTTGAGAAGCCTGATGCGGCTGGCCTTTCTCCAAAAGAGCAATTGCAGCAAATCGGAGAAGTGACACACAAAATGGTGCATAAACAGTATAATACTTGGAATCGGACGCTTGTAAAACTTTTGAATGAGGAGGGAATTCGCCTTCTTGGAATGGATGAATTGTCGGAGCGTCAACGCGCTTTTGTGCATCATTTTTTTGAGCAGGAAGTCTATCCGGTTGTAACTCCCATGGCGGTTGATTCATCGCGCCCATTTCCGCTGATTGTCAATACGAGCATCAACATTGCGGTATTGATTCATAAGGAGAATAATCCGAAGAAAAAGGAATTTGCGACGGTGCAAGTTCCAACGGTTTTTGATCGGGTGATAAAGTTGCCAGGTGCGGCGGGTCAAAATGATTTTGTTTTGCTTGAGGATATTGTGAAATATTATCTCAGTCGATTTTTTATCGGATATGAGATCAAGGAAACGGCATTTTACCGTGTGATGCGTAATATGGATATGGACGTGGCAGAGAAGGATGCTTCGGATTTGCTGAAAGAGATTGAAGAACAGTTGAGAAAGCGGGAACGCAGTAATGTGATTCGGCTTGAGGTGGATGCTGAGATTAGCAAGCATTTGCTGAAAAAATTGGTGAAGCTACTTAAAGGGTATGATGAGGATATTTATTATATTAAGGGCCCGCTTGATTTCACATTTCTGTCGAAGCTTGCGGGCAAGGTGGAAGGTAAGTCAGAACTTGAGTTTGCACCGTTTCGTCCGTATTTGGATGCGAATTTGATGCGGAGCAATATGTTTGATCAGATTCGGGGTAGAGACATTTTTCTGCACCATCCATATGATTCGTTTGATCCGGTCATTGAATTTGTGCGGCAAGCAGCGGGGATGAGGCGGTGCTTGCGATTAAGATGACATTGTACCGGGTTTCAGGCGATTCACCGATTATTAAATACTTAGGCGAGGCAGCAGAAAATGGCAAGCAGGTAACGGTGCTTGTTGAAGTGAAAGCACGCTTTGATGAAGAAAACAATATTTACTGGGCGCAGGAGCTTGAAAAGGCTGGCTGTCACGTCATCTACGGGTTGGTAGGGCTGAAGACACATTGTAAGCTAACGCTCGTTGTGAGGCGCGAGGAAGACGGGATTAGACGCTACATGCATATGGGAACGGGCAACTACAATGATAGTACGGCACGCTTTTATACGGATATGGGAATTTTGACGGCAAATGCAGAAATGGGGATTGATGCTTCAAATATTTTCAATATGCTCTCGGGATACTCGGAACCGCCTAATTTCTATGAGCTGATTATTGCGCCGATGTTTTTGAAACCGACTTTGCTCGACTTGATTAAGGATGAAGCGAAAGCGGCGCGGAAAGGCAAGGCGGCTTCGATTAAGATGAAAATGAATTCACTTTCGGATGTGGATATGATAGAAGCACTATATGCGGCGTCGCAAGCAGGAGTCAAAATTGAACTAATTGTGCGCGGAATTTGCTGTTTAAAACCAGGCGTGGAAGGTTTGAGTGAGAATATTGAGGTGCATTCGATTGTCGATCGGTTGCTTGAGCATAGCCGGATTTATGAGTTTTATGCAAACGGAGCGAAGCTGTTGTTTTTATCAAGTGCCGATTTGATGCACCGTAATTTGAAGCGCCGCGTGGAACTGATGTTTCCGGTGAAGGATGAAGCTGTGAAGGCGAAGATTGAACGTGAGTTTGACGGAATGTTTCATGATAACGTGAAGACGCGGAAACTGGGTTCAGACGGTGTGTATCAAAAACTAGATAAACGCGGCAAGCCAGCACTGAATATTCAAGAAACGCTGATAGAGCAAGCAAGTCGAAAAATGGCGCTAAGCCGCACAGATTCGGGGAGAGAAAACCGAAGTTTTTCACCAATGACGGCTTTTAACGAGGAAGGGGAATGAGTAATGGAACATTTTGCGGTGATTGATCTAGGATCGAACTCGGCGCGAATGACGATTACAGCGATTCACGATGACGGTACATTTGACGTTGTGGCGCAGGAAAAGGAAATGGTGCGTTTGTCTGAAAAGATGGGCGAGGAAAAGGTGTTGCAAGAAGCGGCGATCAAGCGAACAACGGCGGCGCTGAAAGGTTTTGCGGAGAAAGCGGCTGAATATAGCGATGTGAAAATGCGGGCTGTAGCAACTGCGGCAACTCGGCAAGCGACAAACCAGAAGAAATTTCTCGCTCATGTGAAGGAGGTTGCCGGAATTGAACTGGAAGTCATCAGCGGCAATCAAGAAGCCTATTACGATTACCTTGGGATTATTAATACGCTGCCGGTGACGAATTGTGTGGTGATTGATACGGGTGGCGGTAGCACGGAGCTTGTGCTTGTGCAAAATGGTCATGCAGTGAATGTAATCAGCCTGCCGTATGGTGCGGTAAATTTAAGTGAACGCTTTTTTCCTTCTAAAGATACAATCAAGGCGGGTGAACTGTTTCAACTGATGACGTCGATGGATAAACTTTATAATGGGGTTTGGTGGTTGCGGCGCGGCCATAACTTGCCAATTGTAGCTCTTGGCGGAAGCAACCGGACGATTGCGAAAATCGAGCGGCGCAGTCGCGAGATTTTCGACTTTGAAAATTTGCATGGCTTTAAGATGCGCGATTCGGAAGTTTATGCGATTTTTAAGGATGTCGTATCGAAGGATTTGAAAGAGCGCGGCGATATTCCCGGGCTTTCGCGTGAACGAGCGGATATTATTGTTGGCGGAATGACACCACTTATTTCGCTCATGCGTTTCCTCGATTCGGATCGGCTGATTTTTTCGCAATATGGGCTTAGGGAAGGGATTTTCTATGAACATTTTTCTGAAATGCAAAAAGAAGGATTAATCAATGGAGATGATAGATCGTAAATTTCTTTACGACTTCATGACAAGTTATCGCAAATTCCAAGCTGGGTATTTTTCTGTGCTATACTAATGGTCATTACATCAGAATGAAGGAGGAAATGTTATGCCGCTTTTTGATCAGTTAAAAAACTTCGCTGGAGACAAAGTGACAGAACTCCTAGGTGAGAAGGGCACACAAATTACAGAAAATCTTCCGGACCAAGTTCAAGAAGGTTTGAATAAAGTGAAGGAATCTGCAGGCGATTTTAATCTTAGCAATCTGGGCGAAAAGGCTTCAGAAGTGAAAGACAGTATCCAAAGTCAACTCGAATCACCAGGAGATTTGCTTAACTCGGTGAAGGATGTTTTTAAGAAATAAAGCTGTGCGGTTAAACAGCATGAAGTGTGATATGTAGGTATGCAGAAAGTCCTCGAAATCAGAAAACGGGTTTCGGGGGCTTTTTGCGCGGTTATTGTTGTTGAAACAAATTCAGAATAACTTTAAAATGAAAAGACGAGTGGAGAATATAATTAGCTTTAGTTTCTTAAATCTAAAAGGTACGGGAGGAAAACAATATGCGATATAATCCTGAAGAAAACGGTCCGTTCTATCACGGAACAAAAGCTGAGCTTCAAGTCGGTGATTTTTTAAGTGCGGGTCATCGCTCTAATTACCGACCAAATGTCATTATGAATCACATTTATTTTACGGCTTTAAAAGATGGTGCAAGCTTAGCAGCGGCACTTGCTCGTGGTGAAGGTGAAGAGCATGTCTATGAAGTTGAGCCAACTGGCGAGTTTGAAGATGATCCGAATGTGACAGATAAAAAGTTTCCAGGAAATCCAACACGTTCCTATCGAAGTACACATCCTCTAAAGATTGTTGCGGAAATTACGGATTACAAGCGGCTGACTGACGAAGAACGTAAGCTGTGGAAAGAGCGGTTGAAAGCAGGAGAACAGCGGGATGAGGATATCATCAATTACCCGAATCAAAATGGATACTTAAGAAGCAATAGTTAAGACTTCGGCTAGTGATAAGTAAAATGAAATTAGAGAGGAATGAGAAAGCGGAATGGCAGATTTTTTTTTTTCATCACAGTTTTTATCATGATTGATTTAGTGGTTTTGCTACCGCTATTCATACTTCTGTACAAAGGACTTGAGATTGCTTATCAATCCAAAAAAATCAAAGCCGCGTATATTAGCATAGGTTTAGTCGCAATGATTAGTTTGGCAGTCGTTCCGATTATATACACAAACATTGAACATCAAAAACTTGAAACTAATCTGACTGCTCTTCTTAAAAATAGCGGTGTATACGGTGAATATACGAATGTCTCTGTTGTTGAATATGAAGATGGTTATGTGATTTCGTGCCTTGTTGATAAAAAAAGATCAGTTAGTCAACCCGTTACAAAAGCTGAGTATCAAGAATTTCTGCAAAAAATGAAGAAAGATTAAATGGCAGCCAAAAAATAGTGAATAAAAGTACAGAGGAAGCTCGTTATAAAAAACGAGCTTCTTTTTTCGCTAAAATGGTTGATCATTTTTAATGTAATCGACAATTTTGCTGCTTTTTGAGCAATCTTAAAACAGTGCTTGAAACGGCTTAAATACTTTGATTGATAAGGATTCTCAATTAAGTTTTTACTGTGAATTTCACATAAAAGCTGTTATAATGAAAAAGAATGTAACCGTTTTCGAATTAAAGGCAAGGAGGATGAAAAAAATGGGGGGTAAAATTACCGTTCAAATCAATGGAACACCTCATGAAGTGGATGAGGGACAGCGTATTTTAGACTACTTGAATGAACAAGAAATTAAACATCCGCACATTTGTTACAGTGAGCAAATGGGACCAATTCAGTCTTGTGATACATGTATGTGTGAAGTAAACGGCGAACTTGTACGGGCATGTAGCACCGAGTTTAAAGCGGGGATGGATGTTGAGACAAGTTCGGAAAAAGCAACGGATGCGCAGCTTGAGGCGATGGACCGGATTTTAGAAAACCATCTGCTTTACTGCACCGTTTGCGATAATAACAATGGCAACTGCCGTGTACATAATACGACGGAACTGCTTGGCGTCGAAGCGCAGTCTAGACCTTACCGCGAAAAAGGCTATTTAAACGACTTTTCGCATCCATTTTATAGATATGATCCAGACCAATGTATTTTATGCGGGCGCTGTGTTGAAGCTTGTCAAAGCGTTCAAGTGAATGAAACACTTTCGATTGACTGGGAAAGAGATCAGCCGCGTGTTATTTGGGATGATGATCGCCCTGCTAATTTGTCTTCCTGTGTATCCTGTGGACTTTGTTCGACAGTTTGTCCTTGTAATGCGATGATGGAAAAATCCATGCTTGGTCAAGCAGGCTTTATGACAGGTCTCGATGAAGACATGCTTGAACCGATGATTGATATGGTGAAAAAAGTCGAACCGAATTATCAAACAGTTTTTGCAGTTTCTGAAGTCGAAGCTGCAATGCGGGAAACAAAAATTGAGAAAACGAAGACGGTTTGTACGTTTTGCGGTGTAGGCTGTTCGTTTGAAGTTTGGACAAAAGACCGTCAAATTCTTAAAGTTGAACCGACAGGCGAAGGCCCAGTGAACAAATTTGCGACATGCGTCAAAGGGAAATTTGGTTGGGATTTTGTTAACGATAAAAAACGCCTCACTTCTCCGCTTGTTCGTGAAGGGGACGAGTTTGTACCGGTCAGCTGGGATAAAGCACTTGAAACAATCGCAACTCGCTTGCGTGAAATTCAAGCTAAGCACGGAAATGATGCACTTGGCTTTATCAGTTCTTCCAAAACAACAAACGAAGAAAACTATTTGGTTCAAAAGCTTGCGCGCCAAGTGTTTGAAACGAACAATGTCGATAACTGTTCGCGCTACTGCCAAGCGCCAGCATCAGATGGATTGACGCGCACAGTTGGAATTGGTGCGGATTCGGGAACGGTTGAAGATATTGAAGCAGCTGGACTTATCATCCTTGTTGGCTGCTCACCTGCTGATGGGCATCCGGTTATTGCAAGCCGAATTAAACGCGCGCAAAAATATAATGGGGCAAAAATGCTCGTGTCAGATTTACGAAAACATGAAATGGCTGAACGGGCCGACAAATTCATTCATCCCAAACAAGGAACGGATTTCGTTTGGCTGACGGCTGTTGCAAAATATATCATTGATCAAGGCTGGCAAGATCAAGAATTTATGGATGAACGCATTTCAAACGTAGCGGAATTCTTAGAGTTTCTTGCACCGTTCACGCTTGAATACGCGGAACGTGAAACGGGACTTTCGATTGATACATTAAAAGAAATCGCGCAAATGGTTCATGAAGCTGACGGCACGTCGGTTTGTTGGGGCATGGGTGTGACGCAAAATATTGCCGGATCGCATACTTCTTCTGCAATTGCGAACTTGCTACTTGTAACAGGAAACTTTGGTCGAAGCGGGGCAGGAGCATTCCCACTGCGCGGACATAATAATGTTCAAGGTGCTTGTGATATGGGTTCGCTTCCGAACGTTCTTCCAGGTGTGCAACCAATTGGTAATCCCGAAGTACGCGCACGCTTTGAAGCGGCTTACGGCGTTCCGATTTCTGAAACTCCAGGTTTAAAAAATAATGAAATGCTTGAACAAATTGAAGCAGGCAACTTGCACGCGATGTACCTTGTAGGGGAAGAAATGGCTTGGGTAGATTCAAATTCCAATCATGTTCAAGATACGCTTTCAAAACTCGACTTCTTCGTTGTACAAGATGTCTTCCTTTCGAAAACAGCTCAATTTGCAGATGTCGTTCTGCCAGCATCTCCTTCACTCGAAAAAGAAGGAACATTTACCAATACTGAGCGCCGGATTCAGCGGCTTTACGAAGTAATGCCTCCGCTTGGCGATTCCAAACCAGATTGGTGGATTACACAAGAACTTGCACGTGCTTGCGGTGTTGATTGGGGCTTTACGCATCCAAGTGATATTATGGATGAGATTGCAAGCCTTGCACCATTCTTTAGCGGTGTGCGTTATGACCGCTTAGAAGGGTTTAACAGTCTTGTTTGGCCAGTTGATGAAACGGGTCAGGATATGCCGCTTCTTTATAAAGAACGTTTCAACTTCCCAGATGGCAAGGCGCAGTTCTCAACACTGCCATATATTCCGCCGATTGACTTCCCGGAAGAATACGACTTGCACTTGAATAATGGGCGCTTGCTTGAACAATTCCATGAAGGAAACTTAACAGATAAATCAAAAGGGCTTGATTATAAACTTCCAGAAGTATTTGTTGAAGTTTCGCCAGATCTTGCGAAAGAACGCGGCGTTGAAAGCGGCTCGCTCGTTCGCCTAAGCTCGCCTTACGGACACATTAAACTTCGGGCTGTTGTTACTGACCGGATGAAAGGTAATGAAGTCTATGTGCCGATGCATTCAGTCAGCAGCGAAACAGCAGTCAACCTGCTAACGACAAGCGCCGGCGATGTTCGGACGAAAACGCCAGCTTTTAAACAAACGAAAGTGGCGATGCAAGTTCTTGAAAAAGAAGGGAAAAACCCGCTTCCAGAACATAATCCGCGTAACCGCAAGCGCTATCCGCAACGTGGTGTGGAAGTAGAACGGAAATGGAAGCGCGAAGATTATTCGCCGATTTCGAAAGTGAATTGTGCTTGTGGCGGAAGCTGCGGCTGTAAAGGAGAGAAAGAACATGGCTGAACCGATTTCAAAAATTCGTGATGTTTCACCAACTAAAGAAGAACAAGAAGCAGCGCAGCTGAAAGAGTTGAAAGCAAGTATTGCAGATAGCGATTCGGGTTTTACAGAAGTACTCGAGTTTGTTAAACTTCTGCATGAAGCAGGTGCTTTTGATGCTGTAAATAGTGCGATTAAAGCCAAAGAAGACATTGCGAAAACACTTTTAAATGAGTGGCGCAAAGAACCGACCACAAATGCGATCAACAACATGATGCTAACGGGTCAACTCCTTACAGAAGCCAAACCGGAACAAACTGAGGCGATGATTAAGCAAGTGAAAGAAGCGGCCAAAGAAGCGGATAAAGCGGCAAAAGACGAAGCGATTCTCGGGATGTTTGGTTTGATGAAAGCGATGAAAGATCCAGATGTAAACCGAGCGCTACGCTATGGCGTTACATTCTTGAAGGAAATGGGTAAAGGACTGAAATAACAGATAAGAGACCTCCGCGAAACAAGTTGGGGGTCTTTTTAAAAAGAGGGGATTTTGTGGAAATCAGTGCAAAAGAAGCGATTCTACGCTACGAAAACGGTCGGCTTGAAAATCAAACGGCACTTGTTGCTGTTGAGTTCCCACTTACAATTTACGTGAACAAAGAAGAGCTCGTTACGATTGTCTGCACGCCGGAATATCTGGAAGATTTAGTAATTGGCTTTTTGACTTCCGAAGGTGTTATCCGTGGTGTCGCGGATATTGATGAAATTGAAATCATTGAATCGACTGGCCACGCCTATGTGAGCGCGAATTTCGTCAATAAATTCAATGCCAAATACCGATCCAAACGCTACATCACATCTTGCTGCGGCAAGTCACGAGAAAATTTTTATTTTCAATCCGATGCATCTCTTCTGGAAAGCTACAATGAAACAGAGACGACATTAACAATTCCGGCTATCTTTGCAAGAATGAATGAATTTGAAGCCGCATCTGAAACATTCAAGCGAACAGGCGGTGTTCACAATGCTGGACTTTGCACGGCTGATGAAGTGCTACTTTCGCGGATGGATATTGGGCGGCACAATGCGCTTGATAAAATATATGGATATTGTCTGCGCAATGGGATTGAGGTTCAAGATAAGGCGATTATTTTCAGCGGTCGGATTTCATCGGAAATTCTTATTAAAACAGCAAAAACTGGATGCGGTATTATTTTGTCGCGCTCGGCACCGACGGAACTTGCGATTCAAATGGCGCAAGAACTGGGAATCACGGCAGTTGGTTTCATTCGCGGGGAAAGTATGAATATCTATACACGCTCTGATCGGATTTTGATGAAGTGAAGCAAAAACAGGAGCTCGCGCCGCGAGCTCCTGTTTTATTTGGCGGTTTGGTAGACTTTCTCTTCGGGCGACCTATATTCGGAGAGAAACCAGTGAACGAGTTTGACGGTTTCGTCAGATTCGAAAATAGCTTGGTGCGCTGCATCTGAGCCGACTTCAATTTTTTCAATGTAAGTGTGAATGTTATCGAAAATCAAGCGGGATGAAAGGGCGCTTCGGAGCGGGACAATGCTATCGCTGAAGGTATCCTCTGCTGTTTTTCCAGCGATTGAAAGCATTTCAAGGCCGCTTGGGTTCTTTTTTTTTGCGGTTAAGAAAACTTTTGAGCATATCGGTTTCGTGCGGTACGCTGTCAAATTCAGCACCGCCAGCATTGTCTTTCTCGTCCAAGTCATTATACGGCGCGCCTAGGATGATCAGCTTTTGGAAATTCGGAGTCTCATGATATTTTTGGACATAGGCCGAGAGTGCGAGGCCGCCATTGGAATAGCCGATGCCGTTTAGTTTCTTGAAGTGAAAACGGGTTTTTAAGTCGGTAATCGCGATGTTCAGCCAGTCACGCCACTCTTCGATTGGAGCTTGGTTGTCATCAAACGCCACAGCAATAATCGGATTTTTAGCTTGTTTGGTCAGTTTACCCATATAATGAAGCTCGCCGTTCGAGCTGACGGTCACGGTTAGTTGCTCGTTTGAGGTTTGATAGTCGTTTAGGAGCCGGTCAGCCAGTTCGTCGAAGGTATGGGCATTTCCGCCGCTGCCATGGACGAGGATGATCGGCTCAGTGGAACTAAGGTCGACCGCATCCGGCGCATTTAGGGTGTCTGATTCATTGCAGCCGGTTAGAAGCAGTAGGAAAAATCCGGAACAAATGATTTTTAAAAAAAAGACGCATCGCTAACTCCTCCTAGAGACGAAAATTCAGCTCCATTATAGCATAGATAGGGAAAATAACGTGACTTTTCCAATTTATGCTATAATGCGGGTAGACTCTTTAAATGAAGGACGTGTAAGAATGATTAATACGATTGTAACGGATATGGATGGAACGCTGCTTGTCACAAAGGGAGACGCAATTGAAGCACGGAATAAAGCGCTTCTTCACGACTGGCAAAACGAAGGGAATAAATTGTTTTTAGCAACGGGGCGGCTCGATCTTGCCATTTTGCCGTTTATTCATGAACTTGAAATCACACAGCCAGTTATTTCTTGTAATGGTGGGCTTGTACGCGATTTTACAACGGGTGAAATTTTATTTAAAAGCGATATGTCGCGTGAAACGATTGCAGCAGTGCTTGAAGCGCTTGCGCCATTTGAAGCGGATTATCATGTGTACACGACGAAACGAATATTAGGTCCGTCAAATTCAGGGAAAATTGCTTTTTTTAATGAGCAAAATAAGGTGCTCCCTGAAAATGAACAAGTGCCGATTACGCTGACAAAAACGCCGCTTGATGTCATGGAAAATGATGAGTTTCCGCTTAAGATTTTAGTAGTTGAAGAAGACGATACGAAGCGGGTGAAACTGAAGGAACGCTTACAGGAATTTGATTTGTCTGTGATGTCCTCCGGAAAAAACTTGATTGACGTGATGAACAAAGGAATTGATAAGGCACACGGACTCCGTTACTTGGCCGAGAGAGGCTATCTTGATCTCGCTGAAACGGCTGCGTTTGGCGATAATGAAAACGATGCGGGAATGATCGAACTCGCAGGTATCGGTGTTGCAATGGAAAATGGGATTCAAGCTGCCAAGGAAAAAGCAGATTTTATAACGAAAACAAATGATGAAGGTGGGCTTGCAGATTTTGTACGCAAGGAGATTTTGAGCCGCTAAATGTCGCATCTGGCGTAGCTTTCATGGTATGATTGAAGTACAAAAAGAGCGGGGAGCTGATTTTATGGAAGAAAGTTTTGATTTTGGACATTTTCTTAAGAAAGCTTTTGTGGCGGTAGCAAGTATCAGTTTGATTTTCATTGGTTTTATTGCACTGCTCACGCTGATCGGTGTGATACTCGCAATTCCACTTCTAAGGAAAGGCTGCACCATGCTGTTTGACAAGGAAGAAAAAAGTGGCGGACGCAAACTGAAATGGAAAACACCGGAATATGAAGCGAAAGTTAAGTTTAGCGACCGTGATTTGCTTGACGAAAAAAGCTGATCAATTTTAAAGTCTGCCTCGGACTATTCCAAGGCAGACTTTTGTTGTTTTTTTTCAAAAAAAAGGCTTGATTTCTAAAATATCGGGGAATAAAGGACGTAAGAAGTGCTAGAAATCTGTTTTTGAAGGGATTTGATCAAGATGGCGGATGAAAAACATGTTTCGCTCTATATTGCGGCAAGTTTAGACGGTTATATCGCCGATGAGCTCGGCAGTGTAGCTTGGCTCGAAGCGTTCGAACGTGAAGATGATGCCGGCTATGCAGCTTTTCTTGAGAATGTCGATACGGTTGTGATGGGGCGCACCACTTATCAGCAGATTTTTTCGTTAACGGATACGTTCCCCTATAGTAAGAAAAATGTCTATGTTTTTTCACGGAAAAAAGCACAGACTGCTGACGAGTATGCCGATTTTGTTTCAGGGAATATTCGAAAGTGGCTGGATGAAATTGAAAGCACAAATATTTGGCTTGTCGGCGGAGCTGAACTGGTCAAAGAGTTTTTAAAGGAAAAGGCGATTGATAAATTTGTGATCACAATTGCACCGGTTATTTTGGGTGGTGGAATTCCGCTATTTGAATCGGACAGTCGTCATTTGCTCGAGCTTGAGGAAGTCGCGCAATATGGTCAATTTGCACAATTAACTTACAAAAATTTGGAGGAATAAGAATGAAGATTGCAACATTTGATGTAGATGCACAAAATGGTTTTAGTCCCGTATGTCCAAATGAGCTACCGGTTCCGGAAGCGGAAGAAATTGTTCCTGAGCTTGAATTTATGGCAACGCTTGGGGAAATTCGGATTGGGAGCAAGGATGCACATCCGGCAAATGCGGTGTGGGTGGTCGATCGGCCGGAAGAGATGCTTCGCCCGCTGGATTATCCCAATGCAGATCTGACTTGGGTGAGGCACTGTGAACCGGGAACGAAAGGGTTTGAATTACTTGAGGGTCTCCCAGCTCCTATCAACTATGATTATTTTGTTTGGAAAGGGATGGAACCAGATCTCCATCCATATGGTGCTTGTTATCATGATATCAAGGAAGATTTGTCTACAGGTGTAATTGAATTTTTAAAGCAGCACGATGTGGAAGTTGTTGTAGTAGGAGGGCTGGCTTTTGATTTTTGTGTGAAGACAACGGTACTTCAGCTGGAAAAAGCCGGTTTCCAAGTCATTGTCTATTTAAAGGCTACGCGTGCGCTTTCTCCGAGCGGCTACGAAGAGACGAAAAAGCAACTGGATGAAATGGAGAACATCAGACTAGCTGAAAGTCGGGAAGACCTCGCTAAGCTTTTAAATTAATTTTTAAAAGTAGGAGGGTGAGGAGAATGAGAAAAGTCGGAGTGTTTCCAAGTATGGTGATTTTTATGACTGTAGCGGTCTCGCTAATTTGTTATCCGCTACTTCCGACAGAGCTGGCCGTTCACTTCGGCAGTGATTTCTCCCCAGATATGTTTATCCAAAAATGGCTAGGTCTTGTCATGATTCCGTTTTTAATGGTGATGTTCACCGGAACAGAATATTATGGCAAGGAAAAAGTGAAGGAAGAAAGTAGATTGGAGTTTGAATATTGTTTCCGCCTACTGCTCGTGCTCCTTTCGATTGTTCAACTCTCGATTATTGCATACGGACTCGGTTACGAGATACCGACTGGACGCTTTGCGTTACTTTCCGCCGGTTCATTGTCGCTGCTTGTCGCTGCATACTTAATGTATTCAAAAAAAGTATTCTTATTTTTGCGGCTGGTCGGCTTTAAAAAAGCAGATGCTTATTTAAAAAATCTTTGGAAAAAAATCACGATCATTACACTCAGTATGTTTGGCTCGGCTTGTTTGATTCTTGCCGTTTTTATGAAAAATGATCCAAGCTACTTTATGATAACTATGTTTGCTTTAATGTGTATTATTGTAGTCGGTTCTGGATTTTACTTGAATAAAAAGTAATAAATAACACAGTTTTTATTTACAATAGATACAGTTGATACTATAATGAAAGACGGAAGACCTGCACTAGATTTTTTGCAGTCTCCCGTCTTTTTTTATTGTGCGGGAAAAGCGCTTCCAAAAAGGAGAATGAAGCACAAAAGGAGGAGAAATATTGCGGAAAAAGGTGAGAAATGTTTTAGCTCAAGGTTTTGTGGTTAGTTTGGCACTGCTCGCAGCATGTGGGAGCGGCTCTGATACGAGCAAGGAAGACAGCGCAAAAAAAAGAACAGAGTAAAACAGTCAATATCATGGAAACAAGTGCGGTGCCAAGTGTCAATCCAATCACAGCGGATAACAGTGTCAGTTTTCGTGTGGTGAATCAGATTTTTGAGGGGCTTTATCGACTTGATAAAGAAGGAAAACCTGAACTTGCGATGGCAAAAGCAGAGCCAAAAGTGACAAATGGTGGTAAGACTTTTGTTTTTGAGATTCGCGAGGATGCGAAATGGTCGGATGGCAGTCCTGTTACGGCGGCGGATTTTGAATATGCGTGGAAGAAAGTCGTCGATCCAAATACGGCAGCAGCGTACGGGCCGCAAATGGAAGAGGTAGTCAAAAATGCCACACAAATTTTAAAGGGAAAACTTGACCCAGATATGCTCGGGATAAAGGCGCTTGGTGAGAAAAAACTCCAAATTGATTTGGAAAACCCAGTGCCGATTTTTAAGGAACTACTCACAACGGGGACGTTTTTCCCGCAAAAAGAAGCGCAAATGAAAAAGGCGGGCGATCGTTATGGAACGAATAGTGAAACGATTCTATCGAACGGCCCATACCTACTTAAAAATTGGGATAGCACGAAACTCAGTTATGATTACGTGAAAAATCCGACTTACTGGGATGAAAAAAATGTGAAAGCAAAGAAAATCCATGTGACGGTCGTAAAAGATACGAATGCGGCATTAAATTTATATAATACGGGAAAACTTGATCGGATTGAGCTTGATGGTGATTTTGTGAAGCAGTTTAAGAAAGACAAAGAGTTTCATGAAATGACAACTGGGCGTTCGGTTTATATGAAAATGAATCAAGGAAAAGACGGCGAGAAAACGGATCTGGCTAACCTTAATATCAGACGCGGTCTTGCGATGGCAATCAATAAATCGGGACTTGTGGATACACTGCTTGCAAATGGTTCAAAACCGCTTGACGGAGCTGTTCCCGGTGGAATCATGTTCAGTCCAGCAAATGGAGAGGATTTCCGCAAATTGAATGGTTCTTTGATTCCTTATGATAAGGAAGCGGCAAAAGCCTATTTTGAAAAAGGGCTTAGGGAACTGGGCAAAAAGGAACTAACTTTGACGCTTACGGCGGGCGATACGTCGCTGATTAAGAAGCAGACAGAGTTTATTCAAAATGAGCTAGAAACAAATTTGCCAGGGCTTACTGTGAAGCTTAAAAATGTACCTACGCAGGTCAGTTTTAAAGCAGATGTCACTCAAGATTTTGAACTCTTGCTCGGCGGCTGGGGCGGCGATTATCAGGACCCGCTGACGTATTTGAATTTGTTCTTAACGGGAAGTCCAGGTAACCACACTGGGTTTTCAAATGCGAAATATGATGAACTTGTGCTTAGCGCGAAAGGAAAACTGGCGGGCGAAGCCAATGCGCGGTTTGATGCGTTACTTTCTGCGGAGCGGATTCTGTTGAAGGATAATGCAGTCTTGATTCCGCTTTATCAAGGGGGACGTGGCTATCTTTCGAAGGATAGTTTGAAGGATTACATCGCTTATCCGATCGGTGCTGAAAATTATAAATGGATGTATAAGAAATAAGCGAAAACCCGCTCGATCAGCTGATCGAGCGGGTTTTTGCAATGTGGATTACCAAAACTGGAATGGGCTGATAAAGCGGAAGAGAATAGCAAAGAGGCAAGCTAGGACAACAAGAAGAATCATTTCTTTGATTGAACGGCGACGCAAGACGATTAGGCTTAAAATTAGCACGAATAGCTCTAACTCGGATTTTAGATCTATATATCCGGCTCCGTAAGCGAATGCGGTATTTATAAAGACGGAAAGTATTCCGGCGGAGAGGAGAATAGCAAATGTTCCGTTTCCAGAAGCGTACCAGCAAATATATCCCAGAAATGGAGATAAAGCCGTAAGACCAATCCAAATTAGCGCATAGGATTGCGGGAAAAATCCAGCAATGTAATGAGAGTAGAGATAGTAACTTCCAACCATTCCAATGAAAAATAGGAAAACATGAAGCGCGGCTTGGAAAGGAGAACGGCTATAAATGGATACGCATAAGGCGATAAAAAGCCAGATTGCAAAGCCGCCAAGAAAGTTTCTTATATCCAAAGTTTCAAGCAAGGAAGGTAATTCGTTAGTTGGTATGTTATCTAAAAATTTAGATAATGTTCCGGATAGAATTCCGAAAAGTGTTATGCAAAGCGAAGATACCAATTTTTTCCAATTGTTTTAGTTTCGGTTTTGGCTTCCTAATGCGATTTAGGTAAGTAATCATAGTTCCTCCTTGTTGCGGTAGTGCAGTTTTTGTGTGGACATATGCCGCTTTGTGATGTTAAATCGTGCGCTAAAATCTCTGTTTTATAAGCTCAGAGCAAAAATTTACGACGCAATAGAGCTGGATGCTTATATGGACTCGGACTAAATCAGCTGTTCAATTTGCAAGTTTTATTTAGCGGGATTGAAAGGGGACATTCCGGCGATAATTTTTTGATAATGACTGTTTATGTTCTCGAGTTCGGGATCTATTCGCGGTTTTCATCTTTGCAAAATCTTCTTACTTCAACGTTAACGGATTGGATAGAATGCGTCAATAGTGAAATGAGAAAATTTGATTTTCGGCAAGGAGACTATTTAATGTCTAATTTTTGAACTAAGTTTAAAAAAAAGTGATTTTTCTGCTTAGGTGTGATAAAAACACTACAATCTGAGTTGTGTTCTGTGCTAAACTATGAATGGATATTTTGAGGGAGGGGTTTTGAAAGAAAAAGGAGGAATTCTTTATTTTGAAACTTATTACGATCTCTGTTCCAGCTTACAATGAAGAAGCCATGATTCAATCGCTCTATCAGCGAGTTGTTGAAGTAATGGACAAGGTTTCAGTGAATTATCAATTTGAGCTACTGTTCATCAATGATGGGAGTAAAGATGGAACGCTTGCCGAAATAGAGAATTTGCGGGAGAACGATGAACGTGTATCAGTGGTGGATTTATCGCGCAATTATGGAAAAGAAATCGCAATGGCGGCAGGGTTTGACTATGCAAAAGGGGATGCGTTAGTTACCATGGATGCCGATTTGCAGCATCCGCCTGAAGTGATTCTCAAAATGCTTGAGCTGTGGGAACTAGGTTATGAGGATGTTTATGCAAAGCGAAATCACCGCGAAGGAGAACGCTTTTTGAAAAAGGCAACATCGAAGTGTTATTACAAAATTTTACAAAAGCTTTCTCGCATTCCAGTTTTGCCTGATGCAGGAGATTTTCGGCTACTTGACCGACGGGCTATTGATGCGCTTCGGAATTTGCGCGAAACTCAGCGTTATACAAAAGGACTTTATAATTGGATTGGTTTTAAAAAAAATTGAAGTGGAATTCGATGCAGCACCGCGGTTTTCAGGAGAGTCAAAATGGAGCTATCGTTCGCTAGTCAGCTTAGCGATGGAAGGAATTACTTCCTATACGACTTTTCCGCTTCGGCTTTCAACCTTTACTGGGTTTATCATATCTGCCGTTGCCTTTATTTACATGATCTATCTTTTTATCCGAACGTTGCTTTACGGAAGTGATACGAGCGGCTTTCCGTCATTAATGATCATCTTATTATTTCTTGGCGGCGTTCAGCTGATCAGCATCGGGATTATTGGGGAATACTTGGGACGAATTTTCCAAGAAGTAAAACAAAGACCGCTTTACTTTGCCGAAAGCTATAACGGCAGGAAACAAGATATTTTTGTAAAAGAACGAGGTAAACAAGATGATGAATAAATTTAACCGCATCCAGATTACGCTTTTCAGCATGGCTATACTGTTTTTCTTTTTGGTGCTTTCTTATATGACGCCGCTTACGCATGATGATTGGACTTGGGGAATTCACTTTGGAACCGATCGCTTAGCCGAGTGGTTTAAAGATTATAATGGGCGGTATATGGGAAATTTGACTGAAATCCTCATCACACGATCAAACCTTGCGCGCTATCTATTGATGGGAGTTCTTGGTGCGGCTTTAGTTGTACTGCCGCTTTTCATTGCAAAAACATCAAGACTTGCTTTAGGTTTTTTAAGCTTCTTTTTAATTCTGTCTGTTCCACTTGGAATGTTCAAATCAACCTTTGCTTGGACAGCCGGATTTGCGAACTATAACACGGCAATCTTTTTCATTTTGCTTTATCTTTTGATCGTTAAAAATGTTTTTAATCAAGAAACTCCGCGATACAACACATTGGCTATTTGGATTGCACTTCCGCTCGGCTTCATTTCGCAGTTGTTCGTTGAGCATGCAACGATCTATAATGTTTTTGCCGCACTTTTTATCATTGTTTATAGCTTCGTGAAGTTCCGAAAATATTACGTTTTTCAACTGCTTTATTTTTTAGGAACTATCATGGGTGCGGTCATGATGTTCACAAATAGCGCCTATGTTAAAATATTCAGCGGCGCAGACAATTATCGTTCTGTTGAAACTGATCAAGGCCTGCTTTCGCAGATTTATGAAGTTTTTTACAAAGATATGTACAAGCTTTTTATTATGAACAACATGTGGTTGAACATTGTACTGGCTCTCGTTACGATTCTTCTGCTTGTTAAAGCCGGAAAGAATGCGACGACTGGCCTAGTGATCATAAAAAACAGTTTAGTAACAATCCTTACGATTTATGCACTGTACGTCCCGATTGTGAAAAATACACTGCATTTTAATTTTTTTACAGATACGTTTAAAAATGCGAACTTCGAAGCGTGGCTATCTGTCCTATTTTATCTAGCCATTTTGCTGAGCGTTCTTTTCTTTGCTGCGAGCAAGATAAAAGTTGAATTGCTGTTTTATCTTTTATCTGCAGCATTTGTATCCGCACCGCTCTTCCTAATCACACCAATCGGATCAAGATGCTTTGTTATTCCTTACCTGTTCTTTGTACTCTATATCATTCGTCTTCTTGTCTATGCTTGCGAATCAGACTGGATTCAGCTATCGAATTGGCTCGTACCGCTTGCAGCAATTGCTATCGTAACAAGCGTTGCTTACGGAGTTATTTTTTATCAGATTAAAACGGCTGACGATGCTCGAATGACGTATGTCTCTGAACAAGTAAGTTCTGACGCAAAAATCATCGTACTCAAGCGCTTGCCCCATGAAGAATTTCTTTGGAACAGCACACCAATAAGTGGGAGCTTACAAGAAAAAACATTTAAATCCTATTATAAAATCCCGCAAAAAACAAAAATCATTATTCAAAAGTAAGCCTGTTAAACTGCCGCGCATCTCGCGGCAGTTTTTTTAGGTCGTATCTGAACTAAGACTAAGGGAGGAAAAAAGAATCGTGCTACAGCCTTTTTTGATTGAACGCCACTCCCGCTATAATAAAACTATCAACAAAACAAGAGGAGCGAAGGGAAATGAAAAAGGCTTGGTTTGGCTTATTTGCAGCAATGTTTGTCGTCGTCATGGTGTTTATTGAACTAGCTTCTCCGCTCGCCGAAGCTACAAGTACATATACAGTAACGATCAGCGGTGCTGGCGAACAAGTTCAAAAAGCAAAATTTAAAGGGTATTATTTTAGTGAAAAATGTAAAACCGATAGCGGAAAAAACGTACAGCTTGATTTTTACTCGAACGAACAGCTCGAACCTAACAAATCATATCAGCTTGTCATTCAAGATAACCACATGGTTGTGAGGTCGAAAGAGCTTTCAGATACACAATTAGTTTCATCCAAATAAAACGAGGAAATGAGGAACCTATCATGAATAACTTTTGGAAATATTTCTTTACTATTATCTTAGCCATCATTGCACTGAACATCTTGTTTGAGGTCATTGGAATTACACTTCACTTCTTATTCCCAATCTTGATCCTAGCTGGAATTGTCTTCTTGATTAACAAAATCTGGACTGGGCAAAGCAAAAACAAATACCAAAGAAGTAGCCGCGATCCTTACGACTATTAAGCTCACTTAAAAAGCTCCCTAGCTTTTTCATAGAAAAACGAGACTTTCCCCAAAGAGTCTCGTTTTTTGTTTGAAGAAATTTATAAAGAGGAAAAGGCAAAAGAAGGAGGTTTGAGACATGAAAAAATTGATACTCTTTTTGGCGGCAGGTATATTTTTTTTTCTTTTTCAAAACCAAAAAAGCAGAATAAAGAGCAGGTTGTGAAAGAAATCCTCTGTTTTCAGGCGTTTCCCCCACATAGAAGCCTCATTATGCTATAATAACAAAAAAGAAAAGCGGAGGAATTTTTGTTGTGACTTTACTTGAAGGAAGTTTATTGAAGCAAGACAAATGGCGCTTCATTGACCAAACTACATTAAACCCGAGCTTCAGTGCGCTTGAATCCTATGCGACGGATGATACGCTTTGCCGGACAATCGGGAAAAAAGCAAGTCCTCCAACAGTTCGGGCTTGGGTACATGAAAAAACAGTTTCAATCGGCATCCAAGATACGAAGCTTCCTAATCTAGAAGCGGGCATAGCCTTTTTTAAAACAAGCGGGCTATCAAGTTGTGCTACGGAACTCGGGCGGTCTCGCGGTCGTGCTCGACCGCGATGTTTTGAATCTTTCGATGGTGCTTCAAGATGCTGAACGCGGCATTGCAATTGATCGCGGATACGAAACGATGTTCACGCTCGTTAAAGATATGTTTACGGATTTTGACCAAACAATTCATGCCTTTGAAATTGAAAACTCTTATTGTCCCGGCAGCTATGATTTAAGCATTGAGGGGCGCAAATTTGCTGGGATTTCTCAGCGGCGGATGGCAAAAGGCGTAGCCGTACAAATTTACCTAGCCGTTCGCGGCGACCAGGATGCCCGCTCGGAACTCATTCGCGAGTTTTATGAACGTAGCGGAAAAGATTTGCAGGAGAAGTACAAATTTCCAAGTGTAAATAAAGCGGTCATGGGCACCCTAACAAATTCGTTCGGCGCAGAGCTTTCGATTAACGACACGGTGCTTCGGCTTTTAAACAGTTTGCGTTTTTACGCTGGCGAGCTCTATTCGAGTACGCTTACGGCCGAGGAGCTCGATCTTTTACCGGCTTATTACGAACGAATCATTCAGCGCAACGAGAAAATCAAATAATGGGAAGGTGACGCAGTTTGAGCTATCTTGAACAGAAAATGCCAGAAGGAAAAGTATTTAAGGATCCCGTGCACGGTCTCGTTCATGTCGGCGACCAGATCATTTGGGATTTAATTGCTACATCAGAATTTCAACGTTTGCGGCGCATTCGTCAGCTTGGTACAACGTCGCTCACTTTTCATGGTGCAGAACACAGCCGATTCAATCATTCTCTTGGTGTGTATGAAATCGTTCGTGAAATCTTAGATATTACTTTCGCGGAAGATACATTTACACCGCTTGAACGTATCACAGCCCTTTGTGCGGCGCTGCTTCACGATCTGGGGCACGGTCCATTTTCACATGCTTTTGAAAAAGTCTTTCATACGGATCATGAAGAATTTACGCAAAGTATTCTTACAGGAAATACAGAAGTAAGAAGTGTCCTTTTACGCGGCGGACGAGAATTCCCGTTTTTGGTGGCTTCCGTTATCAACAAAACGCATCCCAACCAAACACTCGTCAAATTGATTTCGAGTCAGCTTGATGCGGACCGGATGGATTACTTACTGCGTGATGCGTATTATACGGGAGTTAGTTACGGGAAGTTTGACCTGGAGCGGATTTTGCGCGTACTGCGGCCAAGTCCGGATGGAAATGGTGTCATCATTAAAGAATCGGGGATGCATGCAGTGGAAGATTATTTGATGAGCCGCTATCAAATGTATCAGCAAGTTTATTTTCACCCAGTCAGCAGGAGCGGCGAGGTACTGCTCTGGAAAATATTAGATCGAGCAAAATCGCTTTATCAAGCGGGCTATGAATTTTCGGTTAACCCCAGTCAAGTACTGCCGTTTTTTGAAGAAGACATAACGCTTGATGAGTACTTGGCACTTGATGATTCTATCTTAATGTTTTATTTTTCAATTTGGCAAAACGAAAAAGATAAAATTTTAAGTGATCTGTGCAACCGCTTCTTAACGCGGCGTTTGCTCAGCTATGTTGATTATGAACCGTCTTCTGATCAAGATTTCTATAATCAAATGAAAGGTTTATTTGAAAAAGCGGAAGTTGATCCAGCTTATTATCTTGTGATTGATTATTCATCCGACTTACCTTATGACCTGTATAAACCGGGTGCAAGCACAGGAAAGTCTCCGATTCAGCTTTTGATGCGAAATGGCGAATTGCACGAGCTTTCAACAGAATCGCCAATTGTTGAATCCATCGGTGGGAAAATTCGGACAGATGTAAAACTCTATTTCCCGCTCGATTTTATCGAAAATGGGCGCATTCCAGCAGAAATTGCGAAGGAAATAGTGACGTTGATTCATAAAAAGGAAGTGCAGTAAGGGGAAAACTTTCTAAACCTGATAAAGGTCACTTAATGTCCAGAAAAAAACCTCGCCGCATGCGGCGAGGTTCAGGTATTACTGATCGGAACTGCGAACGCCGGCAACGCCGTAGTCCGTTTTTTTTCATTTCTTCAAGAATGACGTGAATGTTTTCTTTCGGAGCTTTTAAATCGGCTGCGATGACATCTGTTACGTCTTTTACTAAAGCTTTCTTTTGATCATCACTGCGGCCTTCTAAAAATTTGATTGTTACGATTGGCATGACTATCACCTCTAGTAATTATTTGGATAATGTCATTATAATATAAATATTTAGGAAACGAAAGGAATTATTTATGAGCAACTTTTTAGCCTATCCGCTTGAAACTCTACCTTATGTGGTACTTACCATTTTAATCGCCTTTACGGTTCACGAATGGGCACATGCTTTTGTTGCACTGCTGTTTGGCGACGACACAGCTAAAAATGAAGGGCGCTTATCGCCAAATCCACTTGTCCATGTGGATATTGTCGGACTGCTGATGGTTGTGATCGTTGGATTCGGCTGGGCGAAGCCAACCCCTGTCAATCGTTTTAAGTTGAAAAAGCGCCGTCTCGGCAGCATACTTGTATCGCTTGCCGGCCCGCTCAGCAATTTACTGCTCGCTTTTATCGGTCTTGGTATTTTTATGTTTTTGATGAGCAATTCAGCCGCTGTTATGACCAACTCAATCTGGTCGAATTTTTTCACGATTTTCATTCAACTGAACTTAGTACTTGCCGTGTTCAACTTAATTCCGTTTCCGCCACTTGATGGTTATCACATTCTCGTTGAATTTTTACCGCAAAACATTAGACGGAAACTGGAACCATTTGAGCAATATGCCTTTTTTAATTTTTTCTTATCATTGCACTTACACCACTGTATAATTTTACGATTGGACCAATTTTTCATACAGTCATTCCATTCTTGCTCGACGGGATGGCAAGTTTCTACAGAGGAATTTTCTTCTAAAAGGGATTTGCTTTTCCCTCTTTTTTTCTCTATAATATAGTACGTCTAAACTTCTGCTTGAAAGGAATTAGAAGCATGGCAAAAGAACGTAAAACGGTGCAAATTCAAATTACCAACTTAATTCGACAAATGGATGCTCTGGAAAAAACAGAAATGACGGTTCCAGGCGTTTTTTATCGTGATGCAGGAAATATTTATCTGCACTATGAAGAAAAACAAGTCGCGGGCAACATTCGCTCTGTTCTAAAAATCTCCGAAAAGGAACTCTTACTCCTTAGAAGCGGGGCGGTAAACATGCGTCTGCACTTTTTTAAAGACCGAAAAAGAAGCACTGCCTCGGTAGATTCTGGTGCTGGCAAACTTGTTTTTGAGTCAGAGCTCGTCGGATATAACGAAACATTCCAAGAAGAAGCAGAAGTACGAGGAGAAGTGGCATTTCAATATGACTTGCTAAGCGCAGGAACGTATATCGGTTCCTATGAAGTAACAATGCGGATAGAGGAGGCCCCAGATGAATTTAGTTAAAGAAAACCAAGACCATTTAATCGCCCAAATCAAGCAAGCCGTGGTGAAGGCGACTGGAATTAATGAAGCTGACATTCCTGAGATTTTACTTGAAGTACCAAAAGAGAAAGCACACGGCGACTATTCAACCAATATTGCTATGCAACTTGCTCGTGTGGCAAAAAAAGCACCGAAAGTTATCGCTGAAAGTATCGTAGCGGCATTTGGCGAAGCAAACCAGCTGGTTGAACGCGTTGAAATTGCTGGTCCCGGCTTCATCAACTTTTTCATGGATAACCGTTATTTAACAGGCCTCGTTCCGACTATTCTTGCAGCAGATGAGCATTACGGCGAATCTGACTTCGGCAAAAAAGAACGCATCCAAATTGAGTTTGTTTCAGCAAATCCGACTGGTGATCTTCATCTTGGTCACGCGCGTGGAGCGGCAATCGGCGATTCACTTGCCAACATCATGGATATGGCAGGCTTCGACGTTGAACGCGAGTATTACATCAATGATGCCGGCAACCAAATTCAAAATTTAGTCCTTTCAGCAGAAGCACGCTACTTTGAAGCGCTAGGTATCGAAAAACCTTTCCCAGAAGATGGCTATCACGGGAAGGACATTATCGAGCTAGGGAAAAGTCTGGCAGATAAGTACGGCGACCGTTATATAGACGCATCCGAATCAGAGCGTCAAGATGTATTTCGAAAAGATGCACTGGCCTTTGAAACGGCTAAACTTCGTGCCGATTTGGATGAATTCCGTGTGCACTTTGATAGCTGGTTCAGTGAGTCTTCGCTTTATGAAAATAATAAAATTATGCCGACGCTTGAAAAATTACGTGCAAACGGTTATGTATTTGAACAAGAAGGTGCTACGTGGCTTCGGACGACCGATTTCGGCGACGACAAAGATCGTGTGTTAATTAAATCAGACGGCAGTTACACTTATTTCTTCCCAGATATTGCTTATCATTTGGATAAGCTTGAACGCGGATTTGATATTTTGATTGATGTTTGGGGCGCAGACCATCACGGATACATTCCGCGGATGCGCGCAGCGATTGAAGCACTGGGATACAAACCGTCACAGCTCGAAGTGGAAATTATTCAGCTGGTTCACCTTTATGAAAACGGCGAGCAGGTCAAGATGAGCAAACGGACAGGGAAATCTGTGACGATGCGTGATTTGATCGAAGAAGTTGGACTTGATGCGACGCGTTATTTCTTCGCGATGCGCAGTTCGGATACACATATGAATTTCGATATGGGACTTGCCAAGTCTACATCGAATGAGAATCCAGTTTATTATGTGCAATACGCGCACGCGCGTATTGCAAGCATTCTTCGCTCTGGTGCTGAAAAAGGAATCGCGGCTCCGGAAAATGCAGATCTTGGGTTACTGCATTCAGAAGTAGAATTTGATCTCTTGAAAGTACTGGGCGACTTCCCGGATGTTGTTGCGGAAGCGGCAGCCAAACGAGCACCGCATAGAATTGTCCGTTATCTGAATGATCTTGCGGCAGCATTCCACCGTTTCTACAATTCAAACAAAGTACTTGATGAAACGAATGTTCCGCTTACAGAAGCGCGGCTTGCGTTGATTAAAACAGCCAAGATTACGCTGCGCAACGGTTTGAAGCTACTTGGAGTTTCTGCTCCGGAAAAAATGTAACGACGCTTAAAACGAAGGGGATTTTTAGAACTCTTTCTCGAATAGTTGTGTATGTACCTTTTAGTGCTGATCATTGACGAGAGAAACAAAATGTTTTAAAGTTAAACAAACAGAAGCATTTTGGTAACGGGGAGAGCAATAAATGAAGCGAATCATTATACTAGCGCTGCTTTTCGTGTTTCTGTGCATCGCAATCTATATTCTCTATAATTTCCAGCTCGGCTCCATCCCGATTTTGCTGATGGCAATTCTTTTTTTCTACATCGGCTATCAAATTGTGAAGCGAAGTTGAAAATTTAGGTTGTGCTTGCCTTAAGTAACATGTAAAATAGTGAAGTTAGAGAAACGATCAGATAATCGACGAGAAAATAAATGAAGAATAGTGTGAAGAAAGGGCGTGCCAGCTTTGGATTTAAGTAAGTTAACGCAAGAAGAACGGAAAGAACTCTCGCTAATTGATGTGGCGCATTTTGTACTTGAAGAAAAACGCGAAGTCATTAATTTTAGTGAGCTAGTAGATGAAATCAAAAAGTTCATGAACTTGTCTGACGATGAAATGAAGGAACGTCTCGTTCAATTTTATACAGATATGAACATTGACGGAAACTTTATTTCGCTTGGAAACAATACGTGGGGACTTCGTGCATGGTATCCAATTGATGCTATTGATGAAGAAGTTCAAACGCAAACCAAACCGAAGAAAAAACGTAAAAAAGATGACGACGATGAAGATGATGAGGAAGAAGTATCTGATGACGACATGATGGACGATGATGTGGACTATGAAGATGATGACATTGTCGAAGAACTGGGTGAAGAAGAAATCTCACTTTCAGATGGTCTTGTTGATGAAGATGATGATATGGATGATCATTTGCCTGATGGAATCGAAGGCGATCTTGCTACAGTCGAAGATGATTACAGCAATGGTGACTATACAGAAGATCCAGAAGAATAAGGATAAAGAATCCCGCTTGAGAATTTCTCAAGCGGGATTCTTGTTTTCAAAACAAGTAATGGCAGCAAAGTAAACCGTTTCATTTCCCTTAGAAAGAGCCGCTCAAAAAAGAAATGCTTGACTTATTTTCGTTTACTAGGTAGTATTTTATTTGGGCTCCCTTAAAAGGGACAGATGATCGGATACGAAGCGCTCCCATTTTTATTTTTGGGGACGCTGTTTTTATTTTGGAAAATGCAAAGGCATAAAGCGGCCAAGTGCAGAAACTTCATTTTGCATTTGGTGCTTTTATATTTGTAAGGCGATTTTAAATGTCGACTTAGTCTCACCCCGAACCGTCTTTTAAAGAGACAATCATTCACGGAATTTGGAAGGAGTAGATTTTAAACGATGACGAAGTATATTTTTGTAACAGGTGGCGTAGTTTCTTCTATCGGAAAAGGGATCACAGCAGCTTCTCTCGGACGTTTGCTGAAAAACCGCGGGCTGAGTGTAACTATTCAAAAGTTTGACCCTTATATTAACGTTGACCCAGGAACAATGAGTCCTTATCAGCATGGTGAGGTATTTGTAACGGATGACGGTGCAGAAACCGACCTTGATCTTGGACACTATGAACGCTTCATCGACATCAATTTAAACCGTTACAGCAACGTAACAACTGGTAAAATTTACTCTGAAGTAATTAAAAAAGAACGCCGCGGCGATTATCTCGGCGGAACCGTTCAAGTTATTCCGCACATTACGAACGAGCTGAAAGACCGTGTTTTCCGTGCAGCACGAATGACGAACTCAGATATCATTATTACAGAAATCGGCGGAACCGTTGGAGACATTGAATCGCTTCCGTTTCTTGAAGCCATTCGCCAAATTAAAAGTGACGTCGGTTCAGAAAACGTGCTTTACATCCACACAACCTTAATTCCGTATATTAAAGCGGCTGGCGAAATGAAAACCAAACCAACCCAACATAGTGTAAAAGAACTGCGCAGTTTGGGGATTCAACCAAACATTATCGTCGTACGGACAGAACATGCGGTATCTACCGAAATGAAAGAAAAAATCGCGCTATTTTGCGATATTAAAGCATCCGAAGTGATTGAAAGTCGCGATGAAGATACGCTTTACAACGTACCGCTTTCGCTTCAAGCGCAAAAAATGGATCAAATCGTACTAGATCACTTACAACTTGATGCACCAGAAGCGGATATGACAGAGTGGAAAGAACTTGTTCACCGTGTGAAAAACTTGACGAAGAAAACGCGGATTGCACTTGTCGGCAAATACGTTTCACTGCAAGATGCTTACCTTTCCGTAGCAGAAGCACTACGCCATGCCGGATATGCCCACGACACAGAAATCGAAATCGACTGGATTGATTCGGAAAAAGTAACTGACGAAAATGTCGCTGAACTACTTGGTGCGGCTGATGGAATTTTGGTTCCCGGCGGCTTCGGAGATCGCGCGATCGAAGGTAAAATTGCTGCAATACGCTATGCTCGCGAAAACAAAGTCCCTTACTTTGGGATTTGCTTAGGCATGCAGCTTGCAACCGTTGAATTTGCGCGTAACGTCGTTGGGCTTGCTGGAGCGCATTCCGCTGAGATTGATCCAGATACACCATACAATATCATCGACCTTCTGCCAGAACAAAAAAATATTGAAAACTTAGGCGGAACACTTCGTCTAGGACTTTATCCAGCAAGAATAAAAGAAGGCACAAAAGCTGCTAGTGCGTATGAAACGAACTTGGTAGAAGAACGTCATCGTCACCGTTATGAATTTAATAACGAGTACCGTGAGCAAATGGAACAAGCAGGCATGGTTGTCTCAGCAACAAGCCCTGACGGACGCCTAGTAGAAGTTGTCGAGTTGAAAGACCATCCGTGGTTTGTCGCTTGTCAGTATCACCCGGAATTTATTTCCCGTCCAAACCGCCCACAAGGCTTATTCAAAGATTTCATTGGTGCCGCATTAGAAGCATCACAAAAAATAAAAAATACGCATCTAAGCATTGCAAAAAACAGCCCCCTTCGAAAAGAAGGGGGCTGTTTTCACGTTAACTAATCGTTAGAGCACGTTTATCAATCCAACCAATTACCTTGCCGTCCAAGCTGAACTGATAATAAATAATATTATTCGTCTTCACTTCACGGACAAGTTTAATGGTTTTTCCAGCATAATTAGAAGCAGGTCCGACAATCTTAGAAGTGCTTGACGTATTATAAGGTTCTGTCCAAACTGTGTGTCCTTGCGTCGTCGTAACGCGGGCATTTAGTGAAACAGCCTTGTTGTAGTCAATCGTCCAGTATGGATCGCGCAAATTGGCTGCAAGCGTCCAACCGAGCAATCCAGAACTTGTTTTAATCCGGTTCCAAACGGCACCGTCGACAGTAACCTTGCGATCAACCATTAATGTAGTTCCTGCAAGCGTGCTGAGCACACCGCGTTTATCAACCGGTTCTGGAACAGGTAACATATAGTAGATGCCGCTCGTATTTTTCACGATTTTATTTCCTGAAAGACTTTGTTCCATTGCTGTCTTGTAGAAGGTGTCAAGCGCGCCATTAGTGACCCAACCGATCACTTTTTCGTCTACACTGATTTGGGAAGAAACGACTGATCCGACGCGTGCTTCACGAACAAGCCGCATTTGCTTTCCGGAATATGTCGAGAGATTTCCAACCGAAACCGATGTAGCGAAGTCGACCGGAGCCGAATAGATCGTTGTGTTCGGCGTTTTCACTCGTGCGTAAGCCCAAACCACATTGTTGGTAGAGACAGTCAGCCCAAGATTGCTTGCTTTCGTCCACCCAACGAGCTTCGAACCTTCCTTCATGCGATTCCAGACAACTCCGTCCACAGTGACTTGGCGATCAATCGTCAAGACTTTGTTATAAAGGTCTTTCAAGTTTCCATAATAGTCAGCCGCTTCAGCAACCGGAAGCATGTAGTAGCCCTCATTTTGGCTGTTCGCTTTCACCATTCTGTATCCAGAAGCTGAACTTTCATTTGCTGATTTATAGAAAATATCGAGAGCATTATTGTTTACCCAGCCGACCACTTTTCCATCCACACTGATTTGCGAGGAAATCGTATTTCCAACACGTGCTTGGCGCACAAGTCGCATTTGTTTTCCAGAATAGCTCGAAAGATTTGCGACAGATGTTGCCGTTGCAAAATCAACAGGTCCAGAGTAAATGGCTGTATTTGGAGTTTTCACTCGTGCATAAGCCCAGATGATATCATTAGTTGACACAGTTAAACCAAGGTTGCTTGCTTTCGTCCAACCGAGCAGTTTCGATCCGTCTGTAATGCGGTTCCAAACAACCCCGTCCACTGTTACTTGACGATCAATCGTTAAGACTTTGTTGTAAAAATCGGATAAGTTTCCTTTTTTATCAACAGCTTCAGCGACCGGAAGCATATAATAGCCTTCACTTTGACTAGCCGTTTTCACCATCCGATATTGTGATAACGATGTTTCATTTGCCGATTTATAGAAAATATCAAGCGCTGAATTTGCTACCCAGCCGATTACTTTCCCATCTACACTGATTTGCGAAGAAACAGTGCCACCGACTTTAGCTTCGCGCACAAGTCGCATTTGTTTCCCGTTGTAACTGGATAAATTCCCAACGGAAACTGCTCCTGTTGCTCCAGTTGGTTTGGAATAAATGGCTGTGTTTGGTGTTGCAACACGCGCATAAGCCCAAATGACCTTATCATATTGAATGATACCGTTATTGATCTTATTATATTTCTCTTGAATCAGCGAAATCATACTGTTCATGTTGTAGCCATATTGATTGAAGTAGCCGATCGGATCGGTGTGCGTTGTACCACCAAGGTATTTTGTAACCGCGTTATGCGACCAAACGGTACCTTGACCGTCCGCCTCAGCGCTGTCAACCGGCATGCCATACGCTGATAACAAATAAGCTGCATAATAAGCATAATTATTGATAGAACGTGCGAAATCATCAAAAGTTTTTGAACGTACAAGCTCAAATTGAATGAAACGGGCATTGGCGTATTGACCGGCTCCCCAAACAGCATTATCAGTCGGGTGAATCTGGATAATACGAGATTTGTCTACAAAAGCGTGAACAAAGGCATTTTGCCAGTTCGAACTCATATAATCAATTTCGTTTTGGATAGTGGAACTATTGTTTGCTGTTTCATGGAGGACAATTCCTTCTGGTTTTCCGTAGCCGTTACGATAATTGAATTTGGCAAATTGACTTTTAAGCTGATATTCAATTGTAGCGGTACTAAAATTTTGCGATTTAATATAGGTGTTTACATCGGGGTATCCAGCTGCTCGAGGCATTGGGACAGCGGCAAGTATATTCGTTTGAGAACCATCTTCAAACCCGTCAGTCTCTTCTGTGACTTTCCCTTCACGAATAGCTTGCGGTACATAAATCGACTGCTCTGAAGCGGGCTTTAAATCGTCCGTCGTGTCTCCCGGTTTTGGTGTATTTACTTCATCAGCGGCTAGTGCAGTGTTAGGTATTGCAACAAGTGCAAATCCAGCTGCGAGAAAAGCTGATTGCAGAAGTATTTTCAAATGATAATCAACTCCTTTTTTCTATTAAAAAACGAAAATACCGTTTCTTATCTTCTATTATGACAATCCTTTAAGGTAGCGTCAACATGTCAAGGGAAAATGATTCTTTTGTCTAGGTGAGTGTAAAATATTTACCAAAATTATCCAGTTTTGCTGTTTATTGTACTTTGGTAGGACTCTTTAAACAGCGAAAAGGGTTTTTTATCCTAGGTAAAAAGTTGAATATTTGAAGCGCTAGATTTGACAGTCAAAGTCATAATATAGGAAACTAAAGGGGTATTTAAGGAGATTAGGGGGAAACAAAACGTGCTCAAGACAGCAATGCTCATTTATAATCCGGCGGCGGGTCAAAACAAATTCCGTAAAATAATGCCTAAAGTCGAGAAGCTTCTACTAGAAGCAGAATATGATGTGACACTCGTTTCTTCAACGGAAGAACCGAAAAGTATTACGAAAATTGCTAAGGAAGCCTCGGATAGAGGGTTTGATGCGATTATTGCCGCAGGAGGGGACGGTACTGTGAATGAAGTAGTGAATGGTATCATGTTGTCTTCAAAAAGGCCTGTTCTCGGGATTCTGCCTGTTGGAACGACTAATGATTATGCGAGGGCGCTTGGATTCCATTTTGATCCACTCGTTGCGGCAAAGCAAATTGCTGATCGAAAAACGGTTCAGGTTGATGTGGGCTGCTGCAATGGTTGTGAGTATTTCATTAATAATGCAGCTGTAGGGAGAATCACGGAAATCACGTACGCTGTTCCAGAAGCTGAAAAGAAACGTTATGGTCGGCTAGCCTATTTATTTAATGGACTTAAAGCGTTGCCGAATCTGAAGCCGGCAAATGTCTCGCTTGAATTTGACGGTGAGCATTTTGAAGGTTCAATTTTGCTTGGATTTATTAACAATAGCCATACGGTTGGAGGACTTGAATCGCTTGTTAAGAAAGCGGAAATCAGCGATGGTTATTTTGATATGATAGTTTTGAAGAAAGTGTCGCCGGCGAAATTATTTTCACTGTTTCTTTTGCTTAAACGCGGTAAGCATCTCGAGAGTCCAGATGTGATTTATCGACGTGTGAAGAAGGTTAAAATTGATGCGGCGCAGCCGCTGAATGTAAGTTACGATGGTGTATACGGCGGAAAGACGCCGTATGAAATTGAAAATTTACATCAAGCACTCTCTGTTTTTGCGGATGTGCATGCACTTAAGTCAAATCAGTTTTAAAGGAAGGCTTGATGCAAGAAGGATTACTGCTAAAGCGTTTTCAGAAAATAATAATGATCTTTTATGGTAAAACACTCACAAATCTGTTATTATAATCCTGTTAGGGGAAAATAGCTGCCACTATTTTCCGCGGCGGAAATTCAAATCTTATTAAGAAAACTTTGGTTTTCTTATATTCCTGAGGGAGGAAATTGTATTATGCCTATCGTTAACATGACAGATATGCTAAATAAAGCATTAGCTGGGAAATATGCTGTAGGTCAATTCAACATCAATAACCTTGAATGGACTCAAGCTATTTTGAAAGCTGCAGAATCTGAAAAAGCACCTGTAATTCTTGGAGTATCTGAAGGTGCTGCAAAATACATGGGAGGATTCAACACAGTTGTAAAAATGGTTCACGGTCTTGTTGAAGATCTTAAAATCACAGTTCCTGTTGCAATCCATTTAGACCATGGTTCAAGCTTCGATTCTTGTAAAGCTGCGATTGATGCAGGTTTCACATCAGTAATGATCGACGGCTCGCATCATCCAATTGATGAAAACGTAGCGATGTCAAAACAAGTTGTGGACTATGCTCATCCAAAAGGCGTTTCTGTAGAAGCAGAAGTAGGAACAGTTGGCGGTACGGAAGACGGCGTTACTGGCGGAATCAACTATGCTGATCCGCAAGAATGTTTGCGTGTAGTGAAAGAAGCTGGAATTGATGCTTTAGCTGCAGCGCTTGGTTCTGTCCATGGCCCTTACCACGGCGAACCTAAACTTGGTTTTGACGAAATGAAAGAAATCTCCGAACTTACAGGTACTCCACTTGTACTTCACGGCGGTTCTGGCATTCCTGAACACCAAATCAAAAAAGCAATCGAACTAGGACATAGCAAAATCAACGTAAACACTGAGTGCCAAATCGTTTGGACAGCTGCTGTTCGCGAAAAACTTAACAGCGACAAAGATGTTTACGATCCTCGTAAAGTTATCGGACCTGGTGTCGATGCAATCATCAAAACAGTTAAAGAAAAAATTCAAGAATTCGGTTCTAACGGTAAAGCGTAAGATTTTAATCGAATTTTAGAGAAAAGAGAGGCTAAAGGCCTCTCTTTTTTTTAATGGTGTTTAAAGCCTCTTTAGAATGGTTATTGTGTTATGATGAAAAAAGTTGTAAAATGGAAAGGTTCAGGTAATTCTGGCGAAGCCGAAAAGGCTGAGTTAAAAATCATTCTAAGGGCGCATGTAAAAGAAAAAGTAAACAGGCATAATAATAGTAGTTAACCGGATTTAGGATACATATATAGTGAATTATGCTATAATTATAGAACGGATTTAAGATGAATGAACCAACTTGGAGAGAGTAGGCGATAGTAATGAATATAGGAATCTTTACCGATACCTACAGTCCGCAAATCAGTGGAGTGGCAACATCCATTACCATTATGGAAGAAGAGCTGAGAAAAAGAGGACATAATGTATATATTTTTACGACCACCGACCCGAATGCTGACCGAGCAAGCGAACAAGGACGTGTATTTCGCCTGCCTAGTATTCCATTTGTGTTTTTTCCAGAACGGAGAGTTGCAATTGCAGGAATGGCGAAGTTTATTCGTCTCGTCGGGGAACTGAATTTAGATATCATACACACACATACTGAATTTTCGCTTGGACTGTTAGGAAAAAAGATTGCAAAGAAATACGGGATTCCTATCGTTCATACTTACCATACAATGTACGTCGATTATCTGCATTATATTGCAAAAGGCAAGATCTTGAAACCCAATATGGTAAAGCGAATGACGCGTTCGTTTTGCGAAAGCTACCAAGCTTTAATTGCACCGACTGAAAAAGTGCGACACCATTTGGAAGATTGCGGCATTCATAAGCTGATTTACACAATTCCAACTGGGACGAATTTAAGTTCGTTTGAGCGAGTCAGTGAGACAAAGCTGAATGAGATTCGTGCAAGTCTTGGAATTTCTAAAGATGATCCAGTTATTCTTTCGCTGGGACGGGTGGCTTATGAAAAGAATATTGATGCGATTATTGATGCTTTTCCAGATGTTTTGGCTGAGATGCCGAATGCAAAGCTTTTGATTGTTGGTGACGGACCTGTGCGCGGTGAACTTGAAGAAAAGGCCGCTGCAATGGGACTCGAGCGTTCGATTTTATTCCCAGGAGCCATTCCTTGGAATGAAATTGGGACATATTATCAGCTTGGACATGTGTTTGTCAGTGCTTCAACAACAGAAACGCAAGGATTGACTTACATGGAAGCGATGGCTTCGACACTTCCAGTTGTAGCAAAACGCGATGAGAGCATTGAAGATTTCTTAATAGATGGCAAGACAGGGCTGTTATTCGATTCGGATGATGAACTTTCCAATCGGTTGATTTATGTGCTTAAAAACCCAGCGCGAGCGAAACAAATTGCGCAAAACGGACGTAGCGAAGTAACGCGCTACTCGGCGGATAATTTTGGAAAAACGATTGAAGAAACCTATCTTGAAATCGTTGCGATGTTTCAGACGATCCAGAAAAAACCGATCGATTTGAAACCGACGCTTATTAAAAGCAAGATGGCTTCTCAGGTATTTTCGTTAACTTCAAATTCGCACGTTAGGAAAGGAAGGTCGAGTCGGCGTGATTAAACTGACTATGCTGTCTTCTGCGGAAAAGGTAAAGGGGCAAGGTGTTGCTTCTGCTTACCGCGAACTTGTCAATCTCGTTGAAGAACATTTGAGCGACCAGTTCGATCTTGCGATTAACAGCTTTCGAAAAAGTGATATAACACATTATCATACTGTGGATTTTCATTTTTATCTTTCGACATTTTTTCAAAAAAGAAGCGCGGGGTTAAGGTCGGCTATGTTCACTTTCTGCCGGAAACACTGGAGGGAAGTCTCAAACTGCCGAAAATAGCTCGCGCTGTTTTTTTTAGATATCTCATTTCATTCTACAAGCGAATGGACGAGATCGTCGTTGTTAATTCGTCGTTTATTCCAAAACTTGAAGCACACGGAATTAAACGCGAAAAGATCCACTATATTCCTAATTTTGTTTCTAAAAAGACGTTTTATCCGCTTGACCAAGAAGCCAAAAATCGTGAGCGGGAGAAATTTGGGATTCCTGCTGACAAATTTGTCGTGCTTGGCGTTGGACAAGTCCAACACAGAAAAGGCGTACTTGATTTTATTGAAGTTGCAAAGGCACTTCCAGACATTGAATTTGTCTGGGCCGGTGGATTTTCATTTGGGAAAATAACGGCTGGCTATGAAGAGCTGAAAAAAATCTATGATGCTCCTCCTGAAAACGTAAAATTCATTGGGATTATCGGGCGTGAAGAAATGAATGCTTGCTTTAATATGGCTGACGTTTTCTTTATGCCGTCGTATAATGAGTTATTTCCAATGGCGATACTCGAAGCGATGAGTTCCGATACTCCAGTACTTTTACGCGATCTGGATTTGTATCAAGAAATTTTAACGGGTTACTATGATGAAGCGAGTGATAACCCGGGCTTTATCAAGAAACTTAGCGAATTAAAGGAAGATCAGTTTGCTTATCAATCTTTGGTTAGAAAAGCGCAAAATGGGGCGGCCTTTTACTCAGAAGAACGCCTTACAAAAATATGGAGTGATTTCTATCATCAATTAGTGAAGGAGTGAAAGCGGCATGAGCAAAACGGCTAAAACGCAACTGGCTCAACATTTTTCTTATCATTGTGATCAGTGTCGGCTTTCTTGTTTGGCAGTTTCGCGATGTCAATTTGAAAAAATTTACGCTTGAACTCGATAAGGTCAATCTCTGGTGGATTCTCATTGCCTTTTTGTTCATGTTTCTTTACTGGCTATTTGAAGGGGTTGTACTCCATCACTGTGTGAAGCCGATTCATAAGGAGCAGCGCTTTCTCTCTTCGTTTCGCATTACGATGATCGGCCAGTTCTTCAATACGATTACACCAATGCAAGCGGGAGGTCAGCCGGCACAGCTCTATGCGCTTGTGAAAAAAGGTGTCGATATCGGTTCGGCAAGCTCGGTTCTCTTGTTTAAATTTATTATTTATCAAGCGATGATTGTGATTAACTTTTTGCTCGTCCTTATCTTCGGCTTTCATTATTTGATGACGGGAGCCGTTCCACAGGTGAAGTATCTTGTTGTGATCGGATTTTTGGTTCACTTTCTTGTGATTGTCGGCTTGATTCTCGTCGGAAAGAGCCGCGGATTTACAACCAGCTTGGTGCATATTGTGCTGAAGCCGCTTGGCTGGTTTTTAAAGAAAGAACGTGTGCTTAAAATGCAGGAAAGTATTGACGAAAAAATCAATACTTTTCATCAAGAAACGAGTCGAATTGGAAAAGATTGGAAACTTATTTTCTCGTCTTGTTTTTATACGACTTTGCAGCTTTGGGTCTATTTTGCCATTCCATACTTTATTATGCTCAGCATGGGCATTACGACGATGAGCCTTTACATGGTCATTACGTTCCATGCTTTTATCATGATGTTCGCAACGGTTGTACCAACACCGGGCGGAAGCGGAGGTGCAGAATATACCTTCACGCTGCTGTTTGGTCCGCTACTTAGCTCAGTTCAACTGTTGGCGGCTTTAATTTTATGGCGGATTGTTACGTATTATAGTTGCATTCTATTTGGGGCGGTAGCGATGATGATTCGTGAGAAGGTTCCGGATGCGAAAAAAAAAAACAGCAAATATACACCTTGAAAAAAAAGCTGTCCTGACGCGGGGTAGCTTTTTTTACGTAGTAGAACCTTGCATAAATGGATCGTTTTAGAGATAATGTAAAAAGAAATTGAAAAGAAAGAAGGTAACCCATGGCGAATCGGTTAGTGATAGAAGGCGGGAAGAAACTCTCAGGAACGGTGACGATTGACGGTGCCAAAAACAGTGCGGTAGCTTTGATTCCTGCTGCGATTTTGGCGGATTCTGAAGTAACGCTTGAAGGTCTTCCGAATATTTCGGATGTGGAGACACTTTATCAGATTGTTGGGGAATTAGGCGGAAGTGTAGAATACAATGAACATAAGGCGATCATTGATCCAAGCGAAATTGTGGATATGCCGCTTCCATCAGGAAACGTAAAAAAATTACGTGCTTCGTATTATTTAATGGGAGCACTGCTCGGTAAATTTAAAAAAGCGGTGGTTGGATTGCCAGGTGGATGTTACCTTGGTCCACGACCGATTGATCAGCATATTAAAGGATTTGAAGCATTAGGTGCGCAAGTGACAAACGAACAAGGTGCAATTTATTTGCGCGCGGAAAAACTGCGAGGGGCACGTATTTATTTAGATGTTGTGAGCGTCGGAGCAACGATCAACATTATGCTTGCTGCTGTTCTTGCAGAAGGCAAAACGGTGATTGAAAATGCGGCGAAGGAACCAGAAATTATTGATGTGGCAACGCTTCTTAATAACATGGGGGCTAGCATTAAAGGAGCCGGTACAGATACCATCCGAATCCATGGTGTAGAAAAGCTACATGGCTGCCACCATACGATCATCCCAGATCGAATTGAAGCTGGCACATATATGATTATGGCTGCGGCAAGCGGAGCGGGTGTTAAAATCCAAAATGTTATCCCAGATCATCTTGAAGGAATTACTGCGAAGCTGATTGAAATGGGTGTTCCGATTGATGTTCATGAAGATTCGCTTGAAATCGGCGAAGCGAAAGATCTGAAAAAAGTCGATATTAAAACGTATGCCTACCCAGGGTTCGCTACAGATTTGCAGCAGCCGATGACGGCGCTGCTGACGCAGGCAGAGGGAAGCGGAATTGTCACGGATACGGTTTATCCCGATCGCTTCAAGCAAATTGCCGAACTTGAGCGGATGGGCGGCAAATTTAAGCAAAACGGCCGAAGTGTGGTCGTGTACGGTAAAACCGCGCTAAAGGGAACGAAAGTGACAGCTACTGACTTGCGAGCTGGTGCTGCACTCATGGTGGCCGGTTTGATTGCTGAAGGGAAAACAGAAATCCTTGAAGCTGAGCATATTGAACGCGGCTACGGAAATATCATTCAAAAATTAACAGGGCTTGGCGCAAAGATATATAAAGAATCAGGCGAGCCTTCCATATCTTAATCAACTTCTCACATTGAACTGGGGGCAGGTAGGGCTCCAGTTTTCCTTCCTTATCTTCATCTCATAAATAAACATAAAGGTGGTTCATTATGGCGAATTTGTCTATGTCTTACTTAGAGAGCCTCACGATCAAAGAGATCTACGCGCTCGCCAAAGAACATAAAATTGCATATTATAGTAAACTCACAAAAAAAAGAATTAATTTTTGCGCTACTGAAATCAAACGCTGAAAAAGAAGGTTTTTTCTTCATGGAAGGCGTGCTGGAAATTATACCGCAAGAAGGATTCGGGTTTTTAAGACCGATCAATTATTCGGCGAGTTCAGAGGATATTTATATTTCGGCTTCGCAAATTCGCCGATTTGATCTTCGGACGGGTGATAAAGTTTCTGGGAAGGTTCGTCCACCTAAAGAAAATGAGCGCTATTTTGGACTCCTGCATGTTGAAGCCGTAAATGGAGAAAACCCGGAAGTGGCGAAGGAACGGGTTCATTTTCCAGGGCTGACACCGCTTTATCCGGATAAACAAATTGAGCTTGAAAGTGGACAATTTCCGCTCTCGATGCGTATGATCGACATGATTGCGCCAATCGGATTCGGACAGCGCGGTTTGATTGTGGCGCCGCCGAAAGCAGGAAAGACGATTCTTTTGAAGGAAATTGCCAATGCGGTAACGAAGAATCATCCGGAAGCGGAACTGATTGTGCTACTGATTGATGAACGCCCAGAAGAAGTGACTGACATTGAACGTTCGGTTTCTGCAGATGTGGCAAGTTCCACGTTTGATGAAGTTCCAGAAAATCATATCAAGGTAGCGGAATTAGTTCTGGAAAGGGCGATGAGGCTTGTTGAACAAAAACGAGATGTTATCATTTTAATGGATAGCATTACACGTCTCGCGCGTGCTTATAACCTTGTCATCCCGCCTAGCGGGCGCACACTTTCCGGCGGGATTGATCCGGCTGCATTTCACCGTCCGAAGCGGTTTTTTGGTGCGGCTCGAAATATTGAAGAAGGCGGCAGTTTGACGATTCTTGCAACGGCGCTTGTTGATACGGGTTCGCGAATGGACGATGTAATTTATGAAGAATTTAAGGGAACTGGCAACATGGAGCTTCATCTCGATCGCACGCTCGCGGAAAGACGGATTTTCCCTGCGATTGATATTAGACGCTCTGGCACGCGAAAAGAAGAATTATTATTAGGCAAAGACCAATTGGAACAGCTTTGGAAAATTCGTAAAGTATTACCGGTTCAAGGCGATGGCTTGGATATGTCGGAACGCTTTATTCGTTATATGAAAAAAACCAAGAATAATCAAGAGTTTTATGAGCTTTTACAAGAAGAAATGTTTAAAAAATAATGGTTGATTGTTTGTAGTCGACTTGTTATAATTATGATACTGTGTGTTTCTTGCAGTTAATATCTCTGTTTCAGATGATTCAGGGCGAAGGAGTTGAAATGAAATGAAAGCTGGAATTCATCCTGAATACCGTCCAGTTGTTTTCGTTGATACTAGTACTGATTTTAAATTCTTGTCGGGTTCTACTAAACCGTCGAATGAAACAATCGCTTGGGAAGATGGTAACGAATATCCGTTGCTACGCGTCGAAATCTCTTCTGATTCGCACCCATTCTATACTGGTAAACAAAAACATGCGACTGCAGACGGCCGTGTGGACCGCTTCAACAAAAAATACGGAATCAAATAATTTCGTACAAAGAACGAAGCTTAATTATGAAAAACGAATGCACCTCCTTTGTGGGGTGTATTTTTGTATGCTTTGAAATAAAAGAATGATTCATTTGTTAGCAAAAGTGAAAGAAATGTGAATTTTCGCAAGATGGGGTTTACTTCTGATAAAAGAAATGCGTATAATAGCACTAATTACTTTTATAAGGAGGTTTTCAAGTGAAAGCAAAATTACAAGTAGGTGTGTTGGGATTTGGCACTGTTGGAAGCGGTGTGATCCACATTTTAAAAGAGCACCAAGAAAAAATCAGTCAAGTGACGGGCTATGACATTACCGTAAAAAAAGTGCTTGTGCGCGACTTAGAGAAAAACCGGCGCTATGAGACAGAGGGATTTAGCCTGACAACCGAACCGCTCGATGTTTTGGATGATCCAGAAATCGCTGTTGTTGTCGAAGTGATGGGAAGCATTCAAACCGCGCGCGAATATATTTTGCACGCACTGAAAGCCGGAAAAAGCGTCGTGACTGCCAATAAAGATTTAATTGCGCTTTACGGGGATGAACTCGTGGCTGTCGCGCATGAAAACCGCTGTGATTTATTTTATGAAGCGAGTGTAGCAGGCGGAATTCCAATTTTACGCACAATCGTGAACAGTCTTGCAGCAGACCGAATCCAAAAAATTCTCGGGATCGTAAATGGTACGACGAACTATATGTTGACACAAATGACATCAGAAAATAAAAGTTATGAGGAAGCTTTGAAAGAAGCTCAGGAATTAGGCTTTGCCGAAGCCGATCCGACAAGTGATGTGGACGGAATTGATGCAGCTCGGAAAATGGTCATTCTAACGCGGCTTGCGTTTGGAATGAACGTGAATTTAGATGATGTTGAAACAAAAGGTATTCGCGGAATTTCTGAAAAGGACATTCAGGTAGCTTATCAACTCGGCTATAAAGTGAAACTCGTTGGACGAGCAGAAGAAATTAATAATACGGTTGACGTGACGGTAGGCCCGGTGCTTTTGCCGCGTTCGCATCCGCTTTCTGGTGTGAACTATGAGAATAATGCTGTGTTTGTAACGGGTGCCGCTGTAGGTGAAACGATGTTTTACGGGCCGGGTGCAGGGGAGCTTCCGACGGCAACGAGTGTTGTGAGCGACTTAATCACCGTTGCTAAAAATGCAAAACTCGGAACAACCGGCAATGCTTTTAACAGTTTTGTGCACGAGACAAAAAATACACCATCTGACCAAGTGTATTCCAAATACTATTTCCGCCTTGAAATGGACGATAAGACGGGAACGTTCCTCAAGCTGACCAAGATTTTTGCAGATGCCGGAGTAAGTTTTGACAAGATTTTACAAGAGCCGCTTGACGAACATACGGCGACCGTTGTGATTATTACGCACGCCGCAAGTCGCAAACAAATTGATGAAGCTTCGAACGCCGCGCATGCAGAACCTGAAATGCGCTTAATCACAAAATATGCAGTTGTGGAGGGTTAAAGATGTATAAAGGATTACTTGACCGCTATAAAGATTATCTACCCATTACGGAAAAAACACCGCTTCTTTCACTATCAGAAGGGAATACACCGCTGATTCCACTGATTCACCTTTCAGAAGAGCTTGGAATCGAACTTTACGGAAAATTTGAAGGCTTGAATCCGACCGGCTCCTTTAAAGACCGCGGCATGGTGATGGCTGTTGCTAAAGCGAAAGAAGATGGTGCGGAAGCTGTCATTTGTGCCTCAACGGGCAATACATCAGCCGCAGCAGCTGCATACGCGGCGCGTGCTGGTATGAAAGCATACATTGTGATTCCTGACGGGAAAGTGGCGCTTGGGAAGCTTGCTCAAGCCGTTATGTACGGTGCTGATATCATTGCGATTAAAGGCAATTTTGATGAAGCCCTTACAGCCGTGCGCGAGCTTTCGGAAACAGAAGCAGTGACGCTTGTCAATTCTGTCAATCCTTACAGGCTTGAAGGTCAAAAAACCGCAGCTTTTGAAATTTGTGAAGACTTGGGCGGTGCTCCCGATGTTCTGGCTATCCCAGTTGGCAACGCCGGCAACATTTCGGCTTATTGGAAAGGTTTCAAAGAATGGAACAACAAGCATCAAAGTGGCCTTCCTGAAATGCATGGATTTGAAGCAGAGGGAGCTGCCGCAATCGTAAGAGGCGAACCAATCGAAAATCCTGAAACGATCGCGACGGCCATCCGAATTGGCAATCCGGCGAGCTGGAAGCTCGCCGAAGCCGCACGTGACGAATCCGGTGGTGTGATCTCATCTGTTACGGACGAAGAAATTATTGAAGCTTACAAACTCGCAGCTGCTAAGGATGGCGTATTCATCGAGCCAGGTTCTGCAGCATCACTAGCCGGTGTGATCAAAAGCTTAAAAGCTGGAAGTATCAAACGCGGATCGAAAGTGGTTTGCGTCTTTACAGGGAATGGGCTGAAAGATCCGGATACAGCAATGAGCGTCCATGACTTTGATATTGCTCATATTGAAGGCGTTGAAGCGATGCGCGACCATCTGAGAAACGGAGTGAACGCCTAATGCGCATCCAAGTTCCGGCAACAACGGCGAATCTTGGTCCCGGTTTCGATTCAATCGGACTTGCGCTAGGCCTTTACTTGACGGTTTCTGTGGAAGCGCCGAGTGACACTTGGAACGTCAGCCACAATCTTGGTGCGGATATTCCCACGGATGAAACCAATCTCGTGATTGAAACAGCGCTTAAGCTCGCGCCAGAAATTTCGCCGCATCAAATCACTATGAAGTCAGATATTCCTCCTGCAAGAGGGCTTGGTAGCAGTTCTGCTGCGATTGTTGCGGGGATTGAACTGGCGAATCAGCTTGGGAATTTGGCGCTTACGGATAAACAAAAAGTCGCGTATGCAGCGGAATTTGAAGGGCATCCTGATAATGCTGCTCCGGCGATACTGGGCGATCTCGTGATTTGTTCCAAACAGTCGGATGCGGATTTTTATGTGCAACAGCCGTTTCCAGATGCGGATTTCTTGGTTTTTATTCCGGAAACACCGCTTCTTACGAGCGAAAGTCGCGCGGTTTTGCCGCGCGAGATGGCATTTTCTGATGCAGTTCGGGCGAGTAGTGTGGCAAGTGTGATGGTGGCTGCGGTTTTATCAGGCGACTTGGTACTTGCCGGGAAGATGATGGAGCGCGATGAGTTTCATGAGACTTACCGCGCGAAGCTTGTTCCGCATCTTGCGGAGATTCGGAAGATCTCAGCTGAAACTGGCGGTTATGCATCTGTGCTAAGCGGCGCGGGACCAACCGTACTTGTTCTTGCACCGCGCGGCAAAAGTGCTCATTTGAAGGAGAAGCTCGAACAATTTGATCCGGCAGCGGAAGTGCTGCTTTTGCAGACGGAATCAAACGGGGTTCGCGTTTTTAACTAGTAAAAATAGATTTTCTAGGAAAGCTTGGCGAAAAGACGCCAAGCTTTTTTTGCGATGAACTTTCCAGCTTCGTTATCCCAATTTCTGTGTGTCTGTGGTAGAATAGGAAAAGAGTTTAGAAAAAGAGGTAAGGTGAAACCATGGCACAGTTATTTTTCCGCTACGGCGTGATGAACAGCGGTAAAACTATTGAAATTTTAAAGGTAGCGCATAATTATGAGGAACAAAATAAATCGGTCGCTATTTTTACATCGGGAATTGATAATCGCGATCAGGTCGGCGTTGTCTCAAGTCGAATTGGATTGAAACGCGACGCAACACCGGTTTTTTCGGATACGAATATTTTTGAAGAAGTAAAAAAACTTGATCCGCGCCCAAACTGTGTCTTACTTGATGAATCACAGTTTTTAGAAAAATCACCATGTTTTTGAACTGGCGCAGATAGTAGATGAGCTTGGAATTCCTGTGATTGCTTATGGTCTTAAAAATGATTTCCGGAATGAGTTGTTTGAAGGATCGAAATATCTTTTGCTTTATGCGGATAAAATTGAAGAAATGAAAACGATTTGCTGGTTTTGTGCGAAAAAAGCAACAATGGTGCTTCGAGTAGATGAAAACGGCAAACCTGTCTATACGGGAGAACAAATTTTGATTGGCGGAAATGACCAGTATTATCCGGTATGCCGGAAATGCCATGCACATCCGCCAATCGCTTAATGAGAAAAGTGAGGGATGAAAGATGTATGATCGTCTGCAAGCGGTTGAAAACCGCTATGATGAACTGAATGAACTCTTGAGTGACCCGGATGTGGTTTCAGATGCGAAACGGCTGCGTGATTTGTCAAAGGAACAATCGAGCATTGCTGAAACGGTGGAAACCTATCGTCATTACAAAGAAGTAACGGCTGGGATTAGCGACACAAAAGAGCTGTTAGCTGAAAAATTGGATGATGATATGCGTGAAATGGCGAAGGAAGAACTTAGTGAACTTCAAACGGAAAAAACGGAACTCGAAGAGAAAATGAAGCTGCTGCTTGTTCCAAAGGACCCGAATGATGAGAAGAATGTCATTATGGAAATTCGCGGCGCAGCAGGAGGCGATGAAGCAGCACTGTTTGCTGGCGATTTATTCCGTATGTATAGCCGTTACGCTGAATCACGCGGTTGGAAAGTCGAAGTGATGGATGCGAGTCCAACTGGAATCGGCGGTTATAAAGAAGTTATTGTGATGATTAACGGAGATGGTGCATTTTCGCGTCTTAAATATGAGAATGGGGCACACCGTGTTCAGCGGGTTCCAGAAACAGAATCGGGCGGACGGATTCATACTTCGACGGCCACGGTTGCGATTTTGCCGGAAGCAGAAGATGTTGAAATTGATATTCAAGATAAAGATATTCGGACGGATACATTTGCTTCAACGGGAGCCGGCGGTCAAAGTGTCAATACGACCATGTCAGCTGTTCGTTTAACGCATATTCCAACTGGGATTGTTGTTTCAATGCAAGACGAACGTTCGCAAATCAAAAATAAAGAAAAGGCAATGAAAGTTTTACGTGCTCGTGTTTATGACAAGTTTGAACGTGAAGCGCGCGAAGAATATGATGCAAACCGAAAATCGGCTGTTGGGACGGGTGACCGTTCGGAACGGATTCGGACATATAATTATCCGCAAAATCGAGTAACCGATCACAGAATTGGACTTACGCTGCAAAAACTCGATCAAATTATGGAAGGCAAACTTGATGAAATCATTGATGCGCTTATTTTAGAAGATCAAACGAGCAAGCTGGAGCATTTAAACGATGTCGAATAAGACGATCTTGACCTTGCTGAATGAAGCGCGAAAACAACTTAAAGCGCGCAATCTCGATCTCAATGCAGCTGAAATTCTGCTTGAAACGCGGCTTGGTATCAAACGAACGGAACTGTGGACGAGTCTTGACCGGACGCTTGAAGAGAAGCATGAGCTTCAGTTTAAAGCTGATTTTGACCGTTATTTAAACGGGGAACCAGTTCAATATATTTTGCAGACAGCGCCGTTTTATGGTTATGACTTTTATGTGGATGAAAATGTTTTGATTCCGCGTCCGGAAACTGAGGAATTGGTGCTTGCGGCAGAACAGTTTCTCACGAAGCATCCACAGAAAACGCTGCTTGATGTCTGCACGGGGAGCGGAATTATCGCCATCGCGCTCAAAAAGTCATTTCCTGAACTCGAAGTATCGGCTTCGGATATTTCCCCCGAGGCGCTCAAAATTGCGGAGCGAAATAGCCAAGAACTTGGTGCGGAAGTCGAATTACGCGAAACAGATTTAGTCAAAGCGTTTCGGGATGAAAGCCGCACGTTTGATGTTGTCCTTGCGAACCCGCCTTATATATCAACTGGGGAAAAAGGGGAAATGTCGGCTTACGTTCTAGCGAACGAACCAGAACTTGCGCTCTTTGCAGAAAATGATGGCTTAGCAATTTACGAGCGCTTGGCGGCGGAACTTCCAAATGTGGTGAATGAAAGATTCTGGATCGGCTTTGAAATTGGCTACAAGCAAGGAGAAGCTGTGAAGGAGCTGCTCGAAAAGCAATTCCCGGAAGCCAAAACCTTTATCCAGAAAGATATAAATCAAAAAGATCGAATTGTGGTTTGTTCCAATTTGATTTCCTAGAGGCGCGGAATTTTCTGCTGCCTTTTTTAATAACTAAAAAAGATGACTTGTGGATAAGTTGCGAGAAACCAACTTTGTGTAAATAAAATTACAGTTGTGACGCTTGTTTTGAAGCCGTTCTCATGGTTATCCACAAATTCACAGCAAGTTATCCCCATAGTAGAAGTTATTATCCACAACTTGGGGATAACTTTACAGCCGCTTAGGATTGTCATTTGGCCTAGAAAGGCGTTAAAATAAGGCAAGAAGTCTGAAAAGGAGTTTAGAAGATGGAGACAAAACTTTGGAATATTGATGAAGGTAAAGAGGTTTACCAAGAAGCGGCAAAATTGCTTCAAAACGGAGAAACGGTAGCTTTTCCGACTGAAACGGTTTACGGTCTTGGTGCGGATGCAACAAATCCGGATGCGGTTGCAAAAATCTATCAAGCAAAAGGGCGTCCATCGGATAATCCTTTAATTGTGCACATTGCAGATGTGAAGCAAATGGATGAATTTATTGCAGATATTCCGGAGAAGGCGCAAAAATTGATGGATGCATTTTGGCCAGGTCCGCTGACGCTGATTCTGCCGCTGAAACCCGGGGCGCTTGCTCCAAGTGTAACGGCCGGTCTCGATACGGTCGGCGTTCGGATGCCTGTTCATCCGGTGGGGCTTGAACTTTTGAGAGTGACAGGTCGTCCTATTGCTGCCCCGAGTGCCAATCGTTCGGGGCGCCCTAGTCCTACTACGGCGCGGCACGTAGAAGAAGATTTAAAGGGGTTAGTTTCTGCGATTATTGATGGCGGAAGTACGGGCGTTGGGCTTGAGTCGACGGTTGTGGATGCTACTGCTGCGGTTCCGCTTATTTTGCGTCCAGGCGGTGTTTCGATTGAGCAGATCGAAGAAGTGATCGGTCCGGTGAAGTCGGCTAAAAATGTCGTGAAGCAAGAAGAAACGCCGAAAGCTCCTGGAATGAAATATACGCATTATGCACCTCTTGCTCCGGTTTATCTTGTACAAGGGGATGCGGATTTTTGGGAAAAACAAATTGAACGAGGACTTGATCGCGGTGATAAAGTGGGTCTGCTTTTATCAGATGAACTTGCAGCTAAAATCAGTGAACCTGTGATGAAGATTAAAATCGGTAGCAAGTCACAAATGGATGAGATTGCCCGCAGGCTTTATGATGGCTTGCGATTATTTGATCATACGGATACCACGTTAATTTTAGCGGAAACCTATCCACGCGACGGCATTGGAGAAGCGATTATGAACCGACTTGAAAAAGCTTCGGGCAACAGATATCTTTCGAAAGAAAAAGAACTACCGCGATGAATATTTTATTTGTTTGTACAGGAAATACATGTCGAAGCCCGCTTGCGGAAGGTATTTTAAAATCAATTCGACCGGACTTAAATGTCCGTTCAAGGGGAATTGCGGCGCATACGGGAGAAGCGATTTCTGACTGGGCGGGACAGATTTTGCTGGAAAATGGTATTGAACTGGCTCATAGCGCAATGCTTCTGACGGAGGGGGATATCGACTGGGCAAATCAAATTTTTGTGATGACCTCAGAACAGTTAGCCTTGCTCGGCACTCTCTTTCCAGAAAAAAAGAGGAAAATTGATTTGATTGCACAGGATGGATCAAATATTGCAGATCCATTTCTTGGCGGTAGGGTTGAATATCAAGCAACATTTGATGCGCTGAAAACGGCTCTAAGAGAACGCTTTGAATAAGTGAAAGCGTTCACTTTCAAAATTTACTAAAAACTCGCACAAAATACTTGCTTTTCCGTTCGGTTTGCGTAATGATAGATCTAACTTAAATACATACTACTAGCTATTTGCGCAAAATAAAAAAGATGGGGGTTCGGTGAAGTGGTTTATCTACAAAAAAAGGATACTGAAGTTTTTGATGCTGTTAATTTGGAACTTGGAAGACAAAGAAACAATATTGAACTCATTGCCTCGGAAAATTTTGTAAGTGAACAAGTTATGGCTGCAATGGGCTCCGTTCTCACAAACAAGTATGCGGAAGGCTATCCGGGAAGAAGATATTATGGCGGATGCGAATACGTAGATATTGTTGAGAATTTGGCACGAGATCGAGCGAAACAACTATTCCATGCAGAATTTGCCAATGTTCAGCCGCACTCAGGTGCACAAGCGAATATGGCGGTGTATCAAGCGGTACTTTCGCCAGGGGATACGGTTTTAGGGATGAACCTTGCACACGGCGGGCACTTGACGCACGGAAGCCCCGTGAATTTCAGCGGTTTGCTTTATAATTTTGTGGAGTACGGGGTAGATCCGGAATCAAAACAAATTGATTATGATAAGGTGCGTGAGCTAGCACTAGCAAACAAACCGAAACTGATTGTTGCAGGAGCAAGTGCTTATCCGCGCGCTATTGATTTTGCGAAGTTTCGCGAGATTGCAGATGATGTTGGAGCGATGCTCATGGTTGACATGGCACATATTGCTGGTCTTGTTGCAGCAGGTCTGCATCAAAATCCGGTTGAATATGCGGATTTTGTTACAACGACAACGCATAAGACATTACGCGGACCGCGCGGCGGGATGATTCTTGCTAAAGAAGAATATGGAATGAAGATTAATAAAGCGATTTTCCCTGGTATTCAAGGCGGACCGCTCATGCACATTATTGCTGCGAAGGCTGTGGCATTTGGTGAAGCTCTGCAACCTGAGTTTAAAACGTATGCAGCACAAATTATCAAGAATGCGAAGCAGCTCGCTGAAACGCTACAAGCGAATGGTGTAGATGTTTTGACGAATGGAACAGATAATCATTTGCTTCTCGTAGACTTGAAAAATTTAGGGATTACCGGAAAAGATGCGGAAGAAGCATTAGATTCAGTCGGCATTACGGTCAATAAAAATTCAATTCCATTTGAAACGGAAAGCCCGTTTGTAACAAGCGGTATCCGAGTTGGAACAGCGGCGATTACGACGCGCGGATTTGATGAAAAGGCCGTAGCTGAAGTGGGTGAATTGATTGCGAAAGTGCTGCACAATCTGAAAGACGAAGTAGTACTTAATGAAGTGAAAAAAAGGGGTTTCTGAGCTAACAAGCCAGTACCCGCTTTACAAAGATTTATAAAGCGCATAAGGGTGCTTAGTTTGGGCAGAACGATTTTCGTTCTGCCTTTTTTGCGAAAAAAACAGTTTGCAGTTGCACTCGTTTCTCGTTCTGATACAATAGGAAGAGAAAAAGTTCGATTGGAAAAGGAGCGGAACTAAAAATGTCAGAAGTACATGTAACGAGTCACCCACTAATACAACATAAATTAACCATTATTCGCGATAAAGAAACAGGAACAAAAGCGTTTCGTGAACTTGTCGATGAAGTCGCAACTTTGATGGCCTACGAAATCACGCGCGATATGGAGCTTGAAGAAACTGAGGTGGAAACACCCATTCAAAAAACGAAAGCAAAATCACTTGCTGGGAAAAAAGTTGGGGTTGTACCGATTTTGCGTGCCGGCCTTGGAATGGCAGACGGTATCTTGAAACTGATTCCAGCAGCAAAAGTAGGCCATGTCGGTCTTTACCGAGATCACGAAACACTTGAACCGGTAGAATATTTCGTTAAACTTCCTTCTGATGTGGAAGAAAGACTTTTCATTGTCGTTGATCCAATGCTTGCAACCGGCGGATCGGCAATTATGGCAATTGACTCGTTAAAAAAAACGCGGTGCGAAAAATAATGAAATTCATGTGCCTTGTAGCAGCTCCGGAAGGTGTTAAAGCTCTTCAAGAAGCGCATCCAGATGTTGATATTTACATCGCGGCGCTGGATGAAAAATTAAATGAAGACGGATATATCATTCCTGGCTTAGGCGACGCAGGGGATCGCTTATTCGGAACGAAATAAAGAGGATAGTGGCTATGAAAAAAATTAAAGTAATGAGCGTATTCGGGACGCGCCCTGAAGCAATTAAAATGGCGCCGCTCGTCAAAGCGCTTGAAAACAAACCGGAACAATTTGAATCCGTTGTAGTCGTGACGGCGCAGCATCGTGAAATGCTCGACCAAGTCATGGAAATTTTCGATATCAAGGCAGATTATGACTTTAATATTATGAAAGCAGGCCAAACACTTGCGGATATTACTTCGCGTGTGCTTACTGGACTTGTTGAAACGATCCGTGAAGTAAAACCAGATATTGTTCTCGTCCATGGCGATACAACGACAAGCTTTGCAGCTGGACTTGCTGCTTTTTATGAACAGACTGCGATCGGGCATGTGGAAGCAGGACTTCGGACATGGAATAAGTATTCGCCGTTCCCAGAAGAAATGAATCGTCAGCTAACAGGTGTCATGGCGGATTTGCATTTTGCACCGACAGAAACAGCTAAAGAAAATCTCTTAAATGAAAATAAAAACGCAGAATCGATTTTTGTAACAGGAAACACAGCAATTGATGCACTTAAAACGACGGTTCAAGAAAACTATGCACATCCGATCCTAGATAAACTCGGCGATCATCGTTTGATTTTGATGACAGCGCATAGACGCGAAAATCTCGGCGAACCCATGCAGGGAATGTTTGAAGGTGTGCGTGAAATTGTGGAACAACGGCCGGATGTGGAGCTGGTTTATCCAATGCATAAAAACCCAGCTGTGCGTGAAAAAGCACTCAAAATTTTAGGCGGGCACGACCGGATACACTTAATCGAACCGCTTGATGCGATTGATTTCCACAACTTCTTGAAAAAAGCCTATCTCGTCTTTACGGATTCCGGTGGTGTACAAGAAGAAGCGCCAGGGATGGGAGTGCCCGTCCTTGTCTTGCGTGACACAACTGAACGCCCTGAGGGGGTTGAGGCTGGCACGCTGAAACTGATTGGCACAAAAAAAGAAGCGCTGATCACAGAAGCCCTTCTTCTACTTGATGATAATTCTGAACATCAAAAGATGAGTCAAGCGAGTAATCCATACGGAGACGGTGAAGCTTCTGAACGAATCTTGGAAGCAATCTCGTATCATTTCAATGGAACCGAGCGCCCAATCGATTTTAAAACAAAATAAACCAAGCAGCTGTCTATTATGGACAGCTGTTTTTTTAATGAAAGCGTCTTATTGTTACAGATTTATTACATAAATGGATTTAACTAGTGCTTTTCTGTGACATGTGATAATATGTTCAATGTTATTTAATATAAAGAGCCCAAAAAACGAACTTTTCATAAAGCTGGAATGAAGTCCACTCAGCTGTTTTTGATTCTTGCTAGAAGTTTTGCCGACAAATTTGCTCATGCAGCCTGGAAGTTTCAGAACGGAGTTATGAATAAGTCCAGTTTTTTCCGTTCTTTTTCACTGGAAAAGAACTTTCGGTTTCATGATCTCTGAAATAGAAATGGAAGTCTTTTACTAGGTGTGAAAGGCTTTTTTCTTTTTTTATGGTTTGTGAAACGCTGTACTTGAGGACTACAGCAGAGGTTTTGTTCTTGTATCGGAGGTGTTGACTTAAGGCTATTCTGATGGCAGATTTTAGACAATCGGGATTTACAAAAAAGTAAATAAAAAAACAATCAAATGTTTTCTGAACGCCTGAAAAATATGATACTATAGGGGAGTAGGCGCTTATGAATTTGTGAAACGTTGTTGACTTTTATCTTTTTGCTGTTGTATGCTAAAGTGGACACATTGTTAAGGCTTTCATGTGTCATTAGGAAAAGGATCAAAGGCGCGAAATGTGCCGAATTTCACAAAGTTTTGACTGCTTGCTCCGAACAGGTTTGCGTTTTTCATTTATTTTGAATAAAAAACGCAGGAAAAACAGAAAGGACTGCACCGAATGTTAGAATCGCTAATAGGAATGTACCATCGTCATCAGAAGTATCTTGTCGTGTTTATTGGCTTTTGCCTTGTTGGCTGGTTTCTCACTCCATATGTACATATCTTCTTGGGACTGAAACTGGGACTCATCGTCGGCTGGTTCAATTACTGGCTTTTGATGAGGAGAACGCAAGCTATGACAAAGGCTCTTGCTGAAAATAAAAATTTTTACGGTATGGGAACAGTAGCGAGAATGGGAAGCGTTTTGCTTGCAACAATTATTGCAACGCAGATTCCTGAATACTTCCACATTTATAGTATGTTGCTCGGTCTTGGAGCTGCATATGCAGTTATCTTTTTAGATTTCTTATTCTATTCCTTATATCGGAGAAAAAAGTTAACAAAAAGAGAGGGGTGAACCAAATTGGAAGAAAACTTTCCCATAGTCCATTTTCTAGGATTGGATTTTAATCTTTCAAACTTGCTGATGATTACCATCACGTGCATAATCGTCCTCGCAATCGCGATTATCTGTACGCGCAACTTGAAACGCCGTCCAACTGGAAAACAAAATTTCATTGAATGGGTAATGGATTTCGTTCGCGGAATTATCGGTAGCAATATGGACTGGAAAACTGGTGGAAGATTTCATGTCTTAGGGATTACGCTTATAATGTTCATCTTCGTAGCGAATATGCTAGGTGTTGTTACATCTGTTGCTATTCACGATGAAGTATGGTGGCGTTCACCCACAGCTGATCCGATCGTAACGTTGACACTTGCGATCATGGTCCTTGCGCTTACGCATTACTATGGGGTAAAAATGCGAGGATTTAAACACTATTTCATGGGTACGTACTTGAGTCCGATGAAATTCTTGTTCCCGCTAAAAATTGTAGAAGAGTTCGCAAACACGCTCACACTCGGCTTACGTCTTTACGGTAACATTTTTGCTGGTGAAGTACTTCTTTCGATCATCGCAACACAGCTTGCGCATATCAACATCTTCACGGGTGTACTTGCTATCATTCCAGCACTATTATGGCAAGGCTTCTCCGTCTTTATCGGAGCAATCCAAGCTTATATCTTTACGATGCTGACAATGGTTTATATGTCGCACAAAGTTAGTGATGAACATTAATTTATAAATTAAACAAACTAAACAGGAATTTTAAGGAGGATATTAATTATGTCTTTAGGTGTTATTGCAGCTGCAATCGCAGTAGGTTTAGGTGCACTAGGTGCAGGTATTGGTAACGGACTTATCGTTTCAAAAACAGTTGAAGGTGTTGCTCGTCAACCGGAAGCTCGTTCTATGCTACAAACAATCATGTTCATTGGTATCGGTTTAGTTGAAGCCCTTCCAATCATCGCTGTTGTTATCGCGTTCATGGTTCTTAATAAATAATTTTAGAGCCCAGATCGTGCAGAAGATCGGGGTTTTTCCCCGTTTCTTTGAAGAAATTTGTAAACAAGTTTTAGCGAATGTTTGGAAAGGAGTGAAACAGGCGTGTTACAACCACATTTAGTAGTAGGTTCTGCTTTTACAATAGGCGATAGCTTATTTACACTCTTTACTTTCGCGCTTTTATTAGTTATTATCCGTATTTTTGCATGGAAACCGCTAATGAACGTTATGAAAGAACGTGAAGAGCATATTGCTTCTGAAATTGATTCAGCAGAAGAAAGCCGTTCTCAAGCGGAAAAACTGCTTGAAGAACAGCGCGAAGTATTGAAACAAGCGCGGGTTGAATCGCAAACAATGATTGAAAATGCTAAGCAGCTTGGAGAAAAAGAACGCGAAGAAATTATCAAAGCAGCGCGTTCTGAATCGGAACGACTAAAAGAAGAAGCGAAAAACGAAATTGTCCGCGAAAAAGAAGAAGCTATTTCGGCTCTTCGCGAGCAAGTCGGCTCCTTATCTGTTTTGATTGCCTCTAAAGTTATCGAAAAAAATCTGGATGAAAAAGCACAGAACGACATCATCCAAGATTATATCGAAAGGCTGGGCGATGACAAATGAGTAAAGATTTGGAAGTTGCAAGTCGCTACGCTACAGCCATTTTTCAAGTAGCTACTGAAAAGGATTTAATTGCGGAATTCGGTGAAGAATTTAGCGTGATTAAACAAGCTTTGGCAGAAAATCAAGATTTTGTAAAACTGCTTGAAAATCCAACACTTACGACTGAGCAAAAGAAAAATCTTGCTGGTGAGGTTTTTAAAGAAGCTAACGAAACGCTTCGAGATTTTATCTTTTTGCTGATTGATCGCGGACGTGAAGATTATTTGGCGACGATTGCCGATCTTTATGCGAAGCGTGTCAATGATCTGCACGGTATTGCTGAAGCAGAAGTTTATTCCGTGATCCCGCTTTCTGATCAGGAAAAAGCATCACTTTCTGCTGTTTTTGCAAAAAAACTGGGTAAAAAAGAACTTCGTATCCACAATCATGTTGACAAGTCCTTAATTGGCGGTGTTCGCGTGGTTATTGGAACCCAAATTTATGATGATAGTCTAAAAATGAAATTAAAGAACTTGGAACGGCAAATTAAAGCCTAGTTCCCGTTTTATGAGGGGTGAAATTGATGAGCATTAAGGCTGAAGAAATCAGCTCCATTATAAAGCAGCAGATCGAAAACTATCAAAGCGATTTAGAAGTAAGTGAAGTAGGTACGGTTACTTACATCGGTGATGGTATCGCGCGTGCTCATGGACTTGATAATGCAATGGCCGGAGAACTGCTTGAGTTCTCAAATGGTGTAATGGGTATGGCCCAAAACTTGGAAACAAATGATGTTGGTATCATCATTTTAGGCCCTTACACTGGTATTCGTGAAGGCGATGAAGTTCGCCGCACTGGAAAAATCATGGAGGTGCCAGTTGGCGAGGCCTTGATCGGACGTGTTGTTGATTCACTTGGACAACCTGTCGATGGTCTAGGTCCAATCGCAACAACTGGAACTCGGCCAATTGAGGCTGTTGCACCTGGTGTTATGCAGCGTCAATCGGTATCAGAACCGCTTCAAACAGGTATCAAAGCAATTGATGCTCTAGTTCCAATCGGACGCGGGCAACGTGAGCTGATTATTGGTGACCGTCAAACAGGTAAAACATCTGTTGCGATTGATACCATCTTGAATCAAGCTGACCAAGACATGATTTGTATTTATGTTGCAATCGGTCAAAAAGAATCTACAGTTCGTACTGCAGTTGAAACGCTCCGTAAACATGGTGCGCTTGACTATACAATTGTTGTAACAGCTGCGGCTTCCCAACCAGCACCGCTTCTATATCTTGCTCCATATGCTGGTGTTGCAATGGCAGAAGAATTCATGTATAACGGAAAGCATGTTTTGATTGTCTATGATGATTTATCAAAACAAGCAGCAGCTTATCGTGAACTTTCCTTGCTACTTCGTCGTCCGCCAGGTCGTGAAGCGTATCCAGGGGATGTTTTCTATCTGCATTCGCGTCTCTTAGAGCGTGCGGCTAAACTTAGTGATGCACTTGGCGGCGGTTCGATTACTGCGCTCCCGTTTGTTGAAACACAGGCAGGAGATATCTCAGCTTATATTCCGACGAATGTAATCTCGATTACGGATGGACAAATCTTCTTGCAATCTGATTTATTCTTCTCGGGTGTGCGTCCAGCAATTAATGCCGGCCTATCGGTATCTCGTGTTGGTGGGTCCGCGCAAATTAAAGCGATGAAAAAAGTTGCGGGGACACTTCGTCTTGATCTAGCTGCTTACCGCGAACTTGAATCATTCTCGCAGTTTGGTTCAGACTTAGATGCTGCAACACGTGCGAAGCTGGAACGCGGTAAGCGTACAGTAGAAGTGCTTAAACAAGATTTACACAAACCTTTAAAAGTAGAAAAACAAGTTCTGATTTTATATGCACTAATCCATAATTATCTAGATGATATTCCGGTTCATGACGTACTTCGTTTCGAGTCTGAGATGAATACATGGTTTGACCATAATCGTTCTGAGCTTTTGGAAGAAATCCGGACAACAAAATCGCTTCCTGATGAAGCTAAGCTGAATAGTGCGCTTGATGAATTTAAAAATACTTTCGTTCCAAGTGAAGAAAACTAATTCTTTCTAAAAGAACGGCAAGGATAAAGGTGGTGAAAATCTGTGGCATCTTTAATTGATATCAAACAACGAATCAATTCAACGAAAAAAACAAGTCAGATCACAAAAGCCATGCAAATGGTTTCCGCTTCAAAACTTGGACGTGCTGAAGCTAATGCTAGAGCATACTCGCCATATGTTTCGAAGATTCGTGATGTGGTTACTCATGTTGCTGCGACTGGTAACAGCTCGGATCATCCGATGCTTGTTTCCAGACCGGTGAAACGAACGGGTTACATTATCATTACCTCGGATACAGGTCTGGCGGGTTCGTATAATAGTTCTGTAATTAAAGAAGTCTATCAAGAAATCTCAACTCGACATAGTTCGAATGATGAATATGGGATTATCGCAATTGGACGAAACGCACGTGACTTCTTTAAGGCTCGTGGGATGAATATTGTCCTTGAAATTCAAGGAGTGTCTGATCATCCAGCTTTTGCCGAAATTAAAGACATTGCAAGCAATGCGGTACAAATGTTTGAAGACGGCGTTTATGATGAACTTTTTATCCATTATATTCACCATATCAATTCGATTTCGAGTGAGCTTAGACGTGAGCAACTTCTTCCGTTGACGGAGTTCCATGCCTCAGAGGATGAAGCCGAACAAGATTTGACCGTCTATGAGTTTGAACCGTCGGAGCAAGAAATTTTAGAAGTCTTGCTTCCACAATATGTAGAAAGCTTAATTTTTGGTGCGTTACTCGATGCCAAGGCTGCTGAACATGCTGCCAGAATGACAGCAATGCGAAGCGCGACAGATAACGCAACGGATTTAATTGATGACTTATCGCTTCAATATAACCGTGCTCGCCAAGCGGCGATCACGCAAGAAATTACCGAAATCGTTGGTGGTGTAGCCGCACTCGAATAGTTTTGACTATTTGAAATCGACTTTAGCCCGCACGACCCCGTAATGGGGAGGTAAGTGAGGAGGAATAATCGCATGACGAAAGGACGAGTAATCCAAGTAATGGGCCCAGTAGTCGATGTTAAATTTGAAGGCGGAGATTTGCCTGAAATTTATAATGCCCTAACTGTGGAATATCAAGCTCAGTCAGAAGAAAAAGCTACAAAAAGTCTTACCTTAGAAGTAGCGATTCAATTAGGTGATGATGTTGTTCGTACAATTGCGATGGCATCCACTGATGGTATACAAAGAGGTATGGACGTTGTCGATACAGGAAGTCCAATCACAGTTCCTGTTGGACAAGTGACATTAGGACGTGTATTTAATGTGCTTGGAGACACGATTGACTTGGATGAGCCAATTAGCGCTGATGTGAAGCGCAATCAAATTCACCGTTCAGCACCAACTTTTGATGAACTTTCAACTACAACGGAAATTCTTGAAACGGGAATTAAGGTTGTTGATTTGTTAGCTCCATATGTAAAAGGTGGTAAGATTGGTTTGTTCGGTGGTGCCGGTGTTGGTAAAACCGTACTTATTCAAGAATTGATCAATAATATTGCGCAAGAACACGGCGGTATTTCTGTTTTTGCGGGTGTTGGAGAACGTACACGTGAAGGTAATGACCTTTATTTTGAAATGAAAGACTCTGGCGTTATTGAGAAAACAGCCATGGTGTTTGGGCAAATGAATGAGCCGCCAGGTGCGCGTATGCGTGTAGCCTTAACAGGTCTCACAATTGCTGAATATTTCCGTGACGTAGAACATCAAGATGTTCTTTTGTTCATTGACAATATTTTCCGGTTTACTCAAGCCGGTTCAGAAGTGTCAGCGCTACTTGGACGTATGCCTTCAGCCGTTGGTTACCAGCCGACGCTTGCTACTGAAATGGGTCAGCTCCAAGAACGTATTACCTCTACAAATGTTGGTTCAGTTACATCGATTCAAGCGATTTATGTGCCAGCCGATGACTATACTGACCCTGCTCCAGCCACAACATTTGCGCATTTAGATGCAACAACAAACCTTGAGCGTAAATTAACGGAACAAGGGATTTATCCAGCGGTTGACCCGCTTGCTTCGACATCACGTGCTCTTTCGCCGGAAATTGTTGGAGAAGAGCATTATGAAATAGCAACTCAAGTTCAACAGCTGTTGCAACGCTATCGTGAACTTCAAGATATCATTGCTATCCTTGGGATGGATGAATTGTCTGATGATGACAAACAAGCAGTTGCACGTGCTCGTCGCGTTCAATTCTTCTTGTCGCAAAATTTCCATGTTGCAGAACAATTCACTGGGCAACCTGGATCGTATGTACCAGTCAAAGAAACAATCAAAGGCTTCAAAGACATCTTAGCTGGCAAATATGATCATATTCCAGAAGATACATTCCGTTCAGTTGGACGTATTGAAGAAGTTCTTGAAAAAGCTAAAAACCAAGGAATCGAAGTCTAATAAAAACAGGAGGGGATACGTATGAGTGAACTAAAAGTAAGTGTCGTTACTCCAGATGGACCTGTTTTTGAAGGCAAAGCAAATATGGTAATCGCTAGAACTAAAGCTGGTGAACTTGGTATCTTGCATGGACACGTGCCACTTGTAGCTCCGCTTAAAATTGATATTGTTCGTTTGAAACAAGATTCAGGTGAAGAGTGGATAGCTGTAAATGGAGGATTCATGGAAGTAAACGGTGAAGAAGTCAATATTTTAGCTGATACAGCTGAGCGTGAGCAAGATATTGATATTGATAGAGCTGAGCGCGCGAAACAACGTGCTGAGGATAGATTGAATGAAGCAAAAGAGCAAAAAGTGGATGCTGTTATGGCACAAGTTGCTCTGCAAAAAGCAATCAATCGAATTCATACGAAAAATCATTAAGTGAAGACCTTCAATCCGTGACGGATTGAAGGTTTTTTGTATGGAGACAATAAAATGTATTTTTACGCTTTTTTTTGGTAGAATATAAAAGGATGTTTAACTGGGAGAGTGAAGAACTTGTATAGTATCATTGCAGAGCAGCCAATGACGATTATTATTTCACATTTGGTATTCATTGTCATTACATTTTGGGCTCTACAAGCAATTAATTATGAAAAGCTTTTGCGAAAAAATCATGTTGTTCAAGCAAGACTGCTATTTGCGATTTTATCTATCGTCATTGGTTATCTGCTAAGCAGTTTTTTTATTGACTTTTTAGTAGTATTCAAACAACTTTTTCATGTTCCTTCATAAACATGTTTTAAATGATGGTTTTTAGTGAAAAATATAGAAATAAATCATATATAATGATTAAAGAAATACACAGTGGAAAAATAAAGTTGAATGTAGGGTTTAATGATGGTAAAATGATCAAGATGTATATGTATTTTGATGAATATTAACTAGTAAATGAGTAAAATAGATGATTAGAAGTAAGAGTAGTACGGAGGGATCGTTTTGGAAAAGATAATAGTACGTGGCGGAAAACAATTAAATGGTAGCGTGAAGGTTGAAGGAGCTAAAAATGCTGTTTTGCCTGTAATTGCTGCAACTCTTTTGGCAAGTAAAGGAAAAAGTGTTCTTAAAAATGTACCTAGTTTATCGGATGTTTATACCATTAACGAAGTACTTAAATATTTGCAAGCAGATGTGCAGTTTGAAAATGATGTTGTAACAGTTGATGCAACAGGAGAAATTTCTTCAGATGCGCCTTTTGAATATGTTCGTAAAATGCGTGCTTCGATTGTCGTTATGGGGCCGCTTCTAGCACGCACAGGTAATGCGCGTGTTGCACTCCCAGGTGGTTGTGCAATCGGTTCAAGACCAGTTGATCTGCATCTAAAAGGGTTTGAAGCAATGGGTGCGACTGTAAAAATTGAAAATGGCTATATTGAAGCGTCTGCTGATAAATTAAAAGGGGCTAAGATTTATTTAGATTTTCCAAGCGTAGGGGCTACACAAAATATCATGATGGCTGCCACTTTAGCTGAAGGAACAACTGTCATTGAAAATGTAGCTAGAGAACCTGAAATTGTTGATCTCGCTAATTTCTTGAATCAAATGGGAGCTCGTGTAATTGGTGCAGGAACTGAAGTTATTCGCATTGAAGGTGTAAACGAGTTAACCGCAACGGAACACTCGATCATTCCTGACCGGATTGAAGCAGGAACGTTCATGATTGCAGCAGCAATTACTGGTGGTAACGTTCTTGTTGAAGATGCCGTGCCAGAACACATTAGCTCTCTCATTGCTAAACTTGAAGAAATGGGTGTACAAATTATCGAAGAACAAAATGGCCTCCGTGTTATTGGTCCTGAAAAATTGAAACCTGTTGATGTGAAGACAATGCCACATCCTGGATTTCCTACTGATATGCAGTCGCAAATGATGGTTATTCAAATGCTTAGCGAAGGTACAAGCGTGATGACTGAAACAGTATTTGAGAATCGCTTTATGCATGTTGAAGAAATGCGCCGAATGAATGCGGATATGAAAATTGAAGGACATTCTGTCATTATCAACGGTCCAGCTAAACTCCAAGGAGCTGAAGTTGCGGCAACAGATTTACGCGCAGCTGCAGCGCTTATTTTGGCAGGTCTTAAAGCAGAAGGATACACTCAAGTTACGGAACTTCAATTTTTAGACCGCGGTTATACAGATTTTCATCTGAAATTAAGAGCTCTTGGTGCGGATATCGAACGTGTTGACGATGAAGTAGTGAAGGAAAAAGGTTTAGAATCTGTATTTGAAATGAAATAAACTTCAAAGATATGAGAGTCCTGGATAGGGGGCTCTTTTTTTGTTTGGTAAAAATTGTGAAGAAAAGCATTTCAGCGATGCTCAAATTGTGCTATAATTCAAAATGAGATGTGAAGAGAGTGTGAAACAACAAAGAAAGGGGAATCATTTTGGCTAAAGATGTAGGGATCGATTTAGGAACAGCAAATGTTTTAATTCATGTTAAAGGACAGGGAATAGTAATCAATGAGCCTTCTGTTGTAGCAATTAATAATAAAACTGGACAGGTTCTAGCTGTTGGAGAAGAAGCATACAACATGGTTGGAAGAACACCAGGAGATATTACAGCAATCAAACCAATGAAGGACGGTGTCATTGCTGATTTTGATATGGTTCAAGAAATGCTTCATTTTTTCTTGCAAAAGCTAAATTTGAAAACTTTCTTTTCACGACCGCGTATTTTAATTTGTTGTCCAACAAATATTACTTCAGTTGAACAAAAAGCCATTCGTGAAGTGGCTGAGAAAAGCGGTGGCAAGCAAATCTATTTAGAAGAAGAACCAAAAGTAGCTGCAATTGGCGCAGGAATGGAAATTTTTGAGCCGAGCGGCAATATGGTCATTGATATTGGCGGAGGAACCGCGGATATTGCTGTTTTATCAATGGGCGAAATTGTAACCAGTCAATCTGTGAAAGTTGCTGGGAATCAGTGGGATCAAGATATTTTGCAATACATAAAACGGAAATATAATCTACTAATCGGAGAACGTACATCTGAAACTCTGAAAATGACGATAGGAACTGCTCTATCAGGATTGAAAAATGAGACGATGGAAATTCGTGGGCGAGATTTAGTGAGTGGTTTGCCAAAAACCATCACAGTTTCAAGCGATGAAATCGAAGAAGCGTTACGCGAATCACTAAGCAATATTGTACATTCTGCTAGGCAAGTTCTTGAGAAAACACCACCCGAACTTTCAGCTGATATTATTGATCGTGGTATCATCATGACCGGTGGCGGGTCACTTCTGTTTGGGTTGTCTGATTTGATGGCCGAACAGCTTAAAGTGCCAGTCTTAATCACGGAACGTCCGCTCGATGTTGTGGCGCTTGGAACAGGTGTTTTATTGGAATCGCTAGGTAAGAAAAAACGCAGATGGCTTTAAATTTGACTGAGAAAGAGGGATTGAATTTGTTAGACATTAAACAGATTAAAGAACTTTTGCCGCATCGTTATCCGTTTTTGCTAGTTGATCGTGTTATCGAACTCGAAGAAGGAAAACGAGTGGTAGCGATTAAAAACGTATCGGCAAATGAACCGTTCTTCAACGGGCATTTTCCAGAATATCCTGTTATGCCGGGGGTTTTGGTTGTCGAAGCTCTGGCGCAAACATGCGGAATTGCAGTTATTCAAGATCCAGCTAACAAAGGCAAAATCGGCTTGTTTGCCGGAATTGATAAGTGTCGCTTTAAAAGACAAGTAGTTCCTGGTGATCAGCTTCGCCTCGAAGCAGAAATCACACGTCTACGCGGTGCGATTGCAAAAGCCAATGTAAAAGCAACTGTTGAGGATGAAATCGTATGTGAAGCCGAAATTATGGTTGCGCTTAGTGAAGTTGAATAAAGCAAAAGCCTGGTTCTTCGGAATCGGGTTTTTTTAGTTTAACATAGTATGTGAAATAGTAAAGAAGCTAAAAAAGAGTTTTTCAAGAATTAAAGGGTATAAACAGAAATTTTACTTGTGGAATTCGGCTAGTTTTAAGCTTAATAGTCATTGGAAAATTGATTTTGCTATTTTTACAAAAAAGTAAAAAGACGGTAAGCTTAACCTCTATATTTAGAAAAGAGGTGCCAAGTATGATTAACCAAGTGACACTTGTAGGAAGACTAACAAAAGATCCTGTACTGCAGCAAACAGCTGATGAGAAAAATGTTTTAAACTTTACGCTGGCTCTAAACCGTTTTGGAAGGGCAAAAAGACACGAACAAGATGCTGACTTTATTCCTTGTGTTGTGTGGGGAAAGCGAGCCGAAGAAATGGTGCAGTATTGCGGAAAGGGAACAATGATTGGAATAGCCGGTGAACTTCAGACGCGAAGCTATCTGAATAAAGAAGAGAAACGGATATATGTATTGGAAGTTCTTGCACGGAGAGTTCGCTATCTGAGCTCCAATAAAAAAGGCGAAGAACAAACCTATGCTCTTGGAGATGTTCAGAATACTAATCCAGTTGAATAAGTAATCTTGCTGCAGATAATGTTGTTTATTGTCTGCAGTTTTTATTTATCTTCCAGGAAATAGAATAGGAAGCGCATCGTTTTTATGATAAACTAATTTATATAGATTATTTAGGAGCTTGTTATGGAAAATAAAACAGTAGACATTTTAGACATTCCGTTTTATCGTACAACTCAAGAGAGATTCATTGACGAATTGTTAAGAGATGCAGAAAATGAATATAGACGTTTTGTAGTGACAGCCAATCCAGAAATTGTAATGAGTGCTAAAAATGATATTGAGTTTAAAAAAGTTGTTCAGCAAGCAGATTATATTACTGCTGATGGTATTGGAATTATAATGGCGGCTGAAAAACTTGGTTTGCCTTTATCAGAACGTGTCACAGGTTTTGATACAATGATAGGAATTCTAAAGCAAGCGGCTGACAAGAAAATGAAGATTTTCTTTTTGGGAGCAAAGCCGGAGGTAAGTAAAGCACTTCCTGTGATGCTAAGTAAAAATTATCCGGAGCTTGAGGTTGTTGGATGTAGACATGGCTATTTTACTGAAGAAGAGAATGAAGCCATTGTAGCAGAAATTCAAGCAGGTGAACCGGATTTTATTTTTGTAGCGCTAGGTTCCCCAACGCAAGAAAAATGGATCGAATCTCATTTGTCTGCTTTTTCCAAGGGTATTTTTATGGGAGTCGGTGGTTCTTTTGATATTTTATCAGGTACTGTGAAGCGGGCGCCGAAAATTATGATTAAGCTACGCTTGGAATGGTTGTACCGAATTGCAACGAACCCATCCAGGTGGCGTCGCTTTCTAGCGCTTCCGCGTTTTTTTGCGTGCTGTGAGTCACGAAAAAAAGCAGCGTGAAAGTGTGAGTCGATGAAACTAAGAAAAGCCTGTCTCTACAAAGTCCATCTGCCGCTTGTTACACCATTTCGCACGAGTTATGGACTTACTCTTGAAAAAAGCTTTTATTTGTTAGAGCTTTATGATGAAAAAGGAAATGTTGGATACGGAGAACTTGAAGCTTTTCCTTTACCTGAGTATACGGAAGAAACACTTGAAGGGGCAAAATTAATTTTAACTTCGCTTTTATTGAATGAAGCGCAAGGACAGAATTTTTCTGCACCAGAAGAAGTGAGTGAGTATTTCAGATGGATTAAAGGGAATGAAATGGCGAAAGCGATGTTTGAATCAGCTTGTTATGATTTGTTCGCTAAAAGAGAAGGTGTGAGCCTTGCGAAGCTTCTCGGAGCAGAAAATGATGAGGTAGCCGTTGGTGTGAGCATTGGAATTCAGAACAGTGAAGCGGACTTGTTAAGCGCGGTAGCTGATTTCGTTGAAGAAGGCTATTCACGCGTCAAAATGAAAATTAAACCGGGGCAGGATTTAAGCTATCTGGCGGCTGTTCGAGAACAGTTTCCCAATCTTGTGTTGTTTGCAGATGCAAACTCCGCATATACAGAGGCTGAATTTGATATCCTTCTTAAAATGGATCATTTTGATCTTGCTATGATTGAGCAACCGTTTGGGACGCGTGATTTTCTGCTGCATGCGAAGTTGCAGCAAAAAATACGAACTCCAATTTGTCTAGATGAAAATATCCGCGAATTAGGAGATGTACAGCAAGCCTATGCATTTGGGAGCTGCCAGGCTGTAAATTTAAAAATGGCGCGTGTGGGTGGATTTCATGAAGCACTTCGAATCGCTGAGTTTTGTGAGAAGCATCAAATGACCGTTTGGTGCGGAGGTATGCTTGAAGCTGGCGTAGGTCGGGCGCATAATCTTGCTCTTGCGGCGCGCAAGGAGTTTAAATTTCCAGGGGATATTTCTGCTACGAAACGATACTTTAAAGAAGATATTATAAAAAAAGATTTTGAACTTGTAAATGGTAAGATTCATGTACCTCAAGGGGTAGGGATTGGTGTTGAGATTGATTATAAAGCGCTGAAACGTTTTACGAAATCTACTGAGACCATTCTGCTAGATTAATGAACGGAGCTGAAGTGAGTTTGTACATTTGGGTTATTTTAGCATTTATTATAGGCGTTATTCTTATTTCGATCGTACGCCGTTTTGCCACATTTATTGGGGCTGTCGATGCACCGCGTGAGCGCCATAATCATAAGAGAACCACGCCCACTCTTGGCGGACTTGCTAATTTTTATTAGCTTTTCGATCGTTTTTTTTTCTAGCGCCAATTGATCGAACCGGCTTTTTGCCAGTATACGTGGGTGCTACTATTGTTGTAATAACTGGAGTAATTGATGATATCATTGAACTTTCTCCTAAGTTAAAATTGCTTGGGCAAGTATTGGCTGCTTTATGTGTCACTGTTTGGGGAAATGTTGTGATTGAGTTTATCAATGTGCCATTTTACGGTCCTTTCGAGTTTGGGTGGTTTTCAATTCCTATATCCATTATTTGGATTATAGCGATCATTAATGCGTTGAATTTGATAGATGGTTTGGATGGCCTTGCTGGTGGGATTTCGATCATTGCTTTGATGACTATTGCTGGAATGGCCCTGCTTTTGAAAGACATGTTTGTAGCTCCCGTGGCCATCATTTTAGTGGCGGCTGTGTTTGCTTTTCTGGTGTTTAACTTTCCGCCAGCTTCTATTTTTATGGGGGATACTGGTGCGCTCTTTTTAGGATATATGATAGCTGTACTTTCATTAATGGGCTTCAAGAATGTAACATTCATCTCGCTTCTTGTCCCTCTGATTATTTTAGGCGTACCTGTTTCAGATACTTTTTTTGCCATCATACGGCGGATGAAGAAAAAGATGCCAATTTCTTCGGCAGACCGCTCGCATATACATCACCGTTTGATGGCGCTTGGGTTTACTGAAAGGCAAACTGTTTTGCTTATTTATTCAATGGCTTTGCTATTTTCTTTAACGGCCTTTGTGTTTTCAGTTTCGACAACATGGGGTTCTGTTATCTTACTGCTGTTAATGCTAGTTTGTATTGAGGTCATAGTCGAGTTTATTGGGCTGGTTGGCGATGATTATCGACCAATTTTAAACGTACTACAAAAGATTCATCGAAAACGCAAATAAAAAAAACGCACCGTTCACCGGTGCGTCAGACTGTTGAAAAACGACAATTCCAAAATGAAAAAAAGACGGGATTGTCGTTTTTAGCTCTCAGAATGAAAAAACTCGAAGAAGAACAAGACTTCTTCCACGTCCATAAAGCCAGTTTTTTCAGGTTCATGGCAGTATAAGTAAGCGTGGCTTGCAGTGTGACTTTCGCTAATCCGCGATACGTCGCATAACGCATACCATGCTTTTCTTTTGCATCGGCAAAACATCGTTCAATCGTTTCTTTTCGCTTTTTATAGAACGCCTTGTGGCGTTCTGTATGGCGTAAGTCCTCCGATCGTTCAAGGTCAGCTTCCCATAGGTGGCGAGTCAAACTCTTTTCATAGACTCGGCTTTCCGTACATTCTGTGCGAAGTGTACATCCTTCACAAAGGGTTGGGTTGGATTTATAGAGGTAGTAACCCTCTCGGTTGAGACGGACATAGGACAAAAGGTGATTATTCGGACAATGAAACGCATTTAACCACGCGTCATACATAAAATCCCGTTTCGTGAAAAAGCCTTCTTTTCCTCGAGGCCGGGTATAAGGAAGCACCGCTTCCATCTGATTTCCCCACAGATAATGGGCAATCGCTGGCGTCTTGTAACCTGCATCCATTACCACCACTTCGGGTAGGTATTTTTGACGAAGTTTTTCCATTAAAGGGATGAGTACTTGGCTATCGTGAAT
>NZ_AODF01000009.1 GCF_000525875.1 Listeria floridensis FSL S10-1187 | reverse complement strand
TACTATCTCTATAAATCCAATTCAACCATTTGTGAAGGATGTGCACTTCGCACAGAATGTACGGACAGTCGAGTCTATGAAAAGAGTTTGACTCGCCACCTATGGGAAGCTGACCTTGAACGATCGGAGGAGTTACGCCATACAGAACGCCACAAGGCGTTCTATAAAAAGCGAAAAGAGACGATTGAACGATGTTTTGCCGATGCAAAAGAAAAGCATGGTATGCGTTATGCGACGTATCGCGGATTAGCGAAAGTCACACTGCAAGCCACGCTTACTTATACTGCCATGAACCTGAAAAAACTAGCTTTATGGACGTGGAAGAAGTCTTGTTCTTCTTCGAGTTTTTTCATTCTGAGAGCTAAAAACGACAATCCCGTCTTTTTTTTCATTTTGGAATTGTCGTTTTTCAACAGTCTGAAACATCCGGTACCAACCGGATGTTTTTGTTTTTAGAACGCCACTGGAAATGTAGCGCCAACTTCAGCGTCTTCATTCAAAATAAGGATACCTTTTTCTTGCGGCGCGTCTGGGATGGCGAGTTCGCGTGCAGCACACAGCATCCCGAAGGAATCTACACCACGCAAATTCGAAGGCTTGATTAGAAGCCCGCTTGGCATGACAGCTCCGACTTTGGCGGTCACGACTTTTTGGCCTGCAGCAACGTTCGGCGCGCCGCAGACAATTTGGAGTGTTTCAGTTCCAACATCAACTTGGCAAATACTTAATTTGTCAGCATTAGGATGTTTTTCAATGCTTTCTACGTAACCGACAACAAATTTCGGCGTTAAGTCCACTTCAAGTTGGTCGCTAAAGCCCGCTTCACTGATGACACGATTTAATTCGGCCACTTTTTCATCAGTAAGTTCGACTTTTCCTGCCTCGTTAAGTGTGAAGTAATTTGATGCGTGAAAGATGTTAAATCCGCCAAGTTCATTTGTTTTTTCATCGTAAATACGAACAACGTCGTCTTTTTTCTCAAACAAACGATCTTCTCTTGCTATATCTTGAATCGAAACGATTAATGTATCGCCGATTCCTTTTTCGTTATAAAAAACATTTACTATCAAGTGCCCCTACTCCTTTGGTTGATTTTTTGCCATAATAAAGATCGGTTCTAGTTTACCATCATTATATACAAATGGCAAAGAGGTCACCGGAACAAGCCCTTCTGCAAAGAACTTCATTGTCATATGCGCCATTACATCGTAACCCGTCTCGTTTTGAATGTCTGCAATAATCAGCACATCTTGGTGGGGAATTGAAAGAACCATCTCACCATTAATTTTTGCTCGCATTTCAGCCAGAAACTCCAAATTTAAGACTCGACTTGCATCATAGCCATCATTGGCACGAAGAAAATAAAAACGATTCTGAGAAACGGTATCTTCATTCAAAATAACCGGAAGGACATTTACATGTTTAAGGGCAGCCTGCTCAATCTGCTCTTGGGTAAAGCCCGCCTGCTCACGCATTGTCTCTGTAATAAAATGATAGGATTGGCCTTGATCAATGACATAATAAATGGTTGTTTCAGCGGTATGTTCACTGGTTAAAAACGTCTCTCCTGCTTTTGTTTGTTTGGGAAACGAGCTAGCACGGATAACTGGAAAAACCGCTGACAGCGATTTACTTAAATTGGGCTTTGCCGAGGAGGCGCGCAATCCCTCGTTCACGTAGTAGCTGATTTTAGTGACGGCGTTTTCACCTTCTTCTTCATAACGCGCAATAATTTGCGGTAGTGACAGCGTGATTTGTCCGCCGTTTTCTCGGACGGTTAATTGATCTTTTTCGCGGTTAAATGAAAACGAGCGGTTTTGTTTTTGTAAAAGTTGTTCAAGTTTGGTTTTCATTAAAAGCGTAGTCATTTTCATTTTTTCTTCCCCTTTCTAGAGAGCCGCAAGAAAGTCATTGATTTCTTCTTTCGTTTTCCGATCTTTACTTACAAAACGACCGATTTCTTCCCCGTCTTCGTAAGCCAAAAAGCTTGGTATACCAAAAATTGCAAGATCCGCACACAGATCCATGAATTCATCGCGATCGACATGGATAAAAGTGAAGTCATCATTTTCGCTTTCGATTTCAGGCATAAGCGGATCAATATAACGGCAATCACCGCACCAGTCTGCACCAAACATAAAAACCGTCTTACCTTTATTTTTCAATGTCTCAAATTCTTCAATAGATTTTAATTCTTTCATCGCAAACGCTCCTTCATTTTTCTTCTCACTAAATCCTACCGAAGAATCGAATCCACGTCCAGAGATCCGCTCGAAACCCATCAGTTGAAACGCTTTCATTTTATGAGGTATGATGGATAAAAGGAGTGTGGTAAAGATGAAGTACACGATTTATTTAGCTGGCGAAATCCATTCCGATTGGCGCCAAGAATTGCAGGAAAAATTGCAAGAAATGAAATCTGCGGAATTTACCTTTACGGGACCGCAGGAAAATCATGAAAAATCTGATGCCATCGGCGAAACCGTCCTTGGCACGCAGCCAAATTTGCTTTACCGAGATATTCAATCTTCCAAAATCAACAACCTGCGGACACAATTGTTTTTAAACAAAGCAGATCTTGTGATCGCCTATTTCGGCGAAAAATTCAAACAATGGAATACTGCTTCCGACGCGACTATTGCTATTGCTAAAGGAAAACCTGTTATTTTGATTCGCCCCGAAAAACTTCATCACCCACTCAAAGAGTTGGCAGAACGGGCAAATGTTACGGTTGGTTCGATTGATGAAGCTGTAAAAGTAATGGAATACTTATTTGATTAAAAAATGAGACCTCACCTCGAGGTCTCATTTTTTAATTCGTCTATTCCATAATGCGCTAATAAAAACTAGTATTGCCGCAATCAAAGCTGTTAAAATCCAACCTGATTCAATCTCCAGAACACCAAAAAGTTTTAAAAGCGCAGCCAGTACTGCTGAAACGCCAAGTAAAACTGCGATCCAAAAATCTGTTCTTTTAAGCATTATCGCGAATCGTTTCAAATGTCGTTTGGTCAAGCGTCCGAACAATTGTTGTAATCATTTCTTTTGCTGCCGCGTAGTCATCGACATGTAAAATTGAATTGGTAGAGTGAATATAACGTGACGGCACTCCAATGACTGCACTTGGGATTCCGTTAAGTGATGTGTGGACTTTACCGGCATCAGTTCCTCCAGGGGATACGAAGTACTGGTAAGGAATTTTGCCAGTTTCGGCAGTATCAAGCAGAAACTCGCGTAAGCCGCGATGCATAACCATGGTACGGTCATATATCCGCATTAGGAATCCTTCCCCAAGCTGACCAAACTGTGTTTTATCTCCTGTCGTATCATTTGCAGGGCTCGCATCGAGCGCAAAGAATAAATCAGGCTGAATCATATGCGCACTAACTCCAGCACCGCGAAGTCCCACTTCTTCTTGGACATTGGCACCGCTGTATAGCGTATTAGGCAGTTGTTCGCCTGCCACTTCTTTCAAGAGCTCAATTGCAAGCCCTACCCCGTAACGGTTATCCCATGCTTTCGCCATAATTTTCTTTGGATTAGCAAGCGGCGTAAATTCGGATACAGGAACGATGAACTGGCCAGGTTTAATTCCAATCGCTTCAGCATCCGCTTTTGAATCAGCGCCAATATCAATCAAAAGTCGTTTCGGTTCTGTCGGCTTGGAACGTTCCGCTTCGCTCATTAAATGAGGCGGAACAGAGGCCACTACTCCAACTATCGCTCGGTCTGGCGTCATAACTTCTACACGCTGTGCTTGGAGCACTTGCGGATTCCAGCCGCCAAGCGTTTGGAAGCGAATCATCCCTTTGGCAGTGATTTCAGTAACCATAAAACCAACTTCATCCATGTGACCCGCTACAAGGATACGCGGCCCGCCATTTGCACCGCGACGCACGCCAAAGATACCACCTAAGCCATCTTGAATAATTTCATCGGAAACAGGTTCAATTTGTTTGCGAACAAATTCTCTCACGCGAAATTCATCGCCGGAGGCACCTGGGATCTCGGTCAACTCTTTAAAAAGCGCTAATGTTTCTTCGTTCAACTGCATTCACCCTTTCTTTCTGACTTTTTTAGTATAGCAGACTTCGCAAAACGAGGCACTTCCTTTAATTGCTTTTGGACAAAAAAAAGTATAGTATAGAAATACGCAAGCCTAAACACGCGAAATCTGATTGTTTGTTACATACAAAAAAGCTAGGGAGGAAAGATCATGGACTGGAAAGCTTTTGTGGCTGGTACTTTTGCCGGTGCCGCAGCAGGTCATTTACTTTACCATTATGTGCTGGGGGACAGCGAAATTTCAGGCGACGTTATTTTAGAAAATGTAAAAGACGCCTTTAAAAAGGAAGGGCCGATCGAAGGTTCTTGGATTCAACTAAAAAAACAGCATTATAAAAAATATGCGATCGACACTTACGTGTACCACGGCGGAATTACCGCTATTCGCGAAGGTGAAAAAAAGCAGTTTGAATTTATCGCTGACGCGAAAACAGGAACTGTCATCGATATTTATCTCACATAGAAAAAAAACACGAATTTTCCTGAGTAAGGAAAATCGTGTTTTTTAACGCAAAAATGCATCAATAGCACGTTCTGCTTCGGTTTTTTGTTCATCTTTAGAGAACTCTAGCAATTGTTCTTTAAAAACTGCTTTTTCAGCCCCTTCAACTGCTTTTCTAACCGCTGTAAGCTGAATCAAAATTTCTGATGGATCGCGGCCATTTTGTACCATTTCTTTTACTTTTCGAACGTGTCCTTCGATTCGAGCCATTCGATTAGCGATGGCTTTTTGTTTATCTTGATTCATAAAAATACCCCCATGCGGTATATTTTAAACATCCCCCTGCAGGGGATATAAAAACAGTTTATTATCAATGATCTATTCTGTCAACTTGAGTGAAGAATAGAATACCTAATAAAAAAAGCCCATTTCGGGCTTTTTTTAAACTAAAATTGAATCGGTGATCTCTCCTGCTTGGTCAAGTTTGACAGCATGATATTTTGCATCATGATAGAATAAAAACCAAGTGGATCCATCACGCCATTTTTCAAATAATGCTTGTTTTTGAAAGATACTATCAAGCGGATAATCATCATAGGCTGTTACCCAAAGTACGTTTTGATGAGCATGTGTCGGAAAGATATCCGCCATATGCACTGCTCGTTCAGCGCCAGATGTTAGTTCAATAACGGCATGTCCAGCACTATGTCCGCCAGTATGAATCATTTTCACGCCAGGAAGCAGATCAAGTTCGTTCTTAAAAGTTTTTACCTGGCTTTCAATCGCTTGCCAATTTTCAGGCCAGTACGTCGATTTGGAACGAATATTTGGCTGTTTCATTTCCAGCCATTCCGTTTCAGACACAATAATTTCCGCATTTTTAAAGATTGAAAAATACTCACCATTTTCTCGTTTCCCCGTCAACCCAAGAACATGATCATAGTGCAGGTGCGTCATCAAGCAATAATCAATCTCTTCTGGTTTGATTCCTTTTTCTTTTAAATCTTGCAAGACAAATGACTCTTTTTGAAGACCAAAGTTCCTTTTTTTGTTTTTTCAGTTAATCTGTTATTGCCGATCCCTGCATCGATCAAGAGTTTTTTTTTCGCCTATTTGTACAAGCATCGGATCTGTGCGTATTGGAACTTGGTTTGCCTCATTTCCAGGATATTTTTTCATCCAAACCGGCTTTGGGACAACCCCAAACATTGTTCCGCCATCAAGCGCAAGTTCGCCTCCGCGCAGCCAATCAATGGTTATTTCTCCTAAGCGCATGGTTAACGTCCCCCTTTTTATTAACATAATATAATTATGGAAAAGAAGCTGCGTAAACGTCAGCTTCTAGGATTCTCTATCAAACTGGGCTTCTAGCCGATAAATCGGAAAACCTTTTTGCGAAAATTTTTCTTCATATTCTGTCATCACATTATTTTCGAAGTTACTGTTGTGCAGGTCAAGCGAAACATATGTGAGCAGAAGTCCAAACTCTGAAAATGCTGTAAGCGAATATTCAAACAAGCCGCGATTATCGGTTTTAAAATGGATTTCGCCTGGATTTTTAAGTAAAGATTGATAAATCTTTAAGAATCTTGGATTTGTCAAACGGCGCTTAGTATGCCGTTTTTTAGGCCAAGGATCAGAAAAATTTAGATAGAGGCGTCCGATTTCTCCCGGTTCAAAATATTCGCCAAGCAGTGCACCATCAATCGACAGCAATTTTGCATTCATAACTCCAGCGTCCATGACTTTATCTAGCGCCGATACAAGCACGCTTTCGACAACTTCAATGCCGATATAATTGATTTCAGGATTCTGTTTAGCCATGCCACTAACAAATTGACCTTTTCCTGAACCAATTTCGATATGGATAGGATGGTCATTTTGGAACAACTCTCGCCATTTTCCTTTCCACTTTTCCGGTTCACTAACAAAAATATCTGGATGTTTTGCTAGTTTTTCTTTTGCCCATGGTTTATGTTTCACTCGCATAAATTCTTTTACACCTCATCATCTTTTACGATCGTATTTAAAAGCATTTCTGCTTTATTCTTTTCAACTTCTGGAAGCATGCTGTCACTCAAGCGTCGCAATGTTTGGAACAATGCATACCACTTTAGCTTGCGGTGAAGCTCAATTGAATAACTCTCTCCATATGAAGCGAGCCAGCTGTTCCAATCATCTCGCGGTACATACTGATATAATAGCATTGCGACATCTATTGCTGGGTCCCCGAGCATCGCTCCGTCCCAATCGACTAAAAAGAGTTCATCATCGCTTGAGACCATCCAATTATTGTGGTTAACGTCACCATGACAGACTACTTGAATGGCACTCCCTACCTGCGTAAGGTTTTCTTCTAGGTACTTTAAAGCAAAAGTTTCGGTTTCCGTTTTCAGCAAGAAATCGGATTGATACTTCTGTAGCAAGTCATGGGCAGAAAGGTGCACTTCCCCCATTTTAAGTAGCATCTGACGCAACTTTTCAGAATGATGGATTTTAGAGAGGAGTTTTGCGACTCTACTATCGCGGCTCATTTCTGATGCATTTAGCACACGTGCATTTATCCATTTTTGTGCTGTAATCACATCGCCGTTTTCAACTCGTCTTGTCCACATTAGTTTTGGGACGATATCCAGTGCAGAAAGCGCAGCTAAAAAAGGCGAAGAATTCCGTTTTTAAAAAAGAATTTTTCGTCTTTATGTCGCGCGATAAATGCTTGTCCTGTATCCCCGCCTGCAGAACTTATCTCATATTCAGTTCCAAAGAAAAACTCTTCCATCATCCAACACACCTTTTTGTGAAGTTCAAAAGGTTAAACTTCTTCTCTTTCTTAATAGTGTTGCTAAAAAGATTTTACTTCTCCTAGCGGCCGAAGTCAAGCAGTCATATGTTCGCTATACACTTTGTCAACAGGAAAACTGAGTGAATCCGCTTTCTCACCGCCAATCATTTCTTTTTGATGACACAAAAAAGAAACGCCTCTTTAGAAAAAGACGTTTCAATCGAAAACTCGTTTAGTTCGTTTCTTTTTTGACAATCGGCTCCATGCCGTTTGAGTTCTTGCGCAAGAACAGTGTGAGAATACATGCTATTACGCTCGAAATTGCTGCCACTAAAAAGGCCACTTCGATTCCGTGAATTAAAACATGATTCGCAATCTGTTCTTTTGTTTTTCCGATCATTTCACTTGCTGGAAGTGACTTCCCAAAAGAAGCAGCACTTTTTGACATTACTGTAATCAGTGCTGCGGTACCAATGGACCCAGCTACCTGTCGCATCGTGTTAAACATTGCAGAACCGTGTGAAGCAAGTGAAAGCGGCAATGCATTTAATGCTGCGGTTTGAAGCGGCATCATCACCATTGCCATACCGCTCGCACGAATCGTTTGAACAATCACGATGTACGTTAGTGTTGTCGTTTCATCCATATTAGTGAACATAAAGGTGGATACGGTCATAATGATCAACCCAATAAGCGATAAATATTTAGCGCCGAAACGGTCAAACATCATTCCTGTTACCGGCGAGAGCACAGCAGTCATAAGTGCCCCTGGCAATAGAACAAGCCCAGAATCAAGTGGCGAAAATCCGCGGACGTTTTGCAAGTAAATCGGAAGTAGCAACATCCCGCCAAACAAGCCCATCATAACGAAAAAGCTGATCACAGTTGTCAGAGTAAATGTAGGATTTTTAAAGACTTTAAAATTAAGCAACGGCGCTTTCTTGCCGCCTTCATAAATGATAAATACCGTTAACACAGCAAGCCCAAGCAAAATGAAGCCAAGTACTTTCATCGTGAGCCATTCATGATCGCCGGCGTTACTAAATCCAAGCAGCAAGCTGCCGAATCCGATTGTGGAAAAAATGACGCCCCAAACGTCTAGTTTCGGGAAAGTACGTTTTCCGACATTGCGAAGCAAGAAAATCGCAACAATAATATCTAAAATTGCAAATGGAACAATTAATAGGAATAAATTGCGCCAATCAAATTGCTGAACGATCCAGCCAGATAGCGTTGGACCAATTGCAGGCGCAAAATTCATCGCAAGCCCGATTAATCCCATTGCACGTCCTCGCCGTTCAATTGGGAATAAATTAAGTACCACTACTGTAAGAAGCGGCATGACAACACCCGCACCTACAGCTTGAATCATCCGCCCAGCAATTAGCATTGGATAGTTTTGAGCAAATCCGCCGATTAACGTTCCGATTGCAAAAGTGATCATCGCAAACAAGTAGAGTTGTCTTGTTGTAAAACGTTCAATTAAAAAAGCAGTTGTTGGGATCATGACACCATTTACCAGCATGAAACCGGTTGAAAGCCACTGTCCTTGGCTGGCAGTAATGCCAAAATCCTTCATAATACTTGGTAAAGCTACATTCATGAGTGTCTGATTCAAGATGGTAACAAACGCCCCCATCAACATGACAATCAAAATCCCATTACGCTTCACAGCTGCCGTGTGTGCTTTCATATTCATTATTTGATCCCTCTTTCTAATAGTTCAATGATTTTCCGGTGAGTGTTAAGCATGGACATCAGCTCTTCTTTCCCAATACTTAAAATTGGTGAAAGCCGCTCGAAAAATAAATCGTAAGTTTCAGAAGCTTTTTGTTCACCAAGTTCGGTCAGTTCCAAATTGAGTGCTCGACGGTTCAGCTCCACTCTGCTACGCATTAAAAAACCCGCTTTCACAAGACGGTCAACAATGCCAGACGTTGTACTTTTGGAAAGTTTTAAGCGTTCAGCCAGTTCTCCAAGCGTCAAATGCGGCTCGCGTTTTAATGCACTTAAAGCCATCAGTTGTGTTGATGTGATGTTTTTCTTGTCTGCTTCTTCTGACAAAAATTGATGTGTTTTTTTGGAAACCTCACGAAATGACAAAATCACTTCGCGAACTAGCTTTTCATCCAAGTCTTTCCCTCCCATATCATTCGCATCCGAATAATTCGTATGCGAACTTTTAGCATAATGAATTATACACCTCTTAAAATTCTTGTCAAGGCACTAAAACAAAGTATTTCCAATGAAAGCGTCATCAATCGTTTCATTCCAAGACACAAAAAAAGAGAAGGTTTTTCCCTTCTCTAAAAAAAGAGCTAAACTATTTTAAACTGGAAGAAGTTCGCCACACTCTGCTACAATTTCTGCTTCAAAAAGCTCATGAACTTTTTGTGTGACTGGACCACGTAGGCCAGTTCCGATCACAGTATCATCCACCGTCGTAATCGGTGTCACTTCAAGGGTTGTACTTGAAATAAAAACTTCATCAGCTGCGAGCAAATCAGAAACTGTAAAATTAGCTTCGCGTACTGGAATGCCACCTTTTCCAGCTGCTTTTATAATCACCTGACGAGTGATCCCGTTCAAAATTAGATTGTCTGCACTATGAGTCCACAAGACACCATCTTTAATGATAAACACATTCGAAGCAGAACACTCTGTAATCGTATCACCGCGATGTAAAATAGCTTCAAGAGCACCTTCACGATGTGCTTTGTTTTTTGACATTATATTTCCAAGCAGGCTGATGCTTTTGATGTCACAGCGAAGCCAGCGAACATCTTCGTCCGTAATCGCTTTTCCGCCGGTCACAAAAAGAGCTTCGTTTCGAGGAACTTCACGCGCGGTGGCTGTTAAAACGCCTTCCAAAGGTAAGTCATCCGGAATCACGTGATTTCTAGGAATTTGAATCCCGCGTGTTACTTGTAGATACACATTCCCTGTATGGATATTGTTTTCAGAGGCAAGCTGTTTCAGAAGGTTTTTCAAAATATCTTTTGGATAAGGAATGACTAAGTCAATCTTAGCTGCACTCGCATAAAGTCGATCAATATGTTCGTCAAAAGTAAAGAATTGTCCATTATATAAACGAACAACTTCATAGACACCATCGCCAAATTGATAACCGCGATCTTCAATGTCAATCGAAGCTTCTTCTCGATCTACAATTTTGTCATTAATTAATACTTTCATAATTGTCACTCCTTTTTGATTTTAATAAAATTACTGCTGCAAGAACCAAAATCTGGTTTGCAACAGTAATTTTTTTCAATTATACCGCTTATTTTGCCAACTTGTAAAGCGCTTCTGCATAAATGGCTGCAGCTTTTAACAAATCATCAAAATAGCTGAATTCATCTTTTTGGTGCATCGTATCTTCACGCCCTGGGAAGAGTGCTCCAAACGCCACACCTGTATCCAAATGGCGCGCATACGTTCCGCCGCCAATTGCAAGAAGAGTAGCTTCTTCACCCGTTTGTGAAGTGTATACTTCTTGAAGTGTTTGAATGAGCGGGTGATCTTCTGGAACGAATAATGGTTTGGAATCATCATAATGCGTATAACGACCGTTATACTCAAGTACGACTGTTTCCATTTTATTTTTTTAATTTATCCATGCTTGCAGTAACTGGATAGCGGAAATTAAGACCAAATGTACCGCCTTCGCTTGCACTATAGCGCAAGATGCCGACGTTCATTGTCAAATCGCCGCTTTCTTTATCTTCATAGTTAATGCCGAGTTTGGTTGCACGGGAATCATTGAAGAGATAATCTCTTCCGAAAGTAACAAAGTCTTGAGCTGTTCCAGTAAGTTCAAATTTGCCTAGGAAAGCTACAAGCAATAAGCCAGCGTTTACGCCATTATTTGGTTCCATCGCGTGAGCAGATTTACCAACAACTGAAAGTGTAACTTCTTTGTCTGTTGCAGCGAATTCACCGCTCACATCATGACTGCTTAAGAAGTTTGTAAACTCTTGTTTAAGCTGGTCACTGTCTTTCACTTCACTTAAAACAGCTTTTGCATGATCAGGTACCATGTTGTAACGTGCTCCTGATTCCAAACTTTCAAGATTGAAGGCTTGATAGCCGTCCTGTTTGCTGTCTTTAAAAGAAACGTCTAACTCTGAAATTCCTTTTTCTGCATGAATGATTGGAAATTCAGCATCAGGAACAAAAGCCATAGTCGGCTGTTCTTCTGTTTCAAAGTAACGTTCTACACAGCTCATTCCACTTTCTTCGTCAGAACCGACGATAACGCGGATACGTTTTGAAAGCGGCAAGCCAAGTTCTTTCACAATTTTAAGGGCATAGTAGCCGGCAATTGTCGGTCCTTTATCATCTGCAACGCCGCGTGCAAATAGTTTACCGTCCTTTAAAATCGGATCAAACGGATCATTGCTCCAGCCGTCGCCGACAGGGACAACATCAACGTGTCCAAGAACACCAACAAGTTCTTCACCTTGGCCATATTCAATATGACCTGCAACATTGCCGACTTCTTTTGTCGTGAAGCCATCTTTTTTACCAAGATCAAGCATATAATCGAGCGCTTTTTTCACATCCGGACCAAATGGCGCATCCTCTGTCTTCTTGCTATCATCGCGTACACTTGGGATGCGAAGCAAGCCTTCTAAATCCTTATAAAAATCATCTTTTCTTTTTTCAACTTCTTCTTGCCAGTTAATTTCGCTCATTCTCTTCAACCCTTCCATCATTAACTTATGCACTTCCATTGTATACCCTTTTTGACGCAGTTGGAAGTAGAAACTGTTTACTTTTCTACGACCGTTTCATAAATCCTTGAATGGCTTCAAAATCCCAGCGCATCATCCGTGAACTGTATACAATGTCAAGTTTTTCCAACCCTGCCTGAGAAAGTTCAAACCACTCGTATGCTTGATGCTCATCTGATAAACAAATCGTTTGACCAGGCGGCATATCCACCAAATAAATGACACCTGTCATTTGATAATCAACGTGAAACAGTTCCCATGTATCGTATAAAATAAACGGTTGTACTTGAAGCCCGGTCTCTTCCAAAACTTCACGAAAAAGACATTCGCCGTGCGTTTCCCCGTAGTTCATTTTTCCGCCGGGCAGATCATAGACATCTTCACTAACTCCGGCCTTTTTTTAAAGCCAAGAATTTGCCGTCTTGAACGATGACAGCTTTTACTGCCGGAATGACTGGTTTCATTTTACAAACCCCTCCTTCTTTCGATAAAATGAAGATAAATAATCTCTTGATATATTGTACCGCGCAAACTTCTGAAAATCCAATCTGAACAAAGGAGACGAAATTACTTTGAAAAAAAATCACCCCTAAATCAATCAGCGGTTTCATCGCACAGCGAGATGAAGAAGGTTATAAAAATCAATACGGCAAGGTGCTAATCGTTGCTGGGAACAGTATGTACGGCGGTGCCGGTATTTTAGCTGCACAAGGGGCTGTATATAGCGGTGCCGGACTTGTAACACTGGCAAGCGATCCTGTTAACCGTAGCGCCCTTCACGCCCGCCTGCCAGAGTGTATGTTTCTTGATTGGACGAATCACGGTCTCCTACTTGAGCGCTTGAGCCAGTTTGATACCATTTTAATCGGTCCGGGACTTGGACTTGACGGTGTCGCGTATACACTGATGGAAATGGTACTTTCAGGAGTTTCAGCAAGTCAAAACGTGATCATTGACGGCGACGGAATCACGCTTTATGCGAAGGGTGACTTGCCGCGGCCGGACGCTTCCCTTTACTTCACCCCTCATGCTGGTGAATGGGAACGGCTTAGCGGACTTACTGATGACTGCGAAACCAACCTTGAAAAAGCAAAAGAACTTGGAGCAACCGTTATTTTGAAGGGCCATCGAACAAGAGTTTTCGCGGAAGATGAGGTTTGGCAAAATATGTACGGCTCCTCTGCGATGGCTACCGGAGGAATGGGCGATACGCTCGCCGGGATCATTGCAGGATTGATGAAGCAAGCTGCAGAACCAATTGAAGGTGTACTTGCAGCTGTATTCTTCCATAGTTACATCGGAGACATTCTGGCGAAAAAGCGTTTTGTTGTGCTGCCTAGTCAAATTGCGACAGAGCTTCCGATTTACTTGAAAATCTTCAGCGAAATGTCCGAATCGGCTTATTAATTTTTAGGAGGCGGCAAGGTGGTTAAGATTAATATTATTGGCCCTTCTGGTTCTGGAAAGTCGACACTTGCAAGAGAACTCGCTGCAATCTATCACATTACTCCCGTTCATTTAGATCGACTTTTTTTTTGAGCCTGGGTGGAAAGCCATCCCTAAAACGGATCTGCTTCAAAAAGTAGCAACTCATATTGAAACAAATGATGCCTGGCTGATTGAAGGCAACTATTCGATCACATGGCCGCTTAGGTTTGCAGAAGCCGATCTAACCATTCAACTTGATCTTCCGCGACGGATTTATCTCTATCGTGCCATTAAACGAAGTATTAAAGGGCACGGTAAAGTGCGGCCGGATTCGGCGCCCGGGTGCCCAGAACGGATTGACTTCGGGTTTTACAAGTTTGTTTGGGATTACCCAAAGCGCCGTGGCGAAGCAATCCAGATGCTTGATTCACTTTCAGCTGGTCGTGTCATCACGCTTCGAAGTCAAGCGGAAGTTAACCGCTATTTAATTTCGCTCAAGCAAAATCTTGCTTTGAAGTCGGATTAAGCAAAAAGCACGGCCCGCGGGGGTCGTGCTTTTCTTATTTGATACCAAATTTTTCGCGCATCCGTTTGCCTCGCGGTCCAAATAGTTTGTCCGATAAATGAAGTTTGAACGCCATGAATGCGTAAAGAAATGCACCAGCACCTCCACAAATCGCAACAAGGAAAAAGGCCGTAAGCTTCCGGTCTGGATCGAGCACTATCGAAAGCGGATAGTAGCAAAGTAGCACAACAGCTGACATTACAAGCGTTAAAAAAAACGAATAATGTGGCACGCCGCGCAATCAATCCGAATCCGAAGTTTGCATAGCGTTTGATAATCTGGATCATGAAAAGACAAGATACTGCGTAACCGAGCCCAGTTGCAAGAATGGAACCTTTTGCCTCAAACAACATAATGAGCGGCATTTGCAGAACCGACTTTGTCAGCAAACCAAGTAATAGTCCAAGTACAGTGAAACGCTGTTCGTCGATTCCTTGAAGAACCGCAGCTGCCACACTGAAAAGCGAGAACAAAATCGCAAACGGTGCAAAAAATTGTAGCAACGCTGTTCCGTCCGAACTAGCTGTGAAGAATACGGTGAAAAGCGGCCGTGCGAGAAGTGCGATTCCGATACATGCAGGAATGGTTAAAAACAGCAAAATTTGAAAGACATCGTTCAGTTGCCGCTTCACTTGTTCACGCTCACCACGCACATAAGCAGCAGTAACAAGCGGTACAAGCGCCATCGAAAACGCAATCGCAAGTGTCCCAGGAATCAAAATGAGTTTTTGTACGTCGAAGTTGATGATTGCCACATAGCTGTTTACTTTATCAGCAGTAATTCCAATGTATTGCAAGACTCGTCCCAGTGTAAATTGATCAATCAGCTGATAAAGCGAAGTAGCTGAACCGACGATAATAAACGGAATCGCCGATAATAGTATTTGTTTATACAGCGTTGAAATCGAAACTTCAAGTTCGCCTCGGTCAGAGAGAAGCGTTCGGTCAAGCCCTTTCTTGCGTTTAAAGAAATACCATAACAAGATGACAAGACTTGCAAGCGCACCGACAAAAGCAGAGAAAGTTGCAAAACTGATTGCCGTTACAACCGAGCCTTTCACGACATACATTACAACAAATGTGCTCGCAAGTAGGAAAACAATGCGGACAATCTGCTCAACGACTTGTGAAACAGCGGAAGGCCCCATCGAATTGTATCCTTGAAAGAAGCCGCGTAAGAGACTCATGACCGGAATGATCAAAAGTGCAAAACTCACGGCACGAATCACTTGAACCCCGTCTTCAAGACTATAGCCGCCCTCAAGCTGCTGTAACCCTGCAAGAAACGGTGCAAGCGAGTACATCGCAATAAAACAGATGATCCCTGATAAGATCATCAAATAAATACCAGTTTTGAAGAGGCGACGTCCAATTTTGTATTCTTCCATCGCGTTATATTTGGCAATATATTTGGCGACAGCAAGCGGAATCCCCGCAGTTGCCACACTCAAGAAAAGCTGATAAGGCACATAACCAAAGTTATAAAGAAGTGCCGGTTTGTCTCCGCCGATAATGGCGTAAAAAGGAATGACATATAGAATTCCGAGCACTTTTGAAATCAAAGTTCCAAGTGTCAGAATAAACGTTCCTCGAAGTAATTTCGAACCCATCCTTAAACTTCCTTTACGTTAAATTAAAACAATCTCTTGTTTACTTTACCATTTAATCCCTTAAAAAAAAAAGAACAAACTGAAAAAGAGCAGAAATTCTGCCCCCTTTCCATCTTTATTCTGGTGTTTGTTCCCATTTCTTCACTGAAAAAATTCCAGCAATTGTGAGCAAAATCAGCATGAGCGGAATGAGAAGACCGCTAAGTGAAAAGCCGCCGTTTACGCCGGATAAGACAACTGAAAATACCATAAAAGCAATATAGAGATAATAAACGAACAGTTTTACAGAAAGCTGTTTTTTTAAGCGGCGGTATGCCAGTAAAAATAAAACGGTGAAAAGTACAAAAAAGATCACATTAATGGACGTATTTAACAGTGCCGAGCGGATCATTTTTTCAGTGAGTTTCAGCGTTTCTCTTTCATTAATCGAAAGCAGAACCGTTACAAAGCCAGTAATCGCAAGCAAGGCTTGTAAAAGTGAAATGAGTGCAACGATAATCGTTGTCGTTTTTGCTTGTTTTAAGTAGGTTTCTTTCAAGACAGCACGCTCCTTTTCCACTTGACTTTACCATAGGCGCCCGCGCGGGTCAAACTAAGCTTTTATCGTGATTGAGGCCATTTCATTTAAAAAGCGAGCCAATTCCTCCCTTCTACCTTCATGGAGCAGTGTAACAATTTTACTTCCGATTACTACACCGTCTGCAACTTGGCTAAATGCCTCGACTTGCTCGGCATTTGAGATACCGAATCCCGCCAAAACGGGAATGTCCGCTTCACGTTTAAGCACCTTCAAATGTGCATCTAAGCCTAATCCAAATGTTTGTCGCTCGCCAGTTGTCCCGTTCACCGTGACCGCATAAATAAAGCCTTCCGCCGCTTCGCTAATCCTCTTAATACGCTCGCTTGAACTGGATAATGAAACAAGCGGGACAAACGCAATATCGCTTTTTGACAGTGCCGGTTCAAGCAGGTCGTGATGCTCGCTCGGCAAGTCAGGGATGATCAGTCCTTTGATGCCAGTTTTTTCGAGGCTTATAAAAAAAAGCTTCAATCCCGATTTGGTAAACTGGATTAAAATACGTCATGAGAATAAGAGGCACCTTTGTTTCAACGGTTGTAAGTTTTTCGATGATTGCTCGTAGAGTTGTACCAACATTAAGCGCACGAAGTCCGGCTTCTTGGATAACAGGCCCATCTGCGACAGGATCGGAAAAAGGAACACCAATTTCAATCGCGCTTACTCCTTGTTCTTCCAAAAAGTGAATCGTATCTGGAAGCGTAGAAAGTCCCCCGTCGCCTGCCATAATATACGGGACGATCAACATTTCTTGCTCAGATGCCTTTGTTTTTTAAAATTTGAGTTAAGCTTTTCATGACCTTTTCTCCTCCTTTAATCGTGTACGGATTTGATCGACATCTTTGTCGCCGCGTCCTGACAAACAAACGATGATACTACTTTCTTTCGGCATTTCAGTGGCAAGTTTGACGGCAAAACTAACTGCATGAGCACTTTCAAGCGCCGGGATAATGCCTTCGGTTTCTGAAAGGAGTTTAAATGCTGAAACGGCTTCTTCGTCAGTCACTGCTTGATACTCTGCGCGGCCAAGTTCTTTGAAATAAGAATGTTCGGGCCCAATCCCCGGATAATCCAGTCCGGCGGAAATGGAAAAGGCTTCGATGATTTGTCCGTTTGGATCTTGAAGAACATCCATCATCGCCCCGTGGAGCACGCCTTTTCTCCCCTTTTGAAGGGAAGCCGCATGAAAGTTTGTGTCAAGTCCAAGTCCGGCGGCTTCGACTCCATAAATTTTCACACCGGTATCTTCAATGAAAGGATGGAATAGCCCCATCGAATTGCTACCCCCGCCAATGCAGGCAACAAGCGCATCCGGCAGTTTCCCTTCCCGTTCCAAGTGTTGCTTTCGTGCTTCTTTTCCAATCACACTTTGAAAATCGCGCACAATTTCAGGAAATGGATGCGGCCCGAGCACGGAACCCATGATATAGTGCGTATCTGTGATATGTGCCGCCCAGTAACGCAGCGCTTCATTTACCGCATCTTTCAGTGTTTTACTTCCCGCTTTTACACTTACCACTTTTGCACCGAGTAGCTCCATTCGAAAAACATTGAGCGACTGGCGTTTCACATCTTCTTCACCCATAAAAATCGTGCATTCCATGTTAAAAAGTGCCGCAACCGTCGCCGTCGCTACACCATGCTGACCGGCTCCTGTTTCTGCAACAAGTTTAGATTTTCCCATTCTTTTTGCAAGCAGTGCCTGCCCGACGGTATTGTTGATTTTATGTGCACCGGTATGATTTAAATCTTCGCGCTTTAAGTAAATCTTTGCGCCCCCTTCATGTTTTGTCAGTTGTTTTGCGAAATAAAGCGGCGTTTCTCGTCCAACATAATCTTTTAAATAATAGTTGAGTTCTTCTATAAACGCCTGATCTTGTTTTGCATTTTGATAGGCTTTTTCAAGCTCATGAATTGCCTGCATCAATGATTCTGGAACAAACTGCCCGCCGTAGCTGCCGTAAAAACCTTTTTGATCTGGTGCTTGATACGTCATTTTTGATCTACTCCTTTCGCATTTGCGATAAATTGTTTGATTTTCATCTGATCTTTTTGGCCATTAGTCTCAACACCCGATGAAACATCGACCATAAACGGTTCAAAATATTCGACCGCTTCCTCGACATTTTCCGGTGTAAGCCCGCCTGCGATCACAAGTTTGTTTTTCTCAATTTGACTGACGTTCGTTTTTTTCCACTGGAAAGTCTTGCCGGAACCGCCTTCAAATTCAAGCGGAGGCGCGTCGAGCAGAATTAAGCTTGCTGGATACGCCGAAGTGTCCCCACAAATTTCGCCATCACGAACTTTGAAGGCCTTAATGCTCGCTCCGACTTCTTTGACAAACAAAGGGTTTTCTTCGCCGTGAAGCTGGACGTAATCGAGTGGAACGGACTGTTTCGCCTCAAGTACTTCTTCAAGTGTCGGATTCACAAAAACTCCGACCGTTTCGACACCTTCTGGAAGCTCGCTAACAATTTTATGCGCCTCGTGCGGTGTGATTTTCCGCTTGCTGTCTGCAAAAACAAAGCCAATCATATCCGCCCCATGCTCCGCCGCAATTTTCGCATCCTGAACGGTTTTTATTCCGCAAATTTTTACTTTCATCGTCTTACACGCAACCTTTCTGCCGCAATTTTCGGATCGGCTTCACGCATCAGCGCTTCCCCAACGAGAACTGCATGATAATCTTGCTGACACGCGCCACATCTTGACTCGTCGCAAAACCGGATTCGCTGACATAAAATCTATCCCGCTTGTCCCGTTTTACCGCTAACCGCTCGCTTACACTGATATCGGTTTTAAAGGTACGGAGATCGCGATTGTTTATCCCGATCAGCGGAGCATTCAGACGTTCTGCAATCCGTAGCTCGGCTTCGTTATGGACTTCAAGCAAGACAAGCAGTTCTAAGTCAGCGGCTTTTTGATATAAGGTTTCAAGTTTTTCTTCTGATAGTGCTGCGACAATTAAAAGGATTGCGGATGCTCCGCGATTTCGAGCGCGAATCATCTGTTTTTCGCTGATGATGAAATCTTTACATAAAACAGGGATAGATACGGCTTTTGTTACTGCAGCTAAGTCTTCGATTGAACCTTTGAAAAACTGAGGGTCAGTTAAAACTGAAATCATCGCAGCGCCGGCTTCTTGATAGGCTTTTGCTTGGGTCGCCGGGTCGACATCCAGTTTGATCGCTCCTTTTGAAGGCGAGGCGCGCTTCACTTCAGCGATTAGCTGGATACGTTCTGGATGGCTTTTGAGCTGATCAAGAAAGCTCATTCCGGATGCTTGTTTTGGGAGCAAGTTTTCAAGCGGCATCTCGGCGACTTCAAGGCGTTTTGCGGCAAGTATTTTTTCCAAAAAAACGGGTTTCATCCTGCAAGCACCTCCTTTTGTTTTGTAAGCAATTCATGAAGTTTTGCGTTCGCTTCGCCGGAAAGGATAATTTGTCGTGCCAGCGTTACGCCTTTTTCTATAGAAGAAACTTTTCCGTAAGCAAAGAAACCAAGTCCGGCATTTAGAAGAACGGTATCAAGATACGCGCTTGGCTCTCCTGAAAGAACGTTTAACAGAATGGCTGCATTGGTGCTCGCATTACCGCCGCGAATTGTTGTTTTTGGCGCGCGCTTCAATCCGACATCTTCTGGTGTGAAACTCATTCGTTTGATGGCTCCTGCTTCAAGTAAGGCAAGCTGATTTTCACCGACAAGGCTCGCTTCATCCAATCCGCCTCCTCCGCTTATAACAATTGCCCGCTTGCGCCCAAGTTTTGAAAGGACGGTCGCTGTTTGTTCAAGCAAATCACTGCGATAAATGCCAAGTAGTTGTGCCCCAAGCGGAACGGGATTCGTGAGCGGTCCAATTAGATTAAAGATTGTTGGTGTTTTGAGCTCTTTTCGGACGTTCATCACATGTTTTAAGCTTGGATGAAGCTGTGGAGCATATAGGAAGGCTATTCCTACTTCATCAAGCAAGTAAGCGAGTTGCTCGCTTTGAAGTTCAAGCTCGATTCCAAGCGCTTGGCAGACATCTGCACTGCCGGAACGGCTCGAAACACTTCTATTGCCGTGTTTTGCCATTTTGACTCCGCCTGCCGCTAAAACAAAAGCACTTGTGGTGCTGATATTGAAACTATTCGAATGATCTCCGCCGGTTCCGCAATTATCCATTGCATCATTTTTCGTATAAGGTAGTGGCAATGCAATATTTCGAACGGCTCGTGTTAGGCCTGTCATCTCTTCTGCTGTTTCTCCCTTCATTTTGAGTGCAATCAGAAATGCTGCAAGTTCTGAATCCGTTAGCTCGCCTTTCATCATCATGTTTGCGACCTCTTCCATTTCGTTTTCGTTTAAATCTTGATGCTGATAGATTTTTTGCATGTATTTTTGCATATCTTTCCCTCGCTTTCTCTAATATGTCTGCGAATCAATCTTCACATTGTTTGGTGTCTTTCCGCTTTTTCTTCATCTTTTCCTAAGTTTTAAGCTGCATCACTATTTTTACTCCTTTCATGATATTTGTGAAAACAAAAAAGCCCTCTAAACGAAATATCGTTTAGAGGGCGAAAAAATCGCGGTACCACCTCATGTTTCAGCGTTTTGAAGACACTGCATCTCTGCCGAATAACGACGGCTAACCGTAAGTCCCTACTGATTTCAAGACTTAACGCGCAAGGCCCATTCCTTTAGCACTCCCGTCAAGCTTCCACCAACCGCTTGCTCTCTATCCGTTCGACGCTAAAGTACTCTTCTTGCTTCCTGCTTTTTCTGATTCAACTAAAAAAAGGGCTCCCCGAAGCTTGTCTATTTCTAGACAAGGACGAGAAACCCGTGGTGCCACCTTGTTTAACTTACGAATAAGTTCACTTTATTCCATCTGCCTTTCAGGCCAAATGGTGCCTTGTATAACGATAAGGCTTAGTCGCTGAATCCTACTTCGCACTGCGGTTCGGTTCAGAGCTAGAAAGTCCATTCGCACTAATGTCAGCTGCTGACTCACACCACCCGTCAGCTCTCTTGTAACATTCATTAGGCTACTTACTCTTTCATCATTGCTTTTTTGAAGTTGTAAGCAATCTTAGCAGATTTGTTTTTACTTTGCAAGGGGTTTAAAACACGGTTGCAAAAATGCGGCAGATTTCCCAATTTCAAATCATGCCGAAAGAACTATCTTTTTTTACGCTTTACATGTCCTAAGTCTTATTTTTTTGATTTTGTGAATGTTTTCACGTGAAACTATTTACAAACTTTTTTTCTTAAGATATACTAAATTTGTAATCAAATAAATCACCGAAAAAACGCGGCACTGTCGACTGCCACAATTTTTTTGGACATTCAGGGACACATTGAGACTAACATGGACGTTTTAAGTCCCTTCAAATTTAGGAGGAAAGAAAAATGGCGATTAAAGAAGAAGCGACTCGTGAAGTAGCAGAAGTACAAAAAATGATTGATCAATTAGCAAATAACGGTCAAAAAGCGTTAAAGGAATTTGAAAGTTTTACCCAAGAACAAATTGACCATATCGTACATGCAATGGCTCTAGCTGGGCTCGATCAACATATGCCGCTTGCAAAGATGGCAGTCGAAGAAACTGGTCGCGGACTATATGAAGATAAATGTATCAAAAATATTTTTGCAACTGAATATATCTGGAACAGTATCAAAGCAGATAAAACAGTGGGCATCATTAATGAAGACAAACAAACTGGTGTGATTGAAATTGCTGAACCAGTCGGTGTGATTGCTGGTGTAACTCCGGTAACAAACCCAACTTCAACAACTCTTTTCAAAGCGATTATTGCGATTAAAACAAGAAATCCAATTATCTTTGCTTTCCACCCGAGTGCACAAAAATGTTCGGCTGAAGCGGCACGAGTTGTGTACGAAGCAGCAGTTGCGGCCGGAGCTCCGGAACACTGTGTTCAGTGGGTTGAAAAACCTGCTCTTGAAGCAACGAAACAACTGATGAATCATGATAAGGTTGCGCTTGTTCTTGCAACGGGCGGTGCCGGAATGGTGAAATCGGCATACTCGACTGGTAAACCAGCTCTTGGCGTAGGTCCAGGAAACGTTCCTGCTTACATCGATAAAACTGCGAAAATCAAACGTGCAGTCAATGATGTGATTTTATCAAAATCGTTTGACCAAGGAATGATTTGTGCGTCTGAGCAAGCGGTTATTGTTGATAAAGATGTTGCGAGTGAAGTAAAAGCTGAATTTGCAGCAAATGACTGCTACTTTGTTAAAGGCGCTGAATTCAAAAAAACTTGAAAGCTATGTGATCAATCCTGAAAAAGGAACCTTAAACCCTGATGTTGTTGGTAAGTCCCCTGCTTGGATTGCTGAGCAAGCTGGATTCAAAGTTCCTGAAACAACGAAAATTTTAATTGCAGAAATTAAAGGTGTTGGCGATAAATATCCGCTTTCTCATGAAAAACTTAGCCCTGTTCTTGCATTTATTGAAGCGAAAGATCAAAAAGAAGCGTTTGATCGTGCGGAAGAAATGCTTGAATATGGTGGCCTAGGTCACTCGGCTGTTATTCACTCAACTGACAGTGAAGCGCAAAAACAATTTGGTTTACGTATGAAAGCTTGCCGGATTATCGTAAACGCTCCTTCTGCTCAAGGCGGAATTGGCGATCTGTATAACGGCTTCATTCCTTCTCTTACACTTGGATGCGGATCTTACGGTAAAAACTCTGTTTCGCAAAACGTTAGCGCAACAAACTTGCTTAATGTGAAACGAATCGCAGATCGGAGAAATAATATGCAATGGTTTAAACTTCCACCAAAAGTGTTCTTTGAAAAATATTCAACGCAATACCTTCAAAAAATGGAAGGCTTAAATCGTGTATTTATCGTAACTGACCCAGGAATGGTTGAATTTAAGTATGTCGATGTTGTGATCGATCATTTAAAACGCCGCGGTAACGAAGTAGCTTATCAAGTATTTGCTGATGTTGAACCAGATCCATCTGATGTGACGGTTTATAAAGGCGCTGAACTGATGAAAGATTTCAAACCGGACTGCATTATCGCACTTGGCGGCGGATCGGCAATGGATGCTGCGAAAGGTATGTGGCTCTTCTATGAACACCCAGAAGCTTCATTCTTTGGGCTTAAACAAAAATTCTTAGATATTCGTAAACGTACGTTCAAATACCCTAAACTTGGGGAAAAAGCAAAATTTGTTGCAATTCCAACAACAAGCGGTACGGGTTCAGAAGTTACTCCGTTTGCAGTTATCACGGATAAAGAAAACAATATCAAGTACCCTCTTGCTGACTATGAACTTACACCAGATGTAGCCATTGTAGATGCTCAATATGTGACGACTGTACCGGCTCATATTACGGCTGATACTGGAATGGATGTATTAACGCATGCGATTGAATCTTATGTGTCGGTCATGGCAAGTGATTATACACGTGGACTTTCGATTCGGGCTATTGAACTTGTATTTGAAAACTTGCGTGACTCAGTTCTTAAAGGTGACGAAGATGCACGCGAAAAAATGCACAATGCTTCTGCTTTAGCTGGGATGGCGTTTGCCAATGCCTTCCTCGGTATCAATCACAGTTTGGCACATAAAATTGGACCGGAATTCCACATTCCTCATGGTCGTGCCAATGCCATCTTGATGCCGCATGTTATTCGTTACAATGCAGCAAAACCTAGAAAACATGCGCTATTCCCTAAATATGAAAGCTTCAGAGCTGATGAAGATTATGCACGTATTGCACGCATCGTCGGACTTAAAGCTTCAACGACTGAGGAAGGTGTTAAGTCTCTTGTTGATGCAATTATCAAGCTTGGTAAAGATATCGGCATCGAAATGAGTCTGAAGGGCCAAAATGTTGATAAAAAAGCATTTGATACGGTTGTAGATACATTAGCTGATCGTGCTTTCATGGATCAATGTACAACTGCTAATCCAAAACAACCGCTTGTAAGTGAACTGAAAGAAATTTACATTGAAGCGTATAAAGGTGTTTAATACTACATCAATTTTATGAAGAGAGAATCGCCCTTCTTTTCCAACAAAGAAGGGTTTTTCTCATTCTTCGGACGTAGTAGAGAATAAAACTAGAGGTGAATGGCGAAGCTCTTGACTTTTAGGGTATAATACAAGTGTTGATCGTGAAAAAGGAGTGAGAAAATGACAGAAAAAGTGTTGCAGCTCGAAAATGTTTCCAAAAAAATCGGGCAAAAAGAAATTATACATAACATTAGTTTTGAAGTTGAGAAAGGTGAAGTTTTTGGGTTGCTTGGTCCAAATGGTGCCGGGAAAACAACGATTATTCGTTCGATTGTCAAATTGATCAAAAAAACGAATGGCGATGTGCATATCAGCGGTATCAATGTAGATGATAATTTTAAAGATGCTATTAAACATGTTGGTGCTATCATTGAAAATCCAGAGTTCTACATGTATATGTCTGGTTTAAATAACTTAAAGCAATTTGCACGAATGAGCCGCAAAGAGATTAGTGACAAGCAGATTATGGACGTGGTCAAACAAGTGAAACTTGAACATGCCATTACTAGCAAAGTAAAAACCTATTCGCTAGGTATGCGTCAGCGTCTTGGTCTTGCTCAAGCATTAATTCATCAGCCGGATCTGCTTATTTTGGATGAGCCAACAAATGGACTTGACCCGCAAGGAATGCGAGAATTTCGGGAATTAATCCGCGAACTTGCTCAGCGTGGTACTTCGGTTCTTATTTCGAGTCATTTGCTTAGTGAAATTCAGCAGATTACGGATCGTTTTGCCATCATCAATCAAGGCAAGCTTACGCATATTGAACGTATTACGGATTTAGAACAAGAAGCAGGTTTTACGATTCAGCTTGAAGTTTCAGATCCAGAAGCAGCTAAGCTTGTTCTTGAAACATTAGCGCTTGAAATCACTAACCGCAACGGTAACCAGTTTACCCTGCACACAACGAACGAAGTTGTTCCAGAAATTGCACGCGCTTTAGTAAAAGCAAATATTGATGTCTTAGAGCTTGCGAAAATTCACGTTTCCCTCGAAGACCGCTTCTTAACATTAACGAACGGAGGGGAAAAAGCATGAGTTTAATCAAGAACGAATGGCAAAAATTATTCTTACGCAAGTCGAGCTGGATTATGCAACTTGTTTTAGTCGTGATCGTCTTTCTAATGGCTTTGCTGATGTTTTTTGTACGCACAACAGCTGGTGATGACGAGTTCTCAAAACCAGTGGCACAAGGGGTTACTCAATACTATGATGAAGCAGGTCAACCGATTTCTGAAAATGAGTATAACTCTTTAATCTCAACTAAAGAAGGCTCAAAGCTCAATTTGAAATCAGAAACGCTATCCCCTAAAGATTCAGTTACGGTTTTAAAAGCTCAAAAAGAAATGACATCTGGTAAACAAGCAAAAGCTGAGCTGCAAAAACAAATTGATTATTACCAGGTTTACGCTGATCAAGGCAAAGTACCAATGAAGTCTGATTTTGCGCCAAGCGGTGCCGACTTCCTCAGTAGCTTGGGATCAGGCGCAAGCATTGCGACGATTCTTGTTGTGATTGTAGCAAGTACGATTGTAGCATCCGAATTTTCCGGTGGCACGATTAAATTACTGCTCACAAGACCTTACTCGCGCTCGCAAATTCTTGCATCTAAGCTTGCGATCTGTGTGTTCTATGCCCTACTCACAAGTGTTGTCCTGCTTTTATCCGCATTCGCCTTCTCCTTCATGCTTGGCGGAGATGCTTACAGTCTCCCTGTTTCTGCAAGTACGGGAGCTCTAAATGCTTATGAACTGGCCTTCCAAATGTTAGGAACGAATCTAATTTTGATGATTACATTCTTGAGCATTGCTTTTCTATTCTCTTCTGTTGTCCGCTCGCAAGCGCTCGCGGTCGGCGTCGGAATCGGAGTATTATTTTCAGGAAATATTATTGCTGCTATTTTACCGCTTGCAATCGAAAAATATGATTGGCTAAAATGGCTCATCTTCAACTTGCTCAACTTAAATTCGCTTGTATCTGGTTCAGGAATAGCTGGCGGACTAGCGATGTGGCAGGTCATTCTTGGTCTGTTTGTCTACGTTGCGTTAATTTTAAGTCTCACCTTCTATATCTTCAAGAAACGTGATGTAGCACTTAGTTAAATTAAAAAAGAGAAAATCCGCGGATTTTCTCTTTTTTATTTGGCCGTAGCGTGTAGCGGGCAAGAAAGGACATGATCATCCACAATTCCAATGGCCTGTAAGTAAGAATAAATAATGACTGGACCGACAAATTTGAACCCGCGTTTTTTCATATCACGGCTAATTGCCTCAGAAAGCTCGGTTTTTGCCGGCATTTCAGCATCTGATAGCAGTTCATGAATCACACGATTTCCTTCCGTAAAATGCCACATATAATTAGAAAAAGAGCCAAACTCCTGTTGCACTTTCAATACCGCTTGAGCATTATCGCGGACAGCTTTAATTTTTGCTCGATTGCGGATAATTTTTTCGTTGTTCCGCAGCTGTTCGAGGTCATCGTCTGTTAATGCGGCACAAAAATCAATATCAAAATCAGCAAATGCCTCTTGATAGTGAACACGTTTATTGATGATTGTCTGCCATGACAAACCCGCTTGTGCGCCCTCAAGATTTAACATCTCAAATAAGTAACGGTCATCATAACTCGGCACACACCATTCTTCATCGTGATACGCTTGCATCAATGGACTCGATTTCGCCCAGTTGCATCCTGCTTCTTCCATTTTCATCCTCCTCTTTTAAAGTTAATGAATTAAAATGTATTGTGTACTGATAAATGCTGCGATAAAAAACCCGGCCAATGAAAAAGCCATACGCTTATTACGCCATTCTGCTACACCGACGCCAAGGCTTATTGCAATAAACAGTAAAAAAATCCAGCGATTCAGTTCAAGTTTAATGCCACCGAACATGCACAAAACACCAATCAAAATTCCGCCGAATAAAGTCATAATCAAAAGTCCAGTCTTCTTTTCCATACCACAGTCTCTCTTTCTTTTTATTCTCTTTTTATTTTAGAACATTTGTTCTTGTTGTGCAACTAAAAACCGGCTACCCTAATCAACTAGGATAGCCGGTTTTTTTATCAGCGTAATTTCTCACGTAATACCATCGGCAAGATACCGCCATTGCGATAATAATCAATTTCCACTTCTGAATCAAAGCGAACCACAGCATCAAACGTCTTGAAACTGCCATCTTCAGCGGTCGCGGTTACTTTGACAAGACTTTTCGGTGCTACGTTTTCATCAACTGCAACAGAGATCGATTCACGACCTGATAATCCAAGGGTGTCAGCACTTTCGCCTGCTTGGAACTCAAGCGGTAAAACACCCATCATCACAAGGTTCGAGCGGTGAATCCGTTCGTAACTTTTTGCGATCACTGTTTTTATGCCAAGCAAGTTTGTCCCTTTCGCAGCCCAGTCACGCGATGAGCCCATTCCATAATCATCACCAGCAAGGATAACAAGTCCAGTTCCACTCGCCAAGTATTTTTGCGACGCATCATAGATGGACATCACTTCGCCGGTTGGGAAATACGTCGTGTATCCGCCTTCTGTTCCCTCAGCAATTTGATTTTTGATACGGATATTGGCAAAGGTGCCTCGCATCATCACATCATGATTACCGCGTCTTGATCCGTAGGAATTGAAATCGCGGATTGCAACGCCACGATCGCGCAAGAATTTTCCTGCAGGCGTATCTTTCCCGATCGCTCCAGCAGGCGAAATGTGGTCGGTTGTCACAGAGTCGCCGAATTTGCCAATGACACGCAAGCCGGAAAGAGGCTCCACTTGGCCGGATTCTTTCGACAAATGTTCAAAAAACGGTGGATTGGCAATATAGGTCGAATCTTCATCCCACTGATAAAGCGGTTCGTCTGTCGTATCAATCGCATTCCACTCCGCATTGTCGTCAAAGACATGGGCATATTGTTCACGGAATAGCTCAGGCGTCACGGTTTCTTGTACGAGCGCCTTCACTTCTTCTGAGCTTGGCCAGATATCTTTTAAGTAATAGTCTTTACCATCTGTTCCTCGACCAATTGGCTCATCATTTAAGTCAATATTCGTTGTGCCTGCAAGTGCATAGGCCACAACAAGCGGAGGTGATGCTAAGAAGTTGGCTTTTACAAGCGCATGAATTCGACCTTCGAAGTTACGGTTACCGCTTAAAACGGCTGAAACGAGCAGGTCATTATCAATAATCGCCTGTTCAATTTCTTCTTTTAGCGGACCTGAATTTCCGATACAAGTCGTACAGCCGTAGCCGACAAGGTCAAAACCTAGTTTGTCTAGGTATGGCAAGAGCCCTGCTTTTTCAAGGTAGCCGGTTACCACTTTCGATCCTGGTGCAAGTGAAGTCTTCACGTACTTAGGCACTTCAAGCCCGAGCTCCACCGCGCGTTTTGCGACAAGACCTGCAGAAAGCATCACATAAGGATTGGATGTATTCGTACAGCTTGTAATAGCTGCAATAGCAACGGCTCCCGTTTTCATGACAGATTCATCGCCGTTTCCATAAACCACTTTGGCTTCTTTTTCAAATTCTGCTTCTGTCAGCCCAAACCCTTGATTACCGGCTGGGTTTGTAACCGATGCTACAAATGTTTCCTTCATTTTCGACAGCGGAATCAAATCTTGCGGACGCTTTGGACCCGATAAATTTGCTTCAATTTCACTGAGATTAATTTCAACAATATCCGTATATTCAGGCTCTTCTTCTGTAAAGAACATTTGATTTTCTTTCAAATACGTTTCGACAAGAGCAATCTGCGCTTCGCTTCGACCGGTAAGACGCATGTAGCTGAGCGATTCTTCATCGACAGGGAAAAAGCCGCAGGTTGCGCCGTATTCTGGAGCCATATTCGCCACAGTTGCACGATCAGCAAGCGGAAGTGTGGAAACGCCAGGCCCGTAAAATTCAACAAACTTACCAACGACTTTTTTCTCCCGCAGAACTTGTGTTACTTTTAAGGCAAAGTCGGTTGCAGTAGCCCCGTTTGGCAGTTCTCCAACGAGTTTAACCCCGATTACTTCTGGAATTTGGAAATACGACGGCTGACCAAGCATCCCAGCTTCTGCTTCAATGCCGCCAACGCCCCATCCAAGCACACCAATACCGTTAATCATTGTCGTATGGCTATCCGTCCCAACTAAACTGTCAGGAAAAGCAACCGTTTCTCCGTCAATTTCATTTGCAATCACAACACTTGCTAAGTATTCAAGGTTGACTTGGTGAACAATCCCCGTTGCGGGCGGAACGGCACGATATTTATCAAAGGCTTTTTGTGCCCAGTTTAAGAACTGGTAACGCTCCATGTTGCGCTTAAATTCAAGTTCCATGTTGATTTTAAGCGCTTCTGGGTTCGCATAGCTATCCACTTGAACAGAATGATCGACAACTAAATCAACAGGAATTTCCGGATTGATTTTCTCTGGATCGCCGCCCATATCTTCCATGGCTTTTCGAAGCGATGCAAGGTCAACTACTGCCGGAACACCTGTAAAATCCTGCAAGATAACTCGAGCTGGTTTAAACGGTACATCTCCGTTATTCTCCACTGGATATTTTGACCAACTTGCTAAGTGTTCAACATGTTCATCTGTAATCACTCGTCCATCGCTTTGCCTGAGAACTGATTCCAGCAAAACTCGAATCGAATAAGGTAAACGGCTGATTTTAACATCTTTGTGCGCTTCTAACGCGTTTAAATTGTAATAGTGAATTGGTTTTCCATCCAGTTCAAAAACTGCTTTTGCTTGTTCTTTCCATTTCGTCATCTTCGTTTCCTCCTTCATTGGAACGACTCTCTTTTCTTATTGTACTGGAATTTAAGTGATAAGTAAATTAAGATAATCTTTATAAAATCAATAATTTTTTCTTATGTATAAAATGACAAAAAAAAGCCGGCATCAACTGCGCCGGCTTTCGACCAATTAACGTGCAAGAATCAAAATTTTTCCTGCATCAAGCTCGGTAATAAACTGTTTGATTTGTTCTTCTGTAAGATCAAAATCTTCCAAGAGACGGCTGACTGATTTATCATCAGTCCGTGAAAACCATTTGGCAAACGGGCCTGCTGCATAAAGCGATCCATCTTGTGGATTATAGACTTGAGGAATCACGAGCCCTCCGCTTAAGGATTGCAAAATGCCAGAGATCACTCCGAAAGCATCCTCATTAACTGGCCGTTCGATTTCCGTATCCGTTTTTTCAGCAACTTCACGGCTGATTTTTTTTATGTCGAGCAAGTACTGATAAATCTTCTTTTGTATAGCCTTCCTGCACTAGCTGTTCAATTTTCTGTGCAGCTTCTTTTTCGCTTGCCACTGTAAAAGCTTCCCATTTCTTCATACCCATTCCTCCTCTTAGTTTAGTTCAAGTAGTGTTTTTATTTCTTCAGTTGAAAGCTGATGTAGCATTTGTTCTCCTGGCTTAATCAACTGATCGACTAGCGCTTGCTTTGTTTTTTTGCAGTTCAAAAATCTTTTCTTCAATCGTACCTTTTGTAATCAGTCGAATGACTTGTACAACTTTTTTTCTGCCCAATGCGATGTGCTCTGCTTGCAGCTTGTGCTTCAACGGCTGGATTCCACCATAAATCAAATAAAATAACCGTATCCGCACCCGTCAAATTAAGTCCGGTTCCGCCTGCTTTAAGCGAAATCAAGAATAATTCCTTTTCACCGTTGTTAAAAGCAGTAGCCATTTCTGTTCGCGCCTTTGCTGACGTTTTTCCATCCAGATAGAAAAAGTCATAGTCGGTTTCTAGTTTTTTCGCAATAATGTTAAGCATGGATGTAAACTGTGAAAAAATCAAAATCCGCTGTCCATTTTCACGCGCTGCTTCAATCGTATCAATTAATTGATTCAACTTACCTGATTCCCCGTGATAGTTTGAATCAAACATGTGCGGGTCACAGCAAATTTGCCTGAGCCGTGTGAGGCCGGCTAGGAGTTTGATATGCTCCTCTCCCCGCCCATAAGTTCCGCCAGAAATATCTTGCTGAATGCGTTCCAAATAAGCGAGATACAGGCTTTTCTGTTCGGTTGTCAGTTCAGAAAAGAGATTCGTTTCTAGCTTATCCGGTAGCTCCTTCACAACATCTTGTTTCAAACGGCGCAATAGGAAAGGTCGAATCATTTCAGCTATTTTTTCATGTTTCAGTTCTTTAAACTTGCGAAGCGAAGGGAAAAAGCCAGGCATGATCGTTTGAAAAACTGTCCACAGTTCTTCGATTGAGTTCTCAAGCGGCGTTCCGCTAAGTGCAAAACGCGTTCGTGCATGAATGGCACGAACAGCTTGCGAAGCTTTTGTCGCATAGTTTTTAACAGTCTGCGATTCATCGAGAATAACGGTATGGAATGTTTTTCCGCTAAATGCCTCATAATCTTGGCGCAGCGTCGGATAGGAAATTAAATAGACTTGATTTCCTTCTATTGCTGCAATTTGCTCATCGCGAACATCTTTTGTGCCTTGAATAATTGTAACTGGAATTTCTCTGGCAAACGCTTCAAACTCATTCAGCCAGTTATATAGCAGCGAGGCTGGCGTAACGATTAATATCGGCTCAAGCTCCGCGTGTTCTTCAAGCTCCGAAGCAAGGTAGGTGATAGTTTGAATCGTTTTTCCAAGCCCCATGTCATCCGCTAAAATTCCGCCAAGCTGGTATCTCGATAACGACTTGAGCCACTCAAAGCCCGTTACCTGATAGTCACGCAGTGTTGCCGTAAGTGCTTTTGGAAGCTCATAATGAATCGTTCCACTTTTTTCAATGGTCTCTAAAAGTCCGAGGTAATTCTTGCTAAATTGTTCATGGAGTTTGGTATCTTCCGAAAGCGTTTCATACAATTGAATTCCTCGGTAAACCGGAACTTGCACAGTTTGCTGAATCGCATTGCGGCGTAAATCCAGCCATTCGAGCATTTGCGCGATTTCTTGATAAGATTCATCTTCAAGGGATAAAAAACGACCATTTTTCAGTCTGTGGAAGCTTTTCTTTTCCTTTAATGAAAGCAAAACATCACGAATTTCCGCTTCCGGAATACCCATAAAATCAAACGAAATTGATAGAAGTCCGCCTTGATCCGGCAGATCAAACGATGCCGCTGCTTCAGCTTGCTGTTCGATCATCTGCTTTAGTTCTGGTGCCATATGAACCGTAAGCAGTTCTTCAAGCTTCGGCAAAATTCGATAATAAAATTGATACAATTTTGGATCATCCGCTTCAAGTACCATTCGATCTGCCGAAAATACGATCGGGGCATTTTCAATTGCATTCATGATCGCACTTTCCCGTTCAATATCGCGCATAACAATTTTGCCGTCCGACTTTTTAAGTTCCGTCGTTTGAAAAGGATCAAACACTTGGTCGCCGTATCTGTATTCTAGTTTCAGCTGATGCTTATCCTCTTCAAATGGTGTGATCCACAGTTCAGCAAGAAGCGCTTCGCGATCAATTCGATTTTCAATCGTTTCATCAATCTCAACTTGCCCGCTTTTTTGCAGAGTCGGCAAAACATAGGATACCATCTCGCTAAGCTGACTTTCCGAAAACTGAATGACATTGCCATTTGCAGTCGCTTGAAAATCACGTAGCGGGGCAAGGGAGTCCCAATTTTCCCCACTTAAAAAATGTATCGTGCCATCCAAAAATACCGCGCGATAAAGCTCCAAAAAAACAGCTTGCTGCAACGTTTCAAATTCAATTTGATACTTTCCCGCAGCCGTTTCGCCGAACTGATAGCTGAAATCAAGCGCCCCGTCCACAGCACGAAATGACGGATATTGCAGCGCAAGTTCATTTTTCGCTGTATAAAGCTGAAAAATGGCGCCGTTATCACTAAGCTCTTCCAGCAGTGAACGCGCACGATCCGGCGGAATAAGCAACCGCTTGTCCTCCCGGTAGCTTTTCGCAAACGAATCGAGTTCAGTATCATAGAGCTTTGCAGCTTCAAAAATCGTACGTAATTGGTTTAAAAGGGTAAGGTCCGTTTCAGTGAATTGATGTTCACTTGGATCATAACTAAAATGAGCGGTAAACTCATAAATTTGCTGTTCATGAACCGCCGAAAGAAAGGCACCGATCTGCTTCACAACATAGGTGCGTTCAGGGCCAACCTTCAGCTCAAGTGCTAATCGATTCGTCCGGCCTTCCGGAACGAGCTTAACCAAATAATCGATGCGCAGTATTTTCCTGTCTATCCCATTATTCTCTTCAAAATTACGGCTAGCACTAGACTTGAACAAAGCTAAAAGAGCAAGCGATTCTTGTTCTAAAATTCGTTCCTTTAAACTTTGTTTTTTTTTCTTCCTGTCGAAGTTCTTCTTCCTTTAGAAAAGCAGCATAAATATGCTTACAGACACGCTCACCATATTCATGTGCTCGGCAAGTACAATCATAGAGATCTTCTCCAAGTTTTACCGCTTCTTCGCCATCTTCAAAATGAAAAGTTGTTCCGCGCTTTTCAAGCTGTTGCTCGCGAAGCAGCTGTTTAGCATCTTGCTTAACATGATAGGAAATCATTTCATCCTGAATATTAACGCTCTGGCTCAAAACTTCACTCCCCATCTTGAAATTCATTTAACACTCCATTTTAGCATAAATCCACATAATTGAAAGTTAATTAAGTCCGACGAACCGAGTTTTGCTTCCATCACTCGAAGCCGTCACTTCAAGACGAGCTGAAATTCGTTCTTTCAGTTCCGGAACATGCGAAATAATCCCGACAAGCCGACCATTTTCCTGCGTTTCGATCAAACATTCAATCGCCATTTCAAGCGACTCCGGATCAAGCGTTCCGAATCCTTCATCAATGAACATCGTATCAAGTGAGATGCCGCCCGCCATTTCCTGCACAACTTCAGCAAGAGCTAGCGCTAGGGCGAGCGATGTCTTAAAGCTTTCACCACCGGAAAGCGTCTTGACGTGACGCGAAACTCCTGTATATTCATCAAACACTTCAAGCTCTAGCCCACTTTGCACATTGCCCTTCGCCCGTTCGCGTTTGCGCTTAAGTTCAAAGCGGCCGCTTGTCATCTTAAGAAGCCTTGTATTCGCCCGAGCAATGATCGTATCAAGAAAAGTGGCGAGCACGTAACGTTCAAACGTAATCCGAAGTTCATTTTTTCCGTGAGCCGTGTCCGCTAAAAGGCCAATATCCGCATAATCACCAGAAATCTCCTCAAACCGCACGCGTGTCTTTTCAAACGCTCTTTTCAGTTCCGCCGTACGCCGTTTTTCCTCACGCTTAAGAGCAAGCTCCTGCTCTCGCTCCGCTTGAAGCTGTTTTGCCGCTTCAAAAGCCGAGTTCAGAAGCGCCATATCAGGCTTTTCGATATGTTCAAGTTTTTCTGAAAGCTGCTTTTGCCGTTCTTTTGCTAGGAGAAAATCTTGTTCAAAGCGGCGGATTCGTGCTTCCAGTTCCTCTTGCTCTGTTTCACTTAAAAGCGCCGCCATAAACACGTCGCGGCTTGGGAAGCCGCGCACGCCAAGTTCAGCCTCAAATTTTTGCAGCCCTACTTCGCGCTCCTCCAAAAGTTCGGCCGCGCGCTGTTCGCGATTTTTCCGTTCAGCTAGGAGCGCCGCCACTTGTTCCTTTTGTTCATTCAAGCGGTCATTCGTTTCCTTTTCGCGTCTTAAGAACTGATCCAGTGCAGTTTGAATCTTATCTTTCGTTGCTAGAAACTCATCCTTTTTGCGCAGTTTTTCAGGCACCGCTCGTTCCAATATCCCAATCTCCGTTTCAAGTCCAAACAGCTCACGTTCCGCTTGTTCCTTTTCGATTTGTAGATACGACATCCGCTCAGTAAGCTTATCTTTCTGCTGCTTTTTCATCTCTTGATTTTTCGCTAGTTCTTCCTTTTGCGCAAGTTGCGCTTCATACTCTGCAAGCTTCACGTTTTGCTTTTGTAGTTGCAGATTGAGCTCATCAACATGCTTCTTCTGCTCCTCAACGAGCTGTATATCCAGTTCTGGCCATTGCTCGATTTGCCAAACAAGCTGCCGTTCCTTTTCATCTCGAATTTTTCGTTCCTGCTTGATGCGCTCAAGCTCGCTTTCTAGCCCTTCAAGCGCCTCTTGATTACCATCTCCGTGAAAAACGGCTAACTGAGGATGTTCCGTTGAGCCGCAAACCGGACAAGCCGCACCCTCCTTAAGCTCACGAGCCAAAATTGCCGCTTGCTCGCGCGTTTCCTCCGCAAGAGCCGCATCAAGCTTTTCTTGTTGTTCCGTTTCCAACCGCACGATTTCAGCAAGCTCCGTCTGCAGTACTTTTCGTTCCGCATCCCAAGTCTTAAGTTTCTGAAGCCGCTTCAAATTCTCCTTCAGCTCAGCCACTTCACGTTCAAGCTTGTTTATTTCAGTAAGCAGCTGATAACGTGCTCCTTCTAACGCAGATAAAGATTCCAGCTGACGCGTATAAAGTTCTGTTTCCTGATTCACGTGCTCAAAATTCTGTTCAAGCCGTACAAAATCAGCCGTGACCGACGCTACCTTATTTCGAAGCACTTCCTGCCCCGTTTGTTTTTCTGTAAGCTGTACAAGTTTCGGCTCGATTTCTTCCAGTTGAAATAAGTTATGGCGCCATTTTTCCACACGATCCGCCATTTCGCTAAGCTCTTTTTGCTCCTTCAAAAGCTGCTCGCGCTCGCTTTCCGCTCGCTCCAAATCCTGCGTCATCCGCTGCGCTTCCTTGCGTTCCGCTTCTTTCTTTGCCGCAAGTTCCGCGAGGCGCACATCCATCACCCGAAGCGGTTCTGCCTTACGTGCTTTTTTTAGACGAGTAGAAAGATCAGCCACAGCTTTGCTCTCGCCTTCCAGTCGTTCGACTTGCGAATTAATCTCCTCAAAACTTTGAAAATCCGCCAGAATCTGCTCAGCGCGCGCCGTCTCCTGCGCGCGCAAATGTGCTTCTTCCTGCGCCGTTTCGAGCAATTTTTCTGCCGCCGAATATTCCTTCTCATGCTCTTTTTCCCGCTGAATAAACCGGTTCTGCTGTTCATCGAGCGTTTCACTACCACGTTCGCCAAAAGCCGCTTCTAAAATTTTATCAAGCTCGGCTTCCTCATTTTTTGCTTTCAGCTCGAGCTCCTTTTGCTTTTCAATTAAGCGATCTTCCACCCTTTTATAAAAATACGTATGCGCGAGCCGCTGCAAAATCTGCTCTTTTTTCTTGCTGTCTGAGACGAGCAGCTCGCGAAACTCGCCTTGCGGAATCATTAAAATCTGCCGAAACTGATCAACCGACAGCTGAATAATCTCCTTCATTTGCGCCTCTACTTCTTGAACCGAACTTGCCAAAAGCTTCATTTCTTCATTTTCCGCCAGTTCATATAACTCAACCTTATGACCAATCGAACGCATTCCCGTTCCGCGAGCTTTTGGCACCTCTTGTTTCGGATTGCGTTTTATAAAATAAATTTTATTCCGAATCTTAAAAGTCAATTCAACTGAAGTGAGCTGATCCGCTTCCGCAAAATCACTTCGAAGTGTGGAGCTGTCACGATCAGACAAATTTGCCGAACCGAATAAAGCAAAACTGATCGCATCAAAAATTGTCGACTTCCCTGCCCCAGTCTTGCCCGAGATCACAAAAATCCGTTCATGTCCGAGCTTGGTAAAATCAATTTCTTCCCGTTCCTTGTAAGCCAAAAAAGCCGTCATTGTCAATTTAAGCGGACGCATCGCTACTCACCTTCCTTTCTGACCTCATCAAACACATCTTTCATCAAAGCTTGCTGTTTCCGAGACAACTTCGTACCGTTTGCATGTTCAAAAAACTGACCGAACAAATCAATATCGTCTTTTTTCATTAACTCTTCAAAGCGATCCTTATTTTGTTCCTTGATTTCCTGCTTCGTACGTTCGAGCTGCAAAATATTCGGATAAAATCGTCTCAGTTTCCCAATCGGATCAATCAAAGCGCCCTTATCTTCCAAGCGAATATTCAAATAGTCTTCCGGCGCATCTAAAATATGTGTAGATAACTCCTCCAGAGTCCCACTAACGATGCGCATATCTTTTTGCGGCTTAAGTGGAACCTCGCGAACATCCAGGAGCTTATTTTTTTCAAAAGTGACAATCCGAACACTTTTTTGATCGCTGCTTTCCGAGAAGGAATATTTGAGCGGCGATCCGCTGTAATGAATCGTCGGATGATGAATCGCGTGAGGATGGTGCAAATGACCAAGCGCCACATAATTAAAGCCGTGAAACGCATCTGTTGAGACGCGGTCAACATTTCCAACGGATAGCTGACGTTCGGAATCGCTTGGAAGCCCGCCTGCGACAAAAGCATGGCCGACTAAAATTTGGGCTTTATCGGGATGGTGAATCGAGCGGATTTGACTCGTTAAGTACTGCATGGCGTCCTCATAGCTACGGATACTCTCATCTCCGGAAAGTTCGCGCACAAGGGCAGGCTCATGAAATGGGACAAGCCAGATTTCAGCATCAAGAAACGCAACCGGGCTGCTAGGGAGACTTAGTTTTCCTGCCATAAAAAGGTGGGTATGTTTGTACCAAGCTGCACCAAAATTTAGACGTTCTGCACTATCATGATTGCCGCCGATCGCAAAAATTGGCAATCCAAGCTCAACATTCCACTGGTAGAGCGTGTCATTTAAAAGAGTGACTGCGCTTGTCGGTGGAACTGAACGGTCATAAAGGTCCCCTGCAATAATGATCGCATCGACTTGTTCCGCTTCAATAATTCGAGTGATTTCCTTCAAGATATAACGCTGATCATCGAGCATCGAAACACCGGAAACGATCTTGCCAAGATGAAGGTCAGCTGTATGTAAAAATTTCATGATATCCTCTTTTCTCTCTATTTAATTTATTTTTGGTGCAAAATCGCTCCCGATTGAGTATACTTAGTATGAACTTAGCTTTTTAGGGAGTGAAAATGTTGTTTTATCGATTTGCTAAAACTGTCGTCCACTTCATTTTAATCATTATCGGCGGACGATTTCAAGTACAAAACAAAGAAAAGATTATTGAAGCTCCATATGTCGTAGTTTCAACACATACGTCGTGGATCGAAATTATTTATTTGGCCTTTGCGGTCTATCCGACATCGGTTCATTACATGGCAAAGCAAGAATTATTTAAAGGCAAATTTCTCAATTGGCTGATGACACACCTCAATGCTTTTCCAGTAAACCGTGAAAATCCGGGTCCAAGTGCTATTAAAGCGCCCATTCGTTTGCTTAAGCAAGGTAAAGTCGTTGGAATTTTCCCAAGCGGAACACGAAAACAAACGAACTTGCATCTTAAACGAGGCGCTGTGACAATTGCTTACAAAGGAAAAGTTCCGATGCTTCCGGCGGTCTACGATGGACCGAAAACGTTCGGCGAGCTGATTAAGCGCAAACCGATTATCATTCGTTTTGGTGATGCAGTACAAGTACATGATAGTGATTTAGAACAAAAAGAGGTGCTTGAACAAAAGTCAAATGAGCTGATGGAAACCTTTGAAAAGCTACAAGCTGAAATTGATGCAGCAAAAAAACGAAAAGAAAAAATAAGGTGAATAAATCTGCCGGCTATCTGTTTTCAGCGTTATTTGAAGACGGATAGCTTTTTTAGTGTTGTTTGAAAAGCTATCCCCCGTCTGATTCAGACGAGGGATTTGAAGCTCTTCCATACCCATATTCCAAGAAAAATTACAATTCTGAAATTCGTTTCGCTAATTCTTGGTCTTTCTCGACCATTTCCCAGATAGATTTTTGGGTCGTTTGAATCGTTTCGTCAAATTCTTGCTCGATCGCTTTTAATTCTATCATAGCTTTTTCATACTCTGCTTTAGGTTTCAAGCGAATTTCAGCTTCGGTTGCGTCGCCGTCTGCCAGCGCAATGATATCGCGTTGATCCACATACAGGAAACCTTTGTTCGTCGCCGTGAACGCATTCGCTGTGTGAATTTTCCAGACAAAAAACATCAAATAAAAAACCTGATCAAACGCATCCGCGTTTGATCAGGTTTTTTGATTCATAATTAACTCACTGTGTTACATTGTGTCCGTCAAAATATCCGATCCAGCAAGTCCATTATCTTTTAAGATTTTAGCAATTTCATCTGCTGCTTTTTGCAGTGCTTCGTCTGCAGCTGCAGTATCTGGTTTAGCTGCTTTCAAAGCCTCAGCTTCTTGTCCGTAAGCTGCACTTAAATCAGAAATAGCAGTTTTAAATTTATCAGTTGATTTGCCTAGATCAGGCACTTTTTCATCTTTCAACATGTCAGAAACTGCTTGTGCTGAAACAGTTCCTTTTTTCGCAAGTTCGCTAAGTTCAGCATCTGTTGGTTTCGGATCAGCTGATTGTGCTTGTTGGAATGCACTGAAATCAGCATTTTTATCCGAGATTTGAGAAACAACATCCATATAGTAATTCAACACTTTTTCTTTACTCGAAGAAGTCGACGTTTTAGTATCTTCTTTTTTGCTGCTGTCATCCTTCGCGCCTGATGAACAAGCTGCTAGTGAAAACGCAAGTACTACCATTAATAAACTAATAACAATCTTTTTTCAAAGTATTTCCTCCTAAAATATCCTTTTTTTACATAAGTGACACCTCAATGTCACCTTCCTTATTATAGCCGTGAAAGCCTTATCATACAAGCAATTTCTAGCTTTTTCAGTCCGAAAGTTCACTTGATCTGGAAAGGCCTCGTTCCACTGCTCTATACTGAAAATACATCGCAATCCGCCACGGTACAATCATCGCAAATGCCATGATCCAAAACATTCCAGCCAGCTCCCCAACTTCAACACTTCCACTGATCAAATATTTCAGAAGTATACGTATGAGAAGCAGCGTCATCAAAATGATTGGAAACGACTTCGTTCGCTTAATATAAACCTCTTCATTTTTAATTTCAAAACGTGTCGTCCAGATCAGAATCAGTGAAAACACAAGTCCCATCGCCACTGCTTCCAGAATATCAATACCGCTAACGCGAAAATAAGGTACAACAAACATCAGCGCCCCCGTTGACATCATGATCGGTGGTAAAATGATCCCTTTAATTGAAGCAGGTCTTTTTGAAGCCTTCATTCGGATGACAATAATCATCGTTCCGAATAAAAGCGTGATTAAAATCGATACTAAAAGTGACATGATTTAATTCCTCCTACATTACGCTATCCGCCACTCATTATAGCGCTTCTTCTGTGGGAAAAACAACTTAAACGGTCAAATCAGCATCAAGATCCATGCCATTATTTTGCAGCTGGTACATCGAATGATACACGCCTTGTTTTGCAAGCAGTTCAGCATGATTTCCACGCTCAATAATCTCCCCCTTGCTGAGTACAAGAATGAGGTCAGCATCCTTAATCGTCGAAAGTCGATGCGCGATCGCGATTGTCGTTCTGCCTTCTCTCATTCGTCTCAGCCCAGTTTGGATCAAACTTTCGGTTTCTGTATCAATATTCGCCGTCGCTTCGTCTAGCACTAGAATTTGTGGATTCGTTACAACCGTTCTTGCAAAAGAAATCAGCTGCCGCTGCCCACTGGAAAAAGAAGCGCCTCGTTCTATTACTTTATGGTCATAAGTTCCGGCTAGCGAATTGATGAAGCGATCTGCTTGCACAAATTTGGCTGCCTCCTCGACTTCTTGATCCGTGATGAAAGTATTGTAAAGTCGAATGTTATCACGAATATTGCCATAGAACATGAAACTATCCTGTAGCACTAAGCCGGTCTTTTGCCGCAATTCTTCAATCGGATAATGTTTGATTGATTTGTCGTCAATCAAGATGTCCCCGTGCTCAAATTCATAAAAGCGCATCATCAGATTGATAATCGAACTTTTTCCGCTTCCCGTATGACCGACAAGCGCCACCGTTTGTCCCGGAAGAGCCGTAAACGAAATATTCTTCAAGACGTTATGCTCTCCGTCATAAGCAAACGACACATCTTTAAACTCAATTTTCGCATCGCGGATAACCGCATCCTCCTCGGGGTGCTGCTCAGGCACTTCTTCTTTTTCATCCATGATTCGAAATACACGCGAAGCCGCCGTAATCGCTTCTTGGTACATCGCAAGCCGCTCCATCACATTGAAGATTGCTTCAAGAAAACGGTCAAAGTAGTTAACAAACGCATAAATCGTCCCAATCGCAACGGGGCCAATCAAAGCTTCCGCACCAAAATAGCTCAAAATAATTACAACCGCAATTGCATAAAGAAAATCAATCGCCGGCCCAAGCAAAAGTGCATTGAACTTAATATTTTTAATTCCGACATCATAATAATCCTTGTTAATTTTTTCAAAATCACGAATTAAACGACGCTCTTGATTGAATTGTTGCACAATCGACATACCCGAAATGGATTCGCTGATGTTCGCATTCAGCTGACTGAGTTTTTCACGCTTCGATCGGTAAAATTTCGAGCTGTATTTGCGGTATACAATAATCAACCCAACGATAACCGGAAATAAAATCAAACTATAAAGCGCAAGCTGAACATTCAGCGAAAACATTGCTACATACATCCCGATCAGCATAAACAAACTTTGAATCGCCGTTGAAAGCACATTGATAAACATATCCTTAATTGCTTCCGTGTCATTCGTCACACGAGAAACGATGCTCCCCGCCGGCGTTTTATCGAAGTAGCGCATGCCGAGCGTGTGCAGTTTAGAAAAAATATCAACACGAATCCGTTGTACAATTTCTAGTGCAATTTTTTGGAAAAAGAACAGTTGAAAGTACCAAACAACAAATTTTCCGATTTCAAGCCCAATGTAAGCTGATGCAAGCACGAGAACCGCCTTCATTTCAAAGCTGAGCGGTGTTAAATGATTGTCGAGGAAACTGCGCACAATTAGCGGTGAAATAACCTCGGCTGCCGTTACGAGCAAAACTAAAAACCCTGTAAAAAGAAGCAGCGGAATATGATATTTCGTATAGCTCATTAAACGTTTCAAAACTGCCCGATGTTCTTTCCCGGTCATCGTGGTCAATTCTTCATTCATTGTCTCTTCATTCATAGTCCCCACTCCTTTCCTCAAGTTGCTGCTCATGATACATCTCAGCATACCATCCGTCTTTTTGCATCAACTCTTGATGCGTCCCGCGCTCCACAACTTTTCCGCCGTCAACCACGAGAATTAAGTTGGCATGCTCCACTGAACTCAGCCGGTGGGCACTAATAATGGTCGTTTTCTTGCTGCGGCTTTCCTTCAGATTCGTCAAAATTTTCTCTTCCGTTTTCGCATCTACAGCAGAAAGCGCATCATCCAAGATTAACAGTTCAGGGTCCATCAGAAGAGCCCGTGCAATAGCAAGACGCTGTTTTTGCCCGCCTGAAAGCGAAACTCCGCGTTCGCCGACAACCGTCCCGTAACCATCCTTGAATCCTTCAATATCGTCATGCACCGCAACCGTTCTTGCGATTTCGTGTACCGCTTCTTCCGTTGCATCTGGTACACCAAAACGAATATTTTCGAGCACTGACGTTGAAAACAAGAACTGATCTTGAGGCACGTAGCCAATCGCACTGCGAAGAACTTTTGCTTGGTACTTTTGGATTTTCACTGCGCCAAAGGAAATCTCGCCATGATAGTTGTCATATTCGCGCAAAATTAGTTTCAGCAAGGTCGTCTTACCGGCACCAGTCCGGCCGACAATTCCAAGTGTCTCTCCCTGATTCAGCTTGAAGCTGACATCCGTCAGCACCGCCTCATTCTCATCCGGATACGTAAACGATTCAAGCGCTACTTCAAGAGCACCACGCGGACTATCCGTTATAGCATCATCCAGATCGACAATATCCGCTTTTTCACTGAACAAACTCATGATTCGGTCGTAAGAAGCACTTCCGCGCTGAATGATGTTGTACAAAAATCCAAATGCGAGCATCGGCCAGATCAAAAGAAACAAATAGTTCACAAATGCGATCACTTGACCGACCGTAAGAGTCCCATCTAGAACGAACTTCGAGCCAAAACCGATTGATAGCACGAACGAGAGTGTGACAATGATCGAAATGACCGGATCAAACATTGCATCCACTTTTGCAACCGAAACATTTTTCGCAACAACATCCTTCGTCTGCTTAGAAAAGTCTGCGATATCTTCCTCTTCTTGTCCAAAAGTCCGCGTCACTTTAATTCCGGATATGCTTTCCTGCGTTTTATCATTCAACTTTGAGAAAGCCGCTTGTGCCCCGTGAAACCGATCATGCAGTTTCTTCCCTAAAACGGACGTGCTGATCACCATAAGTGGCATCGGAAGCAGGGCAATCAAAGTGAGCTTCCAGTCGATACTGATTGCCATCATCAATATAACCGTTCCTCCGGTCAAACAAGAATCCGCCAGCGTCAAAACGCCTGAACCGGCCACTTGCTGAACAGCAGTAATATCATTTGTCGCCCTTGCCATCAAATCTCCCGTACGATAACGTTGGAAAAAAAACGATGACATCTTCGTCAAATGTTCGAACAAACGATATCGAAGTGTGCGCTGCAATTTATTGTCCGAACCGAAAATCATCAGCCGCCACACATAGCGTCCTAGGTAAGTTAAAATTGCAACCGCAATTAAAATGACGATCCACGTAATCAAATTGTTTTTAGTTAGCGTGTCATAAGTAATCGCGTCTACCACTTTTCCGATCAAATACGGCGGAACAAGCTGCAGCAGCGCAATCACAAATAATATTGCTACCCCAAAAATATACTGTTTTTTCTGTTCTTTAAAAAACCATCCTAAATCCTTAAAAATCTTCAAGTAACACGCCCCCTCCCTTTTTTAGACAACAAAAAATAATGGACTTATAAACTACGCCCATTATTACCCAAAAATATTATTTGTCATCATTTTTTCGCACAAAAATTCACAGAAAGGAAGCTAACAGACACTTCTCCCAGAAAAAGGTTTGATATAGCGATGAAAAACAAATAATTCATTTTTAAGTAACAATGTTGGCATTCCGACAAACCGTTGAAATGTTTCAATTTGATTGCTTTGCATCATCCATACCTCCTTTTCATAATTTATGCAACGACTTCATTCTACCGTATCTTTTTCAAAAAAACAACTGATTTCTTGAATTTTTATAAAATTAATTATTTTTACAGCTTTGAAAAAACGAACCGCTTGGTCATTTACGAAAAAAAAGCACCTCAACGTGAGATGCTTTTCCATACATTCCATTTATTTTTTCGGTTCATCGTCATCCATCTTAAGAATCGCCATAAATGCTTCTTGTGGAACTTCGACCGATCCGATTTGTTTCATCCGTTTTTTACCTTCTTTTTGCTTTTCAAGCAGTTTTCGTTTCCGTGAAACATCCCCGCCGTAACACTTTGCCAGTACGTTTTTTCGAAGTGCTTTAATCGTAGAACGTGCGACAATTTTTGTTTCCGATTGCCGCTTGAATCGGCACCTCGAACTGCTGCCGCGGAATGAGTTCCCGAAGCTTCTCAACAATATTTTTTCCACGTTCATAAGCAAAATCACGATGCACGATAAAGCTTAATGCATCGACTTTCTCGCTATTAAGCATGATATCCATCTTCACAAGTTTTGAAGGTCTGTATCCGAGCAGTTCATAGTCAAACGATGCGTAACCCTTAGTACTTGATTTCAATTGATCGAAGAAATCATAAACAATCTCCGAAAGCGGAATTTCATACAAAATACTCACTCGAATATCATCCAAGTATTCCATCGTGATGAAGTTTCCGCGTTTATTTTGTGCGAGCTGCATAATTGCCCCGACATATTCATTTGGAACCATCACAGTTGCCTTTACATACGGCTCTTCAATCGTTTCAATAACTCCCGGTTCAGGCATTTCTGCCGGATTATCGACTACAATTTCTGATCCGTCCGTCAACTTCACGTGGTAAATAACACTTGGTGCCGTCGTAATCAAATCAATATTAAATTCGCGTTCAATCCGCTCTTGAATAATTTCCATATGAAGCAGACCTAAAAAGCCGCAACGAAAACCAAAACCAAGAGCTTGTGACGTCTCAGCCTCAAATTGAAGCGCTGAATCATTTAATTCAAGTTTCTCTAACGCATCACGCAAATCATTATATTTGGAAGAGTCGATCGGATAAAGGCCGCAGTACACCATTGGATTAAGCTTCCGGTAACCTGGAAGAGCTTCCTCAGCAGGATTACTCGCAAGCGTAATAGTATCCCCAACACGCGTATCCCCAACGTTTTTAATCGAAGCTGTCAAATAGCCGACATCGCCGACCATAAGCACATCTTGAGGCGTCGCTTTTGGTTTAAAAACACCGACTTCCGTCACTTCAAATTCTTTTCCATTTGACATCAAGCGGATTTTATCCCCTGGTTTTACCATGCCGTCAACAATCCGAATATTTGCGACCACACCGCGATACGCATCGTAAACCGAATCGAAAATAAGCGCTTTTAAGCGGCTTATCAATATCACCAGCTGGTGCTGGAACTTTTTCTACAATTTGCTCTAAAATATCTTCAATCCCGATTCCAGCTTTAGCGGACGCCAAAACTGCATCGCTCGCATCGAGCCCAATCACATCTTCAATTTCTCCACGAACACGTTCCGGATCAGCTGCCGGCAAATCAATCTTATTGATGACTGGAAGAATTTCGAGATCATTATCAAGCGCCAAGTAAACATTCGCAAGCGTTTGTGCTTCAATGCCTTGCGCTGCATCAACAACAAGCACAGCACCTTCACAAGCTGCGAGACTTCTTGAAACCTCATAAGTGAAATCGACATGTCCCGGTGTATCAATCAAATGAAAAATATACGTCTCCCCGTCCTTCGCTGTATAAGAGAGCTGAACGGCATTTAGTTTGATAGTAATACCCCGTTCACGTTCAAGATCCATTGAATCGAGCAATTGATCTTTCATTTCACGATGACTTAGGGCATGCGTTTTTTCTAAAATTCGATCTGCTAAAGTGGACTTGCCATGGTCAATATGGGCGATGATCGAAAAATTTCTTATTTTTCCTTGTCTTTCCTGCATTTCTTTTTTATTTCATTATCCCAGCTCCTGATCCTCGTCTCATTCAATCTGAATGGCAGGCTAAACTTGATTATATCAATAGAATCGCGATTATTCAATATGCCAAATAAAATTCCACTGGTTTTTCTAAGAAAATTAGCAAGAAATATTGCAAAACCATTCATCTTTAGGTATAATAACATTTGTTCTGATGTATTTTAAAGGGTATGTTTGAAATAAATACTACCTCGATTAGTTTGGACGGAGGTGAATGGAATGCCAAATATTAAATCTGCTATTAAACGTGTAAAAACAACTGAAACTCGCAACAGCCGTAACGTTGCTCAACGTTCCGCAATGCGTACAGCAATCAAGAAAGTAGAAGAAGCTGCAGTTAACGGTGCTGACAACAAAGAAGAACTTTTCGTAGCCGCTTCTAAAAAAAATTGACACTGCTGTATCTAAAGGCTTGATTCATAAAAACAAAGCAGCTCGCGACAAATCTCGCTTAGCAGCTAAAATCAAGTAATTAATGAAAACATCACTACTCTGTGGTGTTTTTTATTTGTCAAAAAAGGGCCAAATTTCAGGCCCTTTTTTGTTTTTCTAAAATCTTCCAGTTTAAATAGAAACCATTCTAGTTTCTGCGTCTTTTCACCAAATCCCGTCTTAAGCTCATAGTCCGTTTCCGCTAGATGAAATAGCGCAAACTCAAGCTCCTCTTTCCTAAAACCACGAGCTTGTTTAGCCGCCATTTTCGCACGAAATGGATGAACTTTCAAAATCCCCGCAGCTTGCTGAGCCCCGGTGCCAGATTGTTCTAAAATCCGCAGTTGATTCATTAACCGAAACTGACTTGCCACGAGAGCAATAATTTTAATCGGTTCTTCCTTTTGCTTCAATAAATCATAATAAACCCGCAGTGCACCTTCCGTATCAAGCGCAATAATCTTATCAATTAAAAGGAAAATATTCTGCTCAAGCGAACGAACCACAAGAGTTTCAACATCTTGCACTGAAATTAATTTTGATTCAAATTGATACAGCATCAATTTGCTGAGTTCATTCATCGCTGTCGTTAAATTCCCACTTGTCAGTTCAGCTAACCGTTTGATTGCTGTCTGCTCCATTTGAAAACCATTTTGTTCCGCTTCAGTTTGAATCCACTTTAAAAGTTCAGCTTCACTTGGCCGTTTCGCTTCGATCACAACAGCTTGTTTTTTCAAGAGCTTTGTCAATTTCTTGCGCTCATCCAGTTTTTCAGCATGGACAACGAAACATAAAATCGAATAATCCACTGGCTCATTCAAATACTGCTCGAGCTTTTCCGTTCTGTGTTCCAGCTTCCCTTTCGCTTTTTCACTCGTCAAAAAAACAGGGTTGCTTGCAATCACTAATCTCTTTTCACCAAAAAAAGGCAACGTTTCAGCTTCTTCGATGACTGCTTCAATCGGTGTATCTTCAAGATCAAAGTTTGCATAATTAAATTCAAGCTCTTCATCCTTAAGCGCCGCGTGTAACAATTTTTCTTTCGTTTGATTAATAATATAATCCTCAACACCGATGATGAGATAGACAGGCGCTAATTTTTTCTGCTCAATATTTTTCCATTCCTTAATCACGAAATCCACCCCTCACGTTAATCGTAATCGAACTTCAACCTCATTTCAAGCATTTACTTAAGCTTCGTTTGAAAGCCACCAAAAAAACGGTACACGATCATGCCGTTTTGATCCGTCCGCAGCACTTCCACTTGATTTTTTTCAAAAGTCGCGAGCGTTTCTTGATTTGGATGCCCAAAATGATTATTTACTCCGCAGGAAATAAGCGCCCAACTTGGCTGAACTTTCGCAACAAATGCAGCTGACGAAGACGTTTTACTTCCGTGATGTCCCGCTTTCAGTACATCCGCACGAATCTCTTCTTGAAGCAGCTCCTGTTCAATTTCTCGTTCCGCATCTCCCGTAAAAAGCCAGATCAATCCGCCAAGCCGTGCCCGAAGAACTAGCGAATCATTATTCGTATTTTCAGATGGTTTACGTGGTGAAAGTACTTCAAATGGATATTCGTTAGTTCCCACCACATCTCCCTTTGCAATTTCGATCACCGGAATCCTATTCAACACTTCGAGAGTATGCTTGAGCATTCCTTTTTTAGACGTTCCTTTTGAAATATAAATCTCTTGAATACGAATTTCTTTTGCCAATGTTTCAAGTTCCCCCATGTGATCAGCGTGAGCATGCGTAACAAACACTTTGTCGAGTGAAGTAATCCCTTTCGCTTTCAAAACAGGTATCAATGTATTTTTCCCAACAGAAGATTCCGTTCTTCGCTTTTGCCACGCTTCCTTCACAAAACTCATCCGACCTCCCGTATCAATCAAATACGTTCCTTTGTTCGATGGAAGTTGAATCAAAATACTGTCTCCCTGCCCAATATCAATCATAGTGACTTCACCATGTATCGGAAAGTGCGCGACTTTTGCTGTAATTAGAAAAAACCAGTACGAAAAGAATCGCAAAACGAGGATGCTGTTTCTCCCACAAAATAAAAATCAAGCATGTGAGACCAACTAAAATCAAAATAATCCAAAATCCCGGTTTTCCTGCCGTAAAAGTCGTCCAATTTAAAATTTGAAACCAGTCCGTCAACTTTTCAGTCAGCCAAATAATCATTTCAAGTGAAAAGTGCGGTAAAGCAAACAATACGGGTATCTTCGCCAGTAAAAAGTTTAAAAAGACAAGCGGAACGATTATTACAGAAAAAAGTGGAATGTAAAGCAAATTTAACAAAACACCCGCTAGCGAAAACTCAAAAAAGTGAAAAAGCAGCACAACTGCCGATCCAAGCGAAGCAACAAGCGAAATAAAGAACTCCTGCTTGAACATGCCAGTCACTGTTTGAAAAATGGGGCGAGCCAACAAGATTGCATAAGAAACCGCATAGGATAGCTGAAATCCAGCATCAAAAACTATGTATGGATTCCAGCAAAAACTGGCAAGAAAAACAGCAGAAATGGCACTAATCGGAGATAAATACCATTTTAGCTTTAGCCCAAGCAAAATCAAAAATGACATACCGCAAGCACGAAGTACAGGTGCGCCTGCCCCTGCAATCAAGGCATAAACCGGCAAAACAAGAAGTAAAACGGTGCCAGCAAGTTCTCGCGTCCACCCAAATCGGAGCAGAAGTACATAGCAAAGTGCAATAAAAAGATTGACATGAAGCCCAGAAATGGCTAGCAGGTGAACTACGCCAAGCTTTTGATAGCCGCTGTACATTTCCTCTTCAAACAAACTTTTGTCGCCAATAACGAGCGCAGCAGCATAAGGAGCAGTCTTCACACTGAAATGTGCCGTCATATAATCGCGCAGTGATTCCCTCAAGTTCTCAAAAAAAGAGCCTAAATCGTTCTTCTTCCCAACTCGCTCCATACGCTCAGCCTGCAAACACCAGTGAATTTGTTGACGCTTCAAAAATCTACGGTAATCAAACTGATTAAAGTTCCGCGCCAACTGTGGCCTGTCTAGACTTCCCTTTACAACTACGATATCGCCGTAACAAATTTGTTCCAACTTATTTTTTTCTTGTTTCGACATTATTTTTTTACGTAGCAAGACGTTTTCATTTTGTATCCGAACTACAGCTGAAAACTGATCACCATCTACTTTCAAATCTTTAACAATTCGCGCTTTCCCATCTGTCAAACTCGGAGATAAATCTGAATGATTGCTAGCATCAAACCAGTAAAAGTAACCCGATGCGAAAACGATAACCGTTATAAGTAGCAAGTAATGTTTAGACTTTGATCTCATAGCTGAAAAAACACAAAAAATAACAAAAGGTAAAAGAAAAAAAGGAGTCGTAGTAACTCCAAGAACACCAAAGATGACGGCAACAACGCTGAAAAACAAGAAGTGTTCTATGTGTTAGTTCCCTCCTATTAAATTAATTTTGATTGGATTGATTCAAGCAAGCGAGTAGATGTTTCATCTGGTAAATTCTCAGCTTCTACAGCCGCTTTGATCGTATCCATCGTCATTTGCTTCGATAAACTATCCTCATTCAAAATTTCATGATCGAATGGTACTTTTTTCACTTCCACACCAGCTTGTTCAAACAACTGAATAGCATACGGGTGATTCTTATAGTCCTTGGCATAATAAACTGTTTTGATACCTGCTTGAATAATTGACTTACAACAAGCCACACAAGGGAAATGCGTGACATAAAGCTCTGCTTGATCAGTTGAAGCGCCGAACTTTGCACATTGAAGCAAAGCGTTCATTTCAGCATGAATAGTACGAATGCAATGCCCTTCTACGACAAAACAACCCTTTTCAGTGCAGTGATCGCCTCCTGCAATTGATCCATTATAGCCGCTTGCAATCATGCGTTTATCACGAACAATTGTCGCCCCCACCATAAGCCTTGTACATGTGCTACGAGTTGATATTAAATGGCTTTGCGCCATGAAAAATTGATCCCAAGCAATTCGTTTCATATTTCTATCCCTCTTTCTTTCTAATCTTTCTTAAGTATAGTGCGACAACAACTATGCGTCAATCAAATCTAAACCTCTAAATACGCTTTTAATTTTTCAAGCGTTTTAGCACCGATCCCGGAAACTTCTGTTAAGCCGTCCACAGTCTCAAATAATCCTTCTTTTTCACGATGTGCAATGATGGCTTCTGCTTTTGCTTTGCCGATGCCGGGAACTTGCTCTAATTCTGTAGCTGTTGCTTGATTAAGATTCACTTTTGATTTTTCAGCGGAATCAGATGCAAGACCCGTTTGCACAACCGGACTTGAAGAATCACCTTGTGTTAAAACAGTAATAACCATTTCATCCTTTAGCTTCTGCGCCAAATTGATTGAATTTTTATCGGCCTCCGGCAAGAAGTCTCCAGCGATACGTATCGCATCTTTAACACGTCCGTCTACAGCAATTTGATAGACGCCAGGATGGGTCACTGCTCCTTTTACGTCAACAAAATTTTTGTTTGGGGTATGTTTTTGCTTTCTTCATTTGGTTTGACCGGTTTTTCGGTTACCGTTTTTGGCAGCATCGGTTCTTCTTTTTCGCTGTCTTCAAAAAATATAAAAAGAATAGCTCCAAGCAAAAAAATGATACCTGCTAGTACGCCAATTAGCCATTTTTGATACTTTCGATAAAATTCTTTCAGCACACGCTCGCCTCCTTTAGCTACTGTATTCGCCATAAAAAGACAATCTCCTTTTTCAACACAAAAAAAAGAAAATAGCCAAAAGCTATTTTCTCGCACTGAAAAAGATTCGTTCACTCGTATCTTCAGGTTTTGAATCACTAAAATCAGCAAAAATTTCAATTTCACGAAATCCAGTATCCAATAATTTTTTTTTTTATAATCTTCTACTGCGAATGTCCGCTCTTTATGCAGCTCATCTTTTCGCTGATAGCTTCCATCTTCTTGTTCGACAAAAAAACTAAGTTCGTGCTCGACAGAATGTGGATACGCACCAGGAAAAGAATTCCAAATCGTAGATATATAAGGATCGCTGTCGCCGTAGCTGTAGTCGCGGAAACCAACTTCTATCTTATAAACGGAATGGACATCGAACAAAAAATATCCGCCGGGTTTCAGTGCCTCATACACAGCTGAAAAAGTCGCAATCACATCGTCTTCTTCCTCAAGGTAATTGAGAGAATCACAAAAACAAGTCACTGCATCAACTGGTTCAGTCACATGAAAACTGCGCATGTCTGCCTCTACAATTGGGACATTTAGCTCAATCGCAGTAAACTTTTCTTTCGCTACACGTACCATTTCAGAAGACAAATCAAGTCCACTCACTTGATAGCCGGAAAGTGCCATTCGAACAGCAAACTCGCCAGTTCCAGATGCAAGATCAAGCAACGAAACAGCATCCTGAGGTAAGTGGCGCTTCGCAAAGTCGGCCCAAGCATCATACAGTTCAGCATCCATTAGTTCATCATAAATAGTTGGAAAAAACTCGTAACTCATTTGTCGCAGCTCCTTTCCGCTTGAAAAAAAGCAGCAAGAAAACTTGCCGCTTTTTTTAGCCGTTTTATCTTTATGAAATAAACGCTTCTGAGACATTCTCAAGCGGTGCATCGCCCCAAAGCTTTTCAAGATTGTAATACGAACGTTCGTCGCGGTGGAATACATGGACAATAACATCACCTAGATCGATCAAAACCCACTGGGCAGCGTCAAAACCTTCTAATCGTTTTACTTCAACATCATTTTCTTGTGCTTTTTCTTTGATTTCTCGCGCAATCGCTTGAACTTGTTTATCCGAATTCCCGTGGCAAATTACAAAATAATCGGCAATACCGGAAAGTCCTTGCATGTTTAGGGCAAGAATATCTTCTGCTCGCTTGTCATCAGCAGCTCGTGCGACAAGCATTAATACGTCGTGACTATTCAATCATTCAACATCTCCTTCTTTAATTAAAAATGCAAAAGCATTAAAACTTTCAAATGTATCAGGGAAAATCGGCTGTCTTTTACTTGCTAAATACTCGATCGTTCGACCAAGTGCAAACAACATTCCTTCGTCAAGCGATTCAGCCGTAATTTTGCGCGCTTCGTTCACTCCCGGAAAATCGCGGTTCGGTTCAGTGTAATCAGCCAAAAAAAGGATTTTATCCAGTTTGGACATCGAAGTGCTTCCCGTCGTATGCACACGAATTGCTTCAAGGATTTCAGGATCAGTAATCCCGAATTCCTGCTCTGCTAAGTAAGCCCCAACAGGAGCATGAAGTAGCGCGCGATCATATTTCAGCAAAAGTGGGTCCATGTTTTCGTGAATCACCACTTGGCGTGCTTTTTCGTCCGGGTAATATTTTGCGTAGTCATGCAAAAGTGCTGCAATACTAGCTTTTTCAGGTGATGCACCGTACATCTCAGCATACTTTACAGCCATCTCTTCAACACCAAGCGTATGAATAAAGCGATTTTCAGGCATCGCATGTTTTACTTTTTCAAGGATTTCATTTCGGTTCATAAAGTTGATGCTCCTTTATATAATCCGCTACTTTTTCAGGTACATAATAATCAATCGGCTCGCCATGTCTCAGTTTAGTGCGCAAAAAAGAAGAAGAGATATCCATTTCCGGAACTTTAACATCAAGAACCGGATAATCTGAGCGAAGCGAGTAGTTCGGCCGATTAACACCCACAAACGTTACAAGTTTCAGTAGCTCTTCTATTTTATACCACTTCGGCAGATATTCAACCATATCCCCCCCGATGATAAAATAAAACGCCTGATTTGTTCCCTCTCTCACCATCTCTCGCATTGTATCATACGAAAAAGACTTCCCTTCACGATACAGTTCGCGCGGGTCAACTTCAAAATGCGGATTTGATCCCGTAGCAAGCTTCAGCATCTGAACGCGCTGTTCTGCGGAAACAAGACCGCTTTCACGTTTATGAGGCGGTATCGAATTCGGCAGAAAAATGATCTTCTCGAGCCCGAGCTGGCTGTATACCTCGTTTGCAATAATCAAATGGGCAATGTGCGGCGGATCAAATGTTCCGCCGAGAATTCCGATTCGTTCTGTCACTCTCATTCACCTCGCTCGCTTAAGGCAGTTTAATTTGTTTATTCTTGCTGGATTCTTTATAAAGAATAATCGTTCGCCCAATCACTTGAATCAGTTCGCTGCCGCTGCGTTCACTAAGCAGTTCAGCGACTTCTTCTTTCGGTACTTCACAGTTTTGCAAAACCGAAACTTTGATCAGCTCGCGCGCTTCAAGTGCTTCTGCGATTTGATTTACCATGTTCGGATTCACTCCGCCTTTTCCAACTTGAAAAATCGGATTTAGCTCATGCGCTTCTTTACGCAAAAAGCGTTTTTGTCGTCCAGTTAACATTGTTTTCCTCCTAAAATGAGTTGAGCACAGCTTGTTTCATAATGGCTCGATTAGGGTTTTCGCCTGTCCAAATTGAAAGTGCCAGTGCCCCTTGATTGACGAACATCGCAAGCCCATTTTGAATGATAGCTTGTTTTTGTTCAGCAGCTTGTAAAAATGGCGTTTTAAGCGGATTGTAGATAATATCCGCAACCAGTGTATCTTTTTTTAAAGACTCGAGTGAAAGCGGCAAATCGAAATGTGTTTGGTCTAAACCAACCGATGTCGTCTGGATAATGATCGTAAATTCCGCAAGGCGCGCTTCGGCTTCTTCTAGCGAAATTGCTCGGTCGCTTCTTTCCGCTGCAAGCATTTGCTCTGCTTTTTCAAGCGTTCGATTTGTAACTGTAATTGGCGCTTCACATTTTTCCGAAAGTGCCAGATAAATTCCCTTGCTCGCTCCGCCGGCCCCGATAATCAAAATTCGATCATCTATACTTAGCGGTCGCTTTTCTTCTAAACCTTCTAAAAAGCCATAACCATCGGTATTATAACCAGTCCACCCCGTATCAGAACGCTTTACCGTATTGACCGCCCCGCATTTTGCTGCAAACGGATCAATCTGATCCAAGTACGGGATAATTTTTTCTTTAAACGGCACAGTTACATTAAAGCCATCGATTTCGCTAGCTAAAAAACGACGGATTTCAAGGTCAAATTGATCAATCTCAAGTTTAACACGCGTATAATCCGCATCAAGCTGGAGTGCTTCAATGGCTGCCGTGTGCATCACAGGCGAAAGTGAATGAGCAATCGGATTTCCGATAACTGCAAAATGTTTCATTTTCGTCCCCTTAAATGAGCGCTTCGCGAATCGAAACGGAAACGCCCTTCGGCACCCAAGCTGTGACTTTCACACCGCCATGCGGAACTGTCACCCAGCCAAGTCCAGAAAAAACGATATCTGCTTTTTCGCGAATTGCAAATGAATACGGTGTAAGCTCAGGTAATTCAGCAACCCCAGCTTCATCAGGCGGCGTAAGCACCTGTCCTTTTTGAGTTGCATAGAGCTGATCGGCTTTTTCGAGTTTCGTGCGATGCGGTTCAAGTTGGTTCGACATATAAACGATGAATGACGAACGCGGTCCTTCGGTAAAATCAAGCCGTGCAAGCGCACCAAAGAATAAGGTTTGCTGATCATTCAGCTGATAAGCGAGTGGCTTAATTTCTTTTTTCGGGGTTATCAGTTTGAGCGTTTTCGGTCCGATAAAGTGCGCCATTTGATGATGATTGATAATCCCTGGTGTATCAACAAGCACATTCCCACCAGCAAGCGGTATTTCAATCTTATCAAGCGTTGTTCCAGGGAACTGTGAAGTTGTAATCACGTCAGATTCCCCAGAAGCACGTTTAATGATCTGATTAATCAGCGTTGACTTTCCGACATTCGTACAGCCGACAACATACACATCACGTCCAGCTCGTAACTCTTCGATTTTTTCAAGCAATGTATCAAATCCACTGCCTTTCGCCGCACTAACGAGGGTTACATCTTCTGATAAAAGACCAAGGTCTTTTGCACGGCGACGCATCCAACGAATAAGTTTGTCGCGTTTCAGTGATTTTGGCAGCAAGTCTTCTTTGTTGCCGACAAGAAGAACGGGATTATTTCCAACGAAGCGATGCAAGCCTGGAAGCCAGCTACCGTCAAAGTCGAAAATATCCACGACATAAACAATTAGCGCGTCGCTTTTTCCGAGGTCATTCAAGATTTTGAGAAAATCGTCATCGGTAAGCGGCACGTCTTGGATTTCATTATAATGCTTCAAGCGGAAGCAGCGCTGGCAAATAACTTGTTCTTTCATAAGCGATGATTTCGGTGCATAGCCTGGTTTGTTTTATCCTCCGATTGGATAATGGCACCACAGCCGATACATCTAAGTTCTTCTGTCAAAGTGAATCCTCCCATTCCATTTTTTGTTTCTTCGTTAATTGTTTTAAGATAATCCGTTCCATAAAACGGTTAAATTTCGTTGCCATTCCATCAGTTTCTTTGACTGGACGAACAAAAACGGTCATCAGTTTCTGTCGATTTCCGCCAAAGATATCCGTCATAATTTGGTCGCCAATCATGATGGTTTCCTCTGGATGCGAATCAAGTTCGCTCAGTGCTTTCTTAAAGTTTTTCCCAAGCGGTTTTCTCGCTCTGGCAATAAATGGAATCCGCGTTGCTTTCGCTACTCGTTCCACACGCTCAATTGAATTGTTAGAAAGAATCATGACTTTGATCCCTTCCGCTTCAAGCAGGGTAAACCAGTTGATGATTTCATGTGTGGCATCCATTTCATCCCATGCAATCAGTGTATTATCAAGATCGGTTAAAATCGTTGTTTTGCCCATCTTTTTTAAGTGTTCAGCCGTGATGCCAAATGGCGAATTCAACATTTTATCTGGCGAAAATTGCTTTAACAAATTCTGCACCTCATTTTCTTATTCTCTCGCGAACATATCTTCTTGTAGAAGAGATAACCTACAAATTTTATCATGTTTTCGCTTATTTTACAAAAAAAAGCTCAGATACTGCTATAATAAAGAAGTAATTGTGGATATCTTTATCCTAAAAACCGGTACTCAAGGAGGAGAAATTTATGACGAAAGATTATTCCCAAATTTGGGATCTTGATTCAATTTATCAAGGGGGAAGCACATCCGAAGATTTGCACGAGGCGCTGAAAGCCATTAAAGACGACTTGGACTTGTTTACGCAAAATGTAGCAGAGTGGAGCATTCCTGAAAACGTGGAAGATGCAGCTGAATTTCTTCTCTTGATCAATCAAAATGCGGATATTTCTAAGGTGCTTATGAACGCAGGCTCGTTCTTAGAATGTGTTCAATCTGCGAATGTGAATGATGAACGCGCAGTTGAAATTGCGGCGCGCGTTTATGCGTATGCGGCACAACTCCAAACTGCCCAAGATGATTGGCACGACAAATTCGCCCAAGTCGATGACCGGATTTGGAATGAAATTTTGGCAGAGAATGGGTTTAGCCAAATTGCTTTTGTCTTAAATGAAGCGCGAGAAAATCGCCGCAAAAAAGGCACGAAACAAGAAGAGGCTGTCATCAATGCCCTTGCGATCGACGGATATCAAGGCTGGTCAGACCATTATGACACGATTATCGGAAAAGTGCGCGTCAAAGTCGAAATCGACGGTGAAGTGCAAGATCTTTCGGCTGGTCAAGCACTCAACATGTTGAATCATCCGAAGCGCGAAGTGCGCCAGGCTGTCTTTAAAGCTTATACGGAAAGTTTCCAAGCGGACAGCCGTCTTTTCGCAGACACACTAAATCATCTTGCTGGATTTAGGCTACAAACATATGCAACGCGCGGCTGGGATAACGTGCTCAGTGAACCGCTTGCGATAAACCGGATGGAAAACTCGACGCTTCAAGCAATGTGGAATGTAATCCGCGAAAATAAAGCGATTTTTGTTTCTTTCCTGGAACGAAAAGCGAAACTACTCGGCATTCCAAAACTTAGCTTTTACGATGTCGAAGCTCCGCTAATTTTTTCCGGAGAACCAAAGAAATATACCTATCAAGAAGGTGCCGATTTTATTTTAGAACAGTTTAATAAATTCAGTCCAAAAATGGCGAAATTCGCAAAACATGCGTTTGAAAACCGCTGGATCGAAGCAGAAGATCGTGATAACAAACGTCCTGGCGGATTTTGCACCGACTTCCCGGTAGAAAAAGAAAGCCGGATTTTTATGACTTACGATGGTGCCCTTTCTACAGTCGCAACACTTGCCCATGAACTTGGACACGCTTTCCACTCACATGTGATTCGTGATGAGCCCTACGAAAATACAGATTATGCGATGAACGTGGCCGAAACGGCTTCGACTTTTGCAGAAATGATTATCGCTGATGCTTCTGTTAAAGAAGCTCCGACGAAAGAAGAAAAAATTACGCTACTTGATGATAAAATCGGTCGCAGCATTGCCTTTTTCATGAATATTCATGCCCGCTTCTTGTTTGAAACACGTTTTTATGAAGCACGAAAGAAAGGCATTCTTTCTGTTGATGCGCTCAATCGTTTGATGGAAGAAGCACAGCGCGAAGCTTATATGGATGTACTTGATGAGTACCATCCGCAATTCTGGGCATCGAAATTGCACTTCTATATTGCTGATGTGCCGTTCTATAACTTCCCTTATACGTTCGGTTATTTATTCTCGCTTGGTATTTACAGTCGTGCCATTCTTGCAGGTGAAAGTTATGAAGATGAATACATCTCCCTTTTAAAAGATACTGGGGCAATGACAACTGAACAGCTTGCAAAAAAACATCTCGATGTTGATTTGACGAAACCAGATTTCTGGGAAGATGCTGTTGCACTCACAGCTAAAGATGTTCGTGACTTCCTAGAACTGACAGAAAACCTCTAATACGTATAAAAAGCGGAAAAGATACTCAGAGGTATCTTTTCCGCTTTTTTTAATTCCATTCTTTAATAAGAGCTAGGATGCAATCGGAAGAAGCTCGTGCTGCGGTTTCAAGGAACTCATCGAATGAAACGGCTGCTTCTTTATCAGCCACGTCTGAAATGGCACGAATGATCAGAAAAGGTGTGTCAAAACGGTAAGCGGCTTGCGCAATCGCGGCTGCTTCCATTTCAACGGCACGTACTTCTGGAAAGTTAGCTAAAATCAGTTCGCGCTGCTCATCTTTCGAAATGAAAGAATCGTTTGTGATTACAAGACCGAACACGGCTTTATTTTCCGTTTCTTTGAGATACTCATCATAAACGCGTTCTGCTTTTTTTAGAAGAGAGCGATCGCCTTGATAAACCGCAGGCATTTGCGGTACTTGTCCGAACACGTAGCCGAATACAGTTGCATCAACATCCCCGTAACTTAGCTGATCAGATAAAATCACATCGCCCACGTTTAAATCTGGACCGATTCCGCCAGCGGAACCGGTATTGATAATCACTTCCGGTTTATAATGGTCGCATAGTATCGTGGTTGAAACAGCCGCATTAACTTTTCCGATTCCTGATTCAAACAACACCACTTCTTGATCAAAAATTTGGCCGCGGTAGAAATTCGCTCCCGCAATTTGATCCGTTTGCAAGTCCGTCATTTGGTCGCGCAAGATCGCCACTTCTTCTTTCATTGCCCCAATAATCCCTATCACACTTGTTCCTCCTTCGTAAACAAAAACGCCAGGTAAGTAACCAGACGTCTAACGTTTATCATTTTTCTTCAGTTTTTCAACTTTGAGCGGTTGCCAGCCTTCGCCGTCGCGCCACGAAATATAAACACGGAATGTTTCATCCGGCTTCTCTTTGCTGGAAACTGTTCCAATCGATTCAGTCGATGGATCGCTTCCTCTTCCGACAAACCAAAGTGTCATCTGATCGCTCGCAATTCCGGTAGCTTTCGAGAATGCTTCGATTTTTTCTTTCCAGTCCGTACTTGTTGCATCATATGAGTTGATGTGGTCTCCAGTTTGCTTTGTGCCGACTGGTTTCCAGTCTTTTTCAATTACTTCTGCTACGTTAGGATCATCGCTTGTCGATGCATTGCTGTCCTCCTTGCTATCTGTTTCCGACTTTTTCTTTTCGTCACTTGTCGATTTTTTTTGCGGCATCTTCCTTCTTTTGGACGGAAGATGCCGTTTTTGTTGCCGGTGTGTCGCCTTTATTTTCAGTTGCAAAGATCACAAAATAAACAGAGCCAATAATCAAGAGCGAAACGATGATAATCAAAATGTTGAGCACAAGATTTGTTTTCTTGCGTTTCGTATTCGTTTCAAGCCGAGAACCATCCACATTATTTTGTTTCACACGCCGGTTTTTGTTTTTTTTCTTGTCGGTCAGCCACAAGTTTTCACCACCTTGTTATAAAGAGCAGAAATTATGCTTCGATATTAATAATTTTAACAGTCATATCTCCACCAGGCGTTTGAACGACTAATTCTTCGCCGATTGTATGTCCAAGAAGTCCTTTTGCGATTGGAGAATCATTTGAAATCCTGCCGTTAAACGGATCAGCTTCCGCACTTCCGACGATGACATATGTTTCTTCGTCACCATCTGGAACTTCAACAAAAGTCACTTTTTTACCAAGCGTTACTGTATCATTGTCCACTTCAGAACCGTCAATGATATGCGCATTACGCAGCATATTTTCTAGTGTCGTAATCCGGCCTTCAACAAAAGCTTGTTCATCTTTAGCCGAATCATACTCGGAGTTTTCCGAAAGATCGCCGAAATCGCGCGCAATTTTAATGCGTTCTACAACTTCTTTACGTTTCACAGTTTTTAGTTCTGTCAGTTCTAGTTCGAGTTTTTCTTTTCCTTCAATTGTCATCGGATATACTTTTTCAGTTGCCAAATTTGTTCTCTCCTTTTATATCAAAATCAAATAAGTATAGAAAAGTACGGAGAGGTTACTCCGCACTTTTTTAGAATCTCCACTATATAAGAAGAAGCTTTCCTTGCTCCTTCAAGCAAATTTCCTATTTACTACGTGCATTTTACCGCAAAACAAACGGTTTTTCAAGAGGCCGAGTCCTTAGTTGTGCAGATTTTCCTCGAGTACTGCAGCAATTTTGGTTGTCATTAAATCAATCGCCACATGATTTTGTCCGCCTTCTGGAATAATAATATCAGCATATTTCTTTGTCGGCTCGATAAATTCATTATGCATTGGTTTTACAACAGTCAAATACTGTTCAATAACGGAATCAAGCGATCGCCCACGTTCTTTAATATCGCGAAGTAACCGTCTGATAATCCGAATATCATCATCAGTATCTACATAAACTTTAATGTCCATCAAATCACGCAAGCGCGGATCTTCTAGAATCAAGATTCCTTCTAAAATGATCACTTCACGCGGTTCTTGATGAATCACTTCACTTGATCGTGTATGAATTGTATAATCATAAACCGGTTTATTGATGGCCTCATAGTTCAGAAGCTTCTTCACATGTTCAATCAAAAGATCCGTATCAAAAGCAAGCGGATGGTCATAGTTTGTTTCAAGTCGTTCTTCAAATGATAAATGCGATTGATCTTTATAATAAAAATCTTGTTCCAACATTAAAATCGAACAATCATCAAAATGATCATAGATTTTTTTACAAACACTCGTTTTTCCCGAGCCTGATCCGCCAGTCACCCCTACAACAACTGGTTTTCTTTTCATTTGACGTCTCTCCTTCTCGTAATCGCAAGCCCATCTCCAAGAGGAATGGTACTCGTCACAAAATCAGTCTGCTCATTTAAAAATGCGTTGAAAGCACGCATCTTTTTCGCCATTCGGGCTTTTTTCTGTACTTCCGGAAGCTCATCAAGCGCAAGTCCTTTAAAAAGAACGTTATCACTATAAATCACACCGTTTTCAGCGAGATAAGGCGCATACAACTCAAAAAACTTTTCGTATTGCGCTTTGGCTGCATCAATAAAAATCGCATCGAACGGAGCAGACGCAAGGAGAGTTTCAAAATCAACTAGCGCGTCGCCAAGCACAAACTGAATCTGATTTGCCCCAAATTTCGCCGCGTTTTCTTGTGCAAGTGTGAAACGCGCCTCATCTCGCTCAATCGTAATAATTTCAGTTTCAGGCAACACCTCTTGCATTCTGAGTGCTGAATAGCCAATCGCCGTCCCAAGCTCTAAAATTCGCTTTGGCTGCTGAATGGCCATAATTTGGAGCATCGCATGAAGCGAATCCTTTTCCATGATCGGAACGCCTTCTTGTTTCGCATAAGCTTCAATTTCAGAAAAGAAAGGCGAGCGCTCAGGAATTTGTTCTAATAAATAGGCATGAATTGTTTCGTCCATTTTCTAAAAAAATCCTTTCACTCCAACATTAATTGCCAGTAATATGTTCTGCTTTCAAGCGGTTATGCTCTTCAAGCGTTTTCGAGAAGTATACCTTACCCGTTTTCGTGTTTGCAAGGAAATACAAGTAATCTGTCGTTTCCGGATAAAGGGCAGCTTCTAGCGACGTCTTACCGCTGTTCGCAATCGGTCCAGGCGGAAGCCCGTTATTGCGATACGTATTATACGGTGAATCTACTTTTAAATCTTTATAAAGCGTCCGGTCTTTATGTTTTCCAAGCGCATAAAGCACCGTTGGATCAGTTTGTAACCTCATATTTTCTTTCAGACGATTATAAAATACACTTGCGATTGTCTTGCGGTCGACATTTGCCGTCGCTTCTTTTTCAATCAGAGATGACATCGTCAGAAATTCATGAACCGTTTTGTTTTGCTTTTTCAGTTCATCACGATACGGTACGAGATTGAGCTGCGTAGCGCGAACCATTTCTTCAAGGATGGAATCAATTTTCGGATTAGATTCCTTAAACTCATATGTGGCCGGGTAAAGATAACCTTCGAGCGGGTGCTTAATCGATTTGTTAAGAACCGCTTCTGTTACAGTGTCAGGGTATTTTTTGATCATTTTTTTCACAAAATCTGCGTCGTCCATTGCTTTAAGAACAGACTTTTTCGTTAACGTAGGAACATATTGCACAATTCGCTCTGCAATTTGGTCGAGCGAATAACCTTCTGGAATAACCAGCTTCTCAGGTGCAACCGTTTTTCCTTCTTTCAAAACCTTTACGATTTTGTCCGTATCCATTGACGGGCTAAGCTCATAACGCCCTGCTTTTAAGTTCGTCTCATTGGTGTACTTGACGTAATAAGAAAACAGCGTCGCACTGTTAATCACCTTTTCATCTTCTAAAATCGAACCGATCGACTTTACATTTGAACCGGCAGGAATTTCAACCATAATTTTTTGTTTGCTATCAGGGCTTTTCGCTTCTAGTTGTTTTTTGACATAAAAATAACCTGAAAAGGTAGCAACAACAAGCAGAAGCACGATAACTCCAATGATGATTGTGATCGTTTTGCCTTTTGACCTCGCCAAGAGCATTCCCTCATTTCTATTCTTTATCTCAATCATTATACCGACTTTTTCGGCGGCTGACTATCACTTTTTACAATTTCCAGCAAACGATGTGAAAAATTCTGAAAGAGTCACCTCTTTCAGAACATTTCAACGTTATTATTCGCCAGCTTCGATTGATTCAACCGATTCAATGTTACGCTTATACAGCCGAACAGAACGTCCCGCATCATCATCAATTAAGAAGGTTCCTTCTCCCGTTGGAACAAGCGCTTCCGAAATTGCTTTTTTTCTGTGTTTCGCTTTCAACTGTCTTACTGTACGACCTGCCGCTTGCCATATGTACCTTCACTACAAATTTTTCCATGTTGAACCCTCTTTCTTTCAATTTAGAATAATACTTTATTAATAGTATCAAACATTATCGTATTCGTCATCTGAAAATGATATCACGCTTCTTTTCAACTGATCTATGCTATAATGATACAGTTAATTATTACTTGAACGAATTAAAGGAGTCTTACTATGCTGCACACACTCATTCAAAGCCTGCAGGATTTTGTGATGTTCTTGATCGACACGCTTGGCCATTTTGGCATTTTTCTTGCGATGCTGATCGAAAGCGTCTGTATCCCGCTCCCAAGTGAAGTCATCATGCTATTCGGCGGATTTATGGCCGAAGCTGGGAAACTAAATTTTTGGCTCGTTGTCATTGCCGGTATTCTCGGTAACCTTGTCGGCTCGCTGATCGCCTACTACATTGGAAAAAAAAGGCGGTCGCGCACTCGTGCTACGCTTTGGGAAATATATTTTTTTAAAATGTGAAACATCTCGATCAAGCCGAGCATTGGTTTAACCGCTACGGAGCATCTGCTGTGTTCTTTGGCCGTGTTCTTCCCGTAATCCGCACATTTATCTCGCTTCCAGCAGGGATTGCGAAAATGAATCTCTCAAAGTTCACGATTTACACGATTCTCGGCTGTATTCCGTGGAATATCTTTCTCACTTGGCTCGGTTTCACATTAGGCTCAAACTGGTCGGTTGTTGAAAAATATACTCGCCCGATTAGCTATACGATACTCGCGCTCCTTGTTGTGTTTATCATCTGGCTAGCCTACAAGATTTGGAACAAACGCGCGCGGAAAGAAAGCAAAAAAGACATGTAGCTAATGAATGCCGCATGTCTTTTTTAAAATTTATTCCTCGTCTTCGTCCGCCAAGAACGTAGCAAGAAGCTCTTCGATCATATCCCATTCCTCGTCAGTTTCAACGGGTTTAAGCTGACCTTGGCTCCCTTCTTCGTCTTGCACATAAGAAGAAGCTAAAATCTCAATTTCATCATCCTCAGATGCATCTGCTGGGAAGTAAAGTACATAAGATTTTTCAAACTCATCGGAATCAAAGTCAAATAAGATTTCATATTTTTCTTCTTTTCCATCTTCATTTGTAATCCAAATATATTTTTCTTCTTCGCCATGCGCATGATCGTGATCATGATTGTGGTCGTGTGTATGGTTTTCCGCCATTCTTTTCACCTCTTCTAATTATTTGCATCCAAGTAGGATTGTAAAATCATTACAGCTGCAAGCTTATCAATGACGAGCTTGCGTTTTTTGCGGCTTACATCTGCTTCAAGAAGCGTCCGTTCCGCGGCTTGTGTCGTGAGCCGTTCGTCCCATAATACAACTGGAATCCCAGTACGCGCTTCAAGAACTTCTGCATACTTCTTTGAGCTTTCAGCACGCGGTCCAATCGTATTATTCATGTTCTTCGGCAGTCCGACAACCACTTTTTCGACTTCATGCAAATCAATCAATTCTTTGACGCGATTATAGCCGAATTGCTTGGCTTCTTCATTTATCGAAATGATTTCAATACCTTGGGCAGTCCAACCGAGTGCATCGCTAATCGCAACGCCTACCGTCTTCGACCCCACATCTAACCCCATAATCTTCATTTGTCACCAATTTCATTGTTTTTAAGATAAGCTCGGACAAGTTCTTCAATAATTTCGTCACGTTCTAGGCGGCGAATTAAATTACGAGCATCTTGATGACGCGGAATATAAGCTGGATCGCCAGAAAGCAGATAACCAACGATTTGATTAACTGGGTTATAACCTTTTTCTTGAAGCGCCAGATAGACTTGCTTCATGATTTTTCGAACATCTTCCTCAATCGAATCATCACCAAAATTGTAAAACATTGTTTGATCTTTTGTACCCATAACGAATCAACACCTCAATTCCTTCGCTTTCCAATCTATTTTACACTAAACCAACCAGATTGACAAAGGAATGCTCAACTCTTAACCAAATTTTAATATTTCTTGGAAAAGAACGATAGATCCTTCTGCTAAACTTATTCATCCATATTTTTCGTTTGATTCTTCTCATTTTTTTTCCCAGTTGCTTGCCTGTTCAAGCCAGTGATCTTCTTCTTGCTCGAGTTCAATTTGCCTTTCAGCATAAAATTGAACTTTTTCCTCTGTTTGTGCAATCAATTCTCCGATTTGACATCTGATAATCGCCATATCTTCTTGAAAATAGCCTTCCATGCCTAGCATAGCTTCAATACTTGAAAGCTCATTAGCAGAAAATGACAAATTATCGTCTCTTAAACGCGTTAAAATTCGCAGTTGTTTTTCAGCGCTTTTCCCAAAATCAGCAACCACTTCCTGCTCAAGGCGATTTTTTTGAAGCTGGAAAAGCCATTCCTCTTCTTTACTCCGGTTATTTTTTTCCACGAACATAGCCCCCATTTCCCTTTGCGTCAAAATTGTCTGCTTGAGGTAAATCTTCTAAACACTTGATTTATTTTCAAAATGTATTGCTCTTTTCTATGCCAACTCAATTGCTTAATCCCGTTTCGCTTCCATTCAAAAGATCTTGAAAAATCATTTTATCAAGATTTTTCTTAAATAAAAACAGCTTTCCTAAATAAATCTTCGTCCGTTAAAATATAGCACAGATTTTAAAGAAGTACGAGCCAGTTCACCACCTCACTATAAAAAACGCTCAAAATCGCGCTAACGATCTCAAGCGTTTTTCCCCTTTATCCTTGCAAACCTTGAATAATACTTGGAACAGCAGCCAGAGCTTTTTCCAGTTCAGCAGGATTCTTCCCACCCGCTTGAGCCATGTCTGGTTTACCGCCTCCGTTTCCGCCAGTAAGCTGAGCAACCTCTTTGATGATTTTTCCAGCATGAAGCCCGTCTGCGATTGCCTCTTTTGAAACCGCAGCGATCAGATTCACTTTTTCGCCGGAAACTGCACCAAGCACTAGGACGCCCCCGATATTTTTATCCTTCCAGTTATCCGCAAACTGCCGCAGCGCAGCCATATCTTTCGCGTTGACCTGCTTCGCAATCACGTTCACACCGCCAACATCCGCTCCGCTCGCAAAAATATCTGCACTTGCTGCACTTGCAAGTTTTGCCTGCAGCGATTCATTTTCGCGACGAACCTCACGCATTTCGCCTTGAAGCTGTTCAATTTTGGTAAGAACCTCAGCCGAATTTGTCTTGAACAGCCGTGCTGCTGCTTCTAATTCTGTTTGCGCTTCCGTTACAAAGTGATATGCTGCTTCACCCGTCACAGCTTCAATCCGGCGCGTACCCGCGCCGATTCCTGTTTCACTTTGAATCTTAAACAGCCCGATTTCCGACGTATTCTTCACGTGGACACCGCCGCAAAGCTCGATACTGTAGTCGCCGATTTGAACGACACGAACAATATCGCCGTATTTTTCGCCGAATAGCGCCATTGCGCCAAGTGCTTTAGCTTCTGCAATCGGCATTTCATTGATACCAACCTCGATTTGCTCCCAGATTTTCTCGTTAACAATCGTTTCCATTCGTGAAAGCTCCTCGTCGGTAATTTGCCCAAAATGAGAGAAGTCAAAACGCAAACGATCTGGGGCAACAAGTGAACCCGCCTGATTCACATGCTCGCCGAGAACATCCTTTAAGGCACGATGAAGTAAATGCGTTGCCGTATGGTTTTTCACCGTTTTTTTACGCTCAACAGCATTAACAGTAAGCTTCACACGATCTCCCGTTTTTAAGACACCTTCTTCAACGACAATCCGGTGAATGTTTTGTTTGTTAGGTGCTTTTTGAACATCCTTAACAAACGCTAGCCCTGTTTCGCTTTGGACAGTTCCGTGATCGGCTACTTGACCGCCACTTTCTGCATAAAATGGTGTTTCCTTGAAAATAACTTGTACTTCATTACCTTGTTTCGCTTCATCTAGTAGCTGATCATCTTGAATCAAATATAAAATCTCCGAAGCATGTGTGGTTGTTTCATAACCGACAAACACACTTTTGTCCTTCAAGTTTTGCAATAATTCGCCTTGTACTTGCATCGACTGAACTTCAGCACGTGCTTTACGAGCCCGATCGCGTTGTGCTTCCATTTCCGTTTCAAACCCAGCATGATCAACCGAAAGCGCGTGGTCAAGAGCATACTCTTCCGTTAGTTCAACAGGGAATCCGTAAGTATCATATAATTTGAAAATATCTTTCCCGGCAATCGTTTGATCTCCATTTTTTGCTTCTTCAATTAATCCTTCCAAAATCGCAAGCCCTTCATTAAGCGTTTCGTGGAAGCGTTCTTCTTCCGTACGAATCACTTTTTCAATAAAGTCCTGCTGATTTTCAACTTCCTTATAAAATGAGTTCATGATTCTTCCAACCGTCGGAACAAGTTTGTACATAAACGGCTCATTAATTCCAAGAACTTTAGCATAGCGAACCGCGCGGCGCAGTAAGCGGCGCAGTACGTATCCGCGACCTTCATTTGACGGAAGTGCCCCGTCCCCAATCGCAAACGCAACCGTACGAATATGATCTGCAATTACTTTAAATGCTGTATCCTTTTCATCTGAAACCCCGTATTTTTCACCGGAAATCCCTTCTACGTCACGAATAATCGGCATAAATAAATCCGTTTCAAAGTTTGTCGGTGCATTCTGAATGATTGAGACCATCCGCTCAAGTCCCATCCCGGTATCAATGTTTTGCTTTGGAAGCGGCGTATAAGTCCCATCCGGATTGTGATTGAACTGTGAAAATACTAAGTTCCAAATTTCAAGATAGCGTTCATTTTCCCCGCCTGGATAGAGTTCTGGATCATTTGGGTCATTTCCGAATGCTTCTCCGCGGTCATAGAAGATTTCACTATCCGGACCGCATGGACCGCCGCCGATGTCCCAGAAATTATCTTCAATTTCGATAATCCGATCATCCGTTAAGCCGATTTTTTCTTTCCATAGTTGCTTCGCTTCATCATCTTCCGGATAGACAGTCACATACAATTTATCTGGATCAAAGCCGATCCATTTTGGACTTGTTAAGAATTCCCACGCATAAACAATGGCGCCTTCTTTAAAATAATCTCCGATTGAAAAGTTGCCGAGCATCTCAAAAAACGTATGATGTCGTGCTGTTTTTCCGACGTTTTCAATGTCATTTGTCCGGATTGATTTTTGCGCATTTACAAGTCGCGGATTATCCGGAATTACTGAACCATCAAAGTATTTTTTCATGGTTGCTACGCCGCTGTTAATCCATAATAGCGTCGGATCGTTCACGGGAACTAGCGAAGCGCTCGGCTCCACCGTATGGCCTTTTTCTTTAAAGAAATCTAGAAACATTTGTCTTACTTCACTGCTTGATAGTGTTTTCATTCTGTTTTTCCCCTCCTCCAAAAAAATAAAAAAAAGCCCTGCCTTGTTGCTCACAGGGACGAATTTTCGCGGTACCACCCTGTTTGCAACAATACAAGACTTGTATCATTACCTCTTCATATGCCTTTAACGCAGGCCTGCGATTTTTTTTAACGTGAGAGAGCAATTATAAAAGGCGCTTGCTTTTCTTCCAGCCAAGGAAAAGCTCTCTTTTGAAGCCGCTCGTTCATAATCATATTCTCACAAAAATGCGATATCAGTTATACATCAAATTATAGAGAAGCTCGCTTTCGTTGTCAACTGTTAATTACGAGTGTATCTTTTTGCACATTGGATGAAAATGAGCCATTTTTAAGCGTCAGTTTGACATCAGAAACCCTTGAAATTTCCGGATCATGCGTTACCATGATGATCGTTTTGCCGTCAACATGGGCAAGATCTTGAAACAGTTTGACAATTTCTTTACTTGTGCGTTCATCTAGATTCCCAGTTGGTTCATCAGCCACAATCAAATTCGTTTCAGTGCTGAGTGCTCGGGCAATCGAAACCCGTTGCTGCTGTCCGCCGCTAAGTGTTAAGACTTTCTGACGCGCTTTTTTTTTCATCAATCCCGACTTTTTCGAGCATCGAAAGCGCAAAATCTTTTTTTATTCGGATGCGACACTTTTGTGATTTCCATAGCTGTCATCACATTTTGAAGTGCCGTCATATAAGTTAAGAGGTTATAACTTTGAAAAACAACGGAGACAAATTTGTTGCGGTAATTGGACAATCCAATCTGCTCCAGTGAACTTCCCTCATAAAAAATTCCTCCTGATTTAGGACGATCAAGTCCTGCTGCGAGCGATAAAAAGGTCGTCTTTCCTGAACCTGAACTGCCCACGACTGTATAAAATGTTTCTTCTTCAAACGAATAATTGATATTTTCGAGAATTGATTCTTCTTTCGTTTTATACCAGTATCCGACATCTTCAAATGTTAATATTTTTTTCATCGCAGATCACTCCTGTTTCGTCAGTATCGTTTTGGGATTCATACGCAAAATCGTGATTCCAGGTAGAACAACCGAGATAAAGGCAATGACAAAGCCGATTCCTGCCATTTTCGCAAGTTCTTTCGGCGTGACTTGAATGTTTAGTTCTTTGATCTCTTCTTGGTTTTGTGTTAAGTTTTGCAGCGTTTGACTAGCATTTCCAAACGGTCCGCCGCCTCCGTTTCCGCCTGGTCCACCGCTTTGACGTCCTTGCGAAGAAGAACTGTTCGACGTGGCTGTTTCAGCACTTGCATTTTGCTGTTCGAGTAGTTGATTGCCGGCCACTTGTGCTACAAACGGACTTGCAAGACCCGCAACTACAAAGGAAATTAGAGCCACGATGAAGATTTCAACGAAAAATTGACCAAGCAATTTCGTTTTCTTTTCACCGATTGAAAGCAGAACACCCATTTCGTATTTGCGTTCCCGAATTTGCATCATCACTAGAAGCGCTAAAATCAAAATTCCTGCGATCGACACGATATATACGACATTTTTCGAAAATGATGCTACATTTTCAATTGGACCAACCATTTGTTTATACAGCGTGTCATTTGCATCCAGTTTAAATTCGTCCCAGTCGACCGTTTTCACTTTTTTAGCTACTGCTTCAAAACTTGAAATGTTAGCTGCGTCATCCATCGTATAAACAGCCGAATCAACCGTATCCGTGTAGTCGGAGCCTTTTAGTGTATTCGCGGCTGTGTATGGAACATAAATTTTATTGTACGGATTAAGGAATGAGAAGTTATTCGCCATGTCGTTACTTGTCCCCGTATCCCTTGCTTTGTAAATCCCAACGATTTTAAGTGCTACTGTTGTTGCTTCGTCGCTCGACTGAATTTCAATTGTATCGCCGACTTTCCATTCATTTTGCTCTGCAAGTGTTTCCTCAACGATTACCACTTTTTTGCCCACATCGCTTGCTGTAATCGCGCGTCCACTTGTAATTTTCGCTGCCGAGTCTCCTGTAAAATCAGTAGAAGTTGCCGAGTTGAGTACACCGCTCACACTGAGATCAGCTTGTACCATTTGCGGTCTGTTCCCGTCATCCACCGATCCGCCGCCGGGCATTGCTTCATTTGCCGAACTCGAGCTGTCGCTTGTTGATGTATTGCTACTTTCATCCGATTGCGAAGTATCACCGCTCGATTTGACAGGCTCGAAGTTCTTCGCGAGTGCTTGTGTACTTGAATAAAAATTATAGCTGTCGACGTGATCGAGCTTAGCTAGGCTCTCTGCTGCTGAAAGTTTGACCGGTGTTGTACGAAAAGACGGCCGTGTTTTTTCAGTAGACGAACTCGATTCACTCGAAGAATTTGAATTTTCTTGTTGAGCCGCCTGCATTTGTTTTTCACGATCATAGCTTAGCGTGACGGTTCCGCCAAGTTCTTTTCTTGCGAGCTCGCTTGCTTTATTTGCGGCTGATTGTATCGTAAATCCTGATAGAACAAGTACTGAAACGATCGTAAAGATAATAAAAAGTAAAATTGACCGCCCGAGCCTTGCTTTTATACTCCAAAAAGCACGTTTGATAAAGTTCATGTATGATTCCTCCATTCTCGGTTACAAAACCCATCTTAAAAGGAATTCATGAATAAATAATGAACAAACTGTGTTAACATTTTTAAACTTATTATAAAGACTTGCGAAAACGGTTTTTTTAAGCTACTTTTAAAGAGTGAGGTGGGGATAATCATGAAACTCTTAATGATCGAAGACAACGAAAGTGTGACACAAATGATGGAACTTTTCTTTTTAAAAGAGCAAATTGAAGCGACATTTATTCATGATGGCAAAGAAGGCTATGAACGCTTCCTAAAAGAAGATTTTGATCTCTTAATTATTGATTTAATGTTGCCATCGATGGATGGAATGACCATTTGCCGAAAGGTTCGTGAAATCAGCCAAGTACCAATTATCATTTTGACAGCCAAAGAATCGGAATCTGATCAAGTTCTCGGGCTTGACATGGGGGCAGATGATTATGTGACAAAACCATTTAGTCCGCTCGCTTTAATCGCACGGATTAAAGCTGTATCACGACGTGGAAAAAACCAATCAGGCGACACTGATGATCCAGCAGAAAAAGATTTGCTGAAAACCACATATTTTACAGTAAACAAGTCAACCCGCGAAATATTTTATGAAGGAAAACCCCTTGAAGCATTGACGCCAAAAGAGTTTGATCTTGTGTGCTTTTTGATGGAGCACCCGCGCCAAGTCTTTTCACGCGAGCAACTTTTGGAACGTGTTTGGGGTTATCAGTTTTACGGTGATGAACGCACTGTAGATGTTCATATTAAACGGCTACGGAAAAAGCTTGCCACTGATGAACATCTTTTTCTTCATACGATTTGGGGTGTCGGCTATAAATTTGACGAAACGGAATGATGCGCTGTGAAGTTTAAATATCTTTACCAGCTTTTTTTAACCCAGTTTATTATTTTACTGGTGACTTGTCTGTTGATTGGACTGCTTGTTTCTCAGTTTTTAAAAAACTACTTCTATGAATCGCAAGTAGAGGTACTCACTAATTACGGCGAGAAAATCAGTGCTGAGTTAAAGCACGCGGCCGGTGATCAGACGCTTTCGACACTTGAAGCTTATCAGCGCGTTTTAGATGTAAATGACATTCGTTATACCCTTTTAAACGAAAGCAATGAAACGCTATTCCCGGCCTCAAGCCGTCCGCTTCCGCCTGATTTTAAAATCTCAGAAAGCGATACGAAAAAACTGAAGAACGGAAAAACCGTAACCATCAAAGTGGACAACAGGTTTAACCAAGAAATGTCTGTTGTTTACGTCCCACTGATGAACGGTGACACCTACCTCGGTTCAATCATTTTAAACTCGCCGATCAGCGGCACTGAAAAAGTAATCGATGCGATTAACCGCTACATGTTCTTTACGATTCTGCTTTCCATTGCGATTGCGTTGATTCTAAGCGCTATTCTCGCAAAACTGCAAGTCAATCGGATTAATCGTCTACGTGACGCAACGAAACGCGTTATCGCTGGTGACTATGAAACACGCCTAAGAGAAAATAATTGGGATGAAATCGGCGAACTTGCCTCCGACTTTAATCAAATGACAAAAACTCTTTCTGCCTCACGTGAAGAAGTAGAACGGCAAGAAAAAAGGCGGCGTCAATTCATTGCGGATGTTTCGCATGAAATGCGCACACCGCTAACAACGATTTCCGGTTTAACCGAAGGACTTGTCAATGATGTGATTCCTGAAAGTGAAACAAAACGAGTTATTCATTTGATTGATAAAGAATCACGGCGCTTAACGAAACTTGTCAATGAAAACTTGGATTATGAACGTATTCGATCTAATAAAATTAAGCTGTATAAAACACGTTTTTCGGTCAAGTCGATTGCTGAACTGCTCATGGAACAGCTTGAACCGCTTGCTAATGCAAAAAAAAGACGAGCTGCGGATTGATGTCGAACGCGATTTAACCGTTTATGCTGATTATGACCGATTGACACAAGTGTTGATTAATATTCTTAAGAACAGTATTCAATTTACAGAAAACGGAACGATTACTTTGCGAGGAAAAAGTGATTACAAGGAAACCATCATCGAGATTGAAGATACGGGAATTGGGATGGACCCGAAAGAACTTGAACAGATTTGGGACCGGTTCTACAAGGCCGATCTATCGCGCACAAGTACCCGCTACGGCGAATCTGGGATTGGACTTTCGATTGTTGAACAGCTTGTAAAAGCACATGGCGGCTCTATTTCCGTTTCAAGCGCGCCAAGTAAAGGGTCAACCTTTGAAATTCGACTACCGAACTTTGCCGACCCTGATCAAGATGAATAATGCGACTAAACGGAAACGACAATCCCGGAATGAAAAAACGGGATTGTCGTTTTTGACTGCACTTTCGGAATACATTCTTTCTAATTTCCATATTATTGTGCCGTAACTTAAACAAACTAGATATACCGGTCATAGATTAGTTTGTCGGAGTCTATGGACAATATATCGATAATTTTTGGGTGAAATGAAAAGAAAAAAGTTCTCATTGTTTTTTCGATTTCCTACTCCTTTTTAAATCTCAACAGATAAACTACTCTTAATAAATGAAAAGCATCTACTTTTTGGCCAGGTCAAATGCCACATAACATTGACAAACCACACCCAGTGATGACTAGGTCCATAGCTTATACTCCTCCTATTGGCACTAAAAAGCAGACTGATTTTAGACAGCCTGCTTTTTAGATCATTAACAAGTCAAAATAAAGGTTTCACAAATAATCGTTTTTTCCATTGAAGCTTGATCTTCTCTGAAATCTTCTTCCCATCTTTTTCCCACATAATTTTATAATAAGTAGATTGCTTTAGTTCTGTTTTTTGGGGAGGATTATAATAAGTTTCACTATCAGTCAAAGTTTTTCCATCAAAATTTCCCTCTCCCTTTTTTAACATATCCCCATCAAATAACGGATAAGTTTCCCCTCCAACGATTTGTTCAATCTTGATTAGCTTTACGTCTCCAATTTTTTTCCATTTTATAGTTCCAGTCCAAGGAAATTTTTCTGAATCCGCTTCATCCCCTTTTCTTGGTTCATATTTAATTTTCCAATTTGAGCTTTGCCCTTCAATGATTGGCGGTTGAAGATAAGAAAAAATCATAAAACCTCCCATAATCAATATGGCTATGCTTAAAAATAAATATCTTTTTTTCATATTCTTCTCCTCTTAAAATCTAATAACTCTTATGGAGGCTCCCTTCATTGCTTTTTGTTGCATAATATCTCGGATACTTCTATTAAAGTAACTAGATGTATGGCTTGCTAACCTCAGTGTTCCTCCGCTTTTGCTAACTGCAAGAGTAGAGTGGAAGTATCTTCCAGCACCTTTTTTCCTAAATTGAATTACATCTCCTGGCCTTGCATAAGATATAGCTGAATTTACATTTGTAAATGAACGAACAGGCTGTTTTCCTGACCAGTAACTTGCAAAATCAGATACATTTATCCACGGTGTTGAAACTTGAATGGTTTTATATGTGTAGTAAGTTTTTATATACACGTGTTGACTATACCAGTATTTCGTTGTGCTGTATATTCTACAAGGAACAGGACGCAAAACCTTTTCTGGCTTTCCACCATTATAAATACATTGAGAAACAAAGTTCGTACAATCAGAACCGAATCTTCTGTAGTTTTGATTATATTGCTTATACCATTTTTTTGCATAAGCTATGGCTCTATTTCGATTATAGCCTTTTCTCATTAACTCATCTTCGCTGACCTCTAGATCATTATTCTCGATTTCTTCTTCAACTGCTTTTCCAATTACTTCTCCAATAGTTTTATCTTTTTCTTCATTTAATGGTGATAAAGATGGATTAACTTTTACTGCAGCCTCACTATAATCTATAATCTCATGGTCAACTGATCTAGCAATCGGGTCTAAATCAGCTGCAAATGAACTTGTATGATCTTCTTTATTTGTTACTTCTTCAATCTCTAAATTAACATCGAGATCAGCAGATTCCTCTTCTTGCTCACTTGTTGCATCTGCGAGTTCTGGATACACTTCTTTTTCATTGCAAGCATTAATATATTCACTTAGATAGGCACTTATCACCTCATAGTCCTCTCTTAAAGCTAGATCTTCATCCTTATCTTCTTCCAATTGTTCAAATGCAAACTCAACAAATTTATCTGTATTAATTTCCATTCCATTATGATTCATCTCTAGATATTTTAGCAAAGCATTTTCTATGGAGGTCACAGTCGACTGCTCATTCAAAAAATCGGTGAGATATTTGCTCTCAATCCATCCTAAATCTTTTCCGTCTATATTAATATATGAAAGATTAAATTTTTTCCCAGTTGAAGTAACAGTTAATGTCCTTTCTTTCAAAACATGTACCGTTTTAGAAACATAGGCTGATGAATCAAAATTCGTTCCAGTCCCATTAATAACATTGACATCATCACCCAGAATATCATTACTTCCTTTTTTAGATAAAATCTTTGTTGATGAAACTTCTTTATCTACTACTATATAAGGAATATTTTGTTTAACCGCACGTTTATTCACCCAACCAAATTCCTTATATGTAGAGCCCTCAAAAGACCATAACCATAGCCAGGTTTCATTTTGGCTAGTAACCACCTCTCTTCTAATTTGAAAAGTAGCGTTTAAATACCCTTTCGTACTACTTAACAGCGATGAATTAGGCGTGTTATCTGGTCCATTCTTATGTATTTGATACTGATCCGAATTAATAGTTGCCATATAGTTGACATCTTTTTGATTCATAATTTTTTGATAATCTTTTCCTTGTTCAACCACATTCTTATCTACCCAGCCTATTTCTTTTCCATCTAAACCTTTAAAATGAACCCAAGTTCTTTCATTATCCGTCACTACTTCCTTCACCGCATGCCATTCTTTTCCGATATAAGTGGACGAATGAGTAAGCAAGGAAGCATTTGGCGTATTATGTGGGCCATTCTTAAATACATTGTAAAGAATCTCCGTACGTTTTATCATCATGGCATAGTTGACATCCTTAGATGAAGTAATCACTCGAAAATCCGCTCCCTGTTTGATAGCTCTTTTATCTATCCATCCTATTTCATTTCCTTCTAAATCTTGAAAGTTAATCCATGTTCGACCATCGTCTACGAGCTTTTCTTTAACTGCCTGCAAAGGTTTCCCTACATAGGTAATAGAGTTCACCAATTTTGTTGACCCAGACGTGTTATATGGTCCATCTTTAAAAATATTATAAGTTATATCGGTTTTTATTATCTCCATACTATAGTGGACATCACTCTCAGAAATTATTTGACTATATGTCGCATTTCCTTTCTGAGGAATACTCGCCAATACGATGACAAGAACAAATAATCCAATAATTCCCTTTTGTAATAAATTCGCTATCTTTTTCATATCGTTGCTCCCTTCTTGTTCTGTTAATCTAAATATCACAAATGAATTATATCACGTAATTCATTTGCAATATATACATATTTACTAATTATTTGATAATTGTATTTTATTTATCAACTAACCATCTCTACAGATTAAATATCTTAACTTCTCTTAAAATGATATTTGGGCTTGATATTTTATTTCAGACTATATTATAGACAAAAAACAAGCTTTTTTGATCTTTAAATCCTGTATATTCTTTGGTTGGCAAGAAAAAGTCTAGAAGTTATAACTTCTAGACTCAGACTGTAGACAAAGTAGTGAAAAAACTTTTGTTTACAGTCTTTTTTTTGATTATACTAAGGAGAGAACTAGACATAAAAAACAAGAGGTGAAGAACATGTTATCCAAACATCAAGACGATATTCGCCACCAAATGGTGGCCATCTCCATGGATGATTTAGTGCCAGAAGACCATTTAGTTCGAAAAGTGGATGCGGTGATTGATTTTGATTTTATCTATTCCCTTGTCGAACA
>NZ_AODF01000008.1 GCF_000525875.1 Listeria floridensis FSL S10-1187 | reverse complement strand
TTAAAGGAAATGATTTATCTCGTTGATGCAAATAATGATTAAACAAAAAAACCGCGCGTTTGCGCGGTTTTTTTTGTTTAAAAGAGAAAAAGCTGCTAGATTCGAAAAGCGAATCTAGCAGCTTTTGACTTTAAAATAATCCTAAAAATGATTTGCCAAGTGCAACTAACGTTCCAAACAGTCCTGTTCCAAGAACAACCCCGCCAATCAGAACTTTATCAAGCACACTTAGTTTATACTTATCCAAATTTGGATTTGGAAAACGTGTCTTTGGTGGATTTTTTTGCAAAGCCTTTTTTTCAATTTGGTAGTCTTTTTTGAAAGGCCGTGGTTGCGTATTAAACCATTTTACGAAGTCATCATACAGCACCGAAACTTCTGCTGAAGGCCCAATTTCACGAACTTCACCATAGTGCATCCAAATAATTCGATCGCATAAGCTCTTCACTTGCCCAAGTGAATGGCTGACAAACACAATCGTCTTGCCTTTTGCTTTAAATTCTTCAATTTTATCCACACATTTTTGATAAAATGTTTGGTCTCCGACAGATAGCGCTTCATCAATCACCAAGATATCCGGGTCAATATGCGCTGAAACCGCAAATCCAAGACGTGAGCGCATCCCACTCGAATAGTTTTTGACCGGTTGATTGATAAAATCACCAATATCGGCAAAATCAATAATATCGGGAAGAAGCCGCTCGATTTCACTATTCTTAAGGCCATGCATCAGGCATTTCAATTTGATGTTCTCAAGTCCGGTAAGCGGCGGTTTAAAACCTACATTGATTGCAATTAACGAAGCTTCTCCATTTACTTCTACTTCACCGTCAGTTGCTGGAATCACACCGGAAATCAAATTTGAGATCGTCGATTTACCTGATCCGTTAATTCCAATCAAGCCAACCGATTCACCTTCATAAATATTAAAGTTAACATCTTTCAGCGCCCAAAAAGAATCAAATTTTTTCTTAGGCTGAAACAGTGCTTTAATATGATCAGATTTATTTTGAAATAAGTCGAATTGTTTTGACACATGCTTAAATGCAATTTTTACTTTTTTTACTCATCAGAAAGTCTCCTTTTAGACAAAGTCTACGAATCTTTCACGGAATTTCATGTACAGTGTTGAACCAACTATAAGGAAGAAAGCAGTTAGACCCCAGAAATAAAGCGAATAAGACGGCATCTCAAAGAACCACTTATTCATGAGGAACGAATCCCTAAAGCCATTAACCAAGTACATGAATGGATTAAGCTGGAGTAAATTTGCTGCCCAGCCTGGTAAAAGTGACGGGATATTCCATACAATCCCCGTCAAATAGAACAAGACCCGCATGACGCTTTGAAGTGCCAAATAGTAGTCTCGAATTAAGATCGTGACCGTCGCATTGAAAAGCGAGAAGGCAAACAAAAAGAGAATCATTGCGCCAAAGTAATAAATGAATTGGAACCAGTAAATCGTAATCGGTGTTCCTTGAATCAAAAAGATTCCAATCATGATTGCCATCATCACAAAAAAGCTCATCAAATTCGAGACAATTGTGATACTCGGCAAAATACTCATCGGAAAATTCATTTTTGATACAAGATTAATTTTATTAAAAATACTATTTGTTCCTTGCATGACGACACTATTAATAAAAAACCACGGTACGATTCCGGCAAGCATCCATTCAAGGAAGCTGACATTGCCTGCAATCATTTGCGAACCGCGAAAGCCGTATCCAAAAACAAGGAAATAAATAGCAACTTGAATAAGCGGATTTAAAACTTCCCAGAGAATTCCAAGATAGTGACTTTGATAGTTGGCACGATCTTCGTAACGTGCAATTCGGAACATCATGGGTGTATTTTTTATTTGTTCTTTTAGAACCTCAAAAACTTGTTTCACAAAAACACTTCTTTCTTAGTTTAGTAAAAATGAAATGCACAAGTCATTCGTATAAGCATCTCTCCTTCTTCAAACTCACGCGCTTTACGATGCTTTTTCAGTTAGTATCATCTCTTTTGCAGATTCTTCCATTTCGTGTAAGTTGCATTTTTTTAGGCAGCATCCGCTTGGAAACTACCTTATGTAAAGTTACCTTAAAAAAGCCGTTTTGTAAAGCATAATCATTAAAAAACCCGCAAAAAAAGCAGGTGCAGAAAGTACTGCACCTGCCTTGTTATCCCAACTAGATTCGGCTAACTTCCATCAGCAAGTCGCCTGATTCAATATTATCGCCATCAGAAACGTAGATTGCATTGACTTCTCCATCAAACGGCGCTTGGATAGTGGTTTCCATCTTCATGGCTTCCGTAATCAAAAGCGGATCGCCTTTTTTCACGCGCTGACCTTTTTTCGCCACCACTTGGATGACAGCCCCGGTGAGCGTAGCTCCGACATGTTCTGGATTGGTTGAATCAATTTTGAGCCTTGCGACAACCGTAGATTGAACATTGAAATCTTGAATGTTGATTTCACGCGGTTGACCATTCAGTTCAAAGTAGATAACTCGCGTACCATCGGCAATTGGTTCGCCAATCGAGTTGAGTTTGATCAGAAGAATCTTACCTTTTTCCAGTTCGACTTGAATCGTTTCGCCTAGACGCATTCCTTTGTAGAATGTTGGCGTATCAAGCACGGTTACATCACCGTATTTATTAATCATTTCTTGATAATCAAGGAAAACCTTCGGATAAAGAATGTAGGCAATCACATCTTTTTCAGTTGGTTCATAACCGATTTTTTCTTTCAGTTCCGCACGCACGGCGTCAAAATCAACCGGCTCCATTAGCGCACCTGGACGATTGTGAAGCGGTTTTTGACCTTTCAAAACAATCTGCTGCAGTTTTTCCGGGAATCCACCATAAGGCTGCCCGATTTCACCACGGAAGAACTCGATAACTGAATCAGGGAAATCAAGAGTATCGCCCTTTTCATAAACCAGTTCTTCGGTTAAATCATTTTGAACCATGAAGAGCGCCATATCTCCCACTACTTTTGAAGACGGCGTTACTTTCACAATGTCACCAAACATTTGATTGACCGTCGAATACATATCTTTCACTTCATCCCAACGATCGCCAAGTCCGACAGCTTTTGCTTGCTGCTGCAGATTCGTATATTGACCGCCCGGCATTTCATGAATATAGACTTCTGTTTGCGGCGAATTGAGCGCATTATCAAAGTCTTTGTAGTATTTACGAACATCTTCCCAGTAATGATTAAGAATTTGCGAATTATGCGCATCGAGATTTGTCTGACGCTTCCCATTCACAAGACCATAGTAAAGTCCAGTCATGCTCGGTTGGCTCGTCGCTCCGCTCATCGCACTTGATGCCACATCAACGATATCAACACCCGCACTGACAGCTGCTGCGTATGTGTAAATACCATTACCGCTCGTGTCGTGCGTATGCAGATGAATCGGTACATCAACAGTATCTTTCAGTTCATTGATAAGACGATAAGCAGCTTGTGGTTTAAGCAGCCCCGCCATGTCTTTAATACCCAGAATATGTGTCCCTTGTGCAACCAATTCAGTTGCCATTTGCTTGTAATAATCAATTGTATATTTTGTTCGCGTTGGATCATCAATGTCCCCGGTGTAGCAAATTGCAGCTTCAACCACTTTGCCAGTATCCCGAACAGCCTCAATTGATGCTTCCATTCCTTTAATCCAGTTTAGGCTGTCAAAGACACGGAATACATCAATTCCGGAATCCGCAGAAAGCTTCACGAATTCACGAATTACATTATCCGGATAGTTTTTATAACCAACTCCATTTGCACCGCGAAGTAACATCTGGAACATCACGTTTGGAATTTGTTTGCGAAGTGTTTCAAGACGCACCCAAGGATCTTCATTTAAGAACCGGTAAGCGACATCAAAAGTTGCTCCGCCCCACATTTCAAAAGAGAACATCTTCGGCAGTAAATGTGCCATCGCATCCGCAATTCGGAAAATATCTTTGGAACGAACCCGTGTTGCAAGAAGAGACTGATGCGCATCACGTAACGTTGTGTCCGTAAGTAGTACTTCATCTTGCTGCTTAATCCAATCTACAACCCCTTCAGGTCCTTTTGCATCAAGAATTTGTTTAGTTCCTGGAATAATTTCTTGGTTATAAGGGATTTTTGGAACGCGCGGTTCATCATAAACCGGTTTGTCATCTTGTTTGATCCCTGGGAATCCGTTCACCGTCACATTACTGATGTAACGCAGTGTTTTTGTTCCGCGGTCGCGCACATGCGGGAATTTAAACAGCTCAGGCGTTGAATCAATAAAGGAAGTATTATAGTTTCCGCTACGGAAATCCGGGTGACGTACCACATTCAGCAAGAACGGAATGTTCGTTTTTACCCCACGAATCCGGAATTCAATCAAGTTCCGTGCCATTTTCCGAACTGATTGTTCAAATGTCATGCCCCACGTCGAAAGCTTAACGAGCAAGGAATCATAGAATGGCGTAACAACGGTACCTTGGAAACCATTTCCAGCATCAAGACGTACACCGAATCCGCCTGTTGAACGGTACGTATTGATTCGTCCAGTATCCGGCATGAAGTTATTCAAAGGATCTTCCGTTGTAATTCGGCACTGAATCGCAGAACCGTTAATGCGAATATCTTCCTGCTGAGGAATTGCAACAAGCTGATCGTGCATCGAATAGCCATCTGCAATATAAAGCTGCGACTGCACAATATCAATCCCTGTAATCATTTCTGTGATGGTATGCTCAACTTGAACACGTGGATTCACTTCGATAAAGTAAAATTCTTCGCCTTCAACTAAGAACTCAACCGTTCCAGCATTTAAATACGAAACATTCTTCATAAGTTTAACAGCAGCATCACAAATACGCGTTCTCAGTTCTGTCGTAATCGCATTACAAGGCGCTACCTCAACAACTTTCTGATGACGGCGCTGCACCGAGCAGTCACGTTCAAATAAGTGAACAATATTGCCATGCGAATCACCAAGAATTTGAACTTCGATGTGTTTCGGATTCATCACGCATTTTTCAACATATACTTCATCATTTCCGAAAGCTGCTTTTGCTTCTGAAGCCGCACGATTAAAAGCTTCTTCAACATGCTCTTCTGACTCGACAACACGCATACCGCGTCCACCGCCGCCTAGAGATGCTTTAATCATAAGCGGATAGCCGTTTTCTTTTCCGAATTGAATCACATCCTCAATCCCAGAAACAGGACCGTCGCTTCCTGGAATAACCGGAATGCCCGCAAGCAGGGCTTGCTCTTTTGCCTTAATTTTATCGCCAAACATATCAAGGTGTTTGGATTTTGGACCAACAAAAATGATTCCTTCTTCCTCACAACGCTTAGCGAATTCAATGTTCTCTGAAAGGAATCCGTATCCAGGATGAATGGCATCCGCAGAAGCTTCCTTCGCGATCTCAATAATATTTTCGATATCCAGGTAAGCATCAATCGGCTTCTTGCCTTCTCCTACAAGGTAAGCTTCATCTGCTTTATAACGGTGAAATGCCGCTGTATCTTCCTGTGAGTATATTGCTACTGTCTTGATTTTGAGTTCGGTACAAGCTCGCAAGACACGGATGGCGATTTCACCGCGGTTTGCTACAAGTACTTTCTTAATTTGTTTCATAAATTCTCCTCCTAACCAACACTCTGCCTTTTTTCACTATCAGTTAGGCAAGTTCATAAACAGTTTAAAAAAGCAAAATTGCTTTTTTAATTTTATGTATCTTCTGCTTATTTCCATAATCTGATAGAATTTTATGCAAGTAACGAACAAAGTCGTATATGACTTCAATTATAGTATTAAATGGTACCAAAAGTAAATTGTTTTCTTTCGACAAGTCAATTTCTTTAAGAAAAAAACGTATATTATCTTTGTTTCTGTTAAAAATATTCGTTTCCAAAAAAGAAAACACTCCTAACTCAAGTGTTTTCTTCATCGTTATCTTTTCTTCCATATTTTCGTTTATAATTCGTAAACATCCCAACATTAATGACGATACCCATTAGGACAGAAAGCACCATTAAAGATGAACCGCCATAACTAATGAATGGCAAGGTTACACCGGTGATCGGTATCGTGCCCGATGCGCCGCCGAGATTAATGAACGCTTGGATACCGATTAGACCGGCGGTGCCGTAGCAAAGCAGTGATCCAAACGGGTTGTCGGCTCTAAGTCCAGTCAGGATCGTTTTAAAGATGATGAAAAATAGTCCGATGACAACAAATAATACACCGAAAACGCCAAGTTCTTCTGCGATGACAGAAATGATAAAGTCAGTGTGTGCTTCTGGTAAATAGCCCAGTTTTTGAACACTTTGGCCTAAACCTTGGCCGAATATGCCGCCTGAACCGATGGCATAAAAAGAATTAACCAGCTGATGACCAGTTTGTCCTGCATCAAGAAACGGGTTTAAAAAACTGGTAATCCGACCCATCCGTGTTGGGGAAATAATTTTAACTTGAATGTCTTCTGGCAAAAGAAAAACAATGATGCTCAAAACTAGCAAAATGCCAAGCCCAAGTCCGATCAATTTCAGCATACTCTTGAACCGCATTCCCGAGCAGAGGATAATACAGCACCCCGTCAAGAAGATAATAAACGCCGTTCCGAGATCGGGCTGAATCGCGATCAAAAAGCAGACGAATGCGAGAAAAAAAACCGGCGGCAAAACGCCTTTGTTGAAATCGTCAATATACTTCTGTTTTTTCGCATAAATCGCTGCTAAATAAATAATAACTGATACTTTAACGAACTCTCCCGGCTGAAGTGATGCAGAGCCAAGACGGAACCAGCTTTGCGCATTATTTGCCGCATGTCCCACCATGAAAATCATAAGTAACAGTGCGATAGAACCGAACATCATCGGCATTAAAAATTTATTATGCTGATAAATACGATACGGAAAAAGAGCAAACAGCAGGAAAAACAAAAAGCTGATAATCAAATTTTTAATTTGACGTATGTAATAAAAATCAGCAGGTAGTTCGTGACGATAAGCAAGCGACCAGCTTGCGCTATACACCATAATAAGCCCAAACAAACATAATAAGATATAAACAACGATTAGTGAATAATCATATGATTTTAAAATTCTTTTCAGCATATCACTCTTCCAATCTTCATCGCGCCCTTTTCTTTCTTAGGCGTCTTGTTACATTATAATGAAAAAAACGGCTCATGAAAAGCAATCTCCACTGTAAAATCCATATAAAATAAAAAAGCGTCTGCAAAACGAGCAGACCCTTTTTAATTTATTGCTTGTTCATTGAAAGTTCATGTAATGCCGACAACTCTTTTTCAAGAGTCGCAATCAGTTTTTTACCTTCTTCTTGCTCAATCAGTTCTAAACGAATGGCAAAATTAATTTCCCGTGATAAACCGTACATTTGCGTATCTAGCACTTCTTCATATGCTGGGCACTGCGGTAATGTCAAGTTATCCATTTGGACTTTAATCAACTGTAGTATCCGTTTGGCATCTTCTTTCAGAAGTTCCACTGCTTTATCTCGGTGATCCATTTGATCCATCACAGATATCCCCCTGTCGTACGCGTTAAACGCTTAGTCATCTATTCTATAGAATAAAGTATAGCATAAAAAGCCGTCTCTGCAAATGCTTTCCAAATGAAATCAGTGTTTTCACGTATTTTTTTAAAACATGCTATAATAAAAATATTGAGGTGATAGAAATGAAAGCAACTTGTATTTTATGTGGAACAACCAATGAACTGGATAATCGTGAATTTAAAACCAAGCAGTTGAAAAATAAACCGATTCGGATGTATCTTTGCCCAGAATGTGATCACCGAATTGCTGTTAAGACAATGGAACGGATTAATTCCGGAAAGTTCCGCTTCAATAAATCTTTTTCAAAACCATTTAGCCAGTTAAAACGCGAAGTTGAAGCACGTGAAAAAATGATGGCTGAATAAATCATTGGCTTAAAATACGTTAAAAACCAGTTTCTCGCGCGAGAAACTGGTTTTTTGTTAGACTTTTTTATTGAACTTGAATTGATGCAACAGCATCATCGCCTTTTACAGCTTTGTTATCCATTTTGCTTGGATTTGGAACTGCAATCCGCGGATTTGCTTTCAGATCTTGAAATTTCGCTTCATCCAACATATAGGTTACAAAACCTTCTGCTGTTTTTTCCGGCGCAAACACATAAGGGTCGCTCGCGCTTCCTTTAATGTGGTATTTAGCAGGAACAAAATTATCTAAGCTTCCGCCAGTTACTGTGCTGTTTCCTGCCAAACTGATTTGCTCTGGTTTATATGTCAAATTTTGCTTCGTTTGATTAAAAATTGAGAAGTACAGCGTAATTACATAACCACCTTTTTGCATATAGCTTTCAGGTGAGTAAACACTGATTGTCTTCGTTGGATTTTCTACTTTCTCTACTTTATATTGGTTCACACGAATCGTTAATGAACCAAAATCTTTAATAAAAGAAGAAGAATAATTTCCATAAACAGTCGTCACTTTCCCACCAGTAACAGGAGCGACATTCGATGTACTGAAAGCTGCTTTTGAAATTGCCGGAGCTGCAATCTGAGCTTTAGGCGTTTGCTTTGTGCTTGATTCTGCTTTCTTTTCTGAAGATGCAGTTGAGCTGTCCTGCTTTGATTCCGAAGCATCGCTCTTTGGTTCCTCCGTTTTAGGCGTTTCCGTTTGTTTTCCTTCTGAGTTTGCAGCTGTATCTTCCTCAGTTTTTTTCTCGGTTGTTTGTTTTTCTTCTTTCTTAGCCTTTTGCTCTTGTTTGGGTTCTGTTTTCGTTTCTTTTTCTGCCGATTTATCAGAACCACAAGCCGCAACAAGAATGGCAACCATCAATATCATAATAGCGCTCATCCACTTTTTCATAGTGACACACACTCCTTCCTGATAATTTAACTATAGCAAAAATCACCTTACATTACAATTCTGTTACAAATATGTTTTTATATTTAGAAAAAAACTCGATTTTATTTTTCTGCAAGTCTCCCTTAGAAATTGATATCCGCAATGCGCCTAAAAAAGCAAAAGACGGCGCCCGCAGGCGCCGTCTCCTTATTAATCACAGTTATTCCGCACTTTTCTTGCGTTTTGCTGCTTTTTCACGTTCATTTTTATTTAAGATTTTCTTACGAAGACGCACATTTTCAGGTGTTACTTCACAATACTCATCATCGTTTAAGAATTCTAGTGATTCTTCAAGCGACATTTGACGCGGTTTTTTAATGACATTGGTTTGATCTTTCGTTGCAGAACGAACGTTAGTCATTTGTTTTGCTTTCGTGATATTAACCGCAATATCATTTTCACGGCTGTTTTCCCCAACAATCATACCTTCATAAATTTCAGTTCCCGGTTCCACAAAAATAGTTCCGCGATCTTCCACTTGCATAATCCCGTATGTCGTTGTTTTCCCAGTTTCCATCGAAACAAGCGCACCGTTTCTGCGTCCGCCGACACGACCTGTTTGCATTGGTTCATAATCTAGGAATGTGTGGTTGATAATTCCGTATCCACGTGTCATGGAAAGGAAATCAGTTGTATAACCAATCAAACCACGAGCAGGTACTTTAAACTGTAAACGCACTTGACCGTTCCCGTCGTTGATCATATTTTGCATTTCACCTTTACGTTGGCTGATTGATTCGATAACAGCCCCCATAAATTCTTCCGGTGTATCAATTTGTACATCTTCCACTGGTTCACACTGAACACCGTCAACAACGCGGATAATAACTTCCGGTTTAGAAACTTGAAGTTCATAGCCTTCCCGGCGCATCGTTTCAATCAAAATCGACAAATGCAGTTCACCGCGTCCAGATACTGTCCATGCATCTGGCGAACTTGTTGGTTCAACGCGCAGCGAAACGTCTGTTTGAAGCTCGGCCATTAAACGTTCTTCAATTTTACGGCTCGTTACATGCTTACCTTCACGACCAGCAAATGGACTGTTATTCGTAACGAAAGTCATTTGAAGTGTCGGTTCATCAATTCGAAGAACTGGAAGCTTGTCTTGATGGTCAAACGGAGTTACCGTTTCCCCGACGAAAATATCTTCCATACCTGAAAGTGCAATCAAGTCGCCTGCTTTTGCTTCTTTGATCTCTTCACGTTTCAATCCGAAGAAACCGAACATTTTCGTTACGCGGAATTGTTTTACTGTCCCGTCTAGTTTCATCAGTGCAACGGTTTGTCCAACATGCATCGTTCCGCGGAAAATACGTCCGATACCAATTCGACCGACATAGTCGTTATAATCGAGCAGCGAAACTTGGAATTGAAGCGGTTCGTCGCTATTATCAACTGGTGCTGGAATATGTTCAATGATGGTATTTAAAAGCGGCTCCATCGTTTTTTCTTGTTTTGCCGGATCAGAATCTTCACTTGAAGTTCCGTTAATTGCGGAAGCATAGATAACTGGGAATTCAAGCTGATCATCGTTTGCGCCTAGCTCAATGAAAAGTTCCAAAACTTCATCGACTACTTCTTCTGGACGTGCAAAGTCACGGTCAATTTTGTTAACGACAACAATCGGCGTTAAATTTTGCTCAAGCGCTTTTTTTAGTACGAAACGCGTTTGCGGCATTGTTCCCTCGTAAGCATCGACTACGAGCAAAACACCATCAACCATTTTCATAATCCGTTCTACTTCACCACCAAAATCGGCGTGTCCAGGAGTATCCATAATGTTCACACGGATTCCTTTATAATTGATCGCTGTGTTCTTTGCTAAAATCGTGATACCGCGTTCACGTTCGATGTCATTGCTGTCCATCGCGCGCTCATCAACATGTTCATTTTCACGGAATGTTCCGGATTGTTTCAATAATTCATCGACAAGCGTCGTTTTCCCATGGTCAACGTGGGCAATAATGGCGATATTACGAATATCTTCTCTTAGTTTCACTTTCTTGTTTCCTCCTAAAAAATGGGTTTTCAGTCGTTTTTAAACGAAAAGCTGGCCCTTAAACTTTTTATATCAAGATCTGCCGCATTTTAAGCCTAAAGAAAGAGGAAAATAACAACTATTTTCCTCTTGCAGCGATCGATTCGTTAAATTCAACTAGACAATTATAGCACAACTCTTCTTTCTAGAAAACCAATTTGTTTGGATACTGCGAATTTTTTTTTACTTTAAATAGGTTGAACGTAGCTCCTCGTATACGTGCGGCATTGCAACAAGTGACGTCCCTTTTTCAAGCATATTGATTTCTTCGCCAGAAAGTCTTGTCACTACACAGCCGAGTTCTTCTGCAATAATTTTGGCTGCCGCAACATCCCACGGCGCAAGGTTTGCTGATAAATAGGCACCGGCACGCCCAGCTGCTACCGCCATATATTCAAGCGAAGCCGCTCCATACAGCCTAAGTCCACGTGATGCTTCAATTGCATCAGCAAGTTTGGGATACAGTTTCACAGCACTTACATTCGCAATCAAAAGATTATCGGCAAGGCCTTCTTTAGTCTCAACTTGAAGAAGCTTTTCGCCGTTCATATAAGCACCATTTCCGCGTTCGCCGCTGTAGAGTTCGTCCTTCTCAACATCATAAACGACACCGAATTCGCCAACGCCCTCTATATAAAGAGCCACCGAGATAGCAAAATTGCGCTTTTGTTCAACAAAATTTAATGTGCCGTCAATGGGATCGATAATCCAAACAGGACCATCAAGGGTGGTTAATTTATGGGCTGCATTTTCTTCACCGAAGATGCGGTGCTCAGGAAAGTTTTTGTTTACATAGCGGGTGAACAAAGCCTCAACTGCTTGGTCAACTTCGGTTACAAGATCATTGCGATTCGATTTTGTTTCGATTAGGAGATCTCTCGCAAAAGAAGCCTCAATCATTTTTTTTTAGCTTCCCCTAAAAAAGCTTCTACCATTTTTTTAGCTCGTTTTATTTCAGTGGCTTGCATGTGTCCGCCGTCCCTTCCAAATCTAATATCCTTTATTGTAGCACAGCCGAATACTCATTGTGAAGAAAGCTTGTTGTTTTGCTATGCGGCGGTATCTTTTATATAATGAAATGAATGCGATTGTTTGACGAGGAGGAAATTGATATGACAGATGCTTTTTCTAAAAAAGACTTTAAAGCGATGCGGACGCCTGGACTTGAAGAACGGATGGAAGCAATCCAAACAGAAATACAGCCTAAGTTTAAATCATTTGGAGAGACACTTACGTCGTTCCTTAGTTTGAGGCTCGGCACGGAAATGTTTTTACATATTGCTCGACATGCCCGCCGTTCGGTGAATCCGCCTGACAGCACATGGTTCGCTATCGCGAATGATAAGCGTGGCTATAAAAAACACCCACACTTTCAAGTGGGACTATACGGTGATTACGTTTTTGTTTGGTTAGCTTTTATTTATGAAAACACGGATCGCACCAAAATTGCGGAGCGTTTTCTTAAAAACCAGCGTATTTTTCTTGATATGACAGGTTTCAGCATTTCGAAGGATCATATGGTTCCGACTACTTATCCGCTTGAGCAAGAGGTGCTTGAAAGTGCGCTGACGCGTTTTCGCGATGTGAAAAAAGGAGAGTTTTTGGTAGGGAAAATTTATCATGAAAATGATCCGATTTTAAAATCATCTGACAGTTTTTTGGTAGAAGTCGAGTCAGTGTTTGACGAGCTTTTACCGCTTTATCTGCTCTCGTTAAAATAACGATGTACAAATGCTGTCAAACTCGTTATAATGGTGGAGTTGAGTAAAGAAAAAGGAAGTGATCTAATGAAGAAATTGAACCAAAAATCAAGCGAACCTGATCCGCATCGAAGTTTAAACAAGCCGGTTCATTCTGCCTTAGATTATCCCTTTTTGAGGTGCTATGAACCTGCTTGATCGAAAGAATTTAGGAGGTTAAAAAGATGCACCAAATTTTCAAATCAAACGCAGCGGGTCAGCTTGAGGAACTTGAAACTCTTGAACGTAATGCTTGGCTGAATATCGTTGCCCCCACTTCAGAAGAAATCAACCAAATTGCGGATGAATATAATATTCCGCTTGAATTTTTAGAAGATCCGCTCGATAAAGATGAAAGTGCTCGGATTGAACGTGATGATGATACGGATTCTGTTTTAATCATCTGTGACTTTCCTGTTGTAGATGAAGATGAAATTCATTATGCTTCATTTGAAACGATTCCAATGGGGATCATTTTAACAAAAGATTATTTTATTACGATTTGTACGATTGATTCTTCCATTGTTCAATCGTTTATTAAACGCCGCATCAAAGGATTTTACACACACATGAAAACACGGTTTGCACTGCAAATTCTTTATTTGATTTCCACACAGTTTTTGCGGCACTTAAAACGGTTAAATCGTCAAACAGATGAAATTGAAAAAGAATTACATGAATCGATGAAAAATAAACAGCTTTATGATCTTATGGGGATCGAAAAAAGTTTGGTTTATTTTGTTACTGCTCTTAAATCAAACAAGCTTGTGCTTGACAAAATGATGCGCCAAAATATTGTCAAAATGTATGATGAAGATCAAGATTTACTTGAAGATGTGATCATTGAGAATCGGCAAGGAATTGAAATGGCGGAAGTTCATTCTAACATTTTAAGTGGAATGATGGATGCTTATGCTTCGATTATTTCAAACAACATGAATATTGTCATGAAGTTCTTGACGTCATTCACGATCATTTTGACGATTCCAACGATGGTATTTAGTTTCTATGGCATGAACGTTCATTTGCCGTTCATGGACTTGCCGCTCGCTTGGATTTTAACTCTTGGCATTTCGTTTGGAATTGCTGGGATACTCGCTTTTGTTTTTTGGCGGAGAAAGTTCTTTTAATAATGCAGAAAAAGTACCGGCGGCTCGCCGGTACTTTTTTTATTTGGCATATTCTTTGTTTAAAAGAGCTTCAAGTTCTGCTGGTGTGATATGTTCATCAAAGATATGCTCGCCAACAACAACAGTCGGCACAAAAATGACATTCGCTCGTCCTGCTTCCGAAATAATAGCTTCAGAAGCTTCTTCGTTGTTCTGCTCCGTCAAGCCTAATTTTTGTTCCATAAATTCGGCAACTTCTGAAAGTGTCAAGCTACCCCATTCATCCTGTGTTTCATAAATTTTATCAATCACTTCCCATGTTTCAAACGGTGTATCGTAGTTTAAATAACGATGGGTAACATTACCACGTTGAAGAGATTCTTTTTCTTTGTCAAACGGTTTGATAATTAACTCGATTTTACCTTCTTCAATAAAACGCGAAAGTACTTCACGTGACTCTTGATGCCATTTACGGCAAAATGGGCAACGCAAATTGACAAATGACATCACTTTCACTTTCGCCGCATCGCTTTTTGTTAAATGAATACCTGATTCCGGTTTTACTTCTGCTGCTTTAATTTGACTAATATCCAACTCAATTCCTCCTTTTTCTAGTTAAGGCTGCATTTTAATTGTACTTGTGGTTGCATGTTTAACAAGTTTCATCACTTGATAAGGCGAATAGCCGCTTGCAGCTTCAAATTCGCGTCCAAGTTGTTTCTCTTCGCCGATTGACGGGACAATATTTTTAAACGCTCGATAGCTGTCCTTGAGTGCTTCTGCGCCTACTCCTTTTTCATAGGCTCTCTCAATCATCTCGAAATATTTGACGACTGTCACAATTTCATCTTTTGTCCAGTCAGGATTGAGCGGGTAGCTGTAGTTCACGACTTCCCCTCCTCTAAGTATTTTCTAATTGATAAGGCGAAAAATAGCTTACGCAGCCAAAATCCGGCTCGTTTCTTTCCACCATTTTCCCTCATTTTATTTTAGCATGTCCCAAAATTTTTTTACAAAAAAAAGAGCTCAGAAGCGGCTCCTTTTCGCGAATATAAGAAAAACTTCAGCCCCTTGTCAACTGAAGTCCTTTGTTATGATTAGTAGCTGTGCGCTTCTCTTTCTGAATGTCTTTCCAAATAGTCGATTCGTGCGAAGTACATGCCGACCACGAAGAATACCGGAACGAGATAGTTGAGAATGAAAACAACCGCATAACGCAAGATCACACTTGCGATCGGAAGAGCCACAACGGGATGCGTAAATGGCGTCATAATAATTCTGACTACTGCTCGCCATCCATCTGTCGCGTGCATTTCATGGATGAAACCCACACCGAAATTCACTAGCGTCAGAACAAAAAAGCTGCCTGCAAGTATCATCAAAATGACGAAAAGAAAACGCGGGACATGAAAATGTCTTTCCATTTTTTACACCTGGATTCTGATTGGATTTGTGAAATAAACTTTCTTTTTGCGCTACACCTATTCTAACAAAAAAATACGCTGTCTACAATTATTTCGTAAACAGCGTATTCGTTTTACATGTGGATTGGACGCCCAAGTGCAAGTTCTGCCGCTTCCATCGTAAGCTCACCAAGTGAAGGGTGAGCATGGATAGTTAGCGCGATATCTTCCGCAGTTACACCTGTTTCAATCGCAAGACCGATTTCTGAGATGATATCGGATGCATTGATTCCGGCAACTTGAGCACCTAGTACAAGACCGTCTTCTTTGCGTGTTACAAGTCGAACGAATCCTTCAGGGGCATCAAGCGACAAAGCACGGCCATTTCCGCCAAGCGGGAATTTCGATGCTTTTACGTCGATTCCTTTTTCTTTTGCTTCTTTTTCAGTCATGCCGACTGTTGCAAGTTCAGGATCACTGAATACAACAGCAGGAAGCACTGTATAATCATTTTCTACTTTTTCTCCTGCAATTGCTTCGGCAGCTACTTTTGCTTCATAGCTTGCTTTATGCGCAAGTGGAACGCCAGGAACGATATCACCGATTGCGAATACGTTCGGGATATTTGTACGGCCTTGTTTATCAACTTCAATTAATCCACGTTCGGATACTTTAACTCCAAGTTGTTCTAAACCGATTTCATCAGTATTTGGACGACGTCCTACTGTTACGAGTACGTAATCGGCATCAATGGTATGTGTTTCTCCATTTGCTTCATACGTGATTTTCACGCCGTTTTCAGTTTCCTCAGCAGACTTCGCAAGTGCTTTTGTTACGAGTTCAACATTTTTCTTTTTCAAGCTGCGTTTAACAAGTGAAACCATGTCTTTTTCGTAAGTCGGTAAAATTTCTGGACCGCCTTCAAGAATTGTAAGTTCTGTTCCAAGGTTGGCAAATGCACCGCCAAGTTCAGTTCCGATGTAACCACCGCCGATAACGACAAGTTTTTTCGGTACTTCTGTTAGTGCAAGCGCACCTGTTGAACTTAATACACGTTTGCCATATTTAAATCCAGGGATTTCAATTGGACGTGATCCTGTTGCGATGATGACATTGTTAAATGTATAGGTTTGAGCAGAATCTTCATGAATAACACGAAGTGAATGTTCGTCAACAAAGAATGCTTCCCCTTTTACCATCTCTACTTTATTCTTTTTAAGCAAGCCTTGAACGCCAGTTGTAAGTTTGCTTACAACACTGCCTTTCCATTCTTGCGCTTTTGTGAAATCTAAATCAACATCGCTCGCTTTGATTCCCATGTGTTCGGAACCTCTAGCTTCTTTAAAGCGGTGACCGATTGTAATCAAAGCTTTTGAAGGAATACAACCCACGTTTAAACAAACTCCGCCGTAGTATTCTTTCTCAATGATCGTTACTTTTTGTCCAAGTTGTGCTGCACGAATCGCAGCAACATAACCGCCGGGGCCAGCACCGATAACTATTGTATCTCTTTCTTCTGGAAAATCTCCTACAACCATTATTTTACGCCTCCATTAGTAATAATTCTGGGTCATTAAGCAAACGTTTAATGTTATTCATTGCTTTTTGAGCCGTAGCTCCGTCAACGACACGGTGGTCAAAGCTTAGCGACAACGCTAGAACTGGAGCAGCTACGATTTCGCCGTCTTTTACGATTGGTTTTTCAGCAATACGTCCAACACCTAAAATAGCTACTTCTGGGTAGTTGATTACTGGAGTAAACCATTGACCGCCAGCGGAACCAATGTTTGAAATCGTCGCAGATCCGTGTTTCATTTCGTCTGCTGTTAGTTTGCCGTCTCTTGCTTTTACAGCTAGTTCATTGATTTCATCCGAAATTGCGAAGACTGATTTCATGTCTGCATGTTTGATGACTGGTACATACAAACCGTGATCTGTATCTGCTGCAATTCCGATATTATAGTAGTGTTTGTAAATTAATTCTTCTGTTGCATCATCCATTGTTGTATTGAGAACAGGGAATTCTTTTAGTGTAGCTACTAATGCTTTCACCATATATGGAAGGAATGTCAATTTAATTCCTTTTTCAAGCGCAACTTCTTTGAAACGTTTTCTGTGAGCCATTAGTGCAGAAACTTCGATTTCATCCATCAACGTTACATGCGGTGCTGTATGCTTCGAGTTTACCATTGCTTTCGCAATTGCACGACGTGTTGGTGTCAGTTTTTCGCGTGTTTCTGGGAACTCTTCTCCTGCCGCAGGAACTGGTTTCTTCACTTCCGCTACTGGTTTAGAAGCCGTTTCAGTTTGAACAGCTGCTTCAGTTTGCGGAGCCGCTTTTTGGTCGCCGTTTAGGTAAGCATCGATGTCCGTTTTTAAAATACGGTTATTCTTGCCTGAGCCCGCAACTTGACGAATATCTACGCCTTTTTCACGTGCATATTTACGCACTGACGGCATTGCAATCACTAAACCGTTTGGATCTTTAGCCGCTGATGGTACACCGTTTCCACCTTGAACTGGCGCTGCTGGTGCTTTTTCAGCTACAGGAGCCGCTTCAACTGGTGCAGAAGCAGAACTTGCCGTTCCTTCAAAGTCGCCAGTAAATGTGATCAGTACTTGTCCAACTGTTGCAACAGTTCCTTCGCCAACTAAGATATCTTTAACAGTTCCATCAACTGGCGAAGTAATTTCTTCTACTGATTTATCATTTTGCACTTCAAAAATCGATTGATCTTCTTCTACTTTATCGCCTGGTTTTACAAACCATTTAACGATTTCGCCTTCGTGAATGCCTTCCCCAATATCTGGAAGTTTGAACTCAAAGATTCCAGCACCTGAAGCTGCCGGTGCCGGAGCTGCTGCTTCTGCTGGTGTAGCTGTTTCAGCACTTGCTTCTTCTGCGTCATTTTCATGACCTTCAACACCATCGAAAGTGATCAGCACTTGACCAACTGTTGCTACTACACCTTCTGCTACTTTGATTTCTTTTACTGTACCAGAAACTGGTGAAGTGATTTCTTCCACCGATTTATCATTCTGTACTTCAAACAAAGAATCGTCTTCTTCAATTTTATCGCCTGGTTTTACAAACCATTTGACGATTTCGCCTTCATGGATACCTTCACCGATATCCGGTAATTTAAATGAATATGCCATTACTTTTAAGCCTCCTGTTTTAGTCCATTATTCAATAATTCGAAAAGGAAATCTCCTTTTGCGTTCATTAGCCAAATTAGAATGCGATAACTTCTTTCACACGTTCTACAATATCGTTATGGTTTGGAAGCCAAACTGTTTCAGCTTGCGAGAATGGAAAAACGCTGTCTGGAGCAGTTACACGCATAACAGGTGCTTCTAATGAAAGAATTGCACGATCATTAATTTCAGCAATCACGTTTGCAGCAACGCCGCCTTGTTTTTTGTGCTTCTTGAACAACAACAACGCGATTCGTTTTCTTAACAGAAGCGATAATTGTTTCTGTATCAAGCGGGCTGATTGTACGAAGGTCGATAACTTCAACTGACACGCCTTCTTTTTCAAGTGCTTCTGCAGCTTTGATCGACTCTTGAACCATTGCACCGTAAGTGATAATTGACACATCTGTTCCTTCGCGGCGTACAGCAGCTTTTCCGATTTCAACTGTGTATTCACCTTCTGGAACTTCTTCACGGAATGAACGATAAAGTTTCATGTGCTCAAGGAAGATAACAGGATCGTTATCACGAATAGCTGAAATTAAAAGTCCTTTTGCATCATACGGTGTTGATGGAATAACAACTTTAAGACCCGGAGACTGTGCAACAAGTCCTTCCAAGTTGTCAGCGTGAAGTTCAGGAGTATGAACGCCGCCGCCGAATGGAGCACGAATTGTGATAGGAGCTGTTCGAGTTCCACCAGTACGATAACGCATACGCGCCATTTGACCCGCTACAGAATCCATTACTTCAAATACGAAGCCGAAGAATTGAATTTCAGGAACGGGACGGAAACCTTCAAGAGCAAGACCGATCGCAAGACCGCCGATACCAGATTCAGCAAGTGGTGTATCAAAGACACGATCTTCTCCAAATTCAGCTTGCAAACCTTCTGTTGCACGGAATACCCCGCCGTTTTTACCAACGTCTTCACCAAATACCAAGACGTTTTCATCGTTTTTAAGTTCAACTGCAAGCGCATCTGTAATCGCTTGAATCATTGTTTTTTGCGCCATGATTATTTCGACTCCTTCGCTTCGTAAATTGCCAATTGTTCTTTAACATTGGCTGTTGGAACTTCATACATATTTTTAAGCAAGTCCGTTACTTTTTGTTTCGGTGTAGCGTCTGCTTCTTTAATAGCTTGTTTGATTTCTTCTTTTGCTTTTTCGATTACTTCATTTTCTTTCTCTTCGTTCCAAAGGCCTTTCGCTTCAAGGAAAGCACGGAAACGCACGATTGGATCTTTTTGTTCCCATTCGCCATCAAGCTCTTTTGTACGGTAACGAGTTGGATCATCACCAGAAAGTGTATGCGGACCATAACGGTAAGTCATTGTTTCGATTAACGTTGGGCCTTCACCGGCAACAGCACGCTCACGCGCAAATTTAGTTACCGCATAAACAGCAAGTGGATCCATACCGTCTACTTGAACACCGACGATACCGGCAGCTACTGCTTTTTGTGCAAGCGTTACAGCCGCAGTTTGTTTTTCACGCGGAGTCGAGATAGCAAATTGGTTATTTTGCACAACAAAGATTGCAGGAGCGTGGAATGAACCAGCAAAGTTAATTCCTTCATAGAAATCCCCTTGCGAAGAACCGCCGTCACCTGTATAAGTGATTACGACTGCATCTTTTTTATGTTTCTTAAGTCCAAGTGCCACACCAGCAGCTTGCACGATTTGTGCTCCGATGATGATTTGTGGAGGCAAAACATGCAAATCTTCTGGGAACTGATTACCAACAAAGTGTCCACGGGAGAAAAGAAATGCTTTTGTAAGCGGAAGTCCATGCCAAATCATTTGTGGTACATCACGGTAGCCTGGAAGTACGTAGTCTTGTTTTTCAAGCGCATAGTGGCTTGCAAGTTGAGACGCTTCTTGTCCAGCTGTTGGAGCATAGAAACCTAGACGACCTTGACGATTCAACGAGATTGAACGTTGATCAAGTACGCGTGTCCAAACCATGCGAGTCATCAGTTCAACGAGTTGTTCGTCAGTGATGTCCGGCATAATGTCAGGATTCACAACTTCTCCTTTTTCATTTAAAATTTGAACCATTTCAAACTGTTCTGAAACCGCATCAAATTGCTTTTTCACATCAATAATTGCCTTCTTCGTTTTAGAAGCCATTGTGTACATCGTCCTTTCGTAGGAAAAATTAGGATTAGAAAATGAATGCGCCATCATTCATTCCCTATAAAACACTTGCTTGACAAAACCTGATTATGTACTGCTAGTTTTTAGACAGCATAATAAAATAGAAGAAATTCTTTCCCGCTTCGTTGTTTCGAAAGCCCATCATTTTTAAGGAAAATTTCCTTCTACATTCATTATCACCCAGATTTGAAAACTTGGCTACTCTTAGTTTAGAGTGGCTGACTGTTCACCATTTTTCAAATGAAGTCATAAGCAGTTTGTGTTCACAAACTCCACTTAACAAGCGATCAAAACTGTTTATTCAGATCAAAAACATCTGTTTTATTTTTCATCCAAAAAACCAGTAATACACTAATCTTCTCTTTTAATTTACACTAGTATCCAGATGAAGTCAATATAATAAACTCTGTTTTTTTATCGCTTACAACCGCATTAAAACCACGATCATTCGTTTTCAATAGCTGTACTAAAAATCTTTCATTTAAGCAAGATCTGTTATATAATATAACGAACCGTTTGTTACTACACCATTTATAAATAAATAGAAAAATTTTTCTTAAAGTTTGTGAAATCACGAACTTTATCTTGTTAAATCCAATAATGAAGCCGAATGAATCAAAGACTAATCGGCTAGAAGGTTCGTGTTTTCCATGAAACAAATTTCATTTTTTCGCGATAGCCCAATCCATTCCTTTTTTTAGAAAGTTTTGTTACAATAAAGAAAGAATGAAAGACAGGAGAGTCGAGAAAAATGATTTTAATGAATGATATTGTTCGGGAAGGTCACCCTGCTTTGCGTGAAGTGGCGCAGGAAGTGCAATTTCCACTAACTGCTGAAGAAAAACAACTAGGACGGGACATGCTGACTTTTCTAAAAAATAGTCAAGATGAAGAAATTGCTGAAAAATATGGTCTGCGAGGCGGAGTTGGTATTGCAGCTCCTCAACTGGCTGTTACAAAACGAATTATCGCAGTTCATGTCCACGACGAAAAAGACAAACTATACAGCTATGTCTTATATAATCCGAAAATCAAGAGCTATTCTGTTCAACAAGCCTGTCTTGCTGGCGGTGAGGGCTGTTTATCCGTCGATCGTGATGTACCGGGCTATGTTGTTCGCAGTGAGCGGATTACGGTTGAAGCATTTGATGAAGATGGAAATCCAGTGAAGTTAAAATTACGTGAATATCCGGCCATCGTTGTCCAACATGAAATTGATCACTTAAACGGTATCATGTTCTATGACCATATTAATGAAAACAACCCTTCTTATCTGCCTCCAGATGTAGATCTGCTAGGATAAGTTTCATACGAATGCCCCTTTCAGTTTTGAAATGGGCATTTTTTAAAGAGGAGGAAGCTTCAATGAATCGCTATGATCGGCAAATGCGCGTTAGTCAAATCGGTAAATCAGGGCAAGAGAAAATCGCCAAAACCCGCCTACTTATTGTTGGAGTTGGCGCCATCGGAACTTATGCAGCAGAACTTGCTGTTCGAATGGGCTTTCGCGAATTAACTTTAATTGACAGAGACTTTGTAGAACTCAGCAACTTGCAGCGTCAAACGCTTTTTACCGAAAGCGATGCAGCGCTTAAACTGCCGAAAGCCTATGCGGCACGGGAGCATCTGCTTCATATTGATAAATCCGTTAAAATCGAGATAGTAGTGGATGATGCCAATGCTGAAACGCTAGCCGATTTCGCAGGGAAAATAGATGCTGTTCTTGACTGCACAGATAATTTTGCAACGCGTCGTTTTTTTAAACAGCTTTTGTCATGAGCATGATTTGCCTTGGATTTATACTTCTTGCGCCGGAACATACGCGAGTCTTTACCCGATCAGAAGCTCTATATCGGCTTGCCTGTCTTGCTTGATTGGCGAAACGCCGCAAACGAATGAAGCAAGCTGTGATATTATCGGGGTTCATGCTCCGCTCATTCCGATTGTTGCCGGGTTTCAGATCTCACTCTTGACCAGAATGCTTCTCGATGAAGACTTTGAATACAATACTTTTTATCAGCTCGATAATTGGGACATGACCTTTAATAAACTCAAGATTCAAAAGCGGAAAGAGTGTTTGTCTTGTGGCGGAGCGGGGTCAGAGAGTCTCGTTTTTTCTGATCAGCCGATCCTGCTTTGTGGGAAAGATAGCGTTCAATTTCGTCTTCCTAACCGGAGCCGCGCTGAATTTCCACAAATTGGCAAGCGGCTCTTAGCGGAAAGAATCTCATACACTGAAAATCCCTTCATCCTCTCATTCATTTTTTCCGGGTTTGAGTTTTCGATTTTCAAAAATGGCCGCGTCTTAATTCATGGGACGAGCGACCTTGCGGAAGCAAAAAAAGTGTACCAGCATTTTTTTAATTAAAAGGAGGGATTTTCCTTGCATCAATCTGACGCCTTAAATCTTCGCTGTGGGATCTTGACAATCAGTGATACGCGAACGTTTGAAACTGATACGAGCGGACAACTTATCGCAGAATTACTTATAAAAGAGAAGCATCAAGTAACTCAGCGCCTAGTCGTTCGTGATGATCCGCGTGAAATACAAGCTGCCTTTAGCCTGCTTGAAGAAGAAAACCCAGCTTGTATTATTTCAACTGGTGGAACTGGGCTTGCTAAACGAGATGTTACATTTGAAGCGCTGTACTCACATGTTGAACAAGAAATTCCGGGATTTGGGGAATTATTCCGAATGATCAGCTATAGTGATATTGGCTCTAAAGCCATGGCTTCTCAAGCTTTTGCTGGCTTTACGGCAAATGATATTCTCTTTTTTGCGCTACCGGGCTCAAAAAATGCCGTATCAACGGGAATGCAAAAATTAATTCTTGCAGAAATGCCGCACTTGATTGCGGAACGACGCAAATGACATTAAAAAAGCTCTTCCGCCATGGCGGAAGAGCTTTTGCTTTTGTTTAAATTGAATTGGTTACTCCACCGTCAAGTACAAATTCGGCACCTGTTGAGAATGAAGAATCATCTGATGCAAGGAAGAGCACCATTTTTGCAACTTCTTCCGGTTTACCCATCCGACCAAGTGGATAAGTTTTATCCAACTCGCGTTTTGATAAATGTAAGGTTTCAGAAGCATAGTTTGCCATTTGTGTTGTAATATAACCAGGGTGAATCGAATTAATTCGAATTCCTTTTGAAGCATATTCTGCAGCGGCATCTTTTGTCATAAGCCGAACAGCACCTTTACTTGCTCCGTACATTAAATGACCTGCTCCGCCTTGAAGACCAGCAATTGAAGAAGCATTAATGACAGAGCCTTCACCCGATTTTTCAATTTCAGGAAGGACGTGTTTAAGTCCTAAGAATACACCAGTTACATTAATATCCATCATTCGATTCCAATCTTCCATTGTAATTTCAGGAATCGGTTTGATCACGTAGATTCCGGCATTGTTAAAGAGAATATCAATTTTTCCAAAGGTTGCATTCGTTTTTTCAACAACCATACGCCAGTCATCTTCTTTACTGACATCTTGTTTAACAAAAATTACTTTGTCACTTTCTTTTTTCAGTTCAAGCAATGCTTTTTCGCCCTCGTTTGGATTAATATCCGTGAAGACAACGCTTGCTCCCTCTTTTAAAAATAATAATGCAGTTTGGAAACCAATCCCAGCTGCTCCCCCTGTAATAATGGCAACTTTACCTTCTAATTTCATGCTTATCTCTCCTTTGTTGTTTTTGAAAGCGCTTTCTGTAACTATATTTTAAGTGTACGCCTATAAAAAAGAAAAGTCAATTTTTTTACTTTCTTTTCTTTTTATGGAAATCAAAAGAAAAAGGCTGCAAAAAATTTGCAGCCTTTCGCATTTTCATTTAATGGTTAGCCTCCGATTTGACTCATCCGCCGCCAAGTAGGCTGATGTGAAGTTGCTTCATCTTGTAGCTTAAGCGCCATTTCGTGATTTTCCGGCTTGTTATCAATCGCCTTTTTCACTAGCCGAACAAGCTCTTCCGGATTGTTTAAGATAAACGGGCGGATATTTAATTCTTCATCCCAATATAGACATGCTTTGATGTAGCCGTCTGCTGTTAATCGCAACCGGTTGCAACTTGCACAAAAATGCGAGCTGACCGGATGAATCAGTCCAAAGGAACCTTTTGCACCCTTCAAACGATAATTTTCAGATGGTCCATTGCCGCGTACATTATCAATGGCTTCATAGTCCAAACCTTGTTCCCGGCATTTTTCAAAAATAGTTTCTAGGGATAAATACTTTTCTTTCCAGCTGTTTCCAGCATGACCAATCGGCATGTATTCAATAAAACGGATATTGATATCCTTATCCTTCGTAAATTCGAGGAAGTCCAAAATTTCGTCATCGTTCTGTCCCTTAATCAATACCACATTCAACTTGATCGGAAAAAGGCCAATCTCTTCTGCTTTTTTTATTCCATCTAAGACTTTTTGCAGACGTCCGCCTCGCGTAATTTCACGGAAACGATCTTCATGCAGCGAATCCAAGCTGACATTAATTCGTGTAAGTCCCGCTTCTTTTAGTGCAGCGGCTTTTTTTCGCCAAGTACATCGCATTTGTTGTGACGGCAATATCTTCAATTTCAGGAATATCAGCAATTCCCTTGATGATCTCAACGATGTCCGTCCGAAGTAACGGCTCTCCTCCCGTAATGCGTACTTTCTTAATCCCGAACTGAACCAGTACTTTCATAAATTCAATGATTTCATCTTTTGAGAGCACTTCTTCATGCGGTAAAAATTTTAATCCTTCCTCCGGCATACAGTAGACACAGCGTAAATTACAGCGGTCCGTCACCGAAATGCGAATATAATCATGAGCACGTCCAAAACGATCTTTAAGTACTTCCATTTTAAAACCTCCTGCTATTTCGGCGAATAGTCGCCACTTTTTCCTCCCGATTTCTTGAGCAAACGTGCTTCTTTTAGTTCCATTCCTCGGTCCATTGCCTTACACATATCATAAACGGTCAGTCCAGCAATTGTTGCTGCCGTTAAGGCTTCCATCTCGACGCCTGTTTTTCCAACGGTCACGACTGTTGCCGTAATTGTCAGCGTTCGATCTCCATCGTCTGAAAAAGACAAGTCCGCTTTGGATGTAAGAAGTGGATGGCACATTGGAATTAGTTCGCTCGTTTTTTTAGCAGCCATAATTCCTGCCACTTGTGCAACCGCAAGTACATCACCTTTGGCAACTTTCCCGTCTTTAATCCGCGACAGCGTTTCCGGCTGCATCAGCATTTTTGCCTCTGCAACTGCTACGCGCTTCGTTTCATCTTTCTCTGTCACATCTACCATCTGTGCACGCTTTTCTGCGTTGAAGTGTGTTAATCGATCCATGTTAGGTCACTTCCTTTTCATCCGCCACTTACTGGCGGGATTACTGCAATTTCCTCGATCTCTTCGGGTAACAGGTCTTCATCTTGCTTGAATTCCATGTTAATCGCGATCATACATTTCGAAAGGTCGAGTGCAATCTCTGGGAACTCGCTGCTGATCAAATCGCGCAGTTCGCCGACACTGTTTGCACCTGCAATATTTATGCGGCTTTCGCTACCGGTCTTTTCTGCCAAAAACGCAAAAAATTTAATTTTAGTGACCACTTGAACCACCCCATCTGATTTTATCTGTATCAAATTCTTCTTTCCAAATCGGTACACTTTTTTTTAAGTTCTTCGATGATGTAACGCGAACCTTCATAGCTTTCATGACGATGTTTCGTAGCAACTCCGATAAATACGGCAATATCTGATAAGCCTAATTCTCCAAGGCGATGAACCACCACCACATTTGCTTCATACTTTTCCTCAACGTCCGCTGCAAGCCTCGTAAGTTCCTTAACCGCCATTTCGCGATAAGCGGTATAACTGATTTTTTCCGTTCTGATTTCGCCGGTCCATTCTCGAATTGTGCCGATAAAAGTATTGACTGCTCCGAACTCTTTATCAATTAGTTTCGTAAACAGCGGTTCGATTTCAATTTTTTCTTCAACAAGCGCCACGTATTTCATCGTAAAAACTCCTCTATCAGTGATTCTGCCAAATTTTTAATTTGCTCTGGATCCCCGATTTCCCGAATCCGCGAAGAAGCAAGCGAATCCTTTGATGCAAACACAGCCACTTGCCTAAGCGTCGCTTCAAATTCGGTCAGTTCTTCTAAGCTGCGTACAAGCGCCACTTTTGGAAACGGGGCCTCTTTATACCCTTCCACCAAAATCAAATCGGCTGGCGGCATTTGCTTGAGTGCTTCTTGAAGTGAAAGGCCGTGATTGCTTAAAAATGCAAATTGACGGCTTGATACAAGTGCCACATGATCAGCACCGCTTTCCCTGTAGCTCATACTGTCTGTTCCCGGATGATCCATCTCAAACGAATGGGCATCGTGCTTAATTGCCGCAACCTGATATCCCGCTTGTTTCGCTTGGTGGATTAGCGCATTCAAGAAGGTTGTTTTTCCGCTGTTTTTATAACCTACGACTTGGAGGATAACAGCCATACTCGTACCTCTTCTCCCTTTGCTTTTCCGACTTTGCCTCGCGGAATCATCACGAGCGAATCCGCAAACGGTAAATTGCCAAGCGAACTTGACATGTCGCTCCCAACTGGTTCCACATAGTACGTTTCGTTTTCAAGTCTCGCCTTAGCGCGTAAAAAGCGGTCATAGCCGTTATTTTTCAAATAATCTTGAGCCATTACCCCATTTACTTCACGAATCGTTGAATGTTGTCCAGCAAGCCGCCTGATTGCCGGTTCAGCGAATAAATGGAAACCGGTAAAGCAAGCTCCGGGATTTCCAGAAAGCGCAATGAGTAATTTTTTTTTCAAATAACATCGCTGTCGTTGGACTACCTGGGCGCATTTGAATTTTATTAAACAGCATCTTGGCTTCACTGCGTGCAATTTCTGCCATAAAATCAAAATCACCGACCGAAACGCCTCCTGTTGTCAAAATCAAATCTACAGTTTCTGCAATGTCTTTAAGCCGTTTGAGTGTCGCTTGATAATCATCTTGTAACGCTTCATGAAACACAACTTCCCCGCCATATTCTTCCACAAGTCCCACTAAAAGCGGTTCATTGCTGTTATAAATTTTTCCGTCCGGAAGTTTTTCTCCTGCTTCCACAAGTTCGCTTCCAGTCGAAAGAATCGCCACTTTCGGCTTTGGAATGACTAGCGCTTTCGTCAGTCCAAAAGAAGCGAGCAAACTGATCGAACCGGCATTCAGGAGATGCCCCTTTGGCAAAAGCAGATCACCTTCTTTGAACTCTGCTCCGATTTCTGTAATATTGCTACTTGGTTGCGTATTAATCAAACGGATTTCATTCGGCCTTTCGCTGGAAGTGACTGTTCAAGCATGATGACTTTGTCCGCTCCCTCAGGCACTTTTGCTCCCGTCATGATGCGGACCGTTTCCCCAGAATTCAGCCGTTTATCGTATGTTTCACCACATGGAACTTCCGCCACAACACGGAGTGTGATCGGATAATTCGCATCGTCTTCCCCACAAATCGCAAAGCCGTCATAGCCTGACCGGCGAAAATATGGCGCAGCAAATGGCGCACGAATTTCTTCAGCTAAAACCCTTCCTTTTGCTAAAAACAAATGAATTTGTTCGGGCTTAAGCGGCTCAGTATGGTCTAAAATCGTTTGTGCGGCTTCATGAAAAGGAATCGTTTTTCTTTTTTCAATCAAAATCTGCATCCCCTTTTTTTCTCACTGTGTATCCGTTTTCTTGTCATTTTAAATCATACCGCAAAATAACTGAAATGAACAGCAAATATCTTTCTTTCTTCGCTATGGTTTGACAGTTATAAGAAGGTCGCGCAATAATAATAGGGAAATCACTTATCTATTCGCTTGGAGGAACACATATGTTTACACCCGTTTGGCATTCGATTTTAATCGCCGTTGTATCGACCACAATTGCTTTTTTAGCCATGCTTCCGCTCAGCTATTACTTTGCCAGAGCTAAATCGAAGTTTCAATTACCGGTTGAAACACTCATTCTCTTGCCGCTCGTACTTCCCCCAACGGTTGTCGGCTTGATTCTTTTAAGCATCTTTGGCAAAAACAACTGGTTTGGCGGCTTCATCTTTAACACCTTCCATTTCAGTTTTATTTTCTCTTTAGCAGGTGCCATTATTGCCACAACTATTATCATTCTGCCAATCATGTATCAAGGTTTGAAAGCTGCTTTTCTCTCCATTGATCATGAGCTTGTCTGGGCAGCCGAAACACTTTCAGCAACATCCAGCCAGATTTTTCGAAAAGTTATTTTACCAAACTGCTGGCAGCCGATTCTTGCGGGTATTTTACTAAGCTTTTGCAGAGCTATGGGCGAATTTGGTGCGACACTTATGGTAGCAGGCTATATTGAAGGCAAAACCGATACAATTGCTTCTGGCATTTACTTCATGGTTCAGCAAGGCAACATGAAAGCCGCCTTCTATCTTGGCTTATTCAACCTGCTGATCGGAGTTGCCGCCCTCTTTATTATTCATGTTTTGACTGTGCGGCAAAGTCAGCTGATGAGGGGGATGTAGAATGAATTTAAAACTCGACTTTGAAAAAAAAGATGCCTTTCCATGATCTGAAAGTGACACACGAATTCGATTCTGAAATCACAGCAATCATGGGGGCTAGCGGTGTTGGAAAATCAACTTTATTTCAGTGTATCAGTGGACTCAAGCCGATCGACCAAGGTAAAATCCTATTCGGCGAAACTCTTTTCGAAGATACTTCCGTTTCACTTCGCCTGCCCGCAGCTGAACGAAAAATTGGCTATCTGTTTCAAAATTTAGCCCTTTTCCCTAACTTAAACGTTTATGATAATATTGCATTTGGGCTTCAAGTAAATAAAACGAAGCGAAAAGATAAAGACGGAATCGAACGACAGGTCCGCCACATCAGCGATTATCTCCAGATCTCCCATCTCCTTTATTCTTCGGTTCAAAAACTATCTGGCGGAGAGAAACAACGTGTAGCCATGGCACGAGCAATGATTGTCAATCCGAGGTTACTTCTGCTTGACGAACCATTTAACGGACTAGATGAAGAAACCCGCTTTATTTGTATGAACTTGGTGCGTGAAATGGCCAAGGATTTTGAAATTCCAGTCATTTTTGTGACGCATTATCGCTCGGAAGCTGAGATGCTGACGAGGGAAATCTTGCGGTTAAAGGATGGTCATCTTGAAAAAGAATAACATGAAAATAATCGTACTTGCCGGTGGGAAGTCCACACGTTTTGGAAGCGATAAAGCCTTTTTTACTCCAGAAGGCCACGACGGGGCGACTTTTATCGAGATGATTGTCAAAAAACTAATCCCCCTTCAGGCTGATATCCTTATTTCGATTAACCCTAGTCAAGAAAGAGCTATGAAGCAGCTTTTTGCAGGTCAATCTCGTGTTAAATTTGTGATTGATCATGAGAACTTAGCGGAATACGGTCCGCTAGGTGGGTTGTATAGTGCTGTCCATCTGGACGCGGCGGATCAAACTGCAAGCTACATGATCATTCCGGTTGACTTGCCAGATATTCGCACGAGTGATCTCGCTTTACTTGCAGAAGCGGAAAATGTTTTTATCAAAACGCCTTTGCAATCCCACTACTTACTGGCACATTTGCCAGCATTTCGAGCTGAGATTGATACCTGCATTGCTAAAGGGGAACATAGAATGCGAGATTTACTCGAAAAACTTGGAACCAAACCGCTTCATTTTCCAAAAGAAGCAGAACGCTATTTTTTTAATCAAAATACGAAATAAAGCTTCACTTTGTGCAAAGCGAGATTTTATACAAATAATGCAGATACTTTGATTATCAAAAAATAACTAGGCTGGAAAGTAGCAACGAATGAGCAGTCATAATCAGATAAGTAGCTAGTGCGTTAGAATCAATCTATGCGATACTAAAAAGATCAAATCCTCTGAAACTTAGGATTTGATCTTTTTGTGGTTATTTATTCGGTATTTCCAACTTTAATAAACCAAAAATTCATCGTTCCTTTGCATTAAAAATCATCCAGAATTCCCTAAGTAATTTTTTGGACATATCCATCGGTTCATTGAGTTCGAAGATTGGTTTTCTAAGGTTACTCCACACAGTTTCATCATGGTCATGCTCTCTTCGTTTCCTCGTCTGTTTCATGGATTTTATGAGGCCCTTAATATCGCACAAAAAATCAAATTATACTCTAACTCTTACGTAAGCCATTGATCCGCAAAAATAAAATGTATGTTTTCATTACATGCAACCATAAAAAACACGCTGCACTTTACCGCAGCGTGTTTTCCTTAGTTCAAGCCCCGCGCAAGCGCAGATGCTCTTTTATTATGCTTTTTTCTCCCATCTCAACCAGCCGTATGAATCAACAATTTGAAGAAAACGAACCAAGCGAGCAAGGCTCATTTCATCCTCGTTTCCAAATTCCTGACTGAATTCTTGTTCAAGTTCGGATACGTCTTTGATGCCGTCAAGACGTTTCAAAATGAAGGCGCCTTCTGCGTCTAAGTTGATTTTTCGATACTTTTGCTGTTTGAAAAATCGAATTGCCATTTTTTCAACTGGATTGTTTCGTTCCACTAAAAGAAAACTTTTTTTACCTTCGTCAATGACCTGTAGTTTTGTTTTTAATACGGGAACTTGGTCAAGCAGATTTACTTTCTTTTTCGCCACTTTAGTCACCTCTTAAGCTTTTTTCTTTCGAGGAACGGTAGCAAAGTAAAGCATCGCACACACTAGGATGAAGACGAGGAACGGTAGCCACTGATTATGAATCAAGACGTCTTCTGGAATAATGTGAGCATTGATCGAAATGATGAAGGCAATAACGACACCGAGGAGCGATTCGCCGGCAATTAAACCGGATGCGAACAATGTGCCGCGTTCGATGCGGGCTTCGCCTTCCTCTTTATCATTTTTACGTTTAATGACTGCATTTACGATCATCCGCACAAATCCGCCGAACATGACTGTTGCGCTGATGTTAAGCGGCAGGTATAGTCCTACTGCGAAAACAAGTGAGTTCATGCCCATGAATTCCACTACAATAGCAATGGAAACCCCAATGAAGATAAGATCCCAAGGGAGATTACCGTTCAAGATTCCCTCGGCCAGTATTTTCATCAACATCGCTTTTGGTGCAGGAAGTGCAGCTGAACCCATACCGTAAGCATTGTCGAGAAGTGTAAGGATATACCCCATAACAAGACCGCTCGCAAGTACTCCGATCATCATCGCTACTTGTTGTTTCCAAGGTGTTCCGCCCACTAAATAACCGGTTTTAAGGTCTTGGGAAATGTCACCGGCAACTGCAAGTGCTGAACAAACAATTGCTGCTACGGTAAGTGTGAGCAAGATTCCTTCGTTTCCATGATACCCAAATGCTTTATACACGATCGCAACAATGAGAAGAGTCGCAATTGTCATGCCGGAAACAGGTGAAGAAGAACTTCCGACAATACCAACAATACGTGAAGCTACGGTTACGAATAAAAATCCAAAGATTCCAATCGCAAGTGCTCCGATAATGCCGACTTTTGTGAATGGATCAAACGCAATAATTAATAGGATAGCTGCGATACAGATCAGCACCCATTTCATTGGGATATCGCGATCTGTCCGTTCAAGTTCTAAGCGTTGATTATTTCTATTTTTATTCATACTTTGCATCGTGCTTTTCAATGTGTGGTAAATAGCTGGAAGTGTTTTTACAAGCGTAATGAGTCCGCCTGCTGCAACGGCTCCGGCACCGATATAACGTATGTAATTATCCCAGATTGCTGCTGCATCTAAATGACTTAAAGCTTCGGCTGCTGGAAAAATAACTTGCGCGCTTTCTCCTCCGAAAAAAGCAATAGCAGGTACAAGAACAAGTGAGGCCATTAAGCCCCCCGCGACCATTTGTCCGGCAATTTTAGGACCGATAATAAAACCAACCCCGACAAGCGCTGGATAAATTTGTGTGCCAACAAACGCATTGTGGAATTTGTAAACACCAACTTGAATTTCGCTTTTAAAAAGTTTCAAGCCGTCTGTTAGAACTTTTACGACACCGCCTGCTAAGAATCCAAGGGCAACAAGTTTGGCTTGTGAGCCGCCGGTTTCCCCAGATTTCAACACTTCAGCACAGGCTGTTCCTTCGGGATAAGGTAATGTCTCATGTTCGTTCACAATCAGCATACGACGAAGCGGAACCATCATGAACACACCCAAAAATCCCCCTGTCAGAACAATGAACATCAGCATAATCTGCTTGATTTCAATGCCCATGAGAAATAGCGCAGGGATCGTAAATACGGCTCCTGCACCAAGGGCTTCCCCGGCTGTTGTCATTGTCTGAACGATATTATTTTCAAGAATGGAATCGCGTTTAAAAATCCCCCGCAAAATTCCCATGGAAATAACAGCGGCAGGAATGGATGCCGATACTGTCAGTCCCACCTTTAAACCGAGATAAGCATTCGCAGCACCGAACAAAATTGCCAAGATGATCCCCAAGATAATCGACGTAGCGGTTAATTCAGGAAGGGATTTCGATGCTGGTACGTAAGGAACAAATGGTTTGTTCCCTTTTTGCTCACTCATTGTAACACCCCTTTTTCTATTTGGTTAATTTGTGCTTTAGAGTATCAAAGCAACTGTTAATATATTACACTTTAATGAGAGGTTTTACAAATTCTTACTGTAAAAACTGTAAGAAAATTACAAATGACCTTATAAGAAAAGACCTATTTTTAAACAAAATAGGTCTTTTCACATATAGATACTACTTTTATAAGGTTAAATAGCTTATAATAAGCCGATTTGTTTTAGTCCTTTCATGATGCCGTCTTCTGAAACAGAATCTGTCACATGATCGGCTACAGCTTTCAGTTCTTCACGAGCATTTCCCATGGCGACACCACAACCGACTTCTTTTAGCATGTCAATATCATTTAAGCCATCGCCGAACGCGTATGTGTCTTCCATCGAAAATCCTAATTTTTGGATCATATCGCGTATACCACGCGCTTTTGAGCCATCGCTTGGACAAACGTCTACTGATACGTCATGCCAGCGCATGAAACGATATTGTGGGAAGTTATCGCTGTAAAATGCGTCGTAATTTTCTTCGCAAAATAGCAGACATTGATAGATATTGCGTCCATGATAATAGTTTGCATCTACTTTTGGATACTCGCGTTTGATGGATGTCATACCTTCGCGCACGCCTGGATGATCCGGCAAGTTAACACGAAGCGTGTCGCTCGCTGAAAAAACGATTGGATGTTCATTTTCGGTTGCTGTTTGAATTAATCGTTCAAGGGATTCTTGAGGAAGAGGTTTTTTCAAGATGACTTCGCCTTCAAAAATGACATATTGTCCGTTGTAGCAAACAAATGATTCGATTCCAAGTTCTTCGGCAATTTCATCAAGCATAAACGGGGCACGCCCTGTTGCAATTGCCACATAGATTCCTTTTTCTTTTTAAACTTTGGATGGCTTTTCTTGTTGACTCAGGAATTTCTTTTTTTTCATCAACAAGTGTTCCATCTACATCAAAAAATACAATTTTACTCATAATCGGCTCCTTACTATCTTGACTTCTCACTTTTTAGTATAGCAAAAAATGCCACAAAGGGAGCGAAAAATCGCGAAAAACAGCTTTTTTTTCAAAATTCATAGCACTTTCTAGTAGCAATTACATGGATTTATGGTATATTAGAAAGCAAGGATATAGTTCGGATCAAGTAAGAAACCTGCAATGAAACGGAAAAAATCAGATTTTAATGCTGTTCGATTTTCAAAGAATTTTAAATGGAATTCATGGAAATGCGTCCTGCCATTAAACGTCTGCAAAAGAAAAACACGGCACAGCTATTACTCAAAAACTGTGGTGGTTTTCGTTTTGTCTTTTTAAGTTTTTCTGATGCTGCTAAAACTAAATATATCCGCCAGTAATTGACTTAAAAGTTCGGATTTAGACTGGATTCCTGACTTTTGAATATTTATTTTAAAGGAGAGAAAAAAATGATTTTTAAAGTTTTTTATCAAGAAAACAGCACCGAAACTCCGGTGCGTGAAAAAACACAATCACTATACATGGAAGCAAATGACGAAGTTGAAGTGCGCCAAAACTTGAAAGAGCAACCATTCCACATTGAATTTGTTGAAGCATTAAGTGACAAACACCTAGCCTATGAAGAAGGGCAACCGGGCTTTGAGCTCTGGAAGAAGTAATTTTTTATGAAATTTGTTAAAAATAATGAAACGGCTGTTTTCGCTTTGGGTGGACTTGGTGAAATCGGCAAAAATACGTATGGCGTACAATTTCAAGACGAAATTATTTTAATTGATGCCGGCATTAAGTTTCCTGAGGATGAACTTCTTGGGATTGATTATGTAATTCCGGATTACAGTTATTTAGTGAAAAATAAAGATAAAATCAAAGGCTTGTTTATTACTCATGGTCATGAAGACCATATTGGCGGGGTTCCCTATCTGCTTCGTCAAATCAATATCCCGATTTATGCTGGGAAGCTTGCAAGTGCTCTAATTCGTAATAAACTTGAGGAGCACGGCTTGCTTCGTCAAACAAAAATTTATGAATTTGAAGAAGATGATGTTTTCAAGTTCCGCAAGACAAGTGTTTCTTTCTTTGGAACGACACACAGTATTCCAGATACTTACGGAATCGTTGTAAAAACTCCTTCAGGCAATATCGTCCATACTGGCGATTTCAAGTTTGATTTTACTCCGGTTGGCGAACCTGCTAATTTGACTAAAATGGCGGAAATCGGCAAGGAAGGCGTTCTCTGCTTGCTTTCAGATAGCACCAATGCGGAAGTGCCGAACTTTACAATGAGCGAACGTGTTGTCGGAGAAAGCATCAAGAACATTTTCCGTGATGTTCCTGGACGAATTATTTTTGCTACATTTGCTTCTAACATTTATCGCTTGCAGCAAGTTGTGGAATCTTCGATTGAAACTGGCCGTAAAATTGCTGTTTTCGGTCGAAGTATGGAATCGGCAATTGGAATTGGTCAAGAGCTAGGCTACATTAAAGCTCCGAAAGACACGTTTGTTGAGCCCAATCAAATTAATCGCATTCCGGCTAATGAGTTGACGATTTTATGTACCGGAAGTCAAGGCGAACCGATGGCTGCTTTGTCACGTATCGCAAATGGAACGCACAGACAAATCCAAATTCAACCAGGCGATACGGTTGTCTTTTCATCATCCCCTATTCCTGGTAACACGATTAGCGTGAACCGAACCATCAACTTGCTTTATCAAGCAGGCGCTGAAGTTATTCATGGTAAAGTGAATAATATTCACACTTCTGGTCACGGTGGACAGCAAGAACAAAAACTGATGCTTCGCCTTATGAAGCCGAAGTTCTTCATGCCGATCCACGGGGAATACCGGATGCAGAAGATTCATGCGGAATCGGCTGCAGAGTGTGATGTCCCGCTTGAAAACAGTTTTATTTGCGGAAATGGCGATGTCCTAGCTCTTACAAGTGAAACCGCTCATATTGCTGGTAAGATTCAAGCTGCGAGTGTTTATATTGACGGAAGCGGAATTGGCGACATCGGTAACATCGTTTTACGTGATCGTCGTATTCTTTCAGAAGAAGGGCTTGTCATTGTTGTTGTTTCGATGAACATGGACAACTCCAAAGTGATGGCTGGACCAGATATCATTTCACGTGGATTTATTTACATGCGTGAATCTGGAAACTTAATCGGTGAAGCACAAAACTTGCTTAAAAAACACCTCGATAAAGTAATGGGCAAAAAGACGACGCAATGGTCGGAAATTAAAAATGAAATTATTGACACGTTGCAACCGTTTTTGTATGAAAAAACAAAACGTCGCCCAATGATTTTACCAATCATTATGGAAGTATAATCGAAAAAAAAAGCTGAAATAAGGAATGCACACAGCATTTTCTTATTTCAGCTTTTTTTATTGGATTTTTTCTTGCAGTCGTTCGATATCATCATCAGAACCTATGACGATTAAAATGTCACCGTCATGAAGCACTGCTGTCGCTTCTGGTGTGATGATCATCTGTTTATCCCGTTTAATACCGACAATATTCACCCCATATGCATTTCGGAAATCAAGTTCCTGTAAACTTTTCCCAAAAAAAGCGCGAGTCTGATACAGAGATTTCAACAAGGCTGTATTCATCAGATAATTCCAGATAATCGAGCATATTTTTGGAGACAATGTAATGTGCAATTCGCCGACCCATATCACGTTCGGGATGCACGACGCGATCTGCCCCAATTTTATCAAGCAGTTTCGCATGTTTATCGCTTGTGGCTTTTGCGGTTACAAACTTGACACCCATCTCTTTCAAGATCAAGGTTGTCAGGATACTTGACTGGATATCTTCACCAATTGCAACGATCACATGTTCAAAGTTGCGGATTCCAAGTTGACGCAGTGCATTTTCATCCGTAGAGTTTGCGATGACTGCATGTGTCGCAATCGACATATACTCATTGACTCGCTCTTCGCTTGAATCGATTGCGAGCACTTCCATACCTTGTTCGACAAGCGAACGACAAATGCTTCCGCCAAAACGTCCTAAGCCGATAACAGCAAATCCTTCTTTCACTTTTTGCGCCCCCCTCATTGTTCTTTCTTCACAAGGTCGTGTTTAAAGGCATAGATTGCCGCTTGTGTCCGGTCTTGCACATCAAGTTTCGATAAAATATTACTCACATGTGTTTTAACTGTTTTTAGCGTAATAAACAATTCATCTGCAATTTCTTGATTCGATTTTCCTTCAGCAATTAAAAGCAGAATTTCATTTTCGCGATTGGTTAAATCGTCATGCAGCTTTTTTTCACTTTTAGCAGTAAGTCGCTGCATCATTTTTCCGGTCACTTCTGGCTCAAGCACAGAATCCCCACCGTATGTAGCACGAATTGCATCTGCAATTTCACTTGCAGTGGATGTTTTCAGCATGTAACTGCTTGCACCGGCTTCGAGTGCCGGATAGACTTTTTCGTCGTCGATAAAGCTCGTTACAATAATAATCTTAGCTTCTTTCCATTTTTGCATGATTTCTTTTGTAGCCTCGATTCCGTCCATTTCATCCATCACAAGATCCATCAAAATAATATCTGGGCGGAGCTCAAGCGCCATATCTGCCCCTTCACGACCATTTTCAGCTTCGCCGACAACTTCCATATCATCCTGGACAGACAAATAAGCAGATACGCCGATACGCACCATTTCATGATCATCTACTAATAATACTTTTATCATTCTTCGTCCACTTCCTTCTCAGTCACTAAAGGTATTTTAATTTCCACACTTGTTCCTCGTCCGGGAAAACTGATAATCTTGATCGTCCCACCAAATTCTTCTACCCGTTCACGCATATTCTGCAGTCCGTATGAGCCTTGCGGAACCGTGTTCATATCAAAACCAACCCCGTCATCTACTACTTTTAAAACAGCCATGTTATCAATTTTGACAAAGCGCACTTCTAAGAGATCGGCTTTAGAATGACGCAGTGTATTCGAAAGGAGTTCTTGTACAATCCGAAATAGATGGTCTTCGATTCCTTTTTGTAATTTGAATTCTTCGATTTGCCATTCCACTTTGATCGGCAGCTTTGTCGTAAGTTCTTTTAGTAACTGTTCCATCCCTTTTTTCAGCGATTTACCTTCAAGTTGTGTAGGGCGAAGATGGAGAAGCAAAGCCCGCATCTCTGATTGAGATTCGTTTACAATAGACTCGACCATTTTAAGCTGTTTTTTAAGCACTGGTGAAGCATCGTTTTCGACTTGTTCATTAAGCGCAGAAAGAAGCATCATCGCAGCGAAAAGCTGCTGACTCACTGAATCATGGAGTTCCCGTGCAATACGATGACGCTCTTCTGAAAGAATCGCTTCTTTCGTTTCTCCACTTATTTCAGCTTTTTCATTAGCAATTTTTTGGGTTAAAAGAGTTTGCGATTTCATTTTATCACGTAGTCGATCAATTTGCTTGTAGACTTGCACAACTTCGCTAAAAGTTTCTTCTTCCTCTTCTTGTGTTTTCTTTTCAAGATCACCCTGCTCAAGCAAGCGAATCGCAAAATCAATGCCTTCAAACTTTTGCTTGATTAAATAACCCGACAGCGCTCCAATAATTAGTCCGGCTAGTATCGAAGTCAGCGGAACAAAAATAATAAAGGGCAAATAAAGAATCTTCACACCGATTAAAAATTCATACCAGCTGATATCACTTACGAAATAATAAATTAAGCTACCAATCAGTGAACAGACAAACAGAAGCACTGAACATAAAAGCATCTGTGCGCGTGTATAAGTCATAGGCGAATCACCTCTAAATCTCCAAGCACAACAGATGTAACAATTTTGACTTTCCGTGCGGCAGTTTCATAGTTATCTGAATAGAGCTTGATTGAATTATTTTGAATCGCAGTACTTTTTTTTATCATATTGCAATTTCCCGAAAATAGCAGAATGTTCGAGACAAACTCCAATATCAAACGGAACGAGCAAGCGAATTTTGCCAGAGATGCTGCGGATCATAATGACGCTTTCACCAGTTGGTAGGACGGTATTTCCAAGATCAATAATCGTATCCCCGATTCCCGTTTGAATGTTGATATCATCCCATTCGTAAACGACATCAAGCACTCGTTGATTACCAAACCATTGATTTTTGATGAAATGATTGACATTATCTGTTTTTTTATCCGTTTCACGCGTTTCGATCATCAAAAGTTCAGGTGCACGTTTTCGGTTAATATAATGGAAAATAGCAAAAATCCCTAAAATGACGATTCCAACTTTGAATGTTGAAGTTAAAAGTACGGCAAGCAAAATTAAAACAGCAGCTAAAAATAATCGATTACGCTGCTTTTTCTTTGAAAGTTCTGGTCGTCTCGAAGCATAGAGGAAAATGATTCCAAGCGCGAAAACAACTAAAAGCTGCCATTTAAAAAGCATTTCAAGCCCAATCCCAAGCGCAACAATAATCAAAAATAAAAAGAGTGTCGAACTCTCAATTTTCTTCATAGCGGCACCTCCTTTTCTTCACACGAAGCTATTCTTACGTTTATTATAAAAAGTTACGAGATTAGGGGCAAACCGCTCTGGGTGTACCCCTCTCTCATACTTTAGTCGGAATCTGTTTCATTAAGCTTCGTGATCAGTCCGGCTTGCTGTGTGACTCGACCTGCTTTCATCAGCGTTCCAAGCGCTCGCTTAAACTGCGCTTTGCTGATTCCGAATTTTGCGCGGATTGCATCGGGATTCGATTTATCGCCGAAGCCCATTTCGCCGCCAACGCTTCGTAAATACGTCAGAATCATTTCTGCATCATCATCGAGCACTTCATAAGCACGTCCTCGAAGCGACAAATTGACAGAGCCGTCGGGTTTAACAGCGATAACTCGCGCCTTTACATATTCGCCTAAACGTGGTTCTGAAGTACGTTCACTTTCATGAATAAAGCCAATATAGCCGTTGTCAGTGTAAATGAAGGAACCAATTTTAAGCAAGCGATACACGGTACCTGAAACATTTTGATTGAACATGTCTTTAGGAGCAGGTTTTGCGATGGTCTTGTATTCTTTTTCAGTACCAAGCACACCCCAAATACGCTCTTTATCATCAAGCCGCAAAGCGATCATCAAACGGTCGCCTTTTTTGGGCCAAAGATGAGATAGCGCTGGCATATCATCCATCGAAACCACTATATCCTTTTCGATTCCAATATCAACGAATACGCCTAAATCTTTTCTGACATCTGTTACTGTTCCAAAACCGTAATGTGCCACTTGAACCTTTGGAATGGTAGTCGTTGCAGTCACTTCATGATCATAATCAATATAGAGAAAGACCTGCACCTCTTCACCGACAGCCAAATCGAGCCGATTGCTGTTTCCTTTTTTAAGTTTAACGGTCGTTTCTTCTTTTTCTAGTAAAAAGCCGTCAGCTAAAACTTCTTTTACCTTCATAACCGTGCTTTTCCCAATTAAATTTTCCACAGTTTATCCACCTTTTGATTTTTTTCGTTCCTTTCATTATAGCTTATCTCGCATCGGATAGCTACAGCGATTCAGGCTTCAATCACGTGTTTAATACGTTTGATTCGCTCAGCATCAAGCTGTTCATCAAAACGGCTTTCACGTCGCGCGCCGCTGCCCACATGATACTGGCTGTTATGAAGTGCAGCATGCAGTTCAGCAATATTATGATCGGTTACACCGCTGCCGACCAGAATCTCAAAGGAGTCTGGATTCGCTAAGCTATCACTGATCCAGCTTTTTAAGCGGGGAATCGAATTGGCAGCGCTTGCTGTGCCGCCAGATGTCAGCACTTGGTCAATCTTTTCCCCGTATATTCTTAAGGTTTTGTAAGCTGCTTCAATATCTTTTGCCGACTCAATTGCCCGGTGAAAGGTCAGCTTCAACTCGCCTTTCCAGTCAATCACCTGCTCAAGAAGAGTGGTATCAATCTCACCTTCTGCTGTCAGCGCCCCAAAAACAATCCCAGCTACACCAAGCTCTCCTGCAAGTTCAATATCACGTCGCATCGCCTGCTGATCTGAGGCACTATACACGAATGAATAGCTATGCGGTCGAATCATCATCATCGCCGGAACCTCAGTAGCGCGAATAATTTCTTTTATTGCACCATAACTTGGCGTAAGCCTCCTTCGCTAATCGCTGACACAACTTCCAGACGATCTGCTCCGTACTTACTTGCAAGTTCAGCGTCCTTTCCATTTTGAACAATCACTTCTAGCATTTATATCCTCTCCAATCTTTTTTTATTATCCAGAAAAAGAGGGATGATTTCAAGTTTAAATATGATATAATACTAGTATAAATCTCGAAGGGGGATTAATGCCTTGTTTGACTCAAATCTACATAAATACGTAGACATTCTGGAATCGGAATACAACATCAGCAAAAAAAAGCTTAGAAAAAATATTTTCAATCGACCTATCGAAAATCCCCGCAGATTATAAGCAGAATGCAGATTTTAAAAACGATCCACAGATTTCTCAAGCTGAATACGCACTGTTCTTTATGGCAGATGGTTTCGATAAGACGAGTGAAGATGAAAAAGTACGCGCTGTGATCTCTCAGCTCGCTTATTATTTTGATTTCAGCTACGAAACGCTTGCGCTCTACGGCAAAGTTTCCGTTTCCGAACTGGAACAATTCATGCAAAACCCAGAAGCTTTACCGCTTGAAAAACGCTATGTTCTAGGTATTCGGATGCTCTATTTAAACTTTATTTTAAAAGAATGCTATCAAGATGCGCTTGCTTAAGCCATCTAAAAAAAGCGATGAACCCTCTCGGTTCATCGCTTTTTTCTTATTTTCCAGTCATATCGCGCATTTTATCTGCAACAAATTCTACATCTGCTCCGACGATAATCTGCACATTTTCTTTATTGATTTTGACAACTCCGCGAGCACCTGATTTTTTAAGTGCTGCTTCATTCAGCATATCCGCGTCTTTTACTTGAAGACGCAAACGTGTTGTACAATTGTCTATTTTGACTAAGTTATCTTCGCCACCAAGGCCGCCAAGATAACCGCGTGCCATTTGCTCGTACTTGTCGACTTTGCCGTTTTCAGGTAAATCTGCCTCTGTTGCCCCGAGTGCAGCTGACGCTGTTTGAACACTCGCATTTGGCATTTCCATCGCCAAGCTTTCTTCTGTTTCATCTTCACGACCTGGCGTTTTAAGATCAAACTTCTTGATGATGAAGTAGAATAAAACAAAGTAAATCAGTGCAAAGATCAAACCGATTGGAATAAGCTGCCACGCATTATGACCTTTCGTAAAGTTGAGTCCAAAGTCAATGGCGCCGGCACTAAAGGTGAAGCCAAGTTTAATGCCAAGCAGGTTTGTTACAAACATCGAGACACCAGTTAGGATGGCATGGATACCGTATAAGAATGGTGCGATAAACATGAAGGTAAATTCAATCGGTTCTGTGATCCCAGTTAAAAATGCTGTGATAGCGAGTGAAAGCATCATCCCGCCTACTTCTGGACGGTTTTTCTTCTTCGATGCCAAGTACATCGCAAATGCTGCGCCTGGAAGGCCAAACATCATGATTGGGAAGAAGCCAACTTGGAACGTTCCAGCTGTCGGATCGCCCGCAAAGAAGCGGTTGATATCGCCGTGAACCATTTGCCCAGCTGCATCGACAAAGTCACCGTAACCGAACCAGAGATACGTATTCAGTACGTGATGAAGTCCAGTTGGGATCAAAGCACGGTTTAGGATACCAAATACTGATGCACCGAATGCGCCAGCGCTTGTGATCCAACCATTGATTGCATCAAGCCAGCCTTGGATAGTCGGCCATGCAATCCCGAATACGAGGACAAGCAGCAAAGCTAAGATCGCATTAATGATGATCGCGACATGCTTCCCGTCAAAGAATTCTTGATTACCAAAGATTTTTTTGTCATAGAGATAGTTATAAAGAATCGGAGCAACAAGACCCGCAATAAAGCCGGCGAAAACGCCCATGTTGATGCTTGAATTTACGCCGATTACTCCGAAGTTTAGAATCAAGAAGACAATCGCACCGTTTAATCCGGCTGCTCCGCTATTGTCTTTCGATAAACCGATCGAAATCCCGATCGCAAATAGTAATGATAAAAATGTGAAAAGTGCTGCCCCGCCTGAATGGATGAATGGTACATTGAACACATCATCTGCTCCGAGACGGTTTAATAATCCGGCTGCTGGAAGTACAGCAATTGGAAGCATTAGTGCTTTCCCTATTTTTTGAAGCCCACCTAACATTTCATTTCCTCCATTTCATTTTTAGTGTATTTTCTAGAATATTGCCGCAACAAATGCTCCGATGAACAGCGCGACAACTGATGTAATAATCGGAACGAAACGACGTCCGCCAAAGAAAGCAAGCCATTCAGGTAAACGAATGTTATAGAATTTATTGTAAAGAACACCTGCAGCAATTCCCATATAAATTCCGCTTAAAAAGTTGAAGTTTGCCGAAAACTCAGTAGGTGTAAATACCCCGTTTTTCGGAAAATTCAGTGAAACAATGACAGCCGCATAAACGAGCCAGCCTACTGCCCCTGCTAGAGCTGAAGCTCCGCTGTGATCTTTTGCCATTCCGATAGCAATTCCCATTGAAACAATCAGCGGGAACATTAAGATAAGTCCTTGATAGATCGAATCTATTGCTTTCATTCCAGTTGCAGCTTGAGCAAGCCAGAAGATCCCAATAATGATGAGTGCGACAATCGGGTAGACAGCGCCAATTGCGAATCGTTTTAAAACGTCCATAATCTAAATCCTCCTAAAAAATTTTATTTTCCCCAAAAACTCCTTAGTCTTTCAACATGAAGAGCAATATATCCTAATTCCGCTTCTGGAAGCGTCATTTTGTAGTCTCTTTCGAGCAGTTCTGACACTTTCATTGCAGTATTAAAACTAAATTCAAATTTCTTTTTGATCATGTCGAGCATTTCTTTATCCATCGTGTGGAGCTCTTTTTTCTCAACGCGGTTTAACACAAATCGCAGATGGGTGATCAAGCGCTCATAAGCGATGTCTTGTCCCGACAATGAAAGTGAGAGTTCACTTGAGATCACTTCTACCATGCTTGCAATAATTGAAGCTTGGCGAACACTTTGATGGATGTCTCTCGAACCGATTTTTGCTGTATGAATATGAAGTGCAATATATGCTGCTTCATCAATTGGCATATCAATTCCAAATCGTTCTTTTACATGATTGATCGCCCACATGCCAATTTTAAATTCCGGCTCATAAAGCACTTTGATCTCATTGAGCAAACGATTTTGCAAAATGATTCCTTCTTTTAAGCGTTCAATCGAGAAAGCGAGATGGTCGGTAAGCGAGATGTGGATGTGCTCGCTGAGTTTAAAAGATAGTGCAGCTTCTGCATAGGAAATAATTTCCTCAGAAACGGCAAAATACTCTTCATTAATGCGTTTCAGCAATTCTTGGAAGTGTTCGGATTCGGATTCATCCTGCATAACAAACATTTTTTCGATTTTATTCGCAGGAACGACATCATTTCTTTTTTTTGTTGAAGGCAATGCCGGCTCCGATGGCTACTTTTTCTTCATCACCGTCTTGGATGATGACAGCATTGTTATTTAAAATCCGAATAATCTTCATCTCGACTTCCTCGCCCCTTAATTATCAAATAAAAATCAGGAAAGCTTCTTCTGCTTCTTATTTTAGTTTTGTTACAAAAACTTTCTGTTTCACCTGCAACGGTTGCCGTAACATTTTTCCAGTCAAACTCAAATTTATCTTCTGGACTGTTTGTTACAACCATTGGAATGATCGTACTCGCCGCATTTGCTTCGATATATGCAAGATCTGCTTTAATGAGCGGCTCGCCTTTTTTAACGTGCGCCCCCATCTTGGTAAGCACTTCAAACCCTTCCCCTTTAAGAGCAACGGTTTCAAGACCAATGTGAACCAAAATTTCTTCTCCTAAAGCAGTGCGTATTCCAAAGGCATGCTTAGTCTCAGCTAGTTGAATAATTTCCCCATCAACTGGAGCGACGATCACTCCGTCAGTCGGTTTAATTGCGATTCCTTCTCCCATCATTTTCCCGCTGAAAACTGGATCTGGAACTTCTTCAAGCGCCACAAAAGTTCCCGTTGCATGCGCAAAGATTGTCTCTTCTTTTTCTTTTTTAAACATTTTTTTTAAACATATTTCTTTCCTCCTCAAGGATTCTTCCATCATTACTTTTTAAAATAAAAAAGGCACGGAAAGTATAGAAACGGCTTTTATACCCGTTCATAACCTTCCATGCCTGTTCGTAACAGTAACATGAAAACGATATCGTATCTTTTGCACTTTTATATTACCCCCTTCTTTAAAAAAATGCAAGTACTTTTTTTAGAAGACCATTAAATTTGTTGCGGCTTCTCGCTTTTAGCGTTTTTTTAGTTGTTTTCGTTTTCGTTCGTTTGATAGAATAGACAGGAACATTTCAGCTGGAAGTAAAAATAAGTTGGAATGGCTATTCTACAAGCAAGGATGTGACAGAAAACTTGGCTTATTTTACCAAATGGTTTGATTCAATTGATTGGGATGCCGTCTTTGCCAAAGTTATTGCGGTTGGCTTGGAAATTCTTATTTTAGTTATCCTTTATTTTATTCTAAAATTTGCGGGCTCAAAAATGATCAAAAGTTTTTTTCAAAAAAATACCGACTTAATCCGGCCGTTTCTGCAAGTCGAGCTAGTACACTTGAAGGTTTGATTTTAAATCTTTACGGTTATGTTCTCTTTTTTGTCGTGGCGATTTTGATTTTGCAGAATTTTATTAATGTCACAGCGATTATCGCCGGAGCTGGTGTCGCGAGTCTTGCCATTGCTTTCGGGGCACAAGGACTTGTAAGCGATGTTGTCACCGGATTTTTTATTTTACTTGAACGCCAACTTGATGTCGGCGATAACATTACGATTGACCCAGTTAACGGGATCGTTGAAAATTTAGGGTTGCGGACAACTCAAGTACGCGATTTTGACGGCACACTTCACTTTATTCCGAACCGCCAAATTACCGTTGTCAGCAACCATTCGCGTGGCAATATGCGAGTTTTAATTGATATTTCGATCAGTCCAACTGCGGATACTGAAAAAGCCATGCAGATTATTAATCACGTTTGTGCAAACGAAAAAGCCAGCAATCCAAATATCATTGATACACCAACCGTGCTCGGTGTTGAAAGCACCGATGGTTCCACACAAATTATCCGCGTGGTCGGAACCGCTGTAAACGGGGAGCAATTCAATGTTCAGCGTGGTTTGTTAAAAGCGATTCGTGAAGCTCTGCTTGAAGCGGGTATTGATTTACCGCTCCCAACTCCAATGTTTCAAGCTGCCAAAGCTTAAAAAAGCATCAAAATCAATTTCGATTTTGATGCTTTTTTCTTTTATTTTTTTGAACCACGAAGTTTTGCAAGCGAATCGGTGAAAGCAAGCGTCGCTTTGACAGCTTTACGGTTCAGTGTACCTCGATAGTGTTTAATTTCGGCAAGCAATTTTTGATTCGTCTTCTCGGAAGCAGCAAGCGCCTGCTCAGTTTTTTGCAATTTGCTCATCGTTTGTTGATTTTTCTCAGCAGCGGCTTTTAACGCTTGTTCATTTTTCTGAACCGTGCCATTTAAGCCGCGAATTTGATAATCGCGCCGGTGGTTTTCGTAATTCACCTTGACTTCGTGCCGTTCTTTCAGCGTGTTCGCAGCCGAGCGCAATCTAAGCAACAGTTTATCGCCTTTTAGTACCGTGATTGGTTTCGCGCTTTTTGGGAAATGAAGTGCCTCAATTTCTTTGTCCATCGGAGCTTCCTTGCGATTTTGATCCGCTTCATAAATATGTGGAAGTTCATTCGCACCTAAAAATTCGATAAACGTTTCAAAATTGCGTTTTTGAACGTGCTCCGCCCCCTTCAAGTCAACCTTCTCAAGAAGCGTTTCGAGATCTGGAATTGTCTCGAGTTCCGAAGCTGTTACGTGCGGCAAATGATGATACGCCGCTAGTTCACGCATCCTCGCATCCTGCACAAAAGAAATGTTCGGTGTGCCGACGATCGTCGGCACAACATTGCCATGTAGACGTGGTCCTATACTAAAATCTGCTTGGCGCATGAAGTCATACCACCGTGGCATATTCGTGAAGTATTTTACACGTCCATCACGATAATAACGATCTTGAATTGAAGTCGGATAACTGGGGCGATCGCTTGTAATATCCGGCCCGCCAGCATACATCATCTGAAACTCATCAAGGTGCTGCGGGATAAAGTAATAATTAGGATGGGTATCGATGATCTTGTTTAAAAAATTCAAGCTAGTTTCGGTTGAGACCGGCGAAGCATTGATCGCAATAAGTGAATCAGGATTCAGTTTCAAATCACGGATTTTAAGCTCGTTTCCAAATGTATAAAGCGACGGACAGCCGATGACTTGATAGTCCTCCCCTTCTTTAAAACCAAGAGTCTTTAAATAGTCTCCCGTGATTTCGCCGCGCAAACCAAGTCGAGCTGATTTCTCAAGTACAGCTTTTACAAATTCGCGTACATCCTCGTCAAATGAAAAGCCGTTTTCAAGCTGAGGCTCAAATTCTGCTCTTAGACCTACTCCCGTTACGATGACGGGGATTTTAAGCTGTTTGATCAGCTTCGTATAGTTTCTGAGCGCTGGTCTGAAATCTTCCCGGAACGCATCAGCAAGTGGAATCACATAAGCATCGAATTCTTCATTGTAACGTGCCGCCCGGTTCGGATCGAAGGAAAGTTCATCGGGCAAAAGCTCAGTTCCTTCCTGCCAAAGCGTACGGTAAATACTGTACTGATAGGCTAAATTACCATTATTAAATCCCGTTCGATCTTTTAAGTAGATATCCTCAGATGTATAAACATCCGTTGGGCGCATCCCAGAACGAATTAAAATACGTTTCATATGCAGTCACATCCCCTATTCTAATGATCGTTTTCAGAAGCTCGAGAAATGTGCCGCCTCCAAAACCTCACAAAAAAGTGTCACTAGTATTATATCAAAAACTAATGACACTTTCATTTTCTAGTTAAAATTGAGTTGCTAGTTAACGAAATCCGGCCGGATCTTTTTTCCACTCGCGCAATGTTTCCATATCCGCGTCTGTCACATAGCCTTCAGCAAGCGCCACTTCAATTAAGGTGTCGTAATTTGTAAGCGTCTCAAGTTTTACGCCCGCTTCTTCAAAACGCCGCTTCCCTTCCGGTAGTCCATAAGTAAAAATCGCAGCGATACCAAGCACATCGCATCCAGCTGCTTCTAATGCTTCCACTGCTTTAAGCGAGCTTCCGCCAGTTGAAATCAAGTCTTCAATCACAACAACTTTTTGCCCAGGTTTAATGGGGCCTTCAATTTGATTGCCTTTTACCGTGTTTTTTCGCTTCGCCGCGCACATAGACCATTGGCAGATCAAGAATATCACTCACCCATGCCGCATGAGGAATTCCCGCTGTCGCTGTTCCAGCAATGACGTCAGCGTCGCTATAGTCGCGCCGAATCAAGTCTGCCAAATTTTGTGCGATCATCTTACGGATTTCTGGAAATCCAAGTGTCAAACGATTATCGCAATAAATCGGGGATTTGATCCCTGATGCCCAAGTAAACGGATCATTTGGTTGTAAAAATACGGCTTTAATTTTTAATAACGCTTCAGCAGTTTGTTTCGCTGTCATTTGTTCCACTCCTTTGTTACCTCTTCGTAAGCTTCTTTTGGATTTTCAGCACGTGTAATCGGACGTCCGACAACGATCGCACTTGCTTTTCGATCACGTGCTTCGCGTGGTGTGACAACACGTTTTTGATCATCGCTTGAATCAGCTGACATCCGAATTCCCGGCGTAACACATAGAAAATCGGCACGTGTATGCTGTTTAATCGCAGACGCTTCAAGTGAAGAACAAACCACGCCGTCAAGACCGGCTTGCTCTGCCAGTTTGCTGTAATGAAGAACTGATTCTTCTAGCGGAACTGGGATCAATTGCTCTTGCTGCATTTCGGCTTCGCTTGTGCTTGTAAGCTGAGTGACTGCTATTAATTTCGGTCGCATACCACTTGTTTTACTACCCGCTTCAAGACCTCTCAGTGCAGCCTCCATCATCTTTTTGCCGCCGGCTGCGTGTACATTAACGAGATCAACACCAAGTCGGGCAAGTGACGTCATCGCTCGTTCTACTGTGTTTGGAATGTCGTGTAGTTTTAAGTCGAGAAAGACGAAGTGACCTTGTTCTTTCAATCGAAGGACGAATTCCGGTCCTTCTGCATAAAACAGCTCCATTCCAACTTTAAGCGCTAGTTTTTGATTCTGAAAACGGCTTAGAAAGGCTTCCGCTTCATGAGCAGAAGGAAAATCAAGCGCAATAATCGGGTCTGTCATTATCATTTATTTCGCTCCTTTTTAAGATCACTTAGGCTTTCAATTCCGAGTTCATCCATCCGCTTTGGAAGTGCCTCGATCAGCTTCGGACAAATAAACGGGTCGGTAAAGTTCATCGTTCCAACAGCAACCGCATCAGCGCCGGCAATCAAAAATCCAAGAATATCATCCACCGTTGCAATGCCACCCATTCCGATAATCGGCAAATTGGAGACCGTTCGTACTTGATGAATCATTCGGATCGCGACAGGTTTAATCGCAGGTCCGGAAAGTCCGCCTGTTTGATTCGCAATAATCGGGCGACGAGTTTTCAAATCGATTCGCATCCCAAGCAGCGTATTGATCATCGTAAGCCCATCTGCTCCTGCCGCTTCAATCGCTTGCGCAATCGCTACAATATCTGTCACATTCGGGCTGAGTTTGACATAAACCGGAACTTTCGCCACTTCCTTTACAGCTTTTGTTAAGCGGTGCGCCACCTCAGGATCGGTTCCAAATGTAATGCCACCTTCTTTTACATTCGGACATGAGATATTTAGTTCAATCGCTTTAACAGCTGGGCTGTCGCCGATGCGCGCGCACACTTCAACATAATCCTCTTGTGTCGCTCCCGCAACGTTCGCGATGATCGGTGTCTCATAGTGTTCAAGAAATGGAAGTTCCTCCGCCATAATTTTTTCAAGACCGGGGTTTTGCAAGCCGATCGCATTTAACATTCCGCTTGGGGTTTCCGCTACACGCGGTGTTGGATTGCCAAGCCGCGGTTCTGGGGTACACGCTTTAATCATGATAGCTCCAAGCTTATTCAAATCATATAAATCAGCGTATTCACGGCCAAATCCGAAACAGCCGGAAGCAGGCATCACAGGATTTTTCAAGTCGAGTCCAGGTATTTTAACTGCTAACCGATTCATAGTTTCACCTCATCTGCCCGAAAAACCGGGCCGTCAGTACAGACTTTAAATTGCTGAATACCTTCTTTTGCCGACTCGCAAACACAAGCGTAGCAAGCACCAATTCCGCAAGCCATTCGTTCTTCAAGCGAAAGATAAGTGCTACTTCCCGGATAAGCGGCTTGAACCGCTTTTAGCATCGCGAGCGGACCGCAGCTGTAAACGCGTTTCGGTGTGATCGAAAGTTCCTTTGTTACATCTGTTACAAATCCTTTAGTTCCAAGCGATCCATCTACCGTGCTGACATAAACCTCGCCGAATTCGCTCATTTCATCGACCAAAAAAGCGTCCTTCTTCGATTCAAATCCACTGATGAATGTCACCTTAGCCCCTTTTCCAGCAAGTTCTTTCCCAAGCTCGTATAGCGGCGGAACTCCGATTCCGCCTCCGACAAGCAGTACTTCTTTGCCCATTAAATCCTCTACCGGAAAACCGCTACCAAGTGGACCAATCACATCAGCCGTATTTCCTGCTTGCAAATTTGCCATCGCTTTCGTTCCGTCGCCGCTCGCGCGGTAAATTAATGTGCATTCCGACTTTTCCTTATCATAGGCAGCAATACTGATCGGGCGTCTTAAAAGCAAATCTTCCCGCGCCGGGCGCACCATCAAGAACTGCCCCGGTTTCATCCCGGCGACATTTTTGCCAGAGAGAACCAATTCGAAAATTTGATCAGCTATTTCAGTTTGCCGTACGACTTTCATATTTTCAAAATCCATTTCTCGTCCCCGCTTCCCGTTTCTTTTAGTTGGCTTGAATGGCTTCCAGTTCAAATGAGCGTGATTCAAGCACCCTTAAAATTGCCTCAGCGGTATCAAGCGAAGTACAAACCGCTACCCCATTTTCAACTGATTCACGTCGAATTTGGAAGCCGTCGCGTTCCTTGCGTTTCCCGCTTGTCATCGTATTTACAACGAGCGCAATTTGACCATTTCGAATATAATCAATCAATGTTTCGTGATTTTCGCCGATTTTTTTTAACCGCTTGTACCGGAATTTGTTCTGCTTCAAGCGCTTTAGCTGTTCCAGATGTTGCCATGATCGTAAAGCCGATTTTGTTAAAGCGCTCTGCCAGTTTAATCGCTTCCGCTTTATCGCGGTCTGCCACAGTCAGAAGAACCGTACCGTAATCCGGCAGCTTTGTTCCGCTTGCAACAAAACCTTTGTAGAGGGCTTTTTCAAGTGTCACATCTTTCCCCATCACTTCACCTGTTGATTTCATTTCTGGGCCGAGTGAGGTATCCACACTGCGCAGTTTGGCAAACGAGAAGACCGGAACCTTCACGAAGATTTCTTGTTTTTCTGGAGCAAGCCCTGTACCGTAACCTAAATCAGCCAGCTTTTGTCCAAGAATCACTTTCGTCGCGAGGTTCGCCATCGGAATTTCCGTAATTTTGCTTAAGAATGGCGCAGTTCTACTTGAGCGCGGATTGACTTCAATCACAAATACTTCTTCGCCGCTTACGACATATTGAATGTTCAGCATCCCGATGATGCCAAGTCCTTTCGCAAGCTTCGTTGTATAATCCGTAATCGCTTCTTTCACGGCGGCGCTTAAACTTTGCGAAGGATAAACCGCAATTGAATCGCCCGAGTGAACGCCTGCACGTTCGATGTGCTCCATGATACCCGGAATCAGAACTGTTTCCCCGTCACTGATTGCATCCACTTCGACCTCGCGTCCGCTCACATAGCGGTCAACCAGTACAGGATGTTTTGGATTCACTTTTACGGCATTTTCCATGTAATAACGCAATGCTTCTTCTGATTCGACAATTTCCATTGCACGCCCGCCGAGCACATAAGATGGACGAACAAGGACGGGATAGCCGATTCGGTCTGCCACTTTTACGGCTTCATCGACTGATGTAGCCGTTTTTCCAGCCGGTTGCGGAATCCCAAGTTCAGCAAGCGCCTTCTCGAATTCATCCCGGTTTTCAGCGCGGTCAATGTCTTCGAGACTCGTACCGAGAATTTTGACACCGCGCGCTGCAAGGCCTTCTGCGAGGTTGATCGCTGTTTGACCGCCAAACTGGACGACAACACCGATCGGCTGCTCGAGTTCGATGACATGCATCACATCTTCAAGCGTTAGCGGTTCAAAGTACAGCTTATCGGAAATCGAGAAATCGGTTGAAACGGTTTCTGGATTGTTATTGATGATAATCGCTTCGTAGCCTGCTTGTTGGATGGCCCAAACGGAATGAACCGTCGCGTAGTCAAACTCAACGCCTTGTCCGATCCGGATTGGACCGCTACCAAGTACAATCACGCTTTCTTTTTCCGAGCGGAGCGACTCGTTTTCATCTTCATAGCTGCTGTAAAAGTAAGGTGTCGCGGATTCAAACTCGGCCGCGCAAGTGTCTACCATTTTAAAGACAGGGAAAATATCTGCTTCTTTCCGGAGTGCATAGATTTCTTGCTCTGGAACTTCCCAAACTTTGGCAAGGAATGCGTCCGAAATGCCAAGGCGCTTCGCTTCGTGTAAGGTTTCCTTGGCGAATTTGTTTTCCCTAACCTGCTGTTCCATATCTATGATTTTCTTCAGCTTATGGAGGAAGAATAAATCGATTTTCGTCTTCTCATGCAAACTTTCGATCGTTTCGCCTTTTCTCAGTGCGGCTGCAAGGAAAAATAAACGATCATCTTCTGGGAAGCGGATTTTTTGGTCGCGTTCTTCATCCGAAGCTTGTTCTGCTTCTTCAAGATACAAATGATCGCAGCCGATTTCAAGCGAGCGGACAGCTTTCAGCAAGGCTTCTTCCCAGCTCCGGCCAATCGCCATCACTTCGCCAGTTGCTTTCATTTGTGTGCCAAGTCTCCGGTCGCCCGATTCAAATTTATCGAACGGGAAGCGCGGAATTTTTGCAACGACATAGTCAAGCGCGGGTTCAAAGTGCGCATAAGTGGTTTCAGTTACTGGGTTTTTGATTTCATCAAGTGTTAGTCCCACGGCAATTTTAGCAGCCAATTTTGCAATCGGATAGCCGGTCGCTTTCGATGCGAGCGCCGAGCTTCTGCTGACACGCGGATTCACTTCAATTACATAATAGTCATAGCTGTCTGGATCAAGCGCAAGCTGAACGTTACAGCCGCCTTCAATTTCAAGCGCGCGGATAATTTTAAGCGACACATCGCGCAGCATTTGGTATTCTCGATCTGAAAGTGTTTGGCTTGGAGCCACTACGATCGAATCGCCAGTATGTACACCGACTGGGTCGATATTTTCCATATTGCAGACGACCATCGCATTATCATTGGAATCACGCATAACTTCATATTCGATTTCTTTAAAGCCGGCAATGCTTTTTTCGAGCAGGCACTGCGTAACGGGGCTTAGTTTTAAGCCGCTTGCCACGATTTCATGCAAGTCACTATCGTTATGGCAAATACCGCCGCCCGATCCGCCAAGTGTATAAGCCGGACGAACGATTACTGGATAACCGATTTCTTCAACAAAACTGCGGGCTTCTTCAAGCGAATGGATAATTTCACTTTCTGGAACAGGTTGATTCAGTTCACGCATCAAGTTGCGGAATTCTTCGCGGTCTTCGGCTTTTTTGATTGCCGTAAGATCAGTTCCAAGTACTTCGACATTCATTTCTTCAAGGATGCCGGCATTCGCAAGTTCCATCGCCATGTTTAAGCCAGTTTGGCCGCCGAGTGTTGGTAAAATCGCAGAAGGTCGCTCTTTTCTGATAATGCGCGAGACGAAGTCGAGCGTAATCGGCTCAATGTAGACTTTGTCTGCCATTTCGACGTCTGTCATGATGGTCGCTGGGTTGGAGTTAACGAGTACGACACGATAGCCTTCTTCCTTCAGACTTAAGCACGCTTGTGTTCCTGCATAGTCAAACTCTGCCGCTTGGCCAATCACGATTGGGCCGCTTCCGATCACAAGGATCGTTTCTATATCTGTTCTTTTAGGCATTTGTCATCCGTCCTTCCCGTTCTAAGTCCATCATTTCGATAAATTGATCAAATAGATAGTTCACATCATCTGGTCCCGGATTCGCTTCTGGATGGTACTGTACTGTGTATGCCGGATAATTTGCATGGGCAAGTCCTTCAACTGTGCCGTCGTTTAATTCGATATGGGTCACGACCATGTCTGTTCCAGAAACGGAGTCTGCATCGACTGCATAACCATGATTTTGAGCGGTAAAATCGACTCGTCCGCTCGCCAGTTCTTTTACAGGATGGTTGGCGCCGCGATGGCCAAATTTGAGTTTAAAGGTATCTGCCCCGTTCGCGAGCGCAAATAGCTGATGTCCAAGGCAAATGCCGAAAAGTGGAATGACACCTTGAATCCCCCTAATCATTTCGATTGCTTCGGGTACATCTTTTGGGTCTCCCGGTCCATTGGAGAGCATGACACCGTCGGGATGCATGCTTAGAATTTCAGCGGCACTCGTGTTGTAAGGGACAACCGTGACGTGACAATTGCGTTTATTTAATTCTTTTAAAATCGAGCCTTTTACTCCAAAATCAACTAAGACGACACGTTTTCCTTCTCCTGGGCTGATGAACGGCTTCGATGAGGAAACTTCTGCTACTTGGTCGGTTTTAAGCCGAACGGAGCGCAAGTGATGAAGCAATTTTTCTTGGTCGGTTTCGCTCGTATAAGGGGCAAGCAGACCTTTTAACGTTCCTTCTTTTCGAATCATTTTAGTTAATTTGCGTGTATCAATCCCAGAAATCCCGGGAATATCTTTTTCTTTTAAAAATTCATTAAGTGTCATTTGTTCGCGCCAATTGGAAGCAAATTCAGCGGCTTCTCGGACGATGACGCCTTTCACAACGGGCTGAATCGACTCAAAATCATCGCGATTTATCCCATAATTGCCAACAAGCGGATAGGTGAAAGTAATCATTTGACCGTAGTAAGACGGGTCGGTAATGGTTTCTTGGTAGCCGGTCATGCCGGTATTGAACACGACTTCGCCGATGGTTTCTTTCTCTGAACCGATTGCCTCACCGATAAAATATGTCCCATCTTCAAGTAGTAGAATGCGTTTTTCCATCATGCTTCCTCCTTATACGCAACCTTGCCGGCTGCGATTGTTACAACTGGGTATCCTGAGCAGCGAACGCCTGCAAATGGTGTGTTTTTCCCCTTCGACAGGAACTCATCCGGATTGATGTCTTTTTCGCGTGCCAAGTCGATGATCGTAATGTCAGCTATGTCACCGACAGCAAGTTTTCCGTATGGCAGTTTGAAGGCTTCCGCCGGCTTCACTGTCATCCAGTCGAGCAATTGTTTAAGTGTCCACTCGCCTGTTTTAACGAAATGTGTATAAAGTAGCGGAAAGGCTGTTTCAAGTCCAACAATCCCGAATGCCGCTTCTTGCATGGGTACATTTTTTTTCACTCGCGGCATGCGGGGCATGATCGGTTGCGATAAAGTCGATCGTCCCATCAAGAAGTCCTTCAAGAAGCGCTTCCTGATCTGCTTTGCTACGGAGCGGCGGGTTCATTTTCCAATTGCCGATATTGCCCGGAATATCCTCTTCGTTCAAAAGCAAATGATGCGGTGAAACTTCTGCTGTAACGTGAATGCCGGCACGTTTGGCATCTCTTACGGCACGAACTGATTCTTTCGTCGAGATATGGCAAACATGATAGTGACATCCTGCCGCCTCAGCAAGCAACACGTCCCGTGCAATTTGAACGGATTCTGCGATATTTGGAATTCCTTTTAAGCCTTCTGCGGCTGCAAATTTTCCGTCATGAACAACACCGCCATAGACAAGCGAATTATCTTCACAATGCGCGACAACTGCCATATCAAGCGCTGCGGCCTGCTTCATCGCTTCATACATCGTTCCAGCAAGCTGAACCCCAACGCCGTCATCTGTAAAGGCAAAGGCTCCGGCTGCTTTCAACCCGCTGAAATCAACGAGTTGTTCGGTTCCCAGTTCTTTTGTGATCGAGGCATAGGGTAACACGCGAACGGCTGCGGTTTCGTTTATACGGTTAACGAGCTGTTCCATTTTTTCTTTTGAATCAGGTACCGGCTTCGTATTCGGCATCGCGCAAACGGTCGTATAACCACCTCGTGCGGCTGCTTTCGTTCCGGATTCGATTGTCTCTTTATGTTCGCCGCCCGGTTCGCGCAAATGAACATGAACGTCAATTAAGCCCGGTGCAACGATTTTCCCTGTCGCGTCAATCACTTCGGCTTCGCTTTTCTCGATTTCGTCTGCGATTTTAATAATTTTGTCGTCTTCGATCAGCACATCTTGTTTGACCAAATCTCCCATTTCGTTCACAATTTGTCCACCTTTAATTAGATACATGTTTTTCCGCCCCTTTTCTGTTTTCATTCATTACTGCTTCTAAAATTGCCATTCTAACAAAAACGCCATTTGTCATTTGTGCAACAATCCGCGATTTTTCTGATTCAACGAGCGTACTTGCAATTTCAACATCACGATTCACTGGACTTGGATGCATGATGATCGCTTCTTGCTTCATCTTTGCTGCACGCTGTTCTGTCAAGCCGTATTTCTCGTGATAGTCTTTCTTTTCAAAACCGTTTGATCCATTTTGATGCCGCTCATGCTGAACGCGCAAAAGCATGATGACATCTGCAATTTCAGCCGCTTCATCGGTTGTTAAGTAACGTCCATAGAGAAGCGCTTCTTCACCAAACCATTCTTTTGGACCGGCAAAGAAAATTTCTGCGCCAAGCCGTTTCAAGACTTTCATATTTGAATTCGCTACTCGGCTGTGGAGAATATCACCAGCAATGGCTATTTTGAGGCCTTTGAAGCTCCCAAACTGTTCACGAATTGTGAAAAGATCAAGCAGGCACTGGCTTGGATGCTCTCCGCAACCGTCACCGCCGCTTATCACGGCTATTTCAAGGTCTGCCAGTTTTTCATAGAATTTTTCATCAGGATGTCTGATTACGGCTGCCTGTACGCCAAGTGCTTGCATGGTCAGCACAGTATCATATAGTGTCTCGCCTTTTGTTACGCTTGACTCCCCAGCATCGAAGCTGACTACTTGCAAGCCAAGTTTCCGCTCCGCCACTTCGAAGCTGTAATGCGTGCGCGTACTTGGTTCAAAGAACATATTGACGATGAACTGCTCCTCGCTCATATCGGATTTGGCGCCACGCTTAAACTCGTCTGCTCGGTCAAGCAGTGCTTCGATTTCTTCTAACGACAAGTCTTCCATTGACACTAAATGTTTCATTATCCATCCATCCTTTTTTCTAAAATTTCATTTTGGCTAGAAAAATGCCTCTTTTAGAGTGCAGCTAAAAGAGGCAAGAATCAATCAGCTGGCTTTTTTCTTCTCCGGAATAATTAAGTTTAAAAGAATCCCTACGACAGCAGCCATTGCCATCCCGGTAATCTTCACTGAATTGATTTGCACGAAGAACCCGCCGATTCCAATCACAAGAACAACAGATGTAATGATGAGGTTCCGATTGATATTTAAATCGATTTTATTGTCGATCATCATTCGCAGCCCGCTTGAAGCGATAACTCCGAACAAGAGGAACGAAATTCCGCCAAGAACTGCTTGGGGAACAGATGTAATAACTGCATTGATATAGCCGATAAAGCCGAACAAAATGGCAAAGACTGCGGCACCGCCGATGACAAAGACGCTGTAGACCCGTGTAATAGCAAGCACACCTATATTTTCTCCATAAGTAGTCACTGGAGGACCGCCTACAAGCGATGCGACAACCGATGCGAGTCCATCACCTAATAACGAACGGTGCAACCCAGGATCTTTAAAGAAGTTGCTATTTGTAATTTTATTTAGTACGAGTTGATGACCCATATGTTCTGCCATTGTAACGAACGCGAGTGGCGCCATACTAACAATGACCGTCACTGTCACAACCGGATCAGCTGTCACAAACGGAATGGTAAAATCCGGAATTTGGAAGAAACTTGCTTGTTTTACGAGTGAAAAATCCACAAGTCCAAATGGAATCGCCGCAATGTATCCGATGAAGAAACCGAAGAGAATCGGAATCAGACCGAGAAAGCCTTTGAAGAACATCATTGCGATAATCGCTGCCGCAAGTGTAATCAGTGCTACAACCACCGATTGCCAGTTGTAATCTGCTGCACTTGCACTGGTTCCCATCGCCATATTAGCAGCGCTTGGCGCAAGGCTGAGCCCAATAACCATGATAACGGGTCCAACAACAACTGGCGGAAGAACTTTTTGAATCCAGTCTACTCCGGCATAATAAACGATCAATGAAACAATCGCATAAACGACCCCGACGGAAAACGTTCCAACCATAACCGAACCCGGCGAATGTTCTTCAAGAATAAACATGCTGAGCGGTTGAATAAAAGCAAAGGATGAACCGAGATAAGCAGGAATTTTCCCGCGTGTAATTAGTAGGTATGCGAGTGTACCTAGTCCGCTTGAAACAAGCGCAACACCAGGACTCATCCCCGTCACACTTGGTACAAAAATAGTAGAACCGAACATGGTAAATAAGTGCTGAATGCTTAAAATAATCCATTTGTTCCAAGTCGGTTTTTCATGAATATCTAATACTGGTTTTGCTTGCTCTGCCATTTTTTTTCTCCCTTCTGCGCGAAAAAACTCTTCGCGTCTGCGAAGAGTTTGCTTAACGGTTTCTTAGAGTTAGACATACTAATCCAAGAAAATCTATAAGGCACTCTTCGCAAGCCTCTCTGGACTGCATTTAAAAAGTGTTGTATGTTTATTTTTTTAAGATAAAGACGGCATCTTCTGCCCCGTCTACTTCTTCTAAGTGGACTTCGATGCGTTCCCCTTTAGAAGTTGGGACATTTTTACCGACAAAATCAGCACGAATTGGAAGTTCACGGTGACCTCGGTCTGCAAGAACTGCTAAACTAATTTCGTCAGGGCGGCCGATGTCCATCAGCGCATCCATAGCTGCTCGCACTGTTCTCCCCGTGTATAATACGTCATCTACCAAGATAACTTTTTTCCCCTCGAGTGAGAAAGGAATATCCGAGCCGTTTACAGAAGGCTCTTTTGTTGTTTCATCTTTGAAACTTAGATCATCGCGGTAAAGCGTAATATCGACGCTTCCAATCGGGAGGTTTGTTCCCTCAAGCGCATCAATCCGCTCTTTGATTCGTTTCGCGAGGTAAATACCGCGGGTTTTAATGCCAACAATCGCTATCTTATCAGTTCCTTTATTCCGTTCAACGATTTCATAACTGACGCGGGTAAGCGCTCGCTTCACGGCTGCGGCATCCATAACGACAACCTGATCTCCCATAAAGCTCCTCCTTTTACACACAAAAAAACCTTTACCGAGACGGCAAAGGGTATACGCGTAGCTAATGATTTGCATGAAGACAGTTTTGCCCCCGTACAAATAGCGTTCCCTTCTTAGCCTCTCTGGACTACATTTAAAGGATTTTTTCAACTGGTATAAGCTTACCTGAAAAAGTGTGTGCTGTCAATCGTTTTTCTTTTTTATTTAGGGGGTTAAATGATTGGCTTTGTGTAGACATCATTTTGCTTTTTCCAGCAAGCAAAAAGAACGAGCTGATAGGAGAACTATCAGCTCGTTTCTTTTTTTTATATTCTAATCAGCTTCTAAGTCCGCGGCCGCGGTCAATTAAATACCAGCAGACCATGTAAAGTACAGCAATAAATCCAACCAAAATTGACACGGATACAACTACTGGCAGATCAGCTACACCTAGGAAGCCATAGCGGAATCCAGAAATCATATAAACAATGGGATTGATTTTTGAAACGATTTGCCAAAATGGCGGTAGCATTGAAATGGCGTAGAAAACCCCGCCCAGATAGGTTAATGGCTGCAAGACAAATGTTGGAACGATGGATACATCATCATAAGACTGCGCGAAGATACCATTTAAGAGGCCCGCAAGCGAGAATAAGATGGATGTCATCAAGAGTGTTAGGATAACCATCGACCAAGAAAAAACATGGAGCGGGACGAAAAAGAGCGAAATGATAGTTACAAGTGCTCCGACGAGAATACTTCTTCCCATGCCGCCGATGACAAATCCCCAGATGATAACGTGAGTCGGAACCGGCGCAATCAGCAGTTCTTCAATATTTTTCTGGAACTTTTGTGAGAAAAACGAGGACGACACGTTTGCGTAGGAACTCGTGATGACAGACATCATGATAAGCCCAGGCACGATAAATTCCATGTAGGAAAAACCTGCCATTTCCCCGATTCTTCCGCCAATCAAATTTCCAAAGATCACGAAATAAAGCGAAGTCGTAATCACTGGCGGTACTAAGGTTTGAACCCAAATCCGTAAATAACGGTTCGTTTCTTTCACGGCTAGGCTTTTTAAGGCTGTGAAATAAAGGTTAAACATGTTTCTCCTCCTCTCGCTGATTTTCTTCTGTGATTTTTAGGAACAGCTCTTCTAAACGATTCGATTTATTACGCATTGAAAGTACGTTGATTCCTTGTGCACTTAGCTGCTCAAAGATTTGGTTAACATTTTGATCCCGCTCGACTTCAACGGCAAGCGTCAGTTCATCTTCAAGTGTACTGTTATAGCCTTCAATTTGCGGCGTCTTGCTCGAATCGGCTAAATCAAAGATGAAGGTTTCAAATTGTAATTTTGATAGGAGCGATTTCATACTTGTATTGATGATCAGTTCACCTGATTGAATGATTCCGATATTGCGGCAAAGCATTTCTGCTTCTTCCAAGTAATGGGTTGTAAGGATAATCGTCGTGCCGTTTGCATTCAGCTCACGAAGAAATTCCCACATTTCGCGGCGCAGCTCAATGTCAACACCAGCTGTTGGTTCGTCAAGAATCAGAAGACGTGGTTCATGCATGAGTGCACGGGCAATCATCAGGCGGCGTTTCATCCCTCCGGAAAGCATGCGTGCCCGCACATGACGCTTCTCCCATAAATCGGATTGCTTCAAATATTTTTCGCTGCGTTTGATCGCTTCTTTGCGCGAAACCCCGTAATAACCCGCTTGGTTAACCACAATTTGCTGAACAGTTTCAAACGGATTGAAATTGAATTCTTGCGGAACTAGCCCGATTTGCTGTTTCGCCCGCACTAAGTCGGTGTCAAGATCATATCCGAATACTTTCACTTTGCCAGATGTTTTGTTAACAAGTGAAGTTATAATTCCAATGGTTGTCGATTTCCCAGCACCGTTTGGGCCGAGCAGTGCATAAAAATCGCCTTCTTCGACGTTTAAGTTAATTCCTCGTAAGGCTTGAACGCCTGTTGCGTACACTTTTTTTAAGTCTTGTATTTCAAGTGCATAGGTCATATATAATGCCTCCCTCTTCTGTCCGTTTTGCGATCAAGTTGTGGCTCTTTTTGCTTTTCGCATTTCCTTGATCCAAATAGCCTCATATATGTTAGCACAAAATCTGCGATAAAAGAAATATTTGGAATTGGTGTTTCACTTTACGTATTCACAATCATTTTGGTTCGTCTTGTTGACTTTCGACTTTTCTCGTGCTAAGCTAGCTGGGATTTCTTTGAAAAGGAGGAATGGCTTATGGCCAAATCTAAAGCAAAAAAAACAGCGAGATAAGCGCGTACGTGAAGGTTTCTTAAATCCTGAAATAAAAAGAAGCCCATTTCATGAACTTGATCTTAGAACCCGCCAAACCAAAACGAAAAAAGATGTCTTATATCAGCAGAAACACAAAAACCATTCTTTCGGTGACCGAAAGAATGGTTTTTTAGTCAACTGTTTTTTCTGAGCTGATCGAGTGTTTCTGAGAAAATCTGTGGAAGTGGGGCTTCAAAATGCATCCGCTCTCCTGTTTTTGGATGGGTAAATCCGAGTTCGCTTGCATGGAGAAACTGCCCTTCTCCCTTAATTGTATTTTTGGGTCCGTATTTCGGATCGCCCGCAAGCGGGTGTCCGATATACTTCATGTGCACCCGAATTTGATGGGTTCGTCCTGTATCCAGTTTGCATTTGATCAATGTGAAATCACCGAAACGCTCAAGTACTTCAAAATGAGTTCGTGCTTCTTTACCGTCAGCTGAGATCGCCATTTTTTTTCCGATCTTCTTTCGCACGTCCGATTGGAGCTTCTATAGTTCCTTTTTTGATGTTTGATGTCACCGTGAACAAGTGCAAGATAGATTCTGTCGCTTGTTTTATCACGTAGCTGTTCGGAAAGCGATTCATGTGCTGCATCGTTTTTAGCAACCATCAGAAGTCCGGATGTGTCTTTATCAATACGGTGGACAATCCCGGGACGAACTACTCCATTTATGCCTGATAAGTCGTTACAATGATATAACAGTGCATTCACAAGGGTTCCGCTTGTGTGACCGGCAGCGGGATGAACAACCATTCCTTGCGGTTTATTTACAACGAGAACGTCGTGATCTTCAAAATAAATATCGAGCGGTATGTTTTCAGGTTCAATTGTGAGTTCTTCTGGTTCTTGTTCTTCATAAGCAATTTCATCACCTGTTTTTACTTTATAATTAGCCTTTTGCAATTCCCCGTTCACCCAGACGGCTTGTTTTTTTACAAGTGTCTGAACAAGCGACCGGCTCTCGCCACTCAAATTGGTTAAGGCTTTATCAAGACGCTCTCCGTTTAGGTCCGCGTCTACTTGAAATACTTTTTTAGTCATTCCTCTTGTCCTTTCGTTTTACGATCGTCCAGAATAATGTACAGTAGCATCAAGACGACTCCAACCGACAGCGCACTGTCTGCTAAGTTGAAAATAGGAAAATGGTAGCTGCCCCAAACGGTTGAAATAAAATCGACCACTTCTTTATGAATTATTCGGTCAATAAAGTTGCCGATCGCTCCGCCTAAAATCAGTGCTAAGCTTACTGAAAAAAGTGGTTTTCCTTTGGCATATTTTACCATAATATAGATAATCGCAATCACCACGATAACTGTAATAATGTAAAATAACCACATTTTTCCTTCTAAAATACTCCAAGCTGCCCCGTTATTTCGGTAACTGAACCAGTATAAAAATCCGGGGATTACTGTAATACGTTCGCCAATTTCCATTTGCTGAACAACAATCCACTTTGTAAACTGATCAGCAATAAGTACGCCAAGTGTAATCAAATAATAATAATACATAGACTTCCTCTTTTCAAAAGAAAGGCTGCTCCATATGACCGGGGCAGCCTTTCGAAGTTGGTTATATCCATTGTATGACAAACTGAACTAAAAATAAAGCAGCAATGATATACATCGCAATGGAAACTTTTTCTTTCTGCTTTACGAACAGATTTAAAAGCGGATAAGCGATAAAGCCTGCCGCGATACCATCTGCAATACTGTACGTAAATGGAATTAGCACAATAATCAGCAGTGCTGAAAAAATATCAGCTGAATTTTGAAGCTTCATTTCCCTAACTTCCTGTACCATTGACATTCCGATCACAATTAAAATCGGCGCGACCGCACTGCCTGGAATGACACTAAGAAACGGCATCAAGAAAATGGCACATAGAAATAGAATTCCCGTTGTGATCGAAGCAAGACCAGTTCGTGCACCGCTTGCAGACATCGAGCTGCTTTCAAGCGCAGAAACCGTTGGACTTGATCCTGTCATTCCAGAGAAAAACACGGTTATTGCACTCACTTGTAGCACTTTTCCTAGTCGTTCTTCGTGCTTGAGCTGCCGAACTTGTCCGTAAGTAAGACCGACCGTCTCAAATACCACAACCATTGTGAGTGAGAAAACGCCCGTCCAAAATGTCACATCCAGAATGCCGCTGAAATCCATCTTAAAAAAAAACATCTTTAAGCGGTGCCAAGCTAAGCGAAGAATCCGTTACTTTACCGGCAACGCCAAATAGATAACCGATTCCCGTTCCAAGTAGCATACTGATTAAAAATGCTCCTGGAACTTTCCGTATCAAAAGTATCATCGTCACAAGAAGCGTAAGCAATGTCGCAAGAACAAATTTGTCATTCAGCGGCCCAAGCGCTAAAATCGAATGCGCACCGCGTTCCACAACATGCCCTTTCTCAAGCCCGAGAAAAATCAAAAACAAGCCAAGTCCAACCGTAATCGCTTGCTTTAAAACGAGCGGAATTGCTTCATTCAGCATCCGCGCAAGCGGCGTAAACGCAAGAACAATGAAAATGAGTCCGGATACGCATACGATGGCAAGAGCTTGCTCGAAGGATAATCCCATGCCTTGAACAAGGCTAAAAGTAAAGAGTGCATTAATGCCCATTCCCGGCATTAAAATCAGCGGCAAATTGGCCCAAAAGCCCATGAGCAGACAGCCGAATGCAGAAATCAAAATCGTGGCAAGAACTACACCTTGATACGACATTCCTGCTTCCTTAAGAATGGAGCTGTTTACTGCAATAATGTAGACGACCGTAAAAAAAACCGATCATGCCCGCAAGAACTTCTTGTTTCACAGAACTTCCTTCTGTTTCAAGCTGAAAAAATTGATCGAATCCTTTCTTCATGAAGTCAACCTCAATATGAAATTGTCCCTCTCCCAACCCACAAGGATACGCCTTGTCACGGTTTCCAATTATAGCAGAAGAGGACTAAAAAGTAAATCAACCAAAAAGCCTTTTTCTGTGCTATAATTTTCAAGTTAGGGGTGAACAGTGTGATTGAACAAACAAGTTATTTCAACAAATGGAAGCAATTTCTGATTATTTTTACTCCGATTGTCATTACGCAGCTGGCACTTTTTTCGATGGCTTTCTTCGACACGACGATGAGTGGTCATTATTCGAATCAAGCGCTTGCCGGAGTCGCAATCGGAAGCTCACTTTGGTCTCCGATCAACGCCAGCTTTTCCGGTCTTTTGATGGCTGTCACTCCGATTATTTCACAGTTGATCGGCGCAAAAAAAAGAACGTGATGTCAAAACAATTGTACATAATGGTATCTATGTGGCACTCATGCTTGCTCTTTTACTGATTCTTGTCAATTTGTTTTTAGTGCCGAGTATTTTGAATCATATGGGTTTAAGTAAAAGCGTGGCAGAAACAGCACGACATTTCTTAACGGGGATAGCGATCGGGATACCCGCTTTCTTTGTTTCAGCGGTTCTCAGATCGTTCATTGATTCGCTTGGTCTTACAAGGATTAGCATGATTGTGACACTTTCGACAGTGCCAATTAATATTTTACTTAACTACTTGCTGATTTTCGGGAACTTTGGTTTCCCAGAACTTGGCGGAGCGGGAAGCGGCTATGCGACGGGCATTACCTACTGGTTTGTTCTCTCGGTCTCGATTCTCTTAATCGCGATTCACAGCAAAATCAAGCGGTTTAATGTCCTTTCAAAACCAACCTTTTTTTCGGGTAAAAGAGTTCGTGAAATTATCGCTATTGGCGTCCCAAACGGATTAACCATTTTGTTTGAAACGGGCATTTTCTCCGCCGTCACCATTTTGATGAGTCATTTCGGTACCGAAACGATCGCAGCCCATCAGTCTGCCAATAGTGTTTGTACGCTTCTTTACGCGTTTCCGCTCAGCATTGCGAGTTCGCTTACGATCCTTGTCGGCTTTGAGACGGGTGCTAAGCGGATTCAGAATGCAAAAGTTTATCGTCATATCGGCATGATCGCCGCGATTTCTATCGGGATTTTAAATGGGTTCGTCTTGTTTTTCTTCCGTCAACCTGTCGCCGAACTTTACACAAAAGATGCATCACTTGCGGGGCTGATTACAACTTTTCTGTTGTACGCAATTTTATTCCAGTTCGCCGATGCGCTCTTATCTCCTGTTCTTGGCGCATTACGCGGCTATAAGGATGTTGCGGTCACTTCGGTTGTTGCTTTTATTTCTTATTGGATTATCGGTCTTCCGGTCGGTTATGTGCTTTCGCTTAGCAGTCTTGGCGCTTACGGCTTTTGGATTGGGCTTAGTACAGGGCTTTTCACAGCCGCAATTGTCCTCTCTTTCCGTGTACGTCGTACGGAGAAAAAATTGGCAGTTCCAATTGATTAAAACAAAAAGTCCTAGCTGCTTGCCGCAGCTAGGACTTTTTTATTTCTCAAAAACCATTTCTGCAAATGGCCCGTACTGGTTCACTTTTTTCAGATTGAACCGCTTCAAGCCTTCCTCTTGTGTAAACAGCGGAATGCCTTCACCAAGAAGCACTGGAGCCACTTGCAGATAAAGCACATCCACCATGTCTGCATTTAATAGCGGAGCCAAAATAGCATTTCCACCAACAACCCAAATATTTTTATCTGCTTGAACCGACTGAATAAATTCAACTACATCGCCAGAAATGGGGATAAAATTTTCAACTGAAAGTGTATCAGCATGTGTAAAAACATAATTCTCTGTATTCGCATAAAACGATGCCAAACCTTCCATATCTTTAATTTCATCAAATGTTTTCTTGCCCATTACCATCATATCCATTTGCTCATAAAACGCATCATAGCTTGTTTCTTCGGTCGTCCCCGTTTCGTGCAACCAGTCGATTCGGTGATTTTTATCCGCCAGATAGCCGTCCATCGAGGTACAGCCGTAAAAATAAATAGTCATTTCATTCACTCCTTCAAAAAAATCTATGTTCATTCTTCAACAGCTCTCGCTTACCTTGCCTATATGGATAATGAGGTTTCCTTTAATTTAGCCCGATGACAATTGAAGCAATAATTAAGAGCCAGCCCCGCCAAATAAAGCCACTTCTATTTTCAAACAAGCATGTAAACGAGCGTTCGAAACAAATCGCTGCCGACAATTACGATCACAATACTTTTATGTGAACTGCATCCGAGCATCACAAATTGCGCCAACATTGGAATAATCGTGATCCATTCAAAAATATCGAACAGACTATCAAGCAAAAAAGCGAATACTACACAGACAAGTAAGATCCAAAGTCACGTATATCAAAACTCACTCCGAGTTGCTTTTCCAGTAAAATGAAAAGAATTCTTCCAAAATGTCACAAATACTTTTCTAAATCCCATGACAATCTCCTTCTCTGTTGAGATTATCCACATGCTGTTAAGCTGAAAAAATTAGAGCGGCAAGCCGCTCTAATTTTTTAGTCTCTATGTCACGTTTCTTTAAATATCATCTGATAATTTCTTCAGTAGCCTCTTAAATTCAGCTTGCTCACTTTCTGAAAAAACCGAAAAGCGTTTTATCATCAATTCGCGTTTTTCTTTATTACTTTTTTGAACAAACAGCTTAGCTTCTTTTGTAAGCGACAGCTGAATAATGCGGCGATCTGTTTCCGAACGTTGGCGAGTAATATAATTCATTGCAACAAGCGCATCTGTAAGCGAAGTAATGTGACTTGCAGATACATCCAGCTTTTTCGCCAAATCGCTTGTCTTCGTTATCCCGCTTTCAATTAGGCTGAGAACGCGATATTCACCAACACTCAGCCTGCCATCCAAAACACCTGCCAAATCGTGCCTAAAACTGCTGAGCACACGTTTCACTGCGGTTTCAATTTCCAAATAATTTTCCACAATGCCGCCCCCTTTGACCGGATTATTTCACCATTTCTTTTGCAGCATGAAGTTGCGGGTCATTTTCTTTCAACTGTTCACGAATTTTTTCCACCAATTTCTCAGTTGTTTTCCCAGTCATAATTCCAGTTGCTTTAAGGTCATTTGCCAGTTGGAAACGCTCAACCGCATAAGCCGTATCTGCATCATATAGCCCGTCTACTTTACCAACATTATAGTCAAGTGCTTTTAAAAGTGATTCAACCACTTTTACTTGATCGCCGAAATCACCGACTTTCATCTTTTCGCTACTTGAAGGAACCGTAAGCGATGCGTATTCTGGCATGCTGATTACTTTATCCGGTGTGATTCCTTTTTTATTTATCCAAGTACCGTCAGGAGTCAGCCACTTAGCGACCGTGAGCTTAATCGTCGAACCATCATCCATTGTTTTCGCTGTTTGAACCGTTCCTTTACCGAAGGATTTCGTTCCAACTAGTTTCACATCGCCGGACTGGCTTGCTGCTGCCGCCAAAATTTCCGAAGCACTTGCACTGCCTCCGTCAATCAGCATCGTTGTTGGAACTTTCACCTTATAATCGTCATTTACGGAACTGTCTGCTGTTGCTGCGGATTTATTTCCGTCTTTATCTTCCTCTTGAACAACAACCTTACCGTCTGGAACAAAGATATTCGAAATGGCAATTGCTTGGTCGAGCAAGCCGCCAGGGTTACCTCGTAAATCGACAACAAGCCCTTTCATTCCTTCTTTGTCGAGCGTTTTTAGTGCCTTCAAAAATTCATCCGCCGTATTTTCCGAGAACGTACTAATCGTCACGTGCGCAATCTTATCGTTGCCCATTTCCTTATAAACCGTTTCAATCGGGATTTCTGCCCGAGTGATTTTCATTTCAAACGGTTTTTCAACACCGTCGCGTTGTAGTGTAAGTGTAACAGCCGTACCTTTTTTGCCGCGAATTTTTTTTAATCGCTTCACTTGTTGTATTTCCTTTGATTGATTTTCCGTCTACCTCAAGAATCTGGTCGCGTGATTTGAGTCCTGCTTTTTCAGCAGGGGAATTTTTAATTGGCGAAACGACAATAATATGTCCATCCTCTTCCCCGATTTCCGCACCAATTCCTTCAAAACTCGAACTGATTGTATCATTAAAATCGCTTGATTCCTTTTTCGTCATAAACGTAGAATACGGATCATCAAGCGAGCCAATCATGCCGTTAATCGCTCCATCAACCATATCCGACGAATTCGTTTTGTCATAATAATTCTTTTTAATCTCATCATACGCATTATAAAGTTTTGTAAACTCTTTCCGTTCTGGAATCGAGACTTTCACTTGCTTATCATCCCCGAGCGACATCACAATTGTTGTGACAAGCGCCGTTACAAATACAAAGGCGAAAAGGAGCATAATAAATGGAAACAGCCGCATCCGAACGTAGCCTACTTTGGGCTGTTTTTTGTTCGGTTCTTCCTTGCCCTCTTGCTCCTGCTTATTTTGTGGTTCTTGTTCCATCCACATTCACCGCTTTCTATCTAAATAAGGAAACTGGCTCCTTTTTATGTATAAAATAATTCTAACTCTATTATTCTACCAGTTTTTCAGTGTGAATGGTATCTTTTTTGCGAAGAAAAATACAACAAATCTAAAGATAAAAATTCCATTCACAATCCATTCGCTATTTTTCGAATCAGTTCACGCATTTCCGCTGAAACATCATCCTTATCCGCCTCACCTTCTACAAGTGCTATCCCGACATTTTTCAGTGCACTTCTTGCCGCAGTAATCTGTATTAAAATATCCGTCGTCTTCCGATCTGCTTCGATCATCTGCTGAATGCCCCGTACCTGTCCTTCAACACGTCTCAAACGGTTTAAGATATTTTTGTTTCCCTTTGTTTTTTCTGTCATTTCTATTCCTCCTTTATGATAAATCAGAGCCAAAGAATGATATGGAACGACATCGAATCTGTTGCCTTTTTTTAATCAAGCTATTGAATCTTTCTTATGCCAAATACTTTGATACATCTATTTTCTATCCTTTAATATCCCCATTACTATTACCCAAAAATAAATCAACATAAGCAAAGTGTAGACACAGTTTACATTTTATACTTACAAAAAGAACTAGGCTTAATTAATCCACCTAGTTCTTTTACAGGGCTCCTTTATTAAATATAGTTATAGAGCTTTTTTTAAAGTTTAATTCGTTTTATTCATTTTTATAATCTTTCCCTTAGGAATTTCCTTATTTTGTTGCCGCCACTCTTGAAGTGCAGACAGTACCCTTTCTTCATCAGCACTTATGTATCCTTGAAACTGAATAGTACTTATATTTTCTTGATTAAAATAAACAATTTCATTTAGATTACTCAACCCAGATAAATGATTTATCCCTGCATAATCAAAGAAATAAATGTCATCGTTAATTTCCATTAAAGGCTGCCTAGTCACAATCATAATAGGTAGTATCCCTTCTTTTAAGTAAACAATGCTTCCTAACGGTAATAAATTAGATTCCTCCATTATTTTCTTGCACCAGCCCTTATAGTATATTTTACTGGATTACCCTGCACATAGACCTTTCCATTAAAAAATAGAAGCAGAATAATGAATACAGTAATAAAAGCAAATAATCTTTCTTGAACAATAAAAGGTAAAACAAACAATAAGAAACCTAGCAGTACAAAAAAAAATAAGAAACCCTATAAATATTGAGAACTTGGATATTTTTAGATCAGTCTGCTTTTGATTCACAAAAGAATGTAAACATCCGCTGCCTTTATATAAGAGTTGACCATTAAGTTTTTCTACTTGTTTCACAAACTTTTCTTTTCGGTAAATGGACAAGCACTTAAAACAAAGCAGAAGCACTGCCCAAACAATTATTATATTTATTAGCCCACTCACAATACTGACTGGATAATTAATACTTCCCCACAACCAATTTGTTGGAACTAAATATGCTAGCAGTGCGCTTAAAGCGATCCCTATTCCTATTCCAATATTCTTTTTTTGGGCTCTATTTTTTTCTTGTCTAGCTACTTTCTTTCCATTAATCCTATGATTCTTCAATTCTATATCTGCCTGATAAATCTTCCTCCGTATTTTAAAAATTCCAATACCCAATAGTGTTGAATTTTGTCTTATCAAGTATTCATTACTGTCAATTACTAAGAGTAACCATCCTCGCACCATATTTTTCTCATCAAAAGAGAGATTATATATCTTACCCTCCACTATATATCCTTCGTCTTTCATCTAAAATATACTCCCAAATAAACCTTGGGCTCCTTCCTTCACATTATTCCAACGTGATACCACTGCTTCCCCAATATTATCTTCAAAATCTTTCACACCCTGGAAGTGGTCTCTAGTCCAATCATTCGCTAGCCCTATTCCTACTCCTATTGCTACTGCTCCCACAACCCCAACACCAATTGGATTCGCTAATACACCGACACTTACGAGAGCAGCGCTTCCAGCTTCGATCAATCCAGTCGTACCAATCACCGCAGTAGCTGTTACTATCTCTTTACCCCAAGCCTCTTCAGCACTGTCACCACTCCACATATCAATACCAACACCAACTAATAATCCAGCACCCTCAGATAGAGCTTTACCAGAATATCCTGCAAGATTTACCGCTGATTGTTCAGTAGATTCTCGTAGGGCTTGCGTCGCTCCTGGTACTTTGCCAAGTATTGCCCCATCAGCAGTTTCAATTGAATATCTATTTTGCCATATGGAAAGAGATTCCTTTGCTCCCCGTCGCGCTCCGATGCCTGTTAAACTATTTTCAATTTCATTACCAGCCACGCCGACAACTGTCCCAGACATGACAGATATCCCAACATCTTTAACTCCCTTCAATTGCGAATCTGCACCTTCTTGTTCACTTTTTCTTGCTTGAATTTCCTGTATCCGATTAACCCACTCTAAGTCATCATTGCTAGGAATGACAAATGTACCAGCTTGACTATTCCATGCAGTTCTCGTTTGTGCAAGGCCCTGATCAATAGCTTGTTTCAAACTGGTAATTTCTGAAAATAGAGTTGGAGAACTGGCGTTAAATGCTACTAACTTCTGAAGCTTCTCTTCCAATTCCTTCTTTTCAGTTTGATAAGTATCTAACAGGCCTCGATTAAGCAGAATCTGATTTTGCCGATCTAATTCTGTTAAGCTAGATGAGGTTAGCATGTGATGAATATCATTCGTTTGCGTAATAAGTTGATCTACTTCTCGTATTTTTTCTTCCAGCTCCGATTGCTTCAAATCGCCGCTGTCTACTTCACTTTGATAACGCTCGGGAAACTCCTTCACTGCTTTTCCTGTAGCTTCAGACAATAGAATTCCCGCCTGAACAAGCGGATACAGTACTGCACTATAAAAGGCCTTCGCAGACTCATATGCTTTTCCCATGAGAAGTGGACTGCTTAGTGTAAACTGACTGATCGCTTGTTGAATAGCGGCATAACCTTCTACATGATGTTGACAGACGCTACTCGTACTTGCTTCTTGTGCTTTTGACTTCGACACATACATATCAATACTCATCCCAGACCCTCCCGTTCCTCTAAGCGTGCTTTTCGTTTTTCATAAGCGATTTCATTCAACTGGTCTTCGAGTTGTCTTTTTTCTCGCTGATACAATTCAGCCGTTTCTTCCAAGTCGTCACGAATAGAATGCGAAAATGCAAAAACACGATCTTGCATATTTTCGTGAATAAAAGCTCGATCATTCTGCCGAAAAGTGTAACGAAGCCCGTCCATAAAGCGAAGCCCTTGTCGAAAATGCGTCTCGTAAGACTCTTTTAGCCGTTCTATTTCTCTTCGCTTTTGAAGATTTTCTTCTTCCTTCCTTAGTAAAAGTTGCTCTTCCTGTTGATATGATTCCGGTGTTTTCATAAACCATCTTCCCCCATTAGCTGAAAAGCGCTCCCTAACTCTTCGTCTTTTGCAGCAAATTCTTGCGCAACACTTTGCAAATTTGCACTGGCGGCAGTTAACGCTTGTGCAATGTGCATAACAGCATCCGCTTCTGCTTGAATAGCTTCATGGGCATTTTTATTTCCAGCCACTGTCGTTTGCTCATCTTTTGAAACTGTCGCGGTCGTTTGAAGAGATGAGACTGCCTGTTGCAGTGCCGTCGCCTTTTCTGAAGCTTGTCCCAAATCACTTGTGATAGGTGCCATAACTAGTACTCCTTTCTACAAAGAAAAGCTCCTATGAATCTTCATAACGAGTCTATTTTCTTGTTCGCATTGATAACCACATTTCCGAAAATTATTGTTCATTTAAAGCCATTTTCGGTGTGAACTGTTTTGAATAAAAGATTAGCGCTGTAAAGATTGATTTCATTTCTTGATTGTTCAATGTTTAAGTTTTCACAAACGAATGTGGTTCTTCCAGACCCATTCTGTACTGATCCATCATCAATTTCATCTCCTGATTATTCTTTTTTTACATGTATACAATATCATATTCTTATACTCCTGTCTGTGTTTTTTTTGTGAACATTTGAATCACTTTGCTCGATTTGTTTTCCTTTGAATGTCACAAAAGAGAGATTCTCCCGTTTCTCGCCGGCAGAACAAATAAAAACAAGTTTCCTATAAACATCTGAGTGCCGTGATATCAGTATACCCACAAAAAAACTGTCTTTTCCCTGAGGAAAAGACAGTTCACATTAAGCTTTCTTCACTTTATCGTCTAACAGTTTGACCTGCTCAAAAAATTCTTCGAGAGTCCAGTCATGCTTATAAATGATCTCAGCAGCTTCCTTGCCGACATAGCGGAAATGCCAAGCTTCGTATTCGTACTTCGTAATTGCTTCTTTCCCGCTTGGATAGCGAAGAATGAAACCATATTTATATGCGTTCTCTTTTGCCCATTTCCCTTCCGGAGTTTCGCCGAAAGCCGCTGACAAATTAAAATTTGCGCTCCGTGATGAAATATCCATCGCAAGCCCAGTCTGATGCTCGCTTGTTCCAGGAACCGCAACAGCTTCACCCGCTTTTTCAACACCTTTCGCATTCACCTCAGCTTGATAGACTTCTTGCTGGCGTGCATACGAACGATAACCTGAAACCGCATATAAATCATATCCTGCTGTTTTCGCTCCGCTGAACATTGCAGCAAGCCCATCAGCAGCTGCTTTTCTCATCTGAGCTTTTTCGATTTGCTGGTCACCAAACGAAAACTCGACATTCGGGCGTACCAAATCTTTTGGAATATAACTAGATTGCATCAAATAATCCTTATTAGCCAGAATCAAAAGATTATCCTCATTCTGAATATATTCCGTTCCATCTTTATCCATCAATTTGTTTTGCTTATTGATAAATGAATAAAGCGGATCTTTCTTGAGTTTTTCAAGCTTTGCTTCTTCTTTTTCATTTGTTGTATTCGTTTGATTGGACTTGGTTGACTGATCATCTGCAGTCCCAAAAACCGTTTGAATAACCGCAATCATAATCGCAATCATGAGTGAAATAAATGTCTTCATTTTATGACCATCATGCCTTTCTATCTATCTAACACTTAAAGTGCTGCTTCAAGAGCTACTTCAATCATGTCATTGAATGTCGTTTGCCGTTCAAGCGCTGATGTTTCTTCGCCTGTAAAAATATGATCACTTACCGTTAAAATAGCAAGTGCTTTGCGCCCGTATTTTTGCGCCAGCGTATAAAGTGCCGCAGCTTCCATTTCGATACCTAAAACCCCGTATGCCGCAAGCTTTTCCTTATCGAGCTCATCATTGTAAAAACGATCCGATGAAAAAACATTGCCGACTTGAAGCGAAAGGCCTTTAGCAGAACCCGCATCATAGGCTCGTTTTAATAAACCAAAATCAGCAACCGGCGCAAAATCCACGCCTGGAAAAGTATTTTGATTGATTTTTGAATCGGTCGAAGCCGCTTGTGCAATCACAACATCTCGTACCTTCACATCTTTTTGAATCGCGCCCATTGTTCCAACACGAATTAAGTTTTTTACATCGTAACTTTGAATCAGTTCATTCACATAAATCGAAATGGACGGAATCCCCATCCCCGTTCCCATTACAGAAACGCGTTTGCCCTTGTAAACACCCGTATAGCCGAGCATGCCGCGCACTTCATTAAACAAAACTGGATGTTCAAGAAACGTTTCTGCAATATATTTTGCCCGAAGCGGGTCCCCAGGAAGCAGAATCGTTTCTGCAATTTCCCCTTGCTGTGCCGAAATATGTACACTCATTTTTTCTCCTCCATTCACATTTAGCGATGTTTTTCTTCATCCAGCAAATATTCTTCATAAAGCTCATCAAAAAGCGCCATACCATTCAAATACGGTGCATTTAGTTCCAAATAGTTGCTAAGCATTTGATAATTCGTCGCTTGTTTTGGAAAACTGTGGTCACGGTAAGCCGCATTCGCAAAGTTTGTCTTATCATCGCGCTTTTCCGGATCACGATACGTCATTAAAAAGTGATAAAAAGATCGTCCCACAAAGCTTTACCTCCAACTGTTTTTTCATGTTCTAACTATAGAGGATTTTTCCGAAAACGTAAAGTTAGAACTTAAAGCGCTCGCAGGATTTTTTCGCATAGTTCATGAGTTTCAAGCGCATCTTCTGCTGAAATCGGCATTGCCCTGTTTTCCGCTACCGAGGCAAGAAATGCTGTAACAATTTGAACAAAGCCCCGCTTATAGAGTGTTTTTTCCCAGTCACCAAAGCGCTCCTTGCGCAAGCTTGTCCCCGTTTTCACTTCGAGTTCTTGCAAATCAAGCGCCGTCCATTTTCCAGCAGGCGTGAATACCTCCAGCTTTTCCTCTGCGACGCCGCTATCGCGATTCATGATCGCAGTTGCCACCCTGCCATCCGAAACAAACTGCACCGTTAAGCTCGCAAGCTCTTCCCCTTGGAAAAGCGGATATACTTCAAACCGTTCAATGTTCCCATCGAGTAAAAACCGAACCGTATCGACCACATGAATAAAGTCATCATAAATAAACGTTTCCGCGGCCCCAACTGAATTCGCTCGATTTTTCTGCATCACAACCATATTCGCATCCGAAAGCTGTTTTAACTCCTGATAAACGGGTGCAAAGCGGCGATTAAAACCTGTCATAAGCGGCACTTGTTTTGCCTTTGCAAGCTCCGTTAGCTCCCTCGCTTCAGCGATTTTATCCGAAATCGGCTTATCGACATAAACCGCAATCCGATTTTCGATCAGTTGCCGCACAATTTCCGCATGACTTGCCGTTGAGCTGTGAACAAATGCGGCTTGAACCCCTGCGCTAATAACAGAATCAATTGATTGATGCAAATAATGAAAACGATATTTCTCACTCAAATTTTTCAGTTTTGTCATGTCTCGCGTATAAAGATGAACTTCTACGTTTTCAAGCTCTGCAAAGACTGGCAAATAAGCTTTTTGCGCAATGCCTCCAAGACCGATTACAGCTACTTTAAGTTTCATGAGTCTTTCCTCTCCCTTGAAAAAGGCTCTTCGGATTTTCCCAAAGAGCCTTATCGATTTGTTATTTAAACAGCGCCTGGTATTTGCCGTACCCAGCTTCTTCCAGTTCATCAACCGGAATAAAACGCAGCGCCGCCGAATTAATACAGTATCGCAAGCCGCCCGCTTCCTTAGGTCCGTCTGTAAAAACATGACCAAGATGCGAATCAGCTTCCTTCGAGCGCACTTCCGTTCGTCTCATACCAAAACTCGTATCAAAGTTTTCTTCAATTTCAGCCGCATCAATCGGACGCGTAAAACTTGGCCAGCCGCAGCCTGCATCGTATTGATCAGTCGATGAAAAAAGCGGTTTGCCCGATACAATATCCACATAAATCCCCGGCTGATTATTATTAAAATACTCGTTTTCAAACGGTCGTTCTGTCCCGTTTTCTTGTGTCACCTTGTATTCGATTTCCGTTAATTCCTTAAGACGTGCTTCTTTTTTCTTTTGATCCATTTTCCCTCATCCTTTCCAGTGACTTTGGATAAACTGATCTCTCCCAGAAGCATTCCGATACCCTTTATAGTGAGCACTGTCTTTCTTATAAAAATCTTGATGGTAGTCCTCTGCCGGATAGAATGTACTTGCAGGTACAATCTCCGTTACGATCGGCTTTTTGAAGCGTCCGCTTGCTTCAAGATCACGAACAGCCTTTTCAGCTGTTTCTTTTTGAGCACGATCATGATAAAAAATTGCCGGACGATAAGAACTGCCTCGATCTACAAATTGACCTTCCGCATCGGTCGGGTCTGTTTGCATGAAATAAACATCTACAAGCTTATCATAGGGGAAAATTGCTGGATCAAATGTGATTTCAACCGCTTCAGCATGCCCAGTTGTTCCACTGCAGACTTCTTCATAAGTCGGATTTTCAGTATGTCCGCCCGTATATCCGGAAACCACACGTTCAATGCCCGGTTGCGTATCAAACGGCTTCACCATACACCAAAAACACCCTCCAGCAAACGTTGCTTTTTCTAATTTCTTCTCTGTCATTTAAAAGCCCCCAATCTGCCTCGTCAATCAATTAATTAACGGGTACTAAGAGTGTAAACGAAATATCGTCTTTCTTCAAATCAAGCGTATCGACCCGTACTTTCGTATCGCCTTCAAGCTTAAGTTTTTCGAGACTAAGATAGATTTTCTTTTGTTTTGGAATCACCGTCACCCAATCGGGAAACTTATATTGCTTGTTAACAAAACTCATAACCGAATTAACTGGAAGTGGCAGCGCTCCAACCGACAAATCTTTCAGCGTCAGCACAACATCACCATTTTTCTTCACTGTCGGCGAGAAAATAAGTTTCATTTCAATCGGTTCATCGAAAATTTTTGTTTCCGCCTTGAAAATAACATTATTCGAAACATAAACATCATAACCAATATCTTCATCATTGCTGAATTCCTTACTAAAATCATCAATGTATGTTTCAATTAATTTATTTAAATCAGCCTTCGAAGTACTTGTCGTAAATTCCACATGCTTATGATTACTTTTCAGCGAAGGCGTTGGCTCTTCAGTTGGACTTAATACAAATATTGAAAGATAAATCCAAGCAAAAAAACCGATAATAACAAGCAGAAGCGCAATACAAATCCATTTCCAAAAATTGATTTCGCGCACAAGTTTTTGTTTGGTTTCGCTTCTTGTCGTTCGTTTTGTCACATCGTTAACACCTTTCTATTTCGGAATCTTTCCAGCCGCATTCTCGCGTAAAATTGCAGTTTGAACCGCAGCTGCCATTTTTTCATAGCCCTTATGATTCGGGTGGAAATAATCATCCGCCAGAAGCGGATTCGGTTTATCACGATTTTTTTCATCCCGATTCTCAAGCTGACTTGCAACCGGAACAAAATAGGCATTTTTTTGCTTCTTAACAAAAGCTTCCGAACCATCGTTCCAACTGCTGATAATTTCATCAAATTCTTTAATTTGACTAAAATACGTCGTATACGGATTATAAACCCCCACCAGAAAAATCGGTGCATCTTGATTAAGAGCACGTGTTTCTTGAAAGATTTCCGCCAAATTTTTCTGGAAGTTTTGTTCTGCCTTGTCGAAATCAGACACCTTCACTTCTAAAAGCCGTGACCGGAGTACCTTCATGACATCATTTCCACCAATTGTTATCGTTACGACATTCGCCTCCTTAAGCTTCTTACGAAAAGTCTGATCCGTCTTAAGCCGCTTTAATAACTGGTCGCTACGATTACCAGACACGCCAAAATTGCTCGTTGAAACACTGCGGATTTCTTCTTTCTCGGCTAAAGTTTTTTTTCAAAATCCCTACATAGCCTTGATTTTTATCCTCATCGCCGACTCCTTCCGTCAAGGAATCTCCCATCGCAAGCAAGTTGATCGGCGTTTTTGCTTCAATTTTCTTTTCATCCAGATAGTTTGTAAGAAAAAGACCGCCTACTAGTAAAGCGATCACAATGAAAGCTGCCGTAATTAGCCACTTTGTTTTTTTTCTTCATCGTCTTTCCCCGCTTTTATTCCGTATAGTACATCACTGCAAACGCGCCATTTCCAGCATGTGTTGCAACAACCGGGTCAGCATCAAAAATCGGAATCGAACCCAGTCCAAGAATTTTTTTTAGCCCCCGCTTGAAAAGCTTCTGCCATCTGCAAGCCATTCGCATGTTCCACATCTAGTTCAACAATTTTACGTTTTTCTGTTTGAATAAGATCTAGTAAATAATTCAAAATCTTTTTATTGCTTCTCACTTTTGCTTCCTCTTCAAGCTGCCCTTCTTTCAGTTCAGCAATCAGCTTAATATTTAGCAAACTGCCAAGAAGACCTTGAACACGTCCCACTCGTCCGCCTTTTACAAGGTTTTCAAGCGTCACAACGACAATATAGAGCTTTGTTTTCGATTTGATTTCAGCAAGACGCGCAACAATATCAGCAAGTTCGTGTTCGCCTGATTGTGCCATTCTTGCTGCTTCCAGTACTTGGAAAGCTTGGCCGCGGGCAATGAAATCCGTATCAATCACCGTAACCGCTCCGCCCGCCATTTCAGCTGCTTGACGTGCCGTGTTTACCGTGCCGCTTAATTTTTCTGTTAAATGGATCGAAAGCACTTCGTAGCCTTCATCCAAGTATTTTTCATAAAGTTCCACAAATTTGCCAAGTGGCGGCTGAGAAGATTTCGGAAGCTGTTTGGAGTGCTGCATCAGCTCCATAAACGAACTTGGCGTTAAATCTTTAATCGGATCATAAATTTTGCCTTCCACTTCAACAGATAACGGCATGACCTCGATATCGTATTTTTCTGCTTCCTCTCTTGTCAGGCAAGCTGTTGAATCGGTAATAATTTTTAATTTTTTTTTGTCATTTTCTTCACATCCAATTTTTGCTTGATACTCACTATTATAGCAGTTTACTGTGAAGGAAGTCACTAGAAGTTGAAAAAAATCTTTTCTTTCGTACTTGTTTAGCGTATGATGAAAGTATCTTTTAACGAAACAGGTGATTCAATGAACGAAGCTGTATATAATTTCAAGGAAGAATTAGCAAATGCCATTACACATGGAATCGGTTTTTTACTTAGTATCCCTGCCTTTGTCCTGCTCATCCTTTACGGAGTAAGCAAAAATGATCCGCTTTATCTCACAAGTTTCATCATTTACGGAATCAGTTTAATGTTGCTTTACCTCTGCTCCACACTGCTTCACAGCTTTACACCAACGAGAGCACGTAAATTTTTCAACATTCTTGACCACGCTTCGATCTATCTTTTAATCGCCGGCACATATACCCCGTTCGTTTTAATCACACTAAACGGCGCACTAGGCTGGACACTTTTTGGCGTTATTTGGGGAATGGCGATTCTCGGAATTCTTTACAAAATCTTCTTTTTGGAGAAATGGCGCATCTTATCTACCATTGTCTACGTGATTATGGGCTGGCTCGTCCTACTCGGTATCAAACCGCTCTACGCCGGCCTAAGCCCTATCGGATTTTGGCTTCTTGCCGCAGGCGGCATCATGTTCACTATCGGAGCTGTTTTGTACAGCTTTCCAAAAGTCCCATACATGCACGCCATTTGGCATCTATTCGTAATTATGGGAACGACCTTCATGTATTTTTGTATTCTATTCTACGTTTAAAAAAGCAAGCTTGGAATCCGAGCTTGCTTTTTTCATTGCTGCGTTTCATCAATCAACCCAAGAATTCCCTTTTGATTCATCACATAAAGAAACGCACAAATTTCTTCCGGAGTTTTTTTCCAGACGTTTCGTCCAATATTGCACCATGCCAAGCATCGCTGCGGATTGATATTAAATAAAAAGTTCCCGATTAAACGGATTCTCTTCCTTCTTTGCGGCTCTATTTTTGCAAATGATACCGGAGCGGCACATTTTAAAATCAAGCCAGCGCTCGCCTCCTTAGTAATGTAGGAATTGGTCTTCTAATCAACATCGGTTCGATTATCAAAAACCCAAATTACCATGAATTCGAGTTTTAGTGTTTAAAACGATGTATAGACCAATCTTTACAAAACTTGATTTTTCAGACAATAAAGAAATAGACCATTTTATATAGTATGACATAATTAAGGGTTGATTTTAATTGTGTCATACTATATAATTTCATTGTAACCTTATTTTTTAAAGGATGTGATTCCAATCCAGCTTTCAGAACGTCAACACGCGATTATGGCGTTTGTTAAAAAAAAACGAACCGGCAACAGGTGATCAAATTGCTCGTTTCTTAAAACTTACGCGTGCTACAATCCGTTCAGATTTATCGGTTCTGACGATGACGGGAATCTTGGATGCACGACCGAAAGTCGGCTACTTCTATTCCGGACTTGAAAAAAACCCGGGACTTTATGAAGATATCCGCTCACTCAAGGTCGGCTCTGTTATGTCAAATCCGATACTTGTGACAAAAGAAACGAGCATCTATGACGCCATTGTCCGCTTGTTTCTTGAAGATGTCGGCAGTTTATACGTCGCAGAAGATGGCAGACTGGTCGGGCTTGTAAGCCGTAAAGACTTGCTGAAAAGCGCGATTGCCGGGTCAAATACGAAAGAAACACCGATTGCAACGATCATGAGTCGCATGCCAAATCTTTTGACACTTCGAAAAAATGATGATGTCTTAGATGCAGCTGATATTCTTGTCGCTCATCAAGTTGATTCGCTTCCCGTTGTTGATAAAGATATGCAAGTGATCGGAAAAGTTTCAAAATCACTCATCGTTCGACTTTTCGTCGACACTTTAAAAGAAAAATAGCAGGAGGAGAGTCATGAAACAACCCGTAGTTATTTATGTGATATCCGATGCGATTGGAGAAACGGCGCAACACACCATTCGGGCTGTCACCGCACAATTTGAATTTGAGGAACAGCCTGATATTCGCCGCCACGCCTTTATTCGCGACGAAGAAATTCTACTCGAAACACTTGAAGAAGCAAAGGCGGCAGGCGGAATCGTTGTTCAAACGCTTGTCAGTTCCAAGCTCGCTATTTTTGCAAAAAACTATTGTGAGAAAGAAAAAGTTCCAAATATTGATCTCACAACGGATTTAACCTTGGCAATTGAATCCCGCACCGGTCTCCGTTCAAAAGAAGATCCGGGTAATATGCGCCGACTTGATAGCGCTTACTTCGACCGGATTGCTGCGATTGAATTTGCCGTGAAATATGATGACTGCAAGGATCCTCGTGGACTTCTTGAAGCAGATATCGTGCTCGTAGGGGTTTCGCGAACGAGTAAAACACCGCTCAGCAGCTATCTTGCCAATCAGAATTTCAAAGTCGCCAATGTGCCGCTCGTACCTGAGATTCCACTCCCGGAGGAACTTTTCAAAATCCCTGCCAAACGCATTATCGGGCTGACAACTACGCCTGAAAAACTCGGCAGAATTCGAAAAGTTCGGCTTCGTTCGATGGGACTTGATGAAATGAGCAACTATTCAAGCGACAGACGAATTTTGGAAGAGCTTGAATATGGCTATGAAACCTTTAAGACACTAGGATGTCGCGTGATTCATGTGGAAGATAAAGCTATTGAAGAAACAGCTGTTTTAGTACAAGAAATGATCCAAGTGAATTAAAAATCCAATCAAGAGGTGAAAACTGTGAGAAAATTTGTATATCAGTTTAATGAAGGATCGAAAGAAATGAAAGTACTTTTAGGAGGAAAAGGCGCAAACCTTGCAGAAATGACTAATATTGGGTTGCCAGTACCGCCGGGATTCACGATTTCAACAGATGCCTGCAAAGACTACAATGACAATGATCAAACACTTTCCGAGGAAATCTTTAATGAAGTGTTGACACATTTAAAGCAGCTTGAAGAAAAAACCGGCAAAGAATTTGGCTCAAACGTCAATCCACTACTTGTTTCCGTTCGTTCCGGAGCACCTGTTTCAATGCCAGGTATGATGGACACGATTTTAAATCTTGGCTTAAACGATGAAGCAGTAAAAGGCATGATCAACATGACCAACGATGCTCGTTCATCGCTCGACTCCTACCGTCGATTTATCCAAATGTTCGGTGATGTCGTTTTCGGTATTCCTTCTTACAAATTTGAGGAAGCGCTTTCGCTGATCAAAAAGCAGCGCGGCTACTCACAAGATACTGAACTGACACCGGCTGATCTTGAAAAACTTGTTACCACTTACCAAGACATTTACTTGAATGAAGCAGCGAAGCCGTTCCCGCAAGACCCGCTTACACAGCTTCGCCTAGCGATTAATTCAGTATTTGATTCTTGGATGAATCCGCGTGCTGTTGTTTACCGCCGCTTGAATGATATTGATCCTAATTTTGGAACCGCTGTCAATATCCAAGCCATGGTATTCGGTAACACCGGAAATAAAAGTGGCACAGGGATTGCCTTCACGCGCAACCCTTCCACTGGTGAAAAAGCTGTATTCGGCGAATTCTTGATCAACGCGCAAGGTGAAGACGTTGTGGCTGGAATTCGGACACCAGAAGATATTTCGAAACTGAAAGAACATATGCCGAATGCGTTTTATGAACTGATGGAGACCTGTGAACTGCTTGAAAATCATTACTTAGACATGCAGGACATCGAATTTACAATCGAGAAAGAAAAACTATATGTTCTGCAAACTCGAAACGGGAAACGGACAGCACAAGCTTCGATCGAAGTCGCTGTGGACCTCGTCCATGAAGGAAAGATCAGCAAAGAGGACGCCATCAAGCGAATTGATACTAAACAAATTGATCAGCTGCTCCACCCCGCTTTCGAAAAAACTGCGCTTGAAAAAGGAGAAGTTCTTGCAACTGGCCTCCCAGCAAGTCCGGGAGCTGCCTTTGGGAAAATATACTTTGATGCCGCTGAAGCTGTGGCAGCAGCTGAACTTGGTCAAAAAGTCATTCTCGTCCGCAATGAAACTTCACCAGAAGACATCGAAGGTATGGCAAAAAGCGAAGCCATCCTAACAGCACACGGCGGTATGACTTCTCACGCGGCGGTTGTTGCCCGCGGCATGGGTAAGTGCTGTATTGCTGGCTGTTCTGAAATCGACATCAATGAGAAAGAAAAACGCGTTGTGACAGCAGGCGGAATTACGCTGACTGAAGGCGATTCAATTTCGCTTGACGGTTCTACAGGAAAGGTTTATCTCGGAGAAATTGAACTGACAGAAGCAGAAATCGGCGGACATTTCGATGAACTGATGAGCTGGGTTAACGATGTGAAAAAACTGGATATTCGCGTAAATGCCGACACACCGAATGACTTGACTACGGCAATTCACTTTGGCGCCGAAGGAATCGGCCTTTGCCGCACAGAGCATATGTTTTTCCACGAAGAAAGAATCGCTTACGTTCGTCAAATGATCGTTGCCGAAACGCTTGCAGAACGTGAAAAAGCACTCGCGCACATCAAAGAAATGCAAAAAGAAGATTTCATTCAACTGTTCCGTATCGCAGAAGGCAGACCGGTTAACATCCGCTTACTTGATCCGCCGCTTCATGAATCTTACCGAAAGCGAAAAAAGATTTGGAACGACTGGCAGAAGATACGGGGAAAACACTCGCCGAGATTGAAAAACGCGTCAATGATCTGGCAGAGTCGAATCCGATGCTTGGTCACCGCGGTTGTCGTTTAGCTGTTACTTACCCAGAAATTTACAAGATGCAGGCTGAGGCGATTATCGAAAGTGCGGTTGCTATTCAAGACGAGGGCATCAAAGTCTTCCCCGAAATCATGATTCCTCTTGTTGCATCAAAAGAAGAACTGGCTTATGTCAAACAAGAAATCAAACAATCTGTTCAGGAAATCTTTGACCGTGAACGCACTCTACTTCCATATGATATTGGAACGATGATTGAAATTCCGCGTGCTTGTGTTACGGCTGATGAAATTGCAAAAGAAGCCCAATTCTTCAGTTTTGGAACAAATGATTTGACCCAGCTCACTTACGGGTTCTCGCGTGACGATGCAGGCAAATTCTTGCCAAGCTACAGCGAAAAAGGCCTGCTGCCGAACGATCCGTTCCAAACTTTAGATACTGCTGGCGTGGGGGCGCTGGTTGAAATGGCTGTTTCTCGCGGCAGAATGACAAATCCAAACATGAAAATGGGCGTTTGCGGCGAACATGGCGGTGACCCACGTTCGATCCACTTCTTCCACAAACTGGGATTGAAATACGTTTCTTGCTCACCGTTCCGTGTACCGATTGCACGACTAGCAGCGGCTCAAGTAGTACTTGAAGAACAAGAAAACCTCCAAGAAGCTTAAGTGAAAAATAAAGTGAAATTTTTAGACAAACGGTTTCCACTCGAAACCGTTTGTCTTTTTTATGAAATAAAAAGATTGACAATCCTTATTTTAGGTTGTATCCTTAAAACCAACAATTCTTATCGGATTAATCGTACTTTAAGAATTGATTGCCTAAAAAGGGGGAAAAATGTTGAATACCAGCTTCGTAATACTTAATCTTGTTGTAGCAGTTATTATTATCGGTCTTTTTATTTTCTTACAAAAACGTCATGTTTCATTTTCGAAACGTGTTTTACTGGCACTTGCTGTCGGTATTTTATCGGGGTTTGTTTTGCAGTGGATCTTCGGCATAAACAGCACTGTAACAAAACAAACAACAGAATGGCTCAGCATCATTGGCGGCGGTTATGTGAAACTGCTTCAAATGATTGCTATGCCACTGATTTTTGTGTCAATCGTGGCAGCCTTTACACGACTTGAACTCAAAACAAACATTGCAAAAGTCGGGATTTGGATTATTGGTACCCTACTTGTAACAGCAACGATCGCAGCATTTATCGGCATTGGTTCCGCACTCTTATTCCATTTAAACGCGGATAACATTTCACAAGGTACACTTGAACTCAACCGCGCAAGCGAACTTCAAAGCGGTCTGAAAGAAATGGGCGATGCTACCTTTGCCAGTCGAATTTTAGAACTATTTCCAGCAAACCCGTTTCTTGATCTAACGGGAGCTCGTGCAACATCAACCATTGCCGTTGTTATCTTTTCAGCATTTATCGGAATTGCTTTTCTTGGTGTAAAACGCAAACAGCCAAAAGAAGCTGCACTTTTTGCACGTGCCGTTGATGCCATCTATGCGATCGTACTTCGTATCGTCAAGCTAATCTTGCGGCTTACGCCATATGGTGTCTTTGCGATTATGACAAATACAGTTGCCACGAGTGATGCAGGCGCCATTTTAAAGCTAGGCAATTTTGTACTTGCTTCATACGCCGCATTAATTGCAATGTTTATCATTCATCTCCTCATCGTTGCCTTTACAGGAGTAAGCCCAGCAACCTATCTGCGTGAAGCACTTCCGGTTCTGACATTTGCCTTCACTTCAAGAACAAGCGCAGGCTCACTCCCAATGAACATCGAAGCTCAAAAACGCTTAGGCGTCCCAAGCGGTATCGCCAACTTTGCTGCTTCATTCGGTTTGTCTATCGGTCAAAACGGCTGCGCCGCGATCTATCCAGCCATGCTTGCTATCATGATTGCGCCGACCGTTGGAATTGATCCGACTTCTATCAGCTTTATTCTTACAGTAGTCGGCGTCGTTGCGATCAGTTCCTTTGGTGTTGCCGGTGTTGGCGGCGGAGCTACATTTGCCGCAATCATTGTCCTTTCAACGCTTAACCTGCCTGTTGGTCTTGCTGGCGTGCTGATTTCAATTGAACCTTTAATTGACATGGGACGTACTGCACTTAATGTTAGTGACAGCATGGTTTCAGGAGTTGTGACAAGCAAAGCGACTAAAACGCTTGAAAAAGAAACGAAACAACGTGAAGCAACTGCTTAATTAATGAAAAAGGCGCCCGTTCGGGCGCCTTTTTAGCTTACACTTAATTCTCCATATTCTTGATAAAAATCGCGTTTAATTTCAAGGAAATAACGTAAATCATTCATAAACTGGAATAAGACCGCTCGATTTTCAAATTCTTCGCGTGAACTCGGCAGATCGCTTTTGCGGAAAGCACGAACCATGGCTGTAATTTCTTGTACCAAAAGCTCCGCCGGATTTCCTTCTGCAAGAGTAAGCGCCGTTTTTTCAACAAGTTTCGAAAGCTCCAAGCTTTGCTCATTCGTTCCTTCAAATTCAATCAAATGCCGTTTCATCTGCGTCAAGACGCGATATTGAACGAGGCGCATGTCTGTGTACTGCAGATAATACGGTGAACTTTTCAGAAGTGAATTATCGAGATTCTGTCCGGCTTTTTGCTCAAGATTTTTTAAAGCAGTTTTCAGTTCATCGAAGCGGCGGTCGTGATCAAGATACGGGCTTTCACCTCGAAGTCCCTGCGCCATCGCAAATAAGATTTGGCGCATCAACTGCTCAATTTTATGCTGATCGTCTTTGATTCCGAGATCAAGCCGAGGCATGTAAAGGTTAAGTAGAATTGCGATGCCCGCTCCAACAACCATCAGGAGCATTTCATTCATAAACCAGTGCAGCGAGAGCGACTGCTCCACAAGAATATGCGTCACGAGGACAGAACTAACTACAATACCATCTGTAACTTTAAGTCTCACAGCAAGCGGAATGAATAGTAGCAAGTACAGGCCAAAACTAATTGCATTGTAGCCGAAGATAAGAAAAAGCACCGCTGAAATTGAGAGCGCGAGCACGGTCGAATAGACACGTTGTACCGCCAGTTTGAGTGATGCTTTTTTTTGTATTTTGGATACTTAACACCGTAATAACACCGGCGGAAACAGCGTAGTCAAGCTTGAGCCATTCGGCAATCAAAATAGCCAAGGCCGCTCCAAAAGCGGTTTTAAGCGTGCGCAACCCAATTTTCACAATCTTTCCCCCTCTCCTTTTTCATTAGAAAAATCTTGAAGAAAATCTTCAAGATTCAAAACGTTTAATCCTTGGCACCGCGGAAGCGTTTTTTGATAAATAATGCCGCACACGCGATAAAAACAATACCAATTATAACATAGATCACCGTGCTTACTTGATCAACTGCCGCTGCTGCCTTCCCGAAAGATTCGCCGAGAAGTGCACCGATGCCGATTAAAACTGTATTCCAGATCAAACTTCCAAGTGTCGTCAGCCAAATGAACTGACGAAACGGCATACGCGCCATTCCAGCCGGTATCGAAATTAAGCTTCTAACAAGCGGAATCATTCGGCAGAAAAATACTGCCCGTCCACCATATTTTAAGAAAAAACGCTCTGCTTTGTCAATATCTTCTTCTTTCAAACGCAAAATTCTACCGTATTTCCCAACAAAGCGCTTAATCCGTTCTTTGCCAAAATAAAGCGAAATTGAATAGAGAATAATCGCGCCTACGACAGAACCCATTGTTGCCGCAAGTATGACAAACACTACATTCAATTTGGAAATTGTTGTCATAAAACCGCCAAACGTCAAAATTAATTCTGATGGGATCGGCGGAAATAGATTTTCAATCATGATTAGGAAAAAAACACCTAAATAGCCTAATTCGTTCATGACATTCGTAATCCAAGCTTCCATTGATTCACTCCTTAAATAATCAAGTACTTACTTTACTTTTATGATACAGGAAAAATAAAGAAGTCGCAACTGTCAAGTCGAAAAACCCCCTTGTGCGCAAGGGGGTTTTTCTCTTACAAGCTGTAATTCAATTCTTGATAGCGGTTAAAGAAGCTAGCTAATGTTTTTTCAAGTGCGACTGCACCGTCTAGCCGATCAAGTTCAATATTAAGCGGCATAACCGGTTCATGCAAACTCATCCGCAGAAGTAACCAGCCACTTCCATATTCGCCGGATAAATTAACACGAACGCCTTCATAATTGTTTGGTACCACAGCAAAATCTGCGGTTTCTTTAGCAAAAACAAGAAAATCAGCAAGTACTTGTTCGCCGTATGCTTTAAAATCTTTTGTATCAATCTTGATACGCACTTCACGGCTTTCTTCCGGTTCGACAAGGTCTTGAATCAAATGGCTCAAGTCCTCCCCTGATTGCCGTAGTTGTGCATACTTGACGAGAATTTTCGCAACCAGATAAGCTCCGTCATCGAGGAAATAGTTTTCCTTCAGCGCCGCATGACCGCTGACTTCGATGGCAAGCTCCGATGGTTCCCCGCTTTCATTCAAACGAATCGCTTCGTTGATCACATTGCGATAGCCACGCTTGAAGCGGTGTTGTTTGCCGCCATGATCGCGGATAAAGCGTTCTAAGTGACTCGATGTAGTCGAATCTGTAACGATTGTCGTACCTGGATGGCTTTCGAGAATGATTGCACTGATTACGGCGATAAGGGCATTACGATTCAAACTATCACCAGCCGCATCTACGATTGCTGCGCGGTCGACATCGGTGTCAAAGATAATACCGAGATCCGCTTTATTTTTCAAAACGGCCGAACGTAAACTTGCCATCGCCTCATCATTATCCGGGTTCGGAATATGATTCGGAAAATGACCATCCGGTTCCAGAAACTGACTGCCGGCTGTATCCGCTCCAAGCGGTACAAGAACTTTTTCAGCAAAGAAACCGCCGGCACCATTTCCGGCATCCACGATAATTTTACTGCCTGAAAGCGGCGTATTTGTCTCTCCAGCTTGAGAACGAATTTTCGAGACAAGATCAGCCGCATAAGTATCCATCAAATCAATTTTTTTCACACTGCCCGATTTTTCATTTTCTTTAATCCCAGCCATTCCTTGCTCCAAAATATAGCGAATATCCGCTTTTTCCGCTCCGCCTTCTTTTGTGAACACTTTGATGCCATTGTAAAAATACGGTAGATGACTAGCTGTGATCATGATGCCGGCATCGGCCGAATACGCTTCATACTGCGTCGCCATGAACATCGCCGGAGTTGTTGCAAGTCCTGCATCCAAAATATGTATTCCGTTTTCCTTTAACACGGAAACAAGAGCCGCTTTAATTCGTTCGGCAGATAAACGGCTGTCATGCCCCACCGCGACGGTGATTTCCCCCGTTAACTTCTTTTTATCACGCAAAAAAGCGAGCAAACCGTGTCCGATTTTTCCCAGTGCTTCGTCCGTCAGCGTTACTTGATGTTCTTCTGTTCCGATCCCAATTCCGCGAATGTCAGACCCGTTTTGCAAAGCGAAAAGTGCCTCCATTAAAACCTCTCCTTTTTTAAAAGTTTGGTCGTGCTTCAAGAAATTTACTGTGGCTTTTTCCTGCCGATAATCACTCTGTGGTCGATTGTAATTTCTGTTATTTCAGCCTCTAAAAATGCTTGTTTCTTTTGTTCGGAAATATCAAAACCAAGCGGTGTCATTTCAATCAAGTCAAGCAATTCTTGTTTAGAAAGCTGTTTTTTCACGGTAACGCGCTGCTCGTTTAAGACATCAAAATGTTCGCGAAACCGGTCAGTCACCTTTTCATTCGAATAGGCCGAACGTTCCGTACCTTGATAGAAAAATTGCCGTACTTCCTTGAGATAATCCGTTTCTGGAACTACCTTGATCAAAATGCCATCTTGATTCAGTAGCCGTGCAAACTCGTCGTAGCTTGCCGGTGATAAAAAGTTGAGAATGACATCAATTTTGCTTGATTGAAGCGGACAATTCGCAAGGTCTGCCGTCACCCAAATAATATCCGGATAGTCACGCGCCGCTTGACGCACACCTTCTTTTGCAATATCCAAACCGAATGCGAATTGAATTTTATCGCCAAGTTCCGTTTTCAGTTGAAATAGCGGACTTCCTTCGCCAGACCCGGCATCAACAAGCGTCACTTTTCCCTTTTGAAGCCGCGCTATTTCATCGTGGATAACGTGGATGGTTTCGTTAAAAAAAACCCGTGTGCACCAGTCGTTTTCTTGCTTCAAAAAGTGACTTGTCGTATTTCGTTTTCACTGCGTGCCGGAGCAAAAACAAGTAGCCCGGCTTCGCCAAGTCGAAACTGTGCCCGCTCCGGCAGCGAAGCGAGTGCGGCGCTTCAAAGACTATATCTTCCTTGCAAATCGGGCAGCGAAACAAATCGGCAGCCGAACGAATCAAATCACTATTTTGTTCAAGCTTCGATTTCAACGTGTTTCAACTCCTTACTTTGCTTTCTTGCGATCATATGTGTAAAACGTAAATGGATAACGATTTTTTTCATCTTGTGTCCCTTCAACTCTTCCTACTTCCTTAAACTGATCCCAGTCGAGCTTAGGAAACGCCGTATCCGCATCAAAACGTGCCGCAATTTTCGTGACAAGCAACCGGTCCACTTCATCAAGAAAGAGCTTATAAATTTCAGCGCCGCCGCAAATAAAAATCGATTCCGTTTCTGCACGCTTCAAAATTGCTTCCTTGTCATGTACAACCTCTGCATCCGGCAAAGTCAAATTCAGATCGCGCGACAAGACAAGATTCGTTCGATTCGGTAGCGCTTTTCCAAATGATTCATAAGTTTTTCGACCGACAACAATGGTCTTTCCTGTTGTTTGCTTTTTAAAATAAGCGAGATCTGCTGGCAAATACCACGGCATTGTATTGTCTTTTCCAATATTTCCGCATTCATCTTGCGCCCAAATAAATGTAAGCATCTACGTTCCTCCCTTTAAACTGAAATCGGTGCTTTAATCGCTTTATGCGGGTTGTAGCCCTCAAGTGAAATGTCTGCTACATCAAAATCAAAAATTGAAGCCGGTTCATTTGAAAGAACTAACTGAGGCAGTGGACGCGTCGAACGGCTTAATTGCTCTTCTACTTGTGCAATATGATTATTATACAGATGCGCATCGCCCATTGTATGCACGAATTCGCCAACTTGAAGCCCCGTTTCTCTAGCAATCAAGTGTGTAAGCAAGGCATAGCTTGCAATATTAAACGGCACACCGAGGAAAATATCCGCACTACGCTGATAAAGCTGACACGATAGTTTTCCGTCTGCTACAAAAAATTGAAACAGCGTGTGACAAGGCGGAAGCGCCATTGAAGGAACATCCTCAGGATTCCAAGCCGATACAATCAAGCGGCGCGAATCCGGATTCGTTTTAATCATTTCAATCACATTTGCCAATTGATCAATCGTTTCACCCGTTGAAGTTTTCCACTCGCGCCATTGTTTGCCGTAAATATTTCCAAGTTCCCCGAAACGAGCAGCAAACGCTTCATCTTCCAAAATTTGTGCTTTAAACTTCGCCATCTCCGCTTGATAGATTTCATTAAAATCCGGATCAGAACTTGCGCGCAAACCGAAGTCCGTCATATCGGGACCTGTGTAAGCCTCTGATTTCACATAGCGTTCAAACGCCCATTCATTCCAAATATTGTTGTTGTGCTTTAGCAAGTAGCGAATATTCGTGTCCCCGTGTAAAAACCAAAGCAGTTCACTGACAACAAGCCGGAAAGCGACACGTTTTGTCGTCAATATCGGGAACCCTTCCGCAAGATTAAAACGCATTTGATAACCAAATACACTTTTTGTTCCTGTCCCTGTCCGGTCGCCTTTTTCAACCCCGTGTTCTAAAACATATTTTTCCAAATCCAAATATTGCTTCATTCCCAAGCACTCCTTTTAATCCGCATATTGCGCTAAATATTCCCAGCGTTCCATTAAGTCGAGCAACTCTGCTTCCTTTTCTTCAATCGTGCGGCTAATTTCTCCCGCCTTCGTAAAGTCGCTTCCGGTCGTTTCAAGTTCAGCATGTAATGCGCTGATTTCTTCTTCCGCTTTTGTGATCGCATCTTCCATACCCTGCCATTCGATTTTTTCTTGATACGTCAGCTTCACTTTTTCTTGCGGCACTGTTTTCGCTTCCGGCACAGCTTTTTTCTTCGGTTCAGCTTTCGGCGCCGCCGTGGTGTTCAGTTTCGCCAAGTAATCACTGTAGTCACCGAGATATGTCTCAATTTGGCCGTTCCCTTTAAACACCAACAGCTTTTGTGCTGTTTTATCGAGGAAATAGCGATCATGGCTGACTGTAATTACCGTTCCTGGGAAGCTTTCCAAATAGTCTTCAAGCACTGTAAGCGTCTCAGTATCTAGGTCATTGGTCGGCTCATCAAGTAAAAGCACATTCGGCCGCCCCATCAAAATCTTGAGAAGAAACAGCCGCCGCTTTTCGCCGCCCGATAAGGCACTGACTTTCTTGCCGTGTGTTTCCGGTTTAAATAAAAACCGCTCAAGCATTGCACTCACACTGATTCGCTCGCCGCTCGTCGTTTCGACTTCGTTGCCGACTTCTTGTAAATACGTAATCAGCCGCGCATCTTCATCGAGATCGATATTATGCTGCGTGTAGTACCCGATTTCAACCGTTTGACCAACTGTAACCGTTCCGCTGTCAGCTTCCACCGTTCCCGCAAATAAATTAAGCAGCGTCGATTTGCCGGTGCCGTTATTCCCCGTAATCCCAAGCCGTTCGCCCGGCTGCACAATCAAGTCGAAATCAGCCAAAATCACTTTATCCGCGTAGTTTTTAGAAACATTTTTGAGGATAAAAACGTCTTTCCCAAGTCTGCTTGCACTAAAATCGAGCTCCAGGGAATTTGTGTCGCTTTTCGCCGTTACCACATCTTGAAGCTCGCTAAACCGGTCTTTACGTGCCTTTTGTTTCGTTGAACGCGCTTGAGCGCCGCGCCGCATCCAAGCTAGCTCGCGGCGGTACAAGTTGCGGTTTTTCTCCGATTCGCGCGCTTCATTTTCAAGTCGAATCGCCTTTGCTTCCATAAAACTCTCATAGTTGCCGACATAACGGTACAGGGTTCCATTCGCCAGTTCCACAATATGATTCGTGATCCGGTCTAAAAAGTAGCGATCATGCGTTACAAGCAAAATAGCACCTTTAAAACGGTTCAGATAATCTTCAAGCCAGCGGATCGAGCTGTAATCCAAGTGGTTGGTCGGCTCGTCCAAAATAAGCAGATCGGGCGTTTCAATCAATACTTGCGCTAAGCCAACTCGTTTTTTCTGTCCGCCCGAAAGCGCACTAATTCGCTGACCCAAATCTTGAATCCCGAGCTTTTCAAGGATCGTCTTTGCCTCCGTATTCATATCCCACGCCCCGAGCGCATCCATATCATTCTGCGCCGCAAAAAGCTTTTCATGCAAGATTTCGTTTTCCGGTTCCTGTTCGATTTCTAGCAAAACCGCTTCATAATTGCGGATCGCCTTTAAGCTCCGCGTTTCGCCTTGAAAAACCGCTTCAAGCACCGTCAAATCTCCATTAATTTCCGGATCTTGCTTCAAAAAACCGATCGTATAATCTTTTGGCACAATCCGCTCGCCAGAATCGCTTGTTTCTTCCCCGGAAATAATCTCGAGCAGCGTGGACTTACCAGTTCCGTTTACCCCAATTAAGCCGATCCGCTCGCCTTCTGTAATCGTCAAATCTGCATGCTCAAAAAGCGTTTTCTCACCATATGTTTTCGTCATTTGAATGACTTGGAGTTGTTTCATCATTTACCATCCTTATCTTTGATCTCTTCCATTTTAGCTGAATTAAGGGAAAGGCGCAATTGCTTATCCTCCAAATAAAAAAAGTGCAAAGAGAAAATCTCTTTGCACTTCCTAACAAGCTTAGAATAAGCCTTGTGCGTTTCCGAATTCATCAACATCCATGTTCAGAGCTGCTGGTTTTTTCGGAAGACCAGGCATGGTCATCACGTCTCCAGTTAAGGCAACAATGAAGCCTGCGCCAAGTTTTGGAATGAACTCGCGGATGTGAATCGTGAATCCAGTTGGGCGACCAAGTTTTGTCGGCTCATCTGTAAGTGAGTATTGTGTTTTCGCCATACAAATTGGATAACGATCCCAACCGTATTTCTTGAATTCTGTAATTTGTTTTTGTGCTTTTGGTGAAAGTTCAACACCATCTCCGCCGTAAATTTCTTTTACGATCGTTTCTAGTTTTTCTTCAATCGAACTTGCATCATCATAAAGACGCTTGTATGAAGCTGTGCCTTTTTCAACTTCGCCGATTACTTTCGCTGCAAGATCAAGACCGCCTTCGCCGCCTTTTTCCCATACTTCTGTAAGCGAGAACGGGATACCTGCTGCATTGCAAAGTTCTTCAAGCGCTGCAACTTCTGCATCTGTATCGGTAATAAATTTATTAATCGCAATCACGAACGGAAGACCAAACTTCTGAACGGATTCTGTGTGTTTCTTCAAATTGGCAAACCCAGCTTTAAGCGCTTCAACGTTTTCAGCACCAAGCTCAGTTTTTGCCACACCGCCGTGCATTTTCAGCGCACGAATAGTTGCTACAATAACAACGCAATCAGGCGCTTTACCTAAAGCAGGAACTTTGATATCAAGGAATTTTTCAGCCCCGAGATCCGCTCCGAAACCTGCTTCTGTTACGACATAATCGCCGAGTTTAAGAGCCGTGCTTGTCGCTTGAATACTGTTACAGCCGTGCGCGATATTCGCAAACGGTCCGCCGTGGACGATTGCAGGAGTATGTTCTAAGGTTTGAACGAGGTTCGGCTTAAGCGCATCTTTCAGAAGCAAAGTAAGGGCACCTTCATAGCCTAGCTCGCCAACTGTAATCGGTTCGCGTGCGTAGTTATAGCCAACTACAATTTCGCTCAAGCGGCGTTTCAAATCTTTCAAATCCGTAGCCAGACAGATGATCGCCATGATTTCTGATGCAACCGTAATATCAAACCCGTCTTCGCGTGGAATCCCTTGAATCGGTCCGCCAAGTCCAACGACCACTTTACGAAGTGCGCGGTCATTTAAGTCCACAACACGTTTCCAAACAATACGGCGTTGATCAATTTTCAGATCGTTACCTTGCTGCATATGATTGTCGATAAAAGCAGAAAGTGCATTATTGGCAGTCGTAATCGCATGGAAGTCCCCAGTGAAGTGCAAATTGATATCTTCCATTGGAACAACTTGGGCATAACCGCCGCCAGTTGCGCCACCTTTAATTCCCATTGTCGGCCCAAGCGAAGGTTCACGTAAAGCGATAACCGTTTTCTTGCCTGATCTTGAAAGTGCATCGCCAAGCCCAACCGTAACCGTTGATTTCCCTTCACCAGCCGGTGTTGGATTGATAGCGGTTACAAGAATAAGTTTTCCATTCTCTCTATCTTGCAGCGAATGAATCGTTTCATACGTGATTTTCGCTTTGTTCTTTCCATAAAGCTCAAGTCCGTCTTCATTAAGTCCAATGCTTTCTGCAATTTCTGTGATAGGGTTGATCTTCGCTGCTAGAGCGATCTCGATGTCCGATTTTACTTCTTTCGCCATTCCTAATTCCCCTCCATATGTATCATTTTGATTGATATTGTACAAAGTTTGCAAAATGTAAACACTTTCTTTTTTTCGCACCGAAAAAATCGGCCAGTAACGTGTTACTGTACGTGAAAAATCAGATTGCGCTGTGCTCGGTTTTTGCAAAACTGTGTCACTAAGTTAATTACGCTTCGTCATGCGAATCATCATGCGAATCCATGCTGCGAAGCTTTTCCAGAGTATCTGGATTGTCTTTAAAGAATTGAAGCAAATCGCCGATCCGATCAATCGAATTCCAGCTGAGATGATGTTCAATTCCTTCGACGTCTTCATAAACATGCTCTTCTTTCACTCCGATGGTCCGGAGAAATTCTTCGAGAAGCGCATGACGCTCCAGCAAGCGTTTGCCTGCTTTATTACCTTTCGGCGTCAAAATCAGTCCGCGATACTTTTCATAAACGAGATATTCGTCTTTGTCCAGTTTTTGGACCATCTTGGTGACGGAAGACGGGTGAACCATGAGTTCGTCTGCAATATCTGATACGCGTGCATATCCTTTGCTTGAAATAAGAGAATAAATCTTCTCTATGTAGTCTTCCATACTCGGTGTTGGCATCATTCTTACCCTCCAACTTTTTTCTCTCACAATCAAATTGTACTATAACTAGCCGCATTACACAAAGCTTTTACTTTTTTTTTTTGGAAAATCAACTGATTAAACTTCAAACCGCTGATAAATACTAACTCCTGCTTAATTATCCTTACAAATTAGTTCTTTAGAACCCTGCGACTCATAGATTTCATTTCATTTTTTTCAAAAACATCTAAAGAAAACCTTTACAAGTCGGAAAATTATATAATCTTCTCGCAATTCACTTGACCTACGTAGGCATTTTGTTATATATTAGGAGTATCGTATAAGGCTATCTTGTATGACAGAAAGGTCTTTTGGGGGCCGGGATTTAGGAGGATTCATTTCAATGCAAAATGGGAAAGTAAAATGGTTCAATAACGAAAAGGGTTATGGTTTTATCGAAACAGACGGCGGCGAGGACATCTTCGTACACTTTACAGCAATCCAAGGAGACGGTTACAAATCCCTTGAAGAAGGACAAGAAGTTTCCTTTGAAGTTGTGGAAGGAAATCGCGGACCTCAGGCAGCAAATGTAGAAAAACTATAAGGTCGAACAAAATCATAAAATCGAGCTGGCTAATTAGCCAGCTTTTTTGTTATGATTAAAAAAAGAAAGAAACGGAGGAAATTTATGGATCTTTACGTTGATGGAGCAAGCTCTGGGAATCCTGGTTTAAGCGGAGCCGGTATTGTGCTTGTTGCAGAAGGCATTCACGAACAAGTTTCGCTGTTTCTCGGTGAAATGACCAATCATGAAGCTGAATTTATGGCAGCAAAACGCGGACTTGAACTTGCACTTACTTATAAACCTGACTTCATCCGACTTTACTCCGATTCAAAAATCGTGGTTGCAAGCATTGAAAAAGAATATGTTAAAAATCCGCTGTTCAAGCCACATTTGGATGAAGTCTTACTGCTCGCAGGCAAAGTCCCGCTGTTTTTTACAAACTATCTTCATGTTAGTCAAAATAAACAAGCAGATAAACTGGCACGCCAAGCGATTCAACAAGCCAAAAAAAGAGGCATCCAAGGTTAGCTGAGCTAACCGGATGTCTCTTAATATAGATTTCTTTACTAAAACTCCCGTTGCTTTAGATTTTTACTCATTTCAAACAGCCAACTCAAACCTATTTTCGTCCAAAAAAGCTGAATTCCTTTTTCCATCATCAAAAAAGATGAGAAAAGTCTATTGCGAAAAAGTCATCTGTTTTTTCGTTATATTTCAGTTTTATTTTTCACAGCAAAAAATCTCGCTCAAGCGTCCTAAGCCCGTAATGATGAATCACATCGGCCGTCTCGCTTCCCATTTCTCGATAAAGCATTTGATCAAAATCAAGCGACAAAGGCACATCTGTATGAATCTTGGCAAGCTTACGGCTAAGCGCGAGCATCTCCGCATCTTCTTGAATTTTCTTTTGCTGACCTGGCTTAAGCTCCTCTAAATGAGTCATTATGCCTTCGATTGAATCAAATTCTTGAATCAATTTAAGCGCAGTCTTCTCTCCGATTCCGCGCACGCCGGGATAGCCGTCAGACGGGTCACCCATAAGCGCTTTTACATCAACAAACTGAGCAGGAGTAATGCCCATTTCAGCAAAAAAAGTCGCCTCATCATAGCGCTTGTAATTGCCGTACCCTTTTTGCATAATCCACACATCGTTACGCGGTTCAATCAGCTGCAGCAAGTCTTTATCGCCGCTTAAGACCGTTGTCGCAAGGTCTCCCGTTAATTTCATAGTAATCGTTCCGATGCAATCGTCCGCTTCATAGCCCGGAACTCCGATATTCACAAAGCCGAATGCTCCAGCCACTTCTTTTGCAAGGTCAAACTGCGGAATCATTTCCTCTGGTGGTGCCTTCCGCCCAGCTTTATAGCCGTCAAAAAGCTCGTTTCGGAACGTTTTAGCGCCCATATCCCAACAAATCACGGCATGGCTAGGTTCATTTTGACGGATCGCCGCAAAAATATGACGCATCATCCCCTGGACACCGTTTGTCGGAAGCCCTTTTTCATTATACATAAATTGATTCGAAACTGCGGTTGCATAAAATGCTCGAAATAGCAAAGCCATCCCGTCAATGACAAGCAGTCCTGGCTGGTTGTTTTTCATAAATATACTCCTTTTCTTGTGCTACTTTGTCTTATTTTATCATAAAACGCGCTTCGCGTCGGTAGTTTCTCCTCAAACGCTCATTTTCTGCTTGAATCCAAACTTATTCCCTGCATAACACAAAAAAGCTGCTGTTTACTTCTAAATAAAGCAAACAACAGCTTAAATTTATATTACCAGCTCGCTTTTTTCACGCCGGGTATTTGTCCTTGGTGGGCAAGTTCACGGAAACGAATCCGACTCATGCCGAATTTGCGCATGTAAGCGTGGGGACGTCCAGTGAGTTCACAGCGGTTATGAAGACGAGAAGGTGAAGAATCACGCGGTAAACGACGCAACTCATCATAGCGGCCTTCTTGTTTTAACTGTTCGCGAATTTCACGATACTGTTCCACCATTGCTTTTTGTTTTTCATATTTTGCAACTTTGGATTTTTTAGCCATAACAATCTCCTTTCTTTCTTTTTAAATCGAAATGATTACGTTTTATATTTTACGCTTTTTATCAGGATTGTCAAGAATTCGGTTTTTTTTAAAAAACGACCTGCAAAATTAGAGTACTACCTCTAACTTTTCAGATCGGTTTTGGTTTTATTTCGTGCTGTGGCTCAGTTCAGTTTGCTGTTCCTTTTTTTCTTTTCGATGTGGAATCATGTTGAAGATGATGTTCAAAAGAATCGCCGTGAAACTTCCGGCTACAATTCCGTTACTTGTAAAGAGCTGAACGAATGATGGGAAGTTTTTAAATAGGTCAGGAACTACCGTCACGCCAAGTCCGACACCAACGGAACAAGCAATAATCAAAAGATTTTCTTGAGACGTAAAGTTGACTTTGCCGAGCATTTTAATTCCTTGTGCGACAACCATCCCGAACATCGCAACCATCGCACCGCCAAGAACCGGTGTTGGAATAATTGTTGTTACAGCTCCGATTTTCGGCACAAGTCCAAGAACAATCAAAAATCCTGCGGCAACGTAAATGACTTTCCGTGTTTTAATACCTGAAAGCTGAACAAGCCCAACATTTTGTGAGTAACCTGTATAAGGGAATGTATTGAAAATCCCGCCAAGAATAATGGCTAAGCCTTCTGCTCGGTACCCTTTCGTCAAATCCTGCTTCTTAAGTGGACGTCCGACAATATCAGAAAGAGCGAAATAAACGCCGGTTGATTCTACCATACTAACAAGTGAAATTAATATCATTGTAACAATTGCCGGCCATTCAAATGTCGGCATTCCAAAATAAAACGGTTGCGGCATATGAAACCAATCTGCCTGTGCGACCGGAGCCACATTGATTCCTCGTAAGATAACTGCTGCTAGCGAACCGCCAACAAGTCCGATTAAGACGGCAATCGCTTTTGAAAATCCTCTTCCAAAACGATACACGAGCACAATCAGCAGAAGTGTGAAAAATCCGAGTCCAATATTATAAAATGAACCAAAATCTTTCGCACCTTCGCCGCCCGCCAAGTTATTAATCGCAACTGGAATCAGCGTAAGTCCAATCACTGTTACGACAGAACCAGTCACAACTGGCGGGAAAAATTTAACAACTTTCGAGAAAAACGGGGCAATTAATAATACAAAAAGTCCTGAAACAATAATCGAGCCGTAAATGGCTCCAATCCCCATGTCCTGTCCAATCAAAATAATCGGCGCAATCGCTTGAACAGCGCAGCCTAAAACGACCGGTAAACCAATTCCGAAAAAGCGGTTCATTGAAAGTTGTAAAAGCGTTGCAATCCCGCACATAAAAATATCGATCGAAACAAGATAGGTCATTTGTTCACCGTTAAATCCGAGTGCTCCCCCGATTAAAAGTGGAACAATGACTGCACCTGCGTACATTGCAAGCACATGTTGAAAACCTAAAGCAGCTAATCTTCCTTTACCAAGCATTTATTAATCCTCCCTAACAAATTCAATCGTTTCATTTTCAAGTGAAGCAATTCGTGCAAGTGAGCAAATATCAATCCCAGTTTCTTCTAGTAGTTTTCTGCCTTGTTGAAATGATTTTTCGATCACAATTCCAATGCCGGCAACTTGTGCCTGAGCTTCTTTTGCAATTTCAAGCAGTCCAAGTGCCGCTTGACCGTTTGCAAGAAAATCATCAATCAAAAGAATCGTATCTTGATCATTTAAAAAAGCTTTTGAAACTGAAATCTCGCTCGTTTCTTTTTTCGTGTAGGAGTAAACACTTGCTGAATACAAATTATCCTGAAGCGTGACCGATTTTTTCTTTCTCGCAAAGACAACAGGCACATTAAGCGCAAGCCCCGCAAAAACAGCTGGAGCAATCCCAGACGATTCGATCGTCACGATTTTAGTAATTCCCTTTTCTTTGTAATGCTCCGCAAATTCTGCCCCAACTTCTTGCATGAGTTTCGGGTCGATTTGGTGATTTAAAAATGCATCCACTTTCAGGACGTTTCCAGGAAGAACAGTCCCCTTTTCTAAAATGTAATCCTCTAGTACTTTCAACACCAGTGCTCCTTTCACGTTCTAAACAAAAAAGACTTATCCCCAAAAAAGCTTAAGAGGGATAAGTCAAATAAACCAGTTGAACTGATTATTTACTGATCACTCATAGTCCAGACATTTACGGTGTCCGGGTAGAAACTTATTGTCCATATCACAAAGATTATATAAGTGTGTATTTTTATTCATTTGAAGTCTTTTCATTATAACGCCGGCAGTTAGTCGGGTCAACCACTTTTTTCAGCTTTTTAGATTGTAAACGAATTCATAGCGTTTATTTAATAAATCGATTAAGTAATCAGGGTTTAACCCTTCACCTGTCGTATCTTTCAAAATTTCAAGCGGCTTTTTGAGCTTGCCGTATTGATGAATATGCTCTGTTAGCCACTCGCGAATCGGCGTGTAATCATCACTCTCGATAATCTGATCAAGCTCAGGCAGTTCTCTTTCCATCGTGTGGAAAAACTGTGCGGCATAAATCAGTCCAAGCGCATAGGAAGGGAAGTAACCAAAATCGCCTCCAGCCCAGTGAATATCCTGCAAAATGCCTTCGCTGTCTTTTTCAGGCCGAATTCCGAGATATTCTTCGTATTTATTATTCCAAGCTTCCTTTAAATCCGCCACTTCAAGCTCACCGTTCATCAGCGCCTTTTCAAGCTCATAACGAATCATAATGTGAAGCGGATAAGTTAAGATATCTGCTTCGATCCGAACTAGTGAACTTTCGGATAGATTTGCGGCGCGGTAAAAGTCTTCAAGCGGAACTTGCGCAAATTTCGGTTCCAGCTTGGTAAGATTTTTATAGTTGCTTTTCCAAAAAGCAAAGCTCGAGCCTAAAATGATTTCATAGAACAGCGATTGCGATTCATGTATACCCATCGAAGCCCCTTCTTTAAGCGGTGTTCCAGCAAGTTTCGGATTGAAATTCTGCTCATAAATCGCATGCCCGCCTTCATGGATAATGCCGAAAACGGCCATTTTGAAATTATCTTCATCGTAGCGCGTTGTAATCCGAACATCATGCAAGTTGAGGCCGATCGCAAAAGGATGAATCGTGTCGTCAAGGCGACCAGCATCAAAATCAAAGCCCATCTTGGTAAGAATTTGTTCACTGAATGTCTGCTGCTTTTCGCGCGGCATTGTGACGCGTAGCAAGTCTGGATTCGGCGCGGTGCCTTCCCGCGCCATTTTGCCGCGTAATGTCATTATCGCATCGCGCAGCTTCAAAAAGACGCTATCAAGCACTTCGACCGTCATGCCCGGTTCGTATTGATCAAGGAGCGTATCATATTTATTCTGCTCGTAGCCCCAATACTCGACAAATTTACGTTTCATTGTAACAATTTCTTCTAAGTAGGGGGCAAATTTTGCAAAGTCGTTCTCGGCACGTGCTTCGCCCCACACATTCTCTGCTTCTGCTACAAGTTTCGAATACGCCCGAAATTCTTTTGCTGGAATCTTCTTATTGAGCGCATAGACCCGGTTCGACTCGTCAAGTGATTTTGCTGTTATCTCGTCAAGTTCTGCCCTATGAGGTGCTAGCGTCGCGATAAAGGCTGCCATTTCCTCGGAAACTTCCATTTCAAAGATCTGCTCCGACAAAACCCCAATCACTTCCGCACGGCCTTCTGTCCCCTTCTTTGGAATCTTCGTGCGAATATCCCAATAAACGAGGTTAAGAGCTTCTTCAAGTGCAGCTTTTTTCTTAAGAAAGGCTAAAAATTCTGTTTTGGTTTCTTCTACCGTGTTCATATCGCTCACTCCTCCTAGCGCGGCTTGCGCGGTCCCCAGTATTGATAAAGATCAGTACGCAAATATCCATTATATAACTTCCGTTTTTTTTGTTGCTTTCTTGCCGTAAACTTCTTCAAATTGTTCAAAACTTGTCAAGACGTAAACGGACCATGTTGGCATTTTCGCATAGGTTTCTCCCATCTCACGGTAAAGCTCGCGGATGCTCGCTTCGTCTTCAAGTCGTTCCCCGTATGGTGGATTGGCGACAATCACCCCGTATTCTTTTTCGGTTGTAAAGTCGCTTGCTTGCATTTGTTTGAAAGAAATCAAATCGCTTAGGCCTGCTTCCGCGGCATTTTGTTTTGCGATTTCAACCATTTTATGATCGATGTCTGCGCCAAGAATATCAAGCGGCTGATCGTAATTCGCAAGATTTTCTGCTTCCGTACGAGCGTCTTTGTAAATTTGTTTCGGCATCCAGTCCCAATCTTCCGATACGAAACTGCGTCCGAATCCTGGTGCGATATTCTGACCAATCAGTGCCGCTTCGATCGCAATGGTGCCTGAACCGCAAACGGGGTCATAAAACGGACGATCGGGATGCCAGCTTGTTAGAAGTACAAGCGCAGCTGCCATAGTTTCCTTGAGCGGAGCCCCGCCTTGTGCCGTTCTATAGCCACGTTTATGTAATCCGGCTCCACTAGTATCAATCGTAAGCGTTACAACGTCTTTCAGGATGGAAACTTCAATTTTGAAAAGCGCTCCTGTTTCAAGCAGACGTCCGCTGCGGCGATATTTAGCTTGAAGCCGGCTGACGATTGCTTTTTTTGTGATCGCTTGACAGTCTGGAACACTGAAAAGCGTTGATTTGACAGACTTCCCGGAAACCGGAAAAACAGCATCCAGCGGTAAGAAATCTTCCCACGGTAGTGCTTTTGTTTTTTCGAATAGCTCATCAAATGTTTTGGCTTTAAATTCACCAACGACGATTTTGACGCGGTCAGCAACCCGCAGCCATAAATTGGCACGGGCGATTGCACTTTTATCGCCTTTAAAATAAACCTTCCCATTTTCCACCCGCGGTTCATAACCGAGACGTTTTACCTCTTTCCCGACAACGGCTTCAAGTCCCGAAGCGGCAGTTGCCAAAAGCTGAAATTCAGACACATCCGTTCCTCCTTTTTCATTTAAAGAAAAAAGCTGTTTTAAAAGGAGCGTTCGTAACTTGGCATTTCGCCAGCATGACCTTTTAAAACAGCTTCATTTTTCATTTCATCCTGCGATTAACGCTCTATAAGCCATGTTCTGTCCTTTACGACTTACAGGGTCCTCGTAAAGGGATAATCATCTATCTGCACAAGCTAAAAAAGCTTCTGCCTCTTCCCTCGTTCAAGTTCCTCGGGAAAAGTGCCCCTACCATAGTTTGAGTTTCTCGCTCGCGGGGTTTACCTCGTTCCACTCCTTTTATTTCTAAAAGGACTTCGTCACTGTGGCACCTTCAAGGTTCGAAAGCCATATCAAAAGACTTAGGCTCGTCACCTGCCGTCAAACCGCAAATGCGGAATGCCCTGGCTTATTGTTTGACCAGGCACGATCACTACGAACATCTCAGTTCGTGCGAGCATGGACTTTCCTCTGCAAAAAGCAGCGATTATCCGAACGTTAATCCATTACTGAGCTTCACATCTGCAAAGCCAACATTAAGATACTACCATAATTATTCCTTGTCGTCCAGCTTATTTCCAAAAACATGTTTCTCCAAATTAGAAAGTCGTTTCAAGATGTCAAAGTTTGTTGTTCCTGCTGGTTGAACAGGTGTTTCAGGTACACTTGATACTTCTTTTTTCACAACTGCCGGTTCTTGATCAAGCTCTTGCACAAGGCGAATGTTTTCTGCTTGAAGAGCTTCGATTTCTTGTGTAAAGGTTCCATAATCTTTAATGACCAGATCCAAAAATTCATCGACATCTTCCGGGTTATAGCCGCGGAGACCAGTTTTAAATTCTTTTTCTAAAATTTCTTTTGCTGTTAAGTTATATTCAAATTGCTCTTGAGCCATAAGTAATCCACCTCTATTTTTTCATTGCGTCAACTACTGACAATATACCCTTATTTTTTCAAATCTTAGCGGATTTGTCAATGTAAACCCTTCTTTTTTTTATGAAACCTTTAAAAATCTGTTTCGGCTTCGTAAACGATTTCTTGAAGCTCATAAAAATCAATCAGCTCCAAGCTGTACTGATTCTGTTCGTTCATAGCTTTCGCACGCTCATAGAAAAAACGTGGCGAGCCTTCCCGCTCCAAGTCGTATAGCAAAAGAGCACCATCCGTATGATCAATCATAAAGCGGTCGCGCAACTCGAACTGACCGGGGTTTTCATACGGACGCTCGGTAATAAAGGCATGGTAATCAGCACTGAGTATGACTTCTTCCTGCCACTGTTTATTGGTATCATTCCAATTTTGTGCTTGTCCTTGAAACGGTTCGAGCACGGCTAATTTAATAGGAAAAGACTCGGCCTTCAGTTCATTTACAGTTTCACCTGCCCAAAGCTCAGTTCCAAGCTGCCCGGAGATAATGACCCATTCAAGACCGAGATCTAAAAAACTAAGCAGTTTCTTCTTGAGTGCAAGCTTAATATAGCGTGCTTCCTCAGCATCCCGCTTAAAAATGCCCAGTTCAAAGCTTTTATATCCGGTCAAAACGAGCGATTTCATCTTGCTTCCTCCAAACTGCGCAACACGCGTTCGAGTGTGTATTTTGACGATTCGTAGTGATCATGAAAGTGTTTATAAAAGGATTTGCCGTTAAACGCATTCACAGCGGTCATTTGAATATTATCGCTCATTTGGCGTAGCTCTATTTCTGTCAAATAATGAGGTCTTGTTTCTTTAACCCATGGAACGGCTAAAAACAAAAAATCATCTGCTAGTGATTTCGCATGATCAACAAATGGTTTCATATCTCGATAGAAGTCAAATTCTTGCTGCGCTTCACGGTTTTTTAAATATTTTTCCCAGTTTTTTTTCGTTTTGTTCCATCAATAATTCAGTTTTCGCTTTTAAATCTTTCATCTTTTGACTTCCCCTTTATTTTCTCTTTAGTAAGCATATCATACTGCTCGAAAAAGCGATATTGACATGCTTTTGCTCGATTTGTCACGAAAGTATGATAAAATAAACCGATAGTATGTTCTCGTTTCTAAAGGCTGAATGTTTAAGAAAAAGGAAAATTTACTATCATTTTAAGGGAATTTTGTTATAATGAATAATGGTTTCATTTGAAATTTGAGAGGCAAAAGAGGTGAGCTTATGGCAATCGGCTATCCAAACGGTAAAAAAAAATCACTTAACTGGGCAAAAGCCGCAGAAAAAAGCGTCTCAAAAACCCGAGTTCGGTAATCGCGGAATGTCGCTTGAAGATGACATTAACGATACAAATGCCTACTATTTGGCTCGCGAACTCGCTGTTATTCATAAAAAACCTACGCCGGTTCAAATTGTTCGTGTCGATTATCCGAAACGAAGCAATGCAACCATTAAAGAAGCGTACTTTAAAAAGCCTTCAACGACTGACTATAATGGAGTTTACAAGGGAAAGTATTTGGATTTTGAAGCAAAGGAAACCAAAAACAAAACGGCTTTTCCGCTTAGCAATTTTCATCCGCATCAAATAGAGCACATGAAACAAGTCAGAAATCAAGACGGTGTTGCTTTTATCATCACTTCATTTAGTGTGCTCGGTGAAGTATACTTAACGATGTTCGATGCTTTTCTTCCATTTTGGGAGCGGATGCTTTCAGGCGGACGAAAATCCATTACAGTTGACGAAATCAGACAATACTCTGACCAGATTCCTTATGGTCTAAATCCTCGATTAGACTTTTTGGCGATTATCGACCAAAAGTGTTTTTAATCGAACTTTTAAAGGAGAGAATTTTTAATGGCAGAACAAATGCAAACAAGATCTGAATACCGCAGCCAAAAATCTGGGACTCCCCCCAAAAAAGCCAGGAAAAGTAACTGGAAAAAAAGTGCTGAAAATTATTTTCTTTGTCGCACTCTTCTGTGCTTTCTTTGGAATTGCTGCTGGTGCAACGGTCTTTTATGCTTATGCAAAAGATGCACCAACCCTATCGGATGCGAAACTACGCGATCCGCTTTCGTCTAAACTACTCGATAAAGACGGTAAAGTCTTTGCAGAAATCGGTACAGAAAGACGCGACTACATCGAATACAAAGATATTCCAAAGTCACTTGAGGATGCTATTCTCTCAACGGAAGACGCACGTTTTTATGAACACGACGGACTCGATCCGATTCGTCTTGGTGGAGCAGTAATTGCAAACGTGAAAGATGGTTTTGGAGCTGAGGGAGCGAGTACGCTATCGCAGCAAATCATTAAAATGTCGTATCTCGACTACAAAAATAAGACGCTTGGAAGAAAAGCTCAAGAAGCATACTTAGCCTTGCAACTTGAAGAAAAATACAGCAAGCATGACATCATTGAGATTTATGTCAATAAAGTCTACATGTCAGATCGCGTTCACGGCATGGAAACCGCATCTGAACATTATTTCGGCAAAAATCTTAAGGATTTGAACTTGGCAGAAACGGCTCTTCTTGCCGGAATGCCGCAAAGTCCAAATAATTACAATCCATATGACCATCCAGATCTTGCAAAAAAAACGCCGTGATATCGTGCTTAATAATATGTATAAAAACGGGAAAATCACACAATCCCAAATGAATGAAGCGAAAGCAGTAAAAGTTGCATCTGGACTTCGTTCAACCGCTGACCGCGAAGATAAGACATACAAATATGATGCCTACGTATCGCAAGTATTAAGCGAGATTCCAAAAGAATACGATGTGTATCGTGATGGGCTTACGATTTATACAGCACTTGATCAAGATGCACAAAAATACACGGAACAAATGCTGAGTTCAAATGATATCGTTCAGTTTTCGGATGATTTAATGCAAGCGGGTATCGTACTTCAAGATACGAAAAATGGTCGCATTGAAGCTATTGGCGGTTCGCGTAATCAAAAAGAAAATGTCACACGCGGATATAACTATGCGACACAGCTTAAACGTCAAGTCGGATCAACCATGAAACCAATCGCTGATTACGGTCCTGCTTTCGAATATCTGAACTGGTCAACTGCGCAAGTCTTAAATGATGCGCCGTACAGCTATTCTGGCGGTAACGAAATCAATAACTGGGATCTGAGCTATAAAGGCTCGCTCACGGTTCGTCAAGCGCTATACATGTCGCGAAATATTCCAGCGCTGAAAACACTTCAATCTGTTGGACTTGACAAAGCGAAGACCTTTACGAATAAGCTCGGATTTGACTACAAGGAATTTTATGAGTCTTACTCGATCGGGGCGAATGAATCTAACCCGCTGCAAATGGCTGGTGCGTATGCAGCTTTTGGCAACGAAGGTGTTTATAACAAACCGCATGCAGTAACCAAAATTGTACTTTCCGATGGCGATACAACGATGGACATGGAGCCTGAAAGTGAAACAGCGATGAAAGAATCGACAGCTTACATGATTTCTGATGTATTAAAAGATGTTCTTTCAATGGGTACTGGTACAAGTGCAGCTGTTCCTGGTGTTCCAGCTGCTGGGAAAACGGGTACAACAAACTTTGATGAAAACGCACAAAATAAATACAACTATCCCAAAGGTGCGGCTCGTGATGCATGGTTTGCCGGCTATACGACAGACTATACGATTGCAGTTTGGACAGGTTATGACAGCATTAAGAACTACCTTTCTTCAAGTGAACAAAAAATTTCACAGCGCATGTTCAGCAAGTTAATGGCTCATGTTTCTGAAGGTAAAGATACGGCTGACTTTAAAAAACCAAGTAATGTAGTTTCTGTTCCTATTCTGAGAGGATCTAATCCTCCAACAGTGGCCGCATCTGGAACACCAGGTTCAATGATTTCAAATGAACTCTTCATTTCTGGAACTGTTCCAAGCCGTACTGGTGGTTCAAGCAGTAGCTCTGCAAGCGAAGACACGGAAACAGATACAAAAACACAAGCGGAACTTGATCAAGAAAAAGCTGCCGAACAAAAACGATTAGAAGAAGAAAAGAAAAAACAAGAAGAAGAGAAAAAGAAACAAGAAGAAGCAAATCAATTAACTGCACCTGGTGGATTAAGTGCCAACTATGATCCGAACTCGAAACAAATTAATGCAAGTTGGGGAGCTGTTAGTGGAGCAACTGGCTATCAAGTAACAATCAATGGACAAACCTCAACTGTCACATCGACAAGTATTACTGTTGCCGGCGGTTCACCTGGTTCTGTAACGACGATTTCAGTTGCCGCTATAAAAGATGGTAAAACGAGTTCAGCAGTTTCAACAAGCGTAAGGATTCCGCAAGATACAAGTAACGGTAACGCTTCTGGTAGTGAGAACAACGATGGAAATAATAACAGCAATGGAAATAATGGCGGCGGTACACAGCAAAATGAGGGAAGCTCAGGAACGAATTCAAACACAGCTAACCAATCAGCAACCCGCCAAAATCAACCTTAATAAAAAAACGACTGGGAAACAAATCCCAGTCGTTTTTTTTATACTGTTCCATTTTTGGCAATAAGCTTACGCTGTTCGAGCATTAACTCATTCAACCCGCGAAATCCCAAAAAAAGTGTTACCTCGCTTAAGCGCGTAGCTCAACCGATCATAGCAATTTAACGGTTTTGCTTCAAGTTCATTGATTGCTTCTTCCAGCCGATTAAGTTCAACAGGACGTCCATTGCTCCAAAACAGTACAGAAAGAAAGATTCCAAGCGCATCTTTTACAAGTGCAGGATTAGGTTTCTCATGAGCTCTCAGCACGGCATCCAAATTTTCAAGTATTGCTGTCATGTGTTTGGACAGCTTGCGGCAGGCTTTAGCAGCATTCGTTTCCCAAGGCTTAACTCCCCCGTTTTCACTATAAAAAAGCTGTTCCTGCCAAAATGGTAGTCCACTCACGAAAATTGATTCACGATCTAACTCGCTGATTTCCACGTGTGGTGCTGGAAAAGCTTGATGTTCCAGCTGATTTACATATTGAAATTTAACCATCAAATCCTCTCGCTTTCGCTTGTTTCTTCCCTTCTCGGCAAAGGAAAAGTAGCGGACATGTGGCACATTCCGGTTTGCGTGCCTTACAGTGATATCTGCCGAAAAAGATTAAGTCATGGTGCGCCTCCGACCACATCTCCTCTGGAAGTTTGCGTTTCAGTGTCTCTTCCACTTCTTGAACTGAATCTTTCCATCTGCATATCGCAAGACGTTTCGATACACGCTCGACATGTGTATCAACAGCAATGGCAGGCACTCCGAAACCAACAGATAACACAACGTTAGCAGTCTTTCGACCGACCCCCGGAAGACTTTCAAGCTCTGCATGTGTTTGCGGTACTTGACCATCAAACTCTTCAATCAACCGCTTAGACAAGCCTTGGATATTTTTAGCTTTGTTGCGGTAAAGTCCGATTGAACGAATGTCATCTTCCAGTTCAGCCAGCGGAACACTCAGATAGTCTTCTGGTGTATGATATTTTTCAAATAGCGAGGCTGTGACTTTATTAACCAGCACATCGGTGCACTGGGCAGAAAGTACGACGGCAATCAAGAGTTCAAAAGTATTTTTATGCACTAGCTCGCAGTGTGCATTTGGAAACATTTTTTTTCATTTCTTGAATACAGAAAATCGTTTGTTTTTTACTCAGCATCTGTTTTCTTCATCCTTTTCTGTTTTCCAGCCAATCATATAGCGGAATTGAATTTTTACTCTTTTTAATTTCTTTTGGTGTGCTGGAATGCCCCGTTCGGCTATTTTGGTGAAAGTCGGATGCTACCCGTTTGGCATCTTCAACCGTTTTTACTTGCTTGTCTTTCCAGTTGAGCAAAATTCGATCTATATAGCGGAAATTCTTTTTTTTGTGCAATTACAGCCTCTTTTAAGGCTTCACGGACAAGTTCAGGAGGAAAATGATCGTGATCAAGCCAGCCGGATATCATTTCTGCTTCAAGTGGTGAAAGCGGGCGGCCAAATTCAGACTCAAATAAACGATAAATATGAATGCCTTCTTCTTCACCTTGACGGACTTTTTCTGTCAGTGTTTGATTTTCAAAGTAGGCTTGAAGTTTGTGGTATAGCGGAGCGAGCGAGAATCGCTCTGTCAAAACCCGATTTTCTTGATGCTGTTCAATCGCTAAAATCCCTTTTTGTGTTAAAGACTCGATTAGACGCATCACAGCCGTTTGCTCAAAGTTCATTCGTTCTGCTAGTTCGGCAATACTCGGAAAACGATTACCCGAAACACGAAACGATTCAATTTGAAGAACTAAGACAAGCTCTTGTTCATTCATTTGAAGCGCCGCATAATTTTTTACGACTACTTGCGGTAACGACACTGTCCCCTCAGTCAGCCATTCACTCAGTAAATTTTGATTCATCCTAAACACCTCTTTCAAATTATAGCATAGAGAGGAAGGAATAATAAGAAAATGAAGCTGAAAATGAAATTTTGGCAACAAAAAAAGCGGATGTCTTAAATTGACACCCGCTTTTTTTATTTTAAGGGTAAAGACGGTTTAAAAGACGTGGGAACGGAATGGTTTCGCGCACATGTTCTGCTCCTGTAAGCCAAGCAACTGTACGTTCAAGGCCAAGTCCGAATCCAGAATGCGGTACTGATCCGTAACGAGCAAGATCAATATACCAGCTATAAGCTTCTTCATCTAGTCCAAACTCTTTAATCCGCTCTAAAAGTACGGCAAGATCATGGATACGTTCCGAACCGCCGATAATTTCGCCGTAACCTTCTGGTGCGATTAAATCGGCACATAAAACAACATCTTTATTTTCGGGATCTTCCGGCATATAGAATGGTTTAATTCCTTTTGGATAATGTGTAATGAAAACCGGTTTATCAAAACTGTCCGCAATCGCAGTTTCATGCGGAGCACCAAAGTCTTCGCCCCATTCAATATCATCAAACCCTTTTTCTTTCAACAGTTCGATAGCATCTGTGTAGGTGATTCGCGGAAATGGTGCTGTCATTCGTTCAAGTACCGTTGTATCGCGGCCAAGGCGTTCAAGTTCTAGCGCACAATTGTCCAAAACAGATTTCACAAGGAACGCTACATAATTTTCTTGGACTTCAAGGCTGTCATTTAACTTGTAAAAAGCCATTTCCGGCTCGATCATCCAAAACTCGATCAAGTGACGGCGCGTTTTCGACTTTTCGGCACGGAAAGTCGGTCCAAATGAAAAGACTTTTCCAAATGCCATCGCAGCCGCTTCCATATACAACTGACCACTTTGCGAAAGGTACGCATCTTCATCAAAATATTTTGTATGGAACAGTTCAGTCGTTCCTTCTGGCGCACTGCCTGTCAAAATCGGCGGGTCAACTTTGATGAACCCTTCACGGTTAAAGAATTCATAAGTCGCGCGAATAATTTCATTCCGCACTTTGATAATCGCATGTTGGCGGTTTGAACGCAACCACAGGTGACGGTGATCCATCAGGAATTCCGTTCCATGTTCTTTTGGTGTAATCGGATAATCATGAGCCTCGGAGATGACTTCAATTGATTTGACGGCCATTTCATAGCCAAATGGTGAACGTGCATCTTCATGGATCGTGCCGGTTACATAAAAACTTGTTTCTTGTGTCAAGCCTTTAGCCAGTTGGAAAATTTCTTCTTCTACTTCAGCTTTCACAACAACGCCTTGCATGAATGCTGTACCGTCACGCATTTGCAGGAAAGCAATCTTTCCGCTTGAGCGTTTATTCGCAAGCCACACCCCAATCGTGACTTCTTGATTTACATAATCTTTTGCTTGGTTAATCGTAATTTTCAACGTCTACACTCCCTACTTCGTCATAAAAGCTTGAATTCGATTTAATGCAGTTTGGAACAATTCCGGATCCGTCGCATAAGACAGCCGAATGTAATCAGGCATCCCAAAGCCTGAACCTGGAATAACAGCGACGAGCGCTTCATTTAATAGCGCGGCGACAAAATCGTCAACTGATGCGTAACCTTTTAAAGCCGCAGCTTCCTTTGCTTCGATGAAAAAATAAAAGGCGCCGTCCGGCTTTTTCGGTTTGAAGCCCGGAATTTGTTCGAGCTGTGGATAAAAACGATTCATCCGTTCAGCAAAGGCTTGATACATACTTTCAGGAATCGCTTGACTTCCTGTATAAGCCTCAAGCGCAGCATACTGCGCATTAGCAGTAGGATTGCTTGTCATATGATCCGCTAGTTTTCCCATCCCGGCAATTACATCTTTCGGCCCAGCGGCGTATCCGATTCGCCATCCCGTCATTGAATATGCTTTCGAAACTCCATTTACGACAATCGTTCGTTCATAGAATTCCGGTCCAAAACTTGCAACAGAAACAAGGTCTGCTTTATCGCCGTAATAGAGCTTTTCATAGATTTCATCAGAAACAATCCACAAATCATGTTTGATCGCCACTTCGCCGAGTGCCTTTAATTCCAGAGCCGAATAGCTAATCCCTGTTGGGTTATTCGGTGAGTTAAGTACAATGGCTTTCGTTTTTTCTGTAATCGCTTTTTCAAGATCTGCCGGTAAAAGTTTAAAATCCTGTTCGAAACTCGTATCAACAAAAACAGGTTGTCCTTCTGCAAGTTTAACTTGTTCAGGATACGTTACCCAGTAAGGAACGGGGATGATGACTTCGTCACCTGGGTCAATAATCGTTTGGAAAATCGAATAAAGAACATGCTTAGCCCCGGTTCCAACAAAAATTTGATCGGCGGAATAATCGAGCGCCTGATCCCGTTTAAGCTTGTCCGTAATGGCATCCTTCAACTCTATAATCCCACTTGACGGAGTATACTTCGTAAATCCTTCTTCCATCGAACGGTACGCAGCTTGAATAATGTTTTCCGGCGTATTAAAATCCGGCTCTCCAGCACCAAGGCCAATGACGTCAATGCCTTCCTGCTTCATTTTTTTTTGCCTTTGCAGTGATAAATAGAGTTGGCGACGGCGCTACTTCATTCACGCGCTTTGATACAGGCCTGTTCATTTTTCTCTCCTCCAGTTTTTCTAACTCTTATAGATTCTCGATTTGGCGCAGCCATTCACCTTCGCCAAATGACATGTCATAGTAACCCAGTTTGTCGTTTTTATCCAAGTAGCTGACTTCCCAAAGCGGAATGCCATCTTCCATTCCAAGCGTCGCATTTAAAATCTTAGCCGGTTTTTTATCCGCTTGAACAATTGAACGCGCCTTTTGCTCAGAAATACCATCAGAAGCGTATTTAACGAGCACCTCGCCTGATTTTTTCTTTGGTACCCAAACGATGATTTTTTTCCCACTGCTGTTTTCTCCAGTTAGGACGTAATACGTTTCCTTTACACCGTTATAGAGATAAAACTGGTCTTTCTTCTTTAAATCAACGTTACCTTTAATGCGGGCAAGTGCTGTCTCTTCTGTTGTCTTAAGCGGCTTTTCGGCACTATTTAGAAACATAAGTCCCGAACCAAAAACGATCAAGAGTAAGACAACTACGATTAAGATGATCGGAAAAATCCTTAGTCTTCTCTTTTTTCGCACGTTATTCCTCTCATTTCTCTCTTCAAATTACCGAACATTCGGCTGAAGAATGCTAAACATGTTCTTATTATAGCAATTTGTCCAGCTTTTTTGAAGCATTATTCCTGATCACTGCCAAAAAAAATCTTGCATTTCTTCGAGCAGAAGCGGTTTGTTTCCTTTGATCTCTGGAACAGGCGGAATCGAGTTCAAAAAAGTTTGCCCGAAAACCGTTGTATCCACACGGTTATCGAACACAACGACAAGTCCCCGATCCGTTTCTCGGCGAATTAAACGACCAAATCCTTGTTTAAATCGCAGAACTGCTTGCGGCAATGAAAAAGCTTGAAACGCATTTTCACCACGCATTTTATGGAGTTCGATCTGTGCTTTCGTATACGGGTCATCCGGTGGAGCAAACGGAAGGCGAACAATCACAAGACAGCTCAGCGCTTCGCCTGGAATATCAATTCCTTCCCAAAAACTAGTCGTTCCAAGTAAAACTGCTTTGTCAAACTGACGAAACTGCTTTGTCAACCGGTTCACACTTCCGCTTGATATCCCCTGAGCGAGAATCATGAACTCAGCCAGCTCGTCTCGCCCTTTCAAATAGCTGTTCGTAAGACGCAGCATTTCATTTGATGTAAACAAAATCAACATTTTCCCAGCAGTTATTTGCAGCATATCCGTTAAATAATCCGCCAGTACTTTCGTGTATTCCTGCACTGGTGTCCCTTTTATCTGCGGCATATCGTTCGGAATTAAGATCCGTGCTTGATCATTGTAGTGAAATGGCGACGGAATTTGCGCTTCAATCAAGTCCTCGTCCGTAAGACCAAGCTCATTTTTCAAATAAGCAAAACTGCCGTTTACAGTGAGCGTAGCTGACGTAAGAATAACACTTTCCTTTTTGGAAAAAAACTGGTTCCGAAGGACTTCTTCCGGCGTCATATAGGAGCCGATCAATTTGAGACTTGCCACATGGTGATTTTTATCCGATTCAAGCGTAATCGTCATCATCTCATCTGATTCATCCTGCAGCAAATCAAATTCTCGGGTCATTTTCTTCCAATCGAGTAAAAACGAATATACTTCTTCGATAAACGCTGATTCCGCTTCCTTAAGCGGGGCTTCATGTTTGGCTTTTTCGAGTAGCTTCGTCAAGTGCCGCTCCACTTCGCGGAATAAAATGGCGACATTATCAGCCGCATAACTGAGCGATTCAGTAAAATGCACCTGTTCACGGTTTTGAATCAAAATCAGTTTCGTATCCGCCTTCCGTGTTTTGCTTAACAAACTGTGCAGTTCAGCAAAAAAGTTTTCCACCGCTTCACTTAAATTGACTTGTGCAATACTTAAATCGAATACATTATCCTCATTTGGAAAGACAAAAGCAAGCCGGCTTAAAAGCGAATATTTATCCAGCGAACCCAGTTGATTTAAAAAGTATTTTACCTTGCGATACGATAAAATAAAGCTTTTCTTTTCACGTGCACTTTCCGCAAAATGATGGGCTTCATCAATCACCGCAACAGAGTAATCCGGTAAAATCTTGCGCTCATTAAAATGATCCGCTAAAAGCAGTGCATGATTAACAATTAATAAATCAGCTCGCTTCGCTTTCAGAAGACTGAAACGATAAAAATCGTGTTCCAGCCAAGGATCTTGTTCTTCCGAAAGATACCAGCCCGTATGCTTCAGCCGATTCCAAAACAGCGCCCCGCCGCTTGAAAGATTCACTTCGTCAATATCGCCTGTCTCCGTTTCAGAGAGCCAAACAAGCAGTTTCAGCTTCGTCACAACAACATCGTATTGCGTATCTGTTTCAGAAAGCAACTGTTCAAATTTAAAAAGATTTAAGTAATGATCGCGCCCCTTTAGCAGCTCAGCTTTAACATCAAAGCCGGAAAGAATCCTTGCTAGTGGCACATCCTTTTCAAAAAGCTGCGTTTGAAGCACATTGGTATATGTACTAATGACAACCGGACCCGAACTTTCTTTAGCAAAATAAACCGCCGGTAAAAAATACCCGAGCGATTTGCCGATCCCTGTCCCGGCCTCAATCAAGGCATGCTTTTTCTCATGCATCGCTTGATTAACCACGTTCATCATCTCAAATTGACCGCTACGCGCCCTTAGCGGTGCACCTGCGCGCTCAAACAAAGCGAGCTTACCGCTTTCTTCCTTAGGAAATCCAGCTGTCTTTTCATTTGATTGACTGCGATGCGGAGGCAAAACTTTCTTCCGAATAACGAGTCCACGGTGCAATATCAGATCATCCGAAAGCGCTTCTTTAAGCTGTGTTTTTTTCATTTCCATTTCAAAGAAAAGCGTCGGTAAATGATTTTTAAGCGGTGCAGAAACTGCGACTAGCTTCTCGATCAGCGCAAGCGGCAAACGTTCAATCTTCTCAAGCAACTGAATAAAAAGCAGCGCCGTCACTTCTGCGTCGCTGTCAGCTTGGTGTGGATTATCGTGTTGAAGCTCGAACTCATCACCCAAATCTTGAAGCTTATAACTATCAACCTCTGGGTATAAAATCCGCGCCAGTTCAACTGTATCAAGTAACGGGATACGAGGCGGCGTCAGTCCGACCCGACGCATTTCTTTTTGCAGAAAAGTCCAATCGAACTGGACATTGTGCGCCACAAAAATGGTTCCTTCAAGAAGCGCATAAATCGTATCTGCGACATCTTCAAATAGTGGTGCATCTGCCACATCTTTCGCTTCAATTCCCGTAAGTTCCCGAATAAAAGGCGGAATGGCTTTCAGTGGATTGATGAATGTAGAAAAACGTTGCACGATTTGTTTATCCTCAACGAGCACGGCTGCAAATTGAATAATCCGATCATCGCGTGCCGCTTGGTTTCCCGTTGTTTCAAGATCAACAATCAAATATCTTTTTGGTTTTCTTTTCACTACATTCACCTTCCTAAAAATCCAATCCGCCTAAGCGCTTAATCTAACTTCGTCTGCGGCTTCTCTATATAGAGCCGTTCTTCAATTTCATTTTCGGCGCCAAGCACGATAACCTTTGGAACAAGCGCTGCCGCTTCCTTTGAATCCATCAACGCGTACCCCATAATAATTACTATATCACCAGGTGCAGCTAGTCTTGCCGCTGCCCCATTCACACAAATCATGCCGCTACCGCGCTTTCCTTCGATGATATAGGTCTCAAATCGCGCACCGTTGTTATTATTCACAATTTGTACGCGTTCATTGGCAAGCAGTCCAGTTGCCTCCAGCAGCAAAGTATCTATCGTAATGCTGCCGACATAATTTAAATTGGCTTCCGTCACAGTTGCTCGGTGAATTTTCGCATGCATCATCGTTCTAAGCATCTCGTTTAGCACTCCCTTCGATAATTTCATTATCAATCAAGCGTGCTTTTTCAAACTGAACGGCGATAGCAAGTATCATCGGTTTCGTAAAATCCACAACCGGCTCAAAATTTGGATAGCTGAGCAGTTCTAAATAGTCGATTTGCTGAGCAGTATCGCGTAGCGTCTCCTGAACAATCACAAGCACTTCTGCTTCATTTGCGGCAGTGCCAGTTTCGATCGCTCTTCGGCCGTTAAGCAAGGCTTGATGAATTCGTGGTGCGATTTCGCGCTCTGTCGGACTGAGATTGACATTGCGGCTGCTCTTTGCAAGGCCGTCTCTTTCTCGAACGGTTTCAACTACTCGAATTTCAAGCGGCAGAAAAAAATCGGATACGAAATTTTGAACAACCGCCACTTGCTGAGCATCTTTTTGTCCAAAGTATGCCCGGTCAGGTTCGACAAGTGAAAATAATTTGAGTAGCACCGTTACGACTCCGTCAAAATGTCCTGGCCGCGCCTTCCCATCCAAACGATCGACTGCTTTTTCAACATGCAACGAAACACTCGGCTTCGCAGGGTAAATTTCAGCGGCATCCGGCATGAATAGCAAATCAACGCCCGCTTGTTCGCTTAAACGAATATCGCTTGCTTCATCGCGTGGATAGCATCAAAGTCTTCGCCAGGACCAAACTGTGTCGGATTGACAAAAATACTTGTCACCAGAAAATCATTTTCAGAACGTGCTTCTTTCATCAATGCAAAATGGCCATCATGCAGAAATCCCATCGTCGGCACAAAACCAACCGAGCCGTTTTTTGCGCTTTTTAACGCTTCTTTTAATGCTTTTTTCGTTCGAACGACTTGCATACTCAGTTTTCACCTCCGTAAAGACCTCGCAGCTCTTCTTCTTTCATCGTGAACGAATGGGCATCGTCTGGAAAAGTCGCTGATTTCACTTCGGAAACATACTCAGAAAGCGCTGGAACAATGATAGGATCGACATCCGCGTAAGCTTTAACAAACTTCGCACGGCGCGTGATTCCATAACCGATAATATCGTGATAAACAAGTACCTGTCCGTCCGTTTTTGCACCTGCGCCGATTCCAATTGTCGGAATAGATAACTGCTTTGTTACTTCCTCAGCAAGCTGTTTTGGAATCGCTTCAAGTACAAGCGCAATTGCGCCGGCTTCCTCAACAGCCTTCGCATCTTCGATTAACTGCTTCGCTTCTTCATTTGATTTTGCCCGTACTTTGTAACTGCCAGTCAAACCAATACTTTGGGGGGTAAGCCCAAGATGAGCGACAACCGGTGCGCCTGCTTTAGATAGCGCTGCAATCTTTTTAGCCACATCACCAGCACCTTCCAGTTTAACCGCATGTGCGCCGCTTGCTTGAATCAGCTCGCGTGCATTTTGGATCGTTTCATCAAGCTCGCCGTGGTAAGTCATAAAAGGCATATCCGCCACTATAAAAGTATCCGGTGCGCCACGTTTTACCGCTTTCGTATGATGGATCATATCGCCAAGCGTAACGGGCACTGTAGAATCATAGCCAAGTACAACCATTCCAAGCGAATCCCCTACCAGAATCATGTCGGCACCCGCATTTTCCACATTTTTAGCAGAAGGATAATCATAAGCAGTAATCATCGTAATCTTCTCACCATTTGCTTTCATTTCAAAAAAATCAACTGGTTTTTTCATGTTTGTCATCCTTTCGTCCATGTTCCTAACTGAATCACGGCAAAAAATAATTTTTCCCAGCCGAAACGTATCGTTTCGCAAGCGAATACGATCATTTATTCGGCTCTGATTGTAAGTTTATCATATATCCGCCGTGCTATAAAGTTTTCTAGCCAAAAGAAAAACACCGATAAAATACCGATGTTAGCATGTAACAAAAAAGTGGAAAAATCGAGCATAATTTTCTGGTTACGCTTGATTTCCTCGCAAATAGAAAGAACAATTCGAATATAAAGAAGAGGAAAAAATGCTTTCCTTCATCTATCCGTTTTAAAGCCCATCATCGCTCACCATACCACAACATATAAATCCTCTTGCCTCTGCTTGATATCCCGCGCATGTGTGGTCGCTACCTTCTCTTGCACCGCATCACCTGTCACAGAGTCAAAGACATCCTTTAATTGTCTTTGTAGGGTATGTAATTTTTCTTGTACTTCGGCATATTTCTTCTAAATGTTTCTCATTTTGTTTGTCAAGTGAGCTTCTATATGATTCGCTCCTTGATTGACCGCAGATTTTAACTCGACTTTTTGTGCCTGCTTGATCAGGTCTCGTTCTGCATGTCTTAAACGAATTCGTTCACTTGGTGTTAACTCCTGCAAACTCGCCGTTTTTCATATCTGCTTGTTGTGCTTTTGAAAGTAATCGATACGGATTCGCTGTAGCGTAGGTCACGGCTTTTTTCTTCAGCTGCACCGCCACAAAAAGTGCAAGCGCGCCGCCCAGGCTATGACCAGTAAAAATATAGTCCTTTCTAAAAATCTGTATTCTTCCGTTGGCACTAAAAAAGTCTAGAAATTATAAATTCTAGACTTTTATTATTTTTTAAAACGATATAGTTTCCCCACGTTTTAGCGCCACACCGTTTTAAAATCAGACCTTATACTTTTAAGTTAAAATTATTAGGGTCGGTTAAAATGTTATAAAGAGTATTTAGCCTAGAATATACTTCAAATTTTTTACTATCCAACAAAACACCAAATTGACCATTTATAAATTTTTGTAATTCGGATTCTTTAACATCAGCAAACTTTGCAATAATATTATATGGGACCTTCAAACCTGTATGTAAACGATCAATCAGTCCCTCTAGTCTCTCATCCGCAGATATATCATTTGTAAATGGTAACACAAGTGACGCTAGTCTATTATAAATGGGAGCATAGTCATCACTTCCTAGAGATAAAGTTTTCAAGCTTTCTGTTTTCATACCAAATAATGAGTGAAAGTCTTGATCTGAAAAAGAAAAAATTTTTTCCAAAATTTCAATAAAGTCTGTCAGATTTTGATCTGAAATTTCTATGTAATCCAAAAAATCACTTCCTACCTATTTCTTTTCATGCTACACTCACTATGATCTATTCAAAAATAACATACATAAAGGTGGAGATCAAATGAAAAAAAATTTGTTGATGTTAGTAGTGGCGTTGCTTGTTTCACTGGGTAATTTCGGACTTTATGAAAATGCTTCAGCGGCAGGTGATGGTGATGTAAACTCGTCTACAAGTTATATTGGTATTGAAAACGGGAACCAGCAAAAAAATACACGAGCAGCAACGGCTCGTGCCGTCAAAGTTGCAAATCAAACTTTATCTGTTACAAATAAAACTCAAACAATTTCTTGGAAAATAGCCCCTATTCCTCCATATCGAGTAACCGGCTTCTCAGGTTCTATTACGATTACCGATTTATGGCATGGGTCTATGCAAAGAGTATTTGTAAAAGGACTCCGAGGAAGTATTAAATCGCCAATGCTTAAAAATCTTTATGCAGCTACCTTAGATGGGAAAGCTTTGCCAATCGGAAGATCCTTAGGACTTTCCAGAATTCAATGGAGAAATTAAAAACCAAGAAAAATTCATTTCATTTTTTGTGCTCGAGTCTTTTCCTTCTTATCTATTTGTAGAGTCCATTATATCTATACTATAACGTTATCGCATATTACATTGATAAGTGGATAGAACAAGTTAGACAGGTAGTTACTACTAAATGTTAACTAGAATACAATAGAAGAAAACACTTTTCCAAAAGCATGCTTTGAATAGGCATGCTTTTTTTATGAGCTATGATGCTATTTATTATTTTAACAGTCTATTTTTAAATATAAAACTAGGACTCCATTGAATTAGATGCTAGTTTTTTGTTTCAAGCGGTTTGCCAAGCAATACAATCTTCTTTTGCTGTTTTTTAAAATGTCTTTCCCTTTCGATACTTTTATTATGACAATTAAAAACGACAATCCCGTTATTTTCCATTCAGGGATTGTCGTTTTGCAAGAGTCTAGCACTGGTGCAATATCAGCATCAGTGCATTTTTTTCTGAGGGAACGGGATGACTTGCTGATCCGTGATCAATTCTTCACTTGCTTTCTTTAATTTCTTTTTCTTTCTTCCAGTAGCGTGCAACATTTCCGAAGCTAGATCATCCACTAACCTCTCGCTTTGCTTGACAATCGCCCAAAACGCTTTGGCTTCGTTGGGGTCTTGCTTTAAAAGTTCTTCTAACGTTTTACGAGCGAGCGCCATGCGGTCTTTTTTTCGCATATACGGCTCCATCATTCAATTCATCTCCCTTAATAATAAAAATCCATCTCCCCTTCATTTTATCACTTCATTTCGTGCCAAAATGTGACGAAATATCGAATTTTATTAACAAAGAAGCAAATTTGACTCGAAAACATCCTTGTTTTAATTCATTTGTTGTGAAAGCCAATTTTTCAGATCTGTTTTTTTATCATTTCCGAGAAAGACCGACTCAACCTTGCCCGCCTTTAGCGCCACAAGCGTCGGCACTGAATCGACTTTCATTTTTTTAAGCATTGCAATCATCGCTTTTCGATTCTTTTTACTTGCTTCATCCGTGTTGTAATAATCCAACTTCGTAATTTTTTCTTCCTGCAAAACCTGCTTTAAAAGCGGTTGAAATTCCTGACAATCCACACAACTTGGGCGCCCAACATAAATAATTTCTGTCTTCCCGTCCGCAAGTTTAGACTTAAAATCATCTGTACTGATCGTCCGTAGAAAGCTTTTTGCCTCTTGTTTCGTCTTTTCTTCTTTTGTATCTGAATCACCTGTCGTTTTGCTATTTCCCGCTCCGCACGCCGCAAGCAAACCTAGCATCAAACAAGTGAAAATCAAAATTGCCGTTCTTTTTTTCATCGTCATCCTCCTCGTTTCTCGATTATACCTAAAAACCGTTATGATTGAAAATGGCGATTTTTAAATTTTCCACACCATTCCAAGCATCATTCCGCGCGTTTTACACCCGATTTCTTGCTAAAAGACAATTTTACTCGGCTAATTTTCAAATTCGATATCCGCTGAATAAACCGAATGAAGTTCACCCGCTTCATCTCGAACAAAAAGCACGCCGCTATCTGAAATTCCTTCTGCACGCCCATGAATCGTACCTTGAAGCGTCCGAACCGTAATCCGTTGTGAAAACGGAATCGCCTGTGCCTCCCAAAGAAGCTTAATAGGCGTAAACCCTTCTTCATTATAGATCAAATAAAAACGCTCAATTTGCCGAAGCAGTTCTTGAAGCAATTCCGTCCGGGAAAATTCCCGTCCTGCTTCAATCCGAAGCGACGTTGCCTTATCCTCTAGCTCCTCCTCGAACGAAGCTTGATTCACATTAATACCAATTCCGATGATCACAGCGTGAATCGTCTCGGCCTCAGCTTGCATTTCCGTTAAAATTCCGCAAATTTTGCGCGTTCCGATATAAACATCATTCGGCCATTTAATTCGCGGCTCGAGCCCCGTTATCTTCCGAACAGATTCCGCCACCGCCACCGAGGCAATAAACGTAAACTGAGGAACATCGATAATCGGAATTTGCGGTTTTAAGATCGTGCTCGAAAAAATCCCTTCGCCTCGGGTTGATGTCCAAACACGTCTTAGTCTCGCTTTTCCCATACTTTGCGCGTCTGCTACAATGACCGTCCCGTCTGCCGCACCATCATTTGCTTTTTGAAAAGCCGTCGTTTGCGTCGATTCGACCTCATCATAGAAGTAAAGCGATTTCCCGACAAACTTCGTGTCAAGACCAAGTAACAAACTGTCTTTTGAATAAGGCGCGCCACGTCCCCCTAATCTGTAGCCTTTGTTTCTAACCGCATCAATTTGAAAGCCCTCTTTGCGCAAGCTGTCCATATGTTTCCAAACCGCTGCACGTGAAAGCCCTAATGTATCTGCAATTTTCTGCCCCGAAACGAAGTCTCCTGGATATGCCGAGAAAAGCTCAAGCAGCTTCGCCCGATTATCGTTTGCCATTTTGCAGCCACCCCCTGATCGTATCCTGCTTATTTTCAAGCTCGCCCGAAACGACCAGCTGTTCAATTTCAAGTAGCAAATCGCGCAGCCACGAACCACCCGCTTTGTTGTAATAAGTCATCAAAAAGCTACCGTCAACCGCAAGTTCCGACCGGCTGTGAATCGGAAGCTTGCGATACGCGCAAAGTGCTTCATCCAAACCATTTGACCCGTAAAGCAGTTTTCGCCCAATTTCCGTAAGTCGAATTCCCGTCTCCCCGGCCATATAAAGCGTCCACGGCGTCCATTTTGTTTTTGTCTCAATCAGTTGATAAGCTCCTTCGAGCTCTTTGATCAGCTGATTCGATTGTTTGAATCCACGTAAAAACTTGCGCACCGAATCCGGTTGAACCGCAAGAAGCAGTCCAAGCCAAACCTCAGCATCACTAGGATCTGCCGAGAATGAATACTGCTTCAATTTTTCCAAAGCACTCGCTTCATCTGAAAGTCCTGGCAAATAGCGCTCCATTTTGACTTCAAGCGCCAGATCAAGCGCTTTTGCGCGGCCCCTGCCGCGCAAAATCTTGACCCATTCGACGGCAATGCGTTCGACGGCCGTATGACGCAAAAGCTCAATTTCAGAGGCTAATGCTGCCTTTGTTTCCGCTTCAAGCGTAAATTCAAGCTGGCTGAGGAAGCGAACGGCTCGCATCATTCTAAGCGCATCCTCATGGAACCGTTCTCTCGCATCTCCAACTGCTTTAATTTCACGCGCATGGATGGATGCTTCGCCGTGAAAGGGATCATGCAGCTTGCCGAGACGATCCATTGCGATTGCATTCATCGTAAAGTCACGTCGTAGCAAGTCTTCATCAAGCGATCTGACAAAGGTAACTTCACTCGGACGTCTAAAGTCTTCGTATTTGCCTTCTGTTCGAAAGGTTGTTACTTCATACATTTCTTCGCCGTTTCTAACCGTTACCGTGCCGTGCTTAATACCGGTATCATAGGTTTTGTGAAACAACCCCTTTACTTCTTCTGGAAAAGCGCTTGTTGCGATATCCACATCATTCACTGGACGACCAAGCAAATGATCACGTACAGCACCACCGACAAAGTACGCTTCAAATCCGCCGCTCTCTAATGTTTCAAGTACCGGAAGCGCTTCTTTAAAAATTAATTCCATTCGTTATCTCCTACAATATGTTTTCAAGTCCATAAATAAGTTTGTCTACTTCTGCTGTTTTTCGGATCGCAAGCGCAACACCGGACATGAAGGAGATTCGATCGTATGAATCATGGCGAATCGTAAGCCCTTGACCTTCTGCTCCAAACAAAACTTCTTGATGGGCAATTAAGCCTGGAAGGCGTACGCTGTGGATGCGCATCCCTTCAAAGTCAGCTCCGCGAGCTCCTTTGATTGATTCTGTTTCATCTTCGCGACCCTGTTTGATTTTTTGACGAGTATGCGAAATCATTTCAGCAGTTTTTACTGCCGTTCCACTTGGCGCATCCAGCTTTTGATCATGATGCAGTTCAATGATTTCAACATTTGGAAAGTATGCCGCTGCCTTTTCTGCAAATTGCATCATCAAAACGGCACCTACTGCAAAATTCGGAGCAATTAAGCTGCCGACTTGTTTTTCCTCAGAAAGAGCCGTCAGCTCACGAATTTGTTCCGCCGTAAACCCGGTCGTGCCAACAATCGCTCGGGCTCCATTTTCAATAATCGTCTTGGTATTTGAATAAGCTGAAGCGGGTACTGTGAAATCAACCACTGCATCCGGCGTAGTTTCTACTAAAAGTGCTTGTAAATCGCTGTATACCGGCACATCAAGTTCGGTAAATTCAGGAAGTTCGTTGATATTCTTTTCGCTTGGCTGATGATCAAGTACGGACACAAGCTCCATATCTTCCTCGCGCAGAACGGTTCGAACGACTTCATGCCCCATCTTGCCTTTAAATCCTGAAACGGCTACTTTTATCATTTTGTTTCTTCCTCCTTTTTAGTCCAGCGATCTTTGTCTCGTGTTTTAAATTTTTCCATCACGCGGTCATGCGCTTGTTCCATATCAATATGTAATGAATTCGCCATACAAGTGAGCACGAACAGACAATCGCCAAGCTCCTCTTCAAGCGATTTCTCGCCTTCACTTGTTTTTTTCGGTTTTTCACCGTAATAGTGGTTAATTTCGCGTGCAAGCTCGCCGGTTTCTTCTGTTACCCGTGCCATCATCGCAAGCGGTGAAAAATATCCCTCTTTAAACTGGCTGATGTGGTCGTCAACTTCTTTTTGCATCTCTTGAATTGTCTTTGCCACGCTATCTCCTCCTATTTTATGATACACTAGCTTCGTAATGATGTTCTTCACTTATTATACATAATTCCGATGAAAAACGTCTATTTTAAAATTTGAAAGGAGAATGACAATGCGAACAACCCTTCGATTTAAAAATATTTTTTTCATCATGCTTGGAACTGCAATTTATGCGTTTGGGCTTGTTAATTTTAATATTCAAAACGGACTTGGAGAAGGAGGACTAACAGGAGTTACATTGATTTTGCTGCACTTCTTCCAATTCGACCCTGCTTACTCCAATATTTTACTGAATGCTCCGCTGTTTTTGATTGGTTGGCGTGTGCTTGGAAGTCGAGCTTTCATTTATACCGGAATCGGCACACTAAGCTTATCGCTTTTTCTCTGGATTTTCCAGCGAATTCCGTTTGGGCTAGATCTACATTCCGATTTGTTGCTTGTCACACTTTTTGCCGGATGCTTTACTGGAATCGGACTAGGGATTGTTTTCCGTTTTGGTGGGACAACCGGCGGCAGCGACATTATCGCCAAACTGCTGCACTATAAAAAGGGAATCAGCATGGGGCGTACGCTGTTTGTCTTTGATGCCCTCGTCCTCACTGCATCGATTTCCTATCTTGATATTCGTCAAGTCATGTACACGCTCGTTGCTGTGTTTATCGCAGCTCGTGTGATTGATTTCGTTCAAGAAGGTGCTTATGCTGCAAGAGGCGCGATGATTATTTCAGCTGAAAATGATAAAATTGCCAGTCAAGTTATGCTTGCAATGAACCGCGGTGTAACCATCTTGGAAGGTCGCGGCGGCTTTTCAAAGCTCGATCAAGATGTGCTTTACATTGTTGTGGCTAAAAATGAAATTATTCAACTGAAACAGATTATTGAAGCGATTGATCCACATGCTTTTGTATCTGTCAGCGTTGTCCATGATGTCATGGGAGAAGGATTTACGCTTGATGAAAACAAAAACCCGCTCAGTTAAGTTTTTTCAAATAAAGAGCTGGATCATAACCGCTAATATCAAACGAAAGCACATCTCCTGCTGCGAGTTCTGCGAGCAGCTTGCCGACAAATGGACCTGTAGTGAGACCTGAGGCACCAAGTCCGTTTGCAAGAAAGATGTTTCCAGACGGTAAAGTTCCGATAAATGGAGTGAAATCTGGCGTATAAGGTCTCGTTCCAACCGAAAGTTTTTCTCGCTTTGGCGCGCGGTCAAGTTGGATAAATTCGCCAAGCTCATCCAAGATTTCTCGGCGCGCGGCCTCTGTCGGAACAAGATCAAACTCAGCTTCTTTCTCATGAGTAGCACCGAGAAGCAAGCGTCCTTCGGCAAATGGAACGATCGCTTTTGATGCTGGAGGCAATACAACCGGCCAGTCGTTCATTTCTAAACCGTCAAACTCGAGTGTGAGTAGCTGTCCTTTTTGTGCCAGCAAATCAGCCTCATACCCATAACCGGAAAGCAACTCGCGAAGCCACGCTCCAGCGGCTAATACAAGTTTGTCATACGCTACTTCTTTGCCGTCTGCAAACAGACGGCCTGCTGAATCGAGTGATGCACTTGCATGAACAAATTTGCCTCCGTAAAATGCGGCTCCTTGAAGTAGTGCATCGCGGATTAGCGCACCTTTGCTCTTTCCCCCGCCGCTTAAAAATACGGCTCCGTAATCAGGACTTGCAAACGGGAACCGTTCTTTCACTTCATGCGGCGAAAGCTTTTCGATTTTTCCTATTTCAGGTGCCTCGATGCTTCTTTCAACCGCGAGATCATACAAACTGTCAAGGCTTTTACCGGGCTTTCTGAGGCAAAGTGTACCCACTTGCTCGTAACCGGATGAAAATCCCAACGCGGCAAGCTCTTTATCAATCTCTGGGTAAAATTTTGCACTTTCCTTTGCAAGCTCATACCAAACTTTGTTGCGTCGCTTCGATATCCACGGGCAAATAATTCCTGCGGCATGTTCGGTTGCTTGGCCCGCATCCTTTCGATCAATCATCGTGACATGATGGCCGGCTTTCGCCAAATGATAAGCAGCACTCGCTCCGACGATTCCAGTTCCTACTACTACGTATCTCATGTTAAATACTCCTTTTTATAAGCTCCGACTGCCTTGAAATCTGCTTCAATCAGCGGCAACAATTTACGATTATAGAAAATACTTGCCGGATGAAAAGTCGGGATAATCGTATAGTTTTTCTCCGATAGCACAAAACGGTTTTCATCAAGCGAAGCAAGCTGCTGGATTGGTTGCTGCAGCAATTCACCATGAATCTCAGATACCGTAAAATTTTTTCCAAGCAAACGTCTTAGTCCAATATTACCTAGCGTGACGATTAATTTGGGCTGAATCGCCTTCATTTCAAAATCTAAAATCGGAGCTTGTGCATAAATCTCCGCTTGATTCGGCGCGCGATTATAGCGCCGTTTGATCAGCTCGCCGGTTTTACGATCCTTTTTCTCACCCCAGCGGTAAGGTCTGCTTCGTACTGAACTCGTTATATACACATCTTCGCGTGTTAGTCCGGCAATCGCCATAAACTTCATCAGTTCATCTCCTGCTCGGCCGCTGAACGGAATGAAATTATGAATCTCTGTTTCGCCTGGGGCTTCTCCGACAAACATAATTTGAGATTGTTTCTTCCCTTGTCCCGGAACAAACCCTTCCAGCTTAAAGCCTTCACTTCGCTTTTCTACAAGTTTAATCAGCGGTTTCGGTGTTTGTAAATATTCGTGTTCGGTCAAGCGTTATCACTCTTTTCTGTTGTTGACAATCCACCCACCATTTGTGATAATGAGGGGGAATATGTTAACTAAATTACGGTTTAACTTGATTCCACATCCAGAAATCCAATTCCCATTTTACCGTAATTTTGAACCAAATGACAAAAGGAAGCTTAACGATGTGGAATATTATTGATTCACTTTGGTCGAGCTTGGCGATTTTTTTATACGCCTTATTTCTGCATGGGATCGCGCTGCGCTTTCTTCGCGAAAAAAGGCCGACTTGGTTTACTCAACCAAACAAGCAGAGGCTCGTACATTATGCTTTAGGCAGTTATTACGGACTTTTAGGGGTGTATTTCATTATTCGCGGTTTACGCGGATATGATTTTGGTATTTATACGGATATGATCATCAATATTCTATTAATTACAGCTCTATTCGGTGGTAGAGGAGCAACATTGATTGCGACATTGATCATCGCATCCGGAAAGATTTTAATTACCCAAAACTATTCCGAACAACTGATTTACGCATTTTTCTTGATCGCTTTTTATTTCGTTGTAACAGAACTCGCTGCACTGAAAATTCGCGAGTTTCAAAAATTTATTCTTTGTAACTTAAGTATTGTACCATTTATGCTTTATTATTTGCCTCATAAAATGATGATTCCGCTGGATTGGCGTTCCGGCTTACAATGGATCATTATTTTTGCCGTTTCCTTTTTATCGAGTTTTATTCTTTACCAAGCTGCTCGTTTTGTCACGGCTGCGAACAAACAAATCCAAGAGCTTAGGTATTTCAGCTTGCATGACCCTTTGACCGATCTAGCAAACTACCGTTATTTTGAAACACGCTTCACCCAGCTCGTTAAAAAAGCGAAGCATAAAGAACAACCGCTAAGTTTAATCTTGTTCGACATCGATTGGTTCAAACAAATCAATGATTCATTCGGACACCAAGCCGGCAATCACGTTTTAAGCACCCTTGGCAGCATGCTTCGCGAACATGCTTTTCCGAAGAATACTTTTCTCGCTCGAATCGGTGGCGAAGAATTTGCGATTTTACTTCCAAAAACGTCCGAATATGAGGCTATCGAATTTGCAGAAGCATTTCGTATCCAAGTCGAGCAACATGTATTTCATTTTGGTCAAAAAGAACTTACAATTACCATCTCCGCTGGAATTGCATCGATTGATCAGGAGCACATCCAAAACAGCGATCAGATGCAAAGTTTTGCCGATCAAGCCCTTTATGCAGCCAAAAATGCCGGACGCAATCGCGTTATGAAAAAACCGCTTTACTAATTCAGTTAAAGGAGTATTGAAGATGAACTTCAGCCATGCCGATCCCTATGTAGACAGTGTTGCGAGCTTTTTAGCCGTACTCTTTATTCATGGCCTGCTTTTTCGTTTAATTCGCGAACGCAAGCCAAATTGGATCGAAATTCCCCGCAAACGTCATATTCTTGCTCTTTGCGTCGGCTTATATTACGGACTTTGGGGCGTATTTTTCATTTATCGCGGTGAAATTACCCATAATGCAGTGATTTACATTAATTTGCGGATGAACATTTTGCTCGTCACCTCCGTCTTCTTCGGGAGAATCGCCGTCTCCACTTCTTTCATCGTGATTGTGATCGGTCGGCTTATTATCGGGAATTCCTACTTATCTGACATTCGCTACATTATGATTCTTGCCGCCTTTTATACCATTTGTATGATTGTCGCGCATTTTAAAATCAGCGCTTTAAAAAAATACTTTTTCATCATTATTTGTGCGCTTCCAGCTCTCTCCTTGTACTACTTTACCAATTTTAATACCCATAGAGTTCTCTCAGCTAAAGAAGGTATCTTCTATGCGTGGACATTCTTTTTCTCAAGCGTGGTTATTTTCTTTGCCGCAAGTTACATTCGCCAAAGTAATGAAGCATTGGTTGAATTAAAAGACACCGCTACAAATGATCAGCTCACGCGGTTGAAAAACGCTCGCTACTTTGATAATCGTTATGCACGCGCTTTTGATCGCGCTGTTTTACTTAAGGAAAATCTCAGCTTGCTGTTGTTAGATATTGATCATTTCAAAACGATCAATGATGAATATGGTCATCAAGCCGGTAACTTGGTGCTCGCTGAATTTGGTATGTTGCTCAGAAACCACACCTTGCCAAGCGGAGCGGTTATTGCCCGAGTTGGCGGTGAAGAATTTGCTGTCCTATTGCCAGGAGTTTCTGACAAAAAAGCCGAACAAATTGCCGAAAGCCTTTGCCGCGAAGTCTATCAGTCTGTTTTTCCTCATCAACCGAAAAAGCATAGCGTCTCCGTATCCATTGGCGTTTCAAGTTTGTATCACGCTAGAAAACAGCTTTTTGCAACAAAAGAAAATCTTTATGAAACGGCTGACTTGCTGCTTTATCAATCAAAAGAAAAAGGGAGAAATCAAGTTTCAGCAGGACAGCTCTTAGAAAAGGGGAATTTTGATGATTAAGAAGATGGGTTTGTGCTTTACCGCTTTGATGATTTTTTTCGGAATAGCCGCTTGCGCTAAAGAAAACGAGGCGGCACCTGAAAAAAAGCAACCGCGCGAAACCGCTGTCTCAGCTTATATTGACAAGCATTATCTTGCAAAAGATGGTCTGATCATTGATTATCAAGGTGTAAAGAATCCGCACTATCTTTCAGAAAGTGTGGGTCTTTACATGGAATACCTAGTGCTCGTAAATGATAGTGCTCGCTTCCACAAACTATATCAAGCCCTTGAACGTGAGCTTGCTGTTGAGGATGGTAGCAAAATTTTTATTAAGTGGGAAAAAGGGGCTAACGTCCATGTGGGAGCATTTATTGACGACCTTAGGATTTATCAAGCTTTAGTTGAAGCAAGCCGTAATTTTTCATATCCAGACTACGCTGACTTTGCCGATCGTTTGATTGCTGCCGAAAAAAAATACGGTACAAATAGAAATGGACCGGTAGACTTTTTCGATTTTGATACGAAACAACAAGCAAAAACCTTGCATTTAAGCTATTATAAAGTAAAGGCAATGAAGCAAGCCGGATTTGCCAAGACTGATTTCGACCCGCTAAAAAATGTTCCAGCCGCGCCTTTTTTTGCAGAGATTTACCAAAACAAACACTATGAAACAACGGGAACAGAAGTGAATATGATTGATCAGATGCTGATTGCAAATCAATTTTTTCTATTAACGGGGGGGGAAAAATCCGAAATTCGATCAGTTTCTATCCGAACAATGGGAGCAATCGGGACATGTTTACGCTCGGTATAATCGGGAAACAAGACAGAAGATGAATGAGACAGAATCTACTGCGGTTTATGCGCTTCTAGTCGACTATTACCGTTTGACTGAGAATCCCAAAAAAGAAGCAGCTGCCTTAGAATTATTAAATACCATGCGGACCGATGATGCCACAACCACACATTTCTTCGACTATATCCACAAGGAGCTCGTGTTGGCAAGAAAGAAGATGGAATAAATGAAAAAACAGGAAATTGAAGAAATTATTTTTTCCAACCAATTTCATACTATATTTGAGCCAATTGTCGATATCCAAAATAGAACCATTTACGGTTATGAATCGCTCACACGACTTAGTGGAAAGAATCAGCCTTCTATTGGTTCCTTCATCGCTGAGTGCAGTGATTATGAACTGACAGCGGACTTTGAAATTCAAACTTTAAAGAACGCTTTTCAAGCGTTCTCATTCGATCCAGACACTTATTTATTCGTCAACCTTTCTTACCGCACATTCCTAGACAGTTTTTCTAAAATTGCTGATTTAATTCGGACAACAAAACGAAAAGTCGTCTTCGAATTTCTAGAAACGTCCGAACTAAATCCGGAAATCCTCACGGAGCTGAGACCGAAAACGGCACAACTGAGTGCCGAGCTTGATACACAATTTGCTATTGACGATTTTGGTAGCGGGTACGCCGATGTTTCGCGTATCCTCACCCAGCCGGCTGATTTCGTCAAAACGGATGCGGCATTTCTAGAAGATATTACTAGGTTGAAAGGCAAACAACTTGTTCTTATCAATTTATTCCACTTCGTGCGCCATAAAAACAAGACATTAATCGTCGAAGGGGTTGAAGAAAAAAAAACAGCTCGACTACTTAATTAAACTAGGGGTTCGCTACGCACAAGGCTATTACTTTAAAAATTAGGAAGAATGGAGCTGGAAAGATGTTTCAAGACACAAAAAAACTTCTGCATCGTTTGGTGGAACAGCAGCATGTTCCCGGCGTAAGCTACGCTATTTTGACGGAAGAACAACAAGAAAGTGACAGTTTCGGTTTGAAAACTTGGCAACCGGAAGAAACACCGCTTGTAAAGTCTGATTCACATATTTACGATATTGCCTCACTGACAAAAGTGATCGGAACAGCGACGCGTCTTGTTCAACTTCATGAACAAAATTTGTTTGAGTGGTCTGATCCTGTAGCTCGCTATTTGCCCGACTTTAACTATCCGGAAATTACACTATTGGATCTTGTGACGCACAGCTCCGGTTTACAAAAAAACATTCCCGGATTTCCGATTGAACAGCCGGAAGACGTAAGACGTTATGTTTTTTCAGCAGAACCTGTTTGCCCGCGAAACGAAGTAGTTGAGTATTCGGATATCAACTTTCTTTTGCTGGGTTACATCATCGAAGAATTAGAAGATCAGCCATTTGAAACACAAATCCGTGCCAATATTTTGTTACCGCTTGAAATGAACAGCAGCTCTTTTTATGCGGCTAACCCAGCATATACGATTCCGATAGAACTGACCGAAAAGCGCGGTCTTATTAACGGAATTGTTCATGATCATAAGGCCTATATTGCACTTGGAAATACGGGGCATGCCGGTTTGTTTGCACCACTTTCTGATTTAATGAAATACGCACATGCCTTATTATTTCAAGATGGTGCACCTTTATTTCAGTCGCATAGTTTAGCAGCTTTAAGCCACAATTACACGAAAAATTTAAATCGCGATCGTGGCATTGGTTTTGATCTTAGGAAATCGAGTGACCATTATGCGCTCTATCATACCGGCTTTACTGGTACTTTTATCGTTCTTGATACAGAAAAAAAAGCCGGCTTAATTGTCCTTACAAACCGAATTCATCCGACGCGGAACAATCAGCCATTTCTTGAGGCTCGCGAACACATTGTTGATACATTTATAGCCGAAATCTACAAAAAATAACTGGCGCGGTGCGCCAGTTATTTTTCATTTGTCGCCGCAATAATCAGCATCATCGGGCGGCGCAGTTCATCTTTCATGCCAGGAATCTCCATCATATTTTCCGGGGGAATCGGCTCCGCTAAACTGTCAATCCGGAATCCATTTTGCAAAAGCCCGTTCAAATAGGTTGTAAGCGTCTTATGATACTTCACGACTTCCTCGCCAAGAAAATGCGGCGTCCGTTTGCCTTCAAAAAAGTAATGATCGACTGGAAAGTGATCAATCTCATGACGCGCATCATAAATCCAGTCCCCACTTCCTTCCGCAGTAAAAACTGGGTGCTCGACCGAAAACACAAATTTTCCACCCGGCTTAAGCATCCGGCGAACCTTTTTGGTTATTTGTTCAAAAGACTCCACATAATGCAGTGCCAGCGAACTAATGACGCTATCAAACTGATTGTCGTTAAACTCGGCCGCTTCAATGCTCGACTTCACATAATGAATATTGTCAAACTCTGTCTTTGCGCGAGCTTGTTCGAGCATTTTTTCTGAAATATCTACACCTACCACAGACTTTGCACCATGTTCAGCCGCATAGATACAATGCCAGCCGAACCCGCATCCAAGGTCAAGCACTTCTTTTCCGCTAAAATCAGGCAGCATCGTTTGCAGTGTTTGCCATTCACCGGCCCCGTCAAGTCCCTTCACACTACGATCCATTTGACTGTACTTCTCAAAAAAATCCGCATCATCATATCGGTTTTCAACCATATTTTTCATCTCCATTCCGCTTTTACGCTTGATTTATCATTTTCGCATATTGTGCAGCATTCTCACCCGCCGTATGTCCAGTTACAAGCGCACAGGTAATATTATAGCCGCCCGTATAGCCGTTAATGTCAAGAATTTCTCCGCAGAAAAATAACCCCGGCATCAGTTTTGACTGCATCTCTTTTGGCATAATTTCCTTGATTGAAACGCCGCCGCCAGTCACAAATGCCTTTTCAAAGTCTAGCGTACCATTAACCATAAACGTGAAATTTTTCAGCAACTCACAAAACTGTTCGATTTTTTTTCGGACTGACTTGATTACAACTATCATCCGGCGAAAGTTCTGCTTGTTCTAATAAAAACACTAGCATTTTTTCTTGTAAAAGAACGCTAAGTGCATTTTTCAGCGCCTTCTTTGGATTTTCCTTGAGTAAATTTGCGACCTGTTCTCTTATACTCGCATTTGTTTCCTCAGGGAATAAATCAAGCTGCATCGTCACTTCATTTGCTTTTTTTAATTCGCGTCCGACAAACATACTGCACCTGAGTGCCGCCGGACCTGAAACTCCAAAATGCGTAAAAATCATATCCATTTGATGCGTAATAATCACTTTTTTCTTTTGATTCAGCACTGAGAGCGCTATGTTTCGAAGCGATGTTCCTTGGAGTCGCTTGTCGCGAATAAAAGGCTCTGCAGAAGTGAGCGGCACTTCAGTAGGATATAATTCCGTAATCGTATGCCCAGCCTTTTCAGCCCAAGCATAACCATCTCCAGTTGACCCCGTCCGCGGTACCGATTTCCCGCCCACAGCCACAATGACTGCTTTCGCAGCAATTTCCTGCCCATCCGACAAGGTAATTCCCGCAACCGCCCCATTCTGATAACGAACCTGTTTCACCGCCGTTTTCATATAAACCGTCACACCAAGCTTCTCCATCCGTGTAATCATCGCATCTGCAACTGAACGCGCACTATTTGAAACGGGAAACATCCGACCATGATCTTCTTCTTTTAGTGCCACGCCAAGCTTTTCAAAAAACGAAATAATATCTTCATTGTCAAATTGATGAAAAGCGCTGTATAAAAAACGTCCATTGCCAGGGATATGCTGAATGATTTCATCAACAGGACGGCGATTGGTTACGTTGCATCTCCCGCCGCCAGATAGAATTAATTTACGTCCAAGCTTTGGTCCCTTTTCGACCAGTAATACCGTCTTATTCCCTTCGGCAGCAGAAATTGCAGCCATCAGTCCAGACGGCCCTCCACCAATTACAATTACATCAAAGTTCATTATTTAACCCCTTTTTATCATTTTTCTCAAGAAAAAACCTGAGATTGCCTCTCAGGTTTTTAAAATTAGTTTCGGTTCATGTTGGTAAAAATCAACAAGAGACGTAAAAGTTCAAGTACGGCTACTGCCATCGCTGCCACATAAGTCATCGCAGCTGCACTTAGCACTTTTTTCGCTTGCGGAACTTCTGTTGAAGCAAGAAATCCGCCATTTTCAAGCTGCACCATTGCACGCTTACTCGCATCAAATTCGACCGGTAGCGTAATAATCTGGAAAAGTACTCCGACTGCCATTAATACAATCCCAACAAGCATCAAACTTGGAATTGTAGCAATCATTCCGATGATGAGAAAAATCCACGAAATGTTTGAGCTGAACATCGTGACCGGTACAAGGGCAGAACGAAAACGCATAAACGCATAGTCTTCCTTATCTTGAATCGCATGGCCAACTTCATGCGCGGCTACGGCTGCTGCTGCAATCGAAGCTTCATGGAAGTTTGCTTCCGATAGAAATACGGCTTTTTTACTTGGGTCATAGTGATCGCTCAGCACACCAGATGTTGGATTAACTGGCACATTTGAAAGACCGTTGCGATCCAAAATCATTCTTGCCACTTCAGCGCCCGTCATGCCACTTCTAACAGCAACTTTCGAATACTGCGAATACGTTGCTTTAACACGGAACTGCGCCCAGAGCGGAATGGCTGCTACAATCACAAAATAAAGAATATACATGCCTAAAGACATTCTTATCAACTTCCTCCTATTAACGAATCAATTTTCCTAACTGTAATTAGTTTTAATTATAAAGGATGTTGCACAAACTCTCAATCGGAAAAGCCTAAGATGAGAAAATTCTAATGTAAACTTATTTCCGGCTGTACGGCTCAAACAAATCAAGCTTTAACCGATCTTTCTTCAAAACTTTTTGATAGACGAGTGCTAGTACCGCAATCGAGAGCCAAAACGTGACATAACCGATAACAGGCAAGAATCGCTCAAGCCCCATGTAAATTGGCATCTGACCGAATAAATAATCAATCATATCATTATGTAATATCCAAACAGCAGCAATCATAAAGTGCCGCATCTGAAAACGATAAAACGGCGCATATAGTATTGCCTCAACAGCCATTAAACCATGGCTTGTAAGTAGCATCAAGCTCGTAAGCATAATGCTTCCTTGATCAATCATCAAAAAAATATTCATCCCTACTGCCCAAATCCCGTATTTAACGAGACAGACAAAAGCCAGTGCTTCCATTAGCGGCCAATGCTTTCGCGCTAAAAAAGCAGCAAGTACAAATACGAAAAAACAAAAATGGCAGTCGGACTATCTGGTACAAACAACCAAAATCGAGCCTCCGTAATTTGCAGTTGCGGTATGTACCAGATATAACCATAAATTGCACCTAAAAGATTGACAACAAAAAGCAACCGCAGAAAGCTGCGGTTTGAAAGTAATTGATACACCCTTTTCCCCCCTAAACATTTTTAAGCTGGAAGCGCACTTTGGCATCTCCCAGCTTAAACTTCATTATTGAACTGTCTTGTCTTGAAGCAAAGCAGACAATTTTAAAAAGGTTTTTTGGATCTCTGTTATCGAGTACTTCATCGATTTCACGTTTCAATACCTCAAGTTCAAAATCGCTTATCATTTGATCTAAAAACTTTTCAGCTAATAGCATTTCTTCATCGCCGATTTTAAGGTCTTGTGATAAACTTTCTTCTCGCACGAGCGCGTATTCTGGAGAACTAATGGCTTCTTTAAAATGTAATTCTATATAGAGGTTATCGTCCCAGTTCAAACGGATATCATGGAAAGCTTTTTCTGGATCTGACGTTGTAATGTTACCTTTAAAAAATCGGAATGGTTCGTTATCGACTCCGTGTGCAGAAAGAACGAGTCCGCGCGAGCGACCTTCTAGATCATCCACAAAATGTACATATTTCATGATTTGATCATGCCCGGCAATATAATTCAGGACCCACATAGCTTCCCGCATTTTCATTTGATGTGTATTCAACAACCAACGAATAAATTCTTTCTTTTCATCTACTGAAATAGGCGCTTTCATAACAAAATCACTCCTTCCGAAATTTCATTAAAAATCAAGTAAACTTCGAATGTCGTCATCCCCTGGTTCGAAAGAAAGGTAGTCTTTCAAAATCGTGATAGCCTGAACATCCCCTTCTTCACGTAAAAACAAACCGTATTCACGTAAAAAAGTCGGGTTGTTTTTTAAAAATGAGGATAGGCCGTTTCAAAATTTTCTTTTGCTTTATTATATTGTTCTGTTTCCTGATATGCAACACTTAAGTCCCAAAAAATTTGCGGCTCTGTGACTAAATCCTCGCTGAGCGCTTCAAAAATCTCAATTAGTCCCTCATAATCTTCTTTTTGAAGCAAGAGTTTATTCAGTTCAAGAACAGCATCAATATATTCTGGGTCAAGCACTAGCGCTTGTCTGAAGAAATTTTCGGCATCGGCCGTTCGACCTAGCTGCTTCGCAAGCTTACCGGCGCTGAAAAAGAGTTCCTTATTAAATTCATCTTGCTTAAGTCCCTCTTCAAGTACTTTAAGTGCTTCTTCTTCTTGCCCATTTTCTTCATAGCTGTTTGCCAAATAAGGATAAAGTGTTGTATAACTTGGGTCGTGTTCTTTCAAGTGGTTAAATGCGTGAATGGATGTTGTATATTCCTTTGCTTGAAAGGCAGTTAAACCGAGGCCAAACAATGTATCAAGCGACTCATTTTGCTCGAGTGCTTTTTCATAGTAGGGAATCGCGTTTTCAAAAGCACCACTAGCACTTAGAGCTTCTGCAATTCGTTCGTAGACTGAAATGGTACCTTCTTGGAGGTTGTTTACACCAGCATCAAGCACAGCTTGATAGCTCTGGACGGCAGATGCAAAACGAGCTTGTGACAAATAATATTCCCCAAGAGCAAAGTCAACAATCGGCTCGTTTGGAGCAAGCTCTTTTGCTTCTAAGAGTTTTTGTTCCGTCACTTCAAATAATCCCTGCATTTGATAAAGATCTGCTAAAACCATTAAACTTTCAAGATAAGCTTCATCGGTTTTACGTACCTTCTCCAAATAATCAGATGCACTATCGAGATCATCTTTTTCAATGACCACTTCTGCAATCCGAACAAGTAGCTCCCCTTCATTTGGGAATGCCGCAAGTAGGAGCTCATATAAATCTTCTGCTTCATCTAAAAATCCTAAACTGAATAATTGTTCCGCTAAGAAAAATTGTTCTTCAGGGGAATCCCCTGCAACCACTGCATCAAAAAAATTTCTTGCTTGCTCCATGTCCTCATGTTCGAGCGCATGCAGCATTTGTTCTGCATTTTCCAAAGAGTCATCCCTCATTCGTCACATAATGACAACCATTATAACAAAAATCAAGCCGTAAGCAAATAAAAGAAACTTTAAGCCTGTTTATTTTTTGGTAGAAGCTTAGTTAAATCTTCAAAAAAATGCGGGTAAGAAACAGCAACCGCTTCCGCTTGATCGAGTTCCACTTCACCTTCTTCAACAAGCAAAGCCGCAATTTGTAGCATCATGCCGATACGGTGGTCCCCGTAACTTGTCACTTTCGCTCCGTGAAGCGGCGTTTTTCCGCGAATGATAAGCCCGTCTTCAGTTGGCGTAATATCTGCACCCATCTTGCTCAGTTCAAAAGCAACCGCATCAATCCGGTTCGTTTCCTTCACCTTCAGCTCTTCCGCATTGCGAATAACCGTCGTTCCCTCCGCTTGCGTCGCGAGCAACGCAATAATCGGTAGTTCATCAATCAGCCGCGGAATAATATCCCCCTCGATCACTGTTCCCGTAAGCTCCGAAGTTTTCACACGAACGGTTCCGGAAAACTGCGCCATATCAACCTCAACAGCCCCGTTCATCGCTGCGATCACATCTAATATCCCCGTCCGCGTCTCATTCAGCCCTACATTCACGAGCTCAACTTCCGAATCTGGTACAATGAGTCCCGCCACCATGAAAAAGGCAGCCGAAGAAATATCTCCAGGCACAATAACATCCTGTCCGTGAAACTTCTGCTTACCGCTGACACGGACCACAAGCCCATCCTCGCTAATTTCACCGCCAAACATTCGGATCATTTCCTCTGTATGATTGCGAGTTTTTTCCTTTTCATGAATCACCGTTTCACCTTCCGCCTGTAGTGCCGCAAATAAAATCGCACTTTTTACTTGAGCACTTGCAACAGGCATCACATATTCCACCGGTTGAATTTTATTTCCTCCCGTGAGCTTAATCGGTGCAAATCCGGCATCACGAGCCGTATCATAAACAGCCCCCATTTCCCTTAGCGGCATAATCACTCGGTTCATCGGACGTTTAACAATCGAAGCATCTCCCGTTAACGTAGCATCAAAATCAGCTCCAGCAAGAATCCCCATCAAAAGACGAATGGTCGTCCCAGAATTGCCCACATCAAGAACCGTATCCGGTTGCTTCAATCCAGCGAATCCAGTTCCGTGAACAATAATTTTTTCAGTCGTTTCTTCAATCTCTACACCAAGCTTTCGAAAAACCGCAATCGTACTCAGACAATCCTCTGCACGCAAAAAATGGCGGATCGTCGTCGTTCCTTCCGCCAGTGCCCCGAACATAATACTACGATGCGAGATTGATTTATCTCCGGGCACTTCAATCGTACCTAATAAGCCCGTTTGAGCAGTTAAAAGTTTCATATCGCCAGTCTCCTATTCCTCGTAATAGCATAAATAGCCGCTTTGTTCCTCAATACATGTTTTAGCACGCTTTCTGTCATCAGCAGTTTGAAACGAAATTTGCAGCACCCCAAAAATATCTTCACGTGTTTCAAGGATTTTCAAATTGGTCAAGCTGATCTCCCATTTCGCAAGATATCCCGTTACTTCCGAGATTACCCCCGAGTAATCCGGTACATCCACAAATAAATCATAAAATGCCGGAATAGCTCCGCGATGCACTGGAAGCGTATCGCGAAATTCCTTTGCTTCATCGAAAAACGAATAGAGCGCTTCTTTTTCACCCATTTCAATCAGCGTAAGTGCCTCATCCATTGCGGCACGCCAGTTTCTAAGCTGATCTGCGAGCACCGCTTTATTACTGATTGAAATATCCGTCCACATCCGCGGGTCTGATGAAGCAATCCGTGTAATATCGCGAAATCCTCCAGCAGCAAGCTGAAAAGCAGCCGGATGCACTTTCGTAAAATCTTCCGTCTGCCGAACAAGAGCTGCTGCCACAACATGCGGCAAATGACTAAGCATTCCGGTTATTTCATCATGTTCTTCCGGCGACAGCACTAAAAATTTCGCATTTGTTCCGAGAAGCCACTGCTTCAGTTTCTCTACGCGCGCTTTACGTTCTGTTTTTTGCGGAGTAAACAAATAATAGGCATTTTCAAACAAAAGACGCTTCGCAGCTTCAACACCGCTTTTATGCGATCCGGCCATCGGATGACCGCCAATAAAGGTAATCCCTCGATCTGAAAGCACCTTGGCACACTGCATAATTTCTGCTTTGGTACTTCCTGTATCCGTCACAATCAATTCTGGTTTTAACTTCAATTTTGCCAAATGCCCAATCAATTCTTCCGTTTCCTTCACAGGACAGCAAAAAATCAGCAAATCCGCGCGTTTCGCTTCAATCAATAGACTTTCACCAATTTCATCAATAATTCCGCGCGAAAGCCCAACTTCAAGCGTCCGATAAGAGACATCAATTCCAATAATATGCGCATCAGGATGCTGCTCCTTAATCGAAAGCGCAATCGACCCGCCGATCAAGCCAAGCCCGACAATAATGACATTTCCTTTCAATCCTGATTCACTCCTTACTGTAAGAACGCCTCAAGCAGACGGATTACCTCTTGATTTTCTTCTTTGCGCCCCACTGTGATACGCACAGCTTCCGGAAAACCGAGACCGGCTCCAGGACGTACAATATAGCCGTTTTTCTCCAAAAACTCAAAAGTTTCAGCAGAAGGTTTAGCAAGATCTAGCAGCACAAAGTTGCCTTGTGAGGGATAAAGTTTCACTTGAGGAAACTTGTCCGCAAACTCGGCATACTGCGCAATGCCTGCCCGGTTCAGCTTGCGGCATTCCGCAACAAACGCTTGATCCGAAAGCGCTGCACCTGCCAATAGTTGTCCGAAAACCGACGTATTAAACGGCGAACGTACAATCTCAAGCTGTTTGATAATCGAAGGATCGGCCATTCCGTAGCCTACCCTCGCTCCTGCAAGCCCATAAATTTTGCTGAACGTTCGTGTGATCATCACATTCGGATACGTCCGAATCCAGTTTTCATGCGGTTCAGGGACCGGATCAACATATTCGATATACGCCTCATCTAAAACAACCAGACATTCACTTGGAATTTGTTTCACAAACGCTTCAACAGCTTCAAGTGTAAGCAAATTTCCAGTCGGATTATTGGGACTGCAAAGCCAAACCACTGCCGTATTTTCATCAACCGCAGCAAGCATTTCCGAAAGATCATGGTCTCCGTTTTCAAGTAGCGCGACCTCGCGAACCTCTGCCCCTTCAATACGAGCGTTGTGGCGATACTGGACAAAACTCGGCGTCGCCATGACCGTATTTACCTCCGGCCCAAGAATCGCTCTTGCAACCAAACCGATCAACTCATCAACCCCGGACGTAAAAATCAGTTCTTCCTCGCGTAGCTGATAAAACGCCGCTACTTTGCTTCTCAGCTCTGTTGCATAGCCGTCTGGATAAAGTTCCATTTGAACGCGAAACGCTTCAGCCTGTTTTTTAACGCGCGGTGAAGCGCCATATGGATTTTCATTGGAAGATAATTTCGTAATTTTTTCGAGACCAAGTTCCCGCTTCACTTGTTCTTCGCGCTTTCCGGCTGATACGACATAAGACCATCCAGATTCTTTTTCCACTTCATGGTGTGTCCTCTCCTTTAACCGCAAGATCTGGACGCAGTCGTTTTGCGCCATTCAAATACACATGCCGAATGTCTTTAAGTGCACTCTCAAGATTCGTCTGCACCATCAAACGAATACATTTTTCCGGTGCACCGGGCACATTGATTTCCTGCATTCCCATCACTGGAACAAGCTCAAAACCGTCCATTTCGCGAATCGCACGCGCCGGGAAAGCCGCCGTCAAATCCTCGGTTACCGTTATAATGACCGAAACCAGATTTTCCGGATCGCTCAGATTATTTTCCTGTAAAATCGTTTCAAATACTTCCTTAGTTGCCGCATAAATTTCAGCAGCACGATTGGTTTCTACCGTTGTAGCTCCGCGAATTGCTCTCAAACCGCTTCCTCTCCTTTTCGAAAAATGTGAAACGCTTGCTCAAGTTTTTCACGACTTACCGGCCGAAGTTCGCACACTCCGATTTCACTGAGAAGAACGAATTTTACTTCGCCGAAAGTCGTTTTTTTTATCGTGTAACATCCGCGAATAGATTTCTTCAAAAGTGACATCATCCGGGAGCGTGGTTTCGTAGCCAAGATCAGAAAGCCAAGCCGAAAATGAAGCAAGATCAAATTTCAAGCCCATTTCACGTTCACTTAAAATCAAGGCATAAATCATTCCAAAAATAATCGCTTCCCCGTGTAAAAATCGTTTAAACCCGCCAAAAGCTTCGAGAGCATGACCAAAAGTATGGCCGAAGTTGAGAAAAGCGCGAACCCCCTGCTCCGTTTCATCTTGCGCCACAATATCGGCTTTTACCTTAATTCCTTTTGCAAGAAACTCAGGTAACGCTTCACCGGAAAGTGCTGCTTGCTTCGAAAAATTCTCCCGTAACAAATCGAACAGCCCTCCATCACTGATTAAGCCATGTTTGATCAGTTCAGCAAACCCAGAGCGCATTTCCCGCTCAGGTAGCGTTTTAAAAAAAAGAAGTATCATAAATGACCGCTTCCGGCTGATAAAAGCATCCGACCATATTTTTTCCAAGCGGATGATTGATCGCCACTTTCCCGCCAACCGCGCTATCATGAGCAAGCACAGTCGTCGGAAACTGATAAAAAGCGATGCCACGCATGTAAGTCGCCGCAATAAATCCACCAAGATCCCCGATCACACCGCCGCCAAAAGCAAGCAATGCAGATTTTCGGTCAAGATTCGCTTCGATCGCTTTCGTCATTGCATCTTCGTAAACCGCAAATGTTTTGGCATCTTCCCCATTTGGCGCAACAAAAAAAAGAAAGATTGGAAAACTTGCTTAAAAGCGCTTCAATGTGGCTTTGATAAAGCGATGCCACATGTTGATCGGTTATAATAAAGAGCTTTGAATAACGATTCAGTTTTGACGTAAGCTGTTGCTTCATTTCGACTAACAAATCAGTCCCGATAAAAACCGGATAAGTTTTACTTGCCGTTTGGATGGTCATTTCATGCATACTTAAAACTCCTTCATTCGTTCTCGGTCTGCTTCGACAAACTCCTTCAAAAGATCAAACCGGTCACTTTGGTATTTTTCCAAAATCGCCGTTGCCACTTCCCAAGCCACCACATTCTCAGCTACCACACTTGCAGCAGGAACCGCTGAACTGTCTGACCGTTCCACGCTTGCATTAAAGGCTTCTTTCGTATCAATATCGACACTTTGAAGTGGCTTATAAAGCGTCGGAATCGGCTTCATTACACCGCGAACCACAATCGGCATTCCGTTTGTCATTCCACCTTCAAAACCGCCGAGATTATTCGTCCGACGCGTATAGCCTTCCTCTTTTGAATATAGTATCTCATCCATCACTTCGCTACCGTATTTCCGTGCCGCCTCAAAACCGACGCCAAACTCGGCGCCCTTAAACGCATTGATACTCACAATCGCACGGGCAATCTTCGCATCCAGCTTCTTATCCCACTGCACATAGCTGCCAAGACCTGCCGGCACGCCGCCGACAACGACTTCAACCACTCCGCCAATCGTGTCGCCTTTCTTTTTCGTATCATCAATTTTATCCATCATTGCTTGCTCCACATCAGCATCTAATGCCCGAACTGGTGATTCATTTGCGATCTTCTGAATTTCTGCGACCGTATAGTCCCGTTTAATATCAGCACGAACACCACCGATTTCAAGAACATGACCCGCTACTTCAATGCCGAGTTCAGCGAGCAGCTTTTTCGCAATTGCCCCCGCTGCCACACGAACCGTTGTCTCACGTGCGCTGGAACGCTCCAACACATTGCGCATATCCCGATGGCCGTATTTCATTCCGCCAACAAGATCGGCATGACCAGGCCTTGGCCGAGAAACCCGTCGTGAGGCTTCATTTTTTTCAGGAACAGGCTCTGCACTCATAACTGTTTCCCAGTGTTTATAATCTTTGTTTTCAACAAAAAGGGCAAGCGGCGATCCAAGTGTCTTTCCGTGCCTTACTCCAGCCGTAAATAGCGCCCGGTCCTTTTCAATTTTCATTCGCGCGCCTCGCCCATACCCGCCTTGCCGACGCTTCAATTCTACGTTAATATCTTCTGCTAAAAGCGGCATTCCCGCTGGAAGTCCTTCAACAATCAGTGTAAGTCCCGGTCCGTGTGATTCTCCGGCAGTTAAGTATCTCATTTTTTTCGACTCCTTTATCTATCTAATTTAGCGCTTTAAAGTGTATGTGTACTATCTTAACATAAGCCCCTAGCCGAAACAACCTTTTCTTTTTACGCTATAAAAAAAACTGTCTTCTATGCGAAGACAGTTTACAGCCAATCTGCATCTGCTCGTTTAGAAGTCAGAAGCTCATCGGATTTAAAAAACAGACCAATTTCCCGTTCAGCAGCAGCAGGGCTATCTGAACCATGAATAATATTGTGATTTGTGTGCATCCCAAAATCTGCTCGAATAGTACCCGGTACGGCTTCAAGCGGATTGGTTGCTCCCATCATCTTGCGTGCGATCGAAATTGCATCGTCGCCCTCGAGAACCATTGCAAAAACAGGTCCCGAAGTAATAAAGCTGATTAAGTCTTTAAAAAATGGTTTAGAAGCATGTTCTTTGTAATGTTCTTCTGCAAGTGCCAAATCAATTTGAAGCAGCTTAGCTGCAACTAGATTCAACCCTTTTTCTTCAAAACGCGTTACAATTTTTCCGGTCAATCCCCGCGCTACTCCATCGGGTTTCACCATGACATAAGTTCTTTCCATCTTTCTTCCCCCTTAGTAATCTCGCTTATCAAGCATTTTGATGATTTGTCGAAGCGGCTTTACTTCTTTTTGGTTGCCAAATTCATCTAAAATACTTGCTGCTTTATTTAAGTAATTCGTCGCAACTTGCTCTGATTTCTCAATTGCTCCGCTGGTTCGAATTGCTTCTACAAGGTGATTCATTTCTTCTTTTGGCGTTTCCTCAGTGACTCGTCTGATTCGCTTACGAAGCAGCGGGTCTTGCATTGCAAAAAACACGGGTAATGTCACATTTCCTTGACTTAAATCTTCTCCTGCCGGTTTTCCGATTTTTTTTTCATCCTTGGAAAAATCGAGAATATCATCCGTAATTTGAAAAGCCATCCCAACATAATACCCGAACAAATAAAGTTTATCATCAAGCTTTTCTGGAAGTTCAGCAATGATTCCACCAAGTCCACAGCTTGCTGCAATCAGCAGTGCTGTTTTTCGCTTGATTCGCCGCAAGTAGGCGCGGACACTTTGATCAAAGTCATATTTATCCTTAATTTGCTCAATCTCTCCGACTGCAAGCTCCACCGTTACCCGTGAAAGCAGCAAATGTGCTTTTTCATTTTTTATCCTTGTCATATACTCAAGTGATTTCGCAAATAAGAAATCACCAGTATACATGGCAATATGGTTTCCCCAAATTGCTTTAATAGTCGGTCTGCCACGACGAAGCTCTGCATCATCTACTACATCATCGTGCACAATCGAAGCCATATGAATCAATTCGATCGCTACAGCAGCATCTTGAGCAGCCGAAAAATTAGGAGTATTTCCGAGTCTTGCTGTTAAGCAGACAAACATCGGTCTAATCCGTTTTCCACCAGCCGTAAGTAAGTGCAATGCAGATTCAGAAGTCGTCTCAGCATCAGCTTCTGAAACAGCTATTTTAAGTTCATTTTCGATTTTATCAATATCCTTTTGAACCGAAGGATACAAAAAATTAAATTTCATCTTCTGCCACCTTTTTATAGCCAAAATGCGTAGCGCTTGCTCCGCCACTGTGTGAAATATAGCGCACATAAGAAAATCCAGCTTCGTAGAACAAGTCGGAAAGGGCTCCCATTCCTGGGAAATGACGCGTCGACTCTTGCAACCAGCTATATTCATCATAACTTTTCGCAAAAATTTTACCGAATAGCGGCATTATATAACGAAAATAGGTGTTGAAAAAAGGCCGCCAAACAGGAACATTCGGTTGGCTTGTATCCAAGCAAACTGCTTGTCCGCCAGGCTTCAAAACTCGGTGCATTTCTGATAAAACCTGCAAGTAATCAGGAACATTTCGAAGTCCGAATCCGATTGTCACATAATCAAAACTATTATCTGGAAAAGGCAACTCCATAGCGTTGCCTTGAAGCAGTTCAATATTAGTGAGACCAGATTTTTCAACCTTATCTGCTCCAATTTGAAGCATGTTATGACTAAAATCAAGACCCGTCACGTGCCCATCTGAACCGACTTCTTGTGCCGACAGAATCGTCCAATCTGCCGTTCCACAACAGACATCTAATACTTTTGCTCCCTGTTTGACACGCATCAAGTCCATCGTTTGTTTTCGCCAGTGTACATGCAGTTTAAAACTGATCAAGCTGTTCATTCGATCATACTCAGGCGAGATCTTTTCGAAGACCTTATGTACTTTTTCTTCTTTTTCTGTTTCCATCTGTTCAAAAAGCCCCTTTCCGAAATCAGCGCGCAAGCATTTCTTGTAAACGTAAATCAAGCACAGACGATAGAGATTCACAAGTCGTTTTTTAAATCTTTTATTTCATGTTTTACTGTGTCGATAATATTCGTTAACCAATCTTCAAACGCAGCAGCACTTTCCTTCGCAAAAAAGCCATGCTCGTAAGCGCGTTTCAAGGTAGATAAATGATAAGATTCATAAAATGCTTGTTCTTCTTGCAACCGTTTAAGCAGTAATGTTTTTTCTGCAAGTACAAGAAATGATTCTTCTTTTCCAAAATAACGAGCAAACTCTGCAAAAATCGCAGAAGAAGCAGCCGTCAGTTCAGAGAGATATTCTGCATCAGTTAAGACATGCAGTTGATATATATTCGTTTTAGCCGTGTTCATTTTTTGCACACCACGCTGTAAGGCTCCAAGTAAATCGATCATCCCAAGCTCAGCCATCGTTCGGTAGTAAAGGGCACTGTAATAATCCCCGGCTAGAACTGTCAGCTCTCTTTCTTTTAACGAAAGCTGTCTAGTATCGCCCAACTCATCAATTTGCTCATGAGTATCATGTGCAAGAATCACATACAATGTCGCAGTAATAATCCGATACTTATCTGTCTCAGCAAGTTGCGAGCCGCGAATCGATTCATGCAGCCAGAGCATTTGGTCTTTGTCAGTTTCTGGACCATAAAAATTTTCTTTTAAAAATTGATAGGCTGTCCGGTCATGAACCAATCTTTCCACTTCCTTCAGTTGTGTGAGGCTCCCTTGATAAGTCATTTTAATTTCCCCTTTAAAAACAATAATCCATAACTAACATTATAGCATAAATTCACTTGGAAACTACAGCAGATACGCCTTTTATTAATGTTTGATCAATGAGAGAACTTCGCTTCTCAATTTATCGTCTTTTCGAAATGCCCCGCGTACAGCACTTGTGACCGTTTTCGTTCCAGGTTTATTTACTCCACGGATTGTCATGCACATATGTTCTGCTTCAAGAATAACCATCACACCAAGCGGATCAAGCTTATCCATCATAATCTCAGCAACTGTTGTCGTAATTCTTTCTTGCAGTTGGGGACGCTTACTAACGTCATCCACTACACGAGCCAGTTTGCTGAGTCCGGCAACACGACCATTTTGCGGTAAATAAGCCACATGAGCTACACCAAAAAACGGAACAAGATGATGCTCGCAAACCGATGAAAAGCGGATATCTTTTACAAGAACTAGCTCATCATGCTGTTCTTCAAACACTTTGTTAAAATGAACGGACGGATCTTTTTTTAAACCAGCGAAAATTTCTTCATACATCCGTGCAACGCGCATCGGCGTATCAAGCAATCCCTCTCTATCAGGATCTTCGCCAACTGCTTCAAGGATCATTCTTACGGCATCTGCAATTTTTTCTTTATTCATTTCAGTCATTGTCCTACCCCTTTTTATGCTTTATTTCTATTTGTTTATCTTATCATAGTTGACCAGCTTAGGTAAACGGTTACCGTCTTGACTCCTCACAATTTTGTCAACAAAAAAATCCCGTCATAAATGACGAGATTAAAACGGTTCCGACGGGATTTGAACCCGCGATCTCCTGCGTGACAGGCAGGCATGTTAACCCCTACACCACGGAACCTAAGTGACCCGTACGGGATTCGAACCCGTGTTACCGCCGTGAAAGGGCGGTGTCTTAACCGCTTGACCAACGGGCCATGGTGTATAAAAATTCAAAAAAAAAGTATATTTTTTCACAAGATTTTCGTTTACTTTTATTATTATAACATAATCTTTAGCCGTGTCAACGGTTTTCTTTACTGTTTATTTTTTGCATAAAAAAGAGTCTCTCATTAAAAGAGACTCTCATTTACAATCTTTATTTATCATCGTTATCATTTTGAATATTTTTTAACTTGTCACCGATTAGATCACCCATTTGGAAACCTGTGCTTTCTTCTGGTAACTCATAATCAACTTCTGTAGCTGGCTCTTCTTGGAGAGCTTTGATACTTAAAGACAAGCGTTTTTCATCTTCATTCACATCAAGTACTTTCACTTCAACTTCTTGTCCTTCTTTTAGAACTTCATTCGGTGTGCCGATATGTTGATGCGAAATTTGCGAAATGTGAACAAGTCCTTCAACACCTGGGAAAACTTCAACGAATGCACCAAACGTCACTAGTCTCATAACTTTACCTTTAAGAACTGCTCCAACTTGTGCTTTCTCAGAAATATTGTCCCAAGGCCCTGGTTGAGTTTCCTTAATAGAAAGCGAGATCCGTTCGTTTTCAGGATCAACACCAATTACTTTAACATTGACTTTATCGCCTTCCGAAAGAACATCTCCTGGTGTTGCAATATGTTCATAAGAAATTTGCGAAATATGAACAAGTCCGTCTACACCGCCAAGATCAACGAATGCACCAAAACTTGCAAGACGTTCTACTGTGCCTTCCAGTACATCGCCTTCTTTAATATTTGCCAAAATTTCTTTTTTCTTGCCTTCTTTTTCTGCTTCAACAATTGCACGGTGACTTAAGATTACCCGATTTTTCTCTGGTTCAAATTCCACTACTTTAAATGCTAGCGTTTTTCCTTTGTAATCAGAGAAATCCTCAACAAAGTGATCTTCTACAAGTGACGCCGGAACAAATGCTCGAACCCCAAGGTCTACTACAAGACCACCTTTAACTACGTCGCTTACAACCGCATCAAAAACTTCACCCGAATCGAATTTCGCTTTGATATCGTCTGTCGCTTTTAGTGCATCTACTTTACGCTTCGAAAGCACAAGAACATCGTCTTCCACTTTTGTAACGACAAGATCAAGTGTATCGCCAACGCTCACTACATCAGAAGCTTTTTCCACATGGACATTGGACAGTTCGCTGATCGGAACAACTCCATCAAGTTTGCTGTCAGGAATTCCGACGTAGACTTGTTTATCTTCTACGCTTGTAACCGTACCAGTGACTTTGTCTCCTTCTTCAAAATTTCTAACTTCCACATTGTTTAATTCATCAGACATGCGTAGCCCTCCTCAATTCGTTTCTCGAATTTAGGACTTTCTGTAACCGCAAACGAAGTTTACGCTTCTAACAATCTTCATGACAATAGATTTAGCATCTCGACATTCTGGAGTCTAGCAATCCCTATAAAAAAAACGTTCGTCAGATTGAATTTTTGCAAGAAAATCCTAAAAGATTATTCCTCTGAATCAGAAAAAATCTCTCTTCTAACATCCTACAAAACAGCAGATTTGTCAAGTTTTTTCGCCAAAAGAAAAGAGGCTGTAAATTAGTTTACAAGCCCTTTTCATTTTGCTCAATTGTTTCATTTGCCAAATCAAGAATTTTTGTAGCCACTTCTTGAATTGTCATACTTGTTGTATCGACCGTAATCGCATCATCAGCCTTTTTCAGTGGTGAATGTTCGCGCGTATAATCTAGATGGTCTCGTTCTTCAATTTCTTTTTTCAGCTGTTCAAGATTGACATCATAGCCTTTTGCTTTATTTTCCTTGTAGCGACGTTCCGCCCGTTCGCTGACACTTGCAAGTAGAAAAATTTTGAGTTCTGCTTGCGGTAACACTGCCGTTCCAATATCACGACCATCCATTACGATACCGCCTGAAGCCGCAAAATTCTGTTGCCGTTTTTGCAGCTCTTCACGAATTGCTGGATGCGCCGAAACCACCGAAACATGATTCGTAATTTCGCTTGTCCGAATGATTTCTGTTACATTTTCATCATCTATCAATACTTGTTGAGTTTCCCCTGGTTCAAACCGAATCGTTTTTGATTTTAAAATCTCTAGAATAGCAGCTTCATTTTCATACGAAATGCCAGCTTGATACGCCAAGTATGTTGCCGCACGATACATTGCCCCCGTATCAATATAAATAAAATGCAATTTACTCGCTACAATTTTTGCTACCGTACTTTTCCCAGCCGCAGCCGGACCATCAATCGCAATTGAAATTTTTTTCCTCATGAATTTTCAGTTTCCCTTCTCTATCAGTCAAAATTAGCCTGTGTTGCATCAACACCGGCTGCAAGTAAAACCATTAAACGAATTCTTGCTTTTTTACTATCATAATCTTTTCCTAAAATAACACCACGGTTATATAAGTCATACGTACTACCTAAATAATCATATGTCGTATAAACATTGCCCTCTTCTGCACTAGTCGTAATCACAACCGGAATACTCTGCTCTAATGCACGCGAAATGGCAGGCATCATCTTTGGAGCAACTTGACCGCGACCAACGCCTTCCAAAATTATCCCGCCAACACCTCGTTCAATGAGCGTATCAATTAAATAGCCATCTGCATCAAGATAACACTTGATAATTGCAACATCAGGGAGCGGATGCTTGACCTCAAAACAATCATGTTCAACTGGCCGCTGATAAATAAAAACTTGATCATTATCAATGATACCCAAATAGCCGAATCCAAATGCACTAAAACCTTGAATGTTCGATGCATGCACTTTTTTTACATAACGTGCTGCAAATATCCGTTCATTAAATACAACTACCGTTCCAGCATTTCGAAGAAGCGGCGCCGAAGCCGTATGAATGGCATGACGGATGTTAATATAAGCATCCGTCCCCATTTCCTCAGGGCCGCGCTGTGAACCAGTTAAAACAACAGGACGTTCATCAGTCACCGCAAGATCAAGAAAGTAGGAAGTCTCTTCAAGCGAATCTGTACCATGCGTGACCACAACACCGTCATAAGAAGCATCTTCAAAAATTTTCATGATCAGCTGCTGCAAGTCGATTAAATGCTCCCTTGTAATATGCATGGAGGGAAGCTGAAACGTCGAAAAAATATCCACTTCAATTTCCGGCGGAAGTCCACAAATTTCCACAAGCTCCTCGCCTGTCAGTTCGCCGGAAGCAAGTTTTCCAGAAGCAGTTTTTCTACTAGCAATCGTTCCACCCGTTGTTACAAGGGCTACTTTTTTTGCCATGATTCTCTCCCCTTTTCCATAAAAAGAACGAACACTTTGGGGAAAATTTTTCCTCGGTTCGCTCATTCTTTTTAGTTTTATTTAGGAATTTTAAGTACTGTACCTACCGGAACACTGTCCGACGAAAGCCCATTTGCCTGCTTGATTTTTTGTACACCAGCCGTAGCATTCGATTCGCCATAAGCATTAGCAGCAATTCGGTAAAGCGTTTCACCTGATTGTACAGTATGGCTTGAAGCTTGAGCCGCCTCAGCCTGCTTTTTCGCCGCTTCAGCTGCTTGTTTTTCTTGTGCAGCTTTTTCTGCAGCAGCCTTCTCTTGAGCGGCCTTTTCAGCAGCAACTCGTTCTTGTTCGGCTTTTTCTGCAGCAGCTTTTTCTGCAGCAGCTTTTTCTGCTTCAGCTTGCTTAGCAGCTTCCGCATCTTTCGCTTTTTGCTCTTCCTCGGCCTTTGCTTTTTCTGCAGCAGCTTTTTCCGCTTCTTCTTTTTCTTTAGCCGCTTTCTCTTTTGCAGCCTTTTCTTCTTCCTCTTTTTCCTTCGCAGCTTGTTTTGCCTTTGAATTGCTGTCAACAGACACATTTTCTTCCTCTTTGACTTGGTTTGCTGGCTCAGCTGAATTCTGAACCGCTACAAAAACAATGACACTGATAATCGGAATAAGCAAAAAGAAAATAATCAATATATTCAAAAGCGGATATCTGAAAATACCTGTTTTCTTTGCTTTTCTGCTATCTGACCGCGAGAGCATCGGCGGTTCATCATTAAATTCATCTTCAGAATTATAAAAGTCGTGATCGTATTCATCAGACGACGTGAAATCTTCTTTATTATTGCGCTTTTTCCTAGCCATGCATAAATCCTCCTTAAAACAAAACTCTTTCACCAATATCTTGATATTAACATACAATTGAAATATCCCTGCAATAATTATAACCGCAAACCCTGCCCAGAACAACAATAAGCACAAGATTACTAAAAAAAAATCATTCTAAAAGCAAATAACGAAGCCGCTCCAAATAGTTAAATGTCTCCTGAACCGCTTCCGTATCAGGCTTTCTTTCAAAGTGTACAAGCTTTGCGCCGTCATTATCACAGCAGCATTCTCCGCCCGTTTCTGAAAAATCTTCTTCGCCAAAATAGCGCATGACATAGCTTCTCCTACAATCAGAAGCATGAATAAAGCCTTCAAAAGCTGTTAAATTCTCTTTTTTAATAAGCGAACGTTCCTCGATTTTCTTTTCGATTTCCGCTTCCGTAAGCCTAGATCGTAAAAAATAACTAAGAAAACGCTTTTCGCTGTCTGGAAGCGTATCACGCAATTCTTCAGGGAGTTTGAGCAGCTTAGGATCTGGAAGATCTCGGTCAGCCAATTGACGCTGTAGCATCTCATCACCCGTTGCATAGAGCAGAATAGCCGCACTTTTTTCTCCATCTCTACCCGCTCGACCGATTTCCTGCATATACGCTTCAAGATCCGCCGGCATGTGATAATGAATGACAAAACGGATATTTGCCTTATCAATTCCCATCCCAAACGCACTTGTTGCACAAATTAAATCAAGCTGTCCAGCAACAAACTGCTCTTGAATGAGTATCCGGTCGAGTGGTTCCATATCACCGTGATAATGCGCCGCTTTTCGTTTTCCTTCGCGGCGAAGCCGTCCAGCTGTTTCTTCTGCAAGCCGCTTGCTGGAAAAATAAATAATTCCCGGCGCTTCAAGCTGTTCAACCAATCGATCTAGTCCCGCTTCTTTTTCGCATCTAGAAGCAAATTTTTTAACAAAAAACTCGATATTAGGACGGTTTACCGAGTAAATAATTTCCTTAATTTCTTGAAGTTCGAGCTGCTTCAAAATATCCGCTCGAACCCGCTTTGTCGCTGTCGCCGTAAGAACCATTGTCCGTGGATAACGAGCAAGTGCGCGAAATTCACCCAAAAACAAATAATCCGGTCGGAAATCGTGCCCCCACTGTGAGATACAATGAGCTTCATCAATTACAAAAAGTCCAATTTTTTCACGTAAAAAAGTCGCTCGAACAGCCTCACTTGCAAGCATTTCAGGTGAAAGAAAAATAAATTTGTAAGACCCAAGATTAGCTAATATCGTATTTTTTTCTTCTACAGAAAGAAAGCTATTGAGTGCAGCAACTCTTTTTTCACCTTGTGCCCGCATTCGTTCCACTTGATCCTGCATCAAACTGAGTAGCGGCGAAACGATGACAACCAGCCCATCAAGCAAGTATCCTGAAAGCTGGTAGCAAACTGTTTTCCCCATTCCAGTCGGTAGCATTGCAAAAACATCTTCACCGGAAAGTACTGTTTCAATCACTTCTTTTTGACCGCTTCGAAATGTTTCAAAGCCGAGATAGCGTTTCAATTCTGCTTCCAAATTCAATCCGCATCACCTCCTGAAACAACGGCAAGTCGAATTTGATAGTAACTTAGTTCTGGAAACGCATCTTTAATCTCCTTCAAACTCGTGTAATTCCCTTCAGATATATGCGCAATCACTTTCGCACTTGGGAGTCCTGGCACCCGTTCATTTCCAAATGTCGCTTTAATTTCCACAAAATGATCCTCGATCGTGCTTTTTTTCAAACGCCTTAGCTTTTGCACTTCCTCAAAAGAATAACCGTTTTTAAAGAGCCGAAAAGTTTTCTTGCCAGAAAGAGTCAATAGCGCTTCTAATTTTGGCATCAAAAGCTTCATTACCGGATAATGTTCCATCTCGGCAAACAGTAAGTGCAAGCCATATAACGATTCAAAATATGCATCCATTCGCCTCAGTTCAAGCCGCTCAGCAATTTGTTCGCTTGTTTCTCCGATCAGCTTGCCGCCGGAAAACCGATCCGTATAGAGTTCTGGCTTCATAATCGCGTGACTAGAAAGCCATCTTTCAAGCTCTAAATACAACTGTTCGTTCAGGTTCGGCTGCCCTTTGCATGCTAACAACCACTTTTTAATCCAAAATTGCGCTTTCTTATCCCGCACAACTGGCAAGTAATGCTTTTTTTGATGATGCTTATTGCTTACTACTTGAACAGCAAGTAACAGATTTTGAAAAAAAAATAAGCGGACGATCTTGTAGCATGAAGCCATTCCAGCCGCCCTGCTCAAAGAATTCCGTTTCAATTTGTCGTAATGTATATATTTCTCCGTCTCGAAGTTCGATCGCGCCTTCATCAACCAATTGTTTCATTCGCGCAAAGAAGATATCTTGCTTTAAAAAAGGAGTCAAGCCAAATAACTCATCAAGTCGAGCCAAATGGATATCTGTTACTGCTTGTCCGATCCGTTTTCCAGTCATCACAGTATATAAGAAAGCCGGTTTGCGCGGGCGGCTAAATCCCTTTACCAGCGCGAGTATGTATTGATCTAGCAAATCCATCCGCTTCACCTCAGTCCTAGAGCTATCATATCATAGAAACACCCGTTCTACACCTATTTCATACGGTTCCGTATTTTTCAAAAAAGTGATATACTCCTAAGTAGCGAAATTGGAAAGGAAGGATGAGCTTGGCGAAATTTACGATCGTTGATCAAGAAACTTGTATTGCTTGCGGGGCTTGCGCACTTCATGCTCCAAACCTTTACGATTACAATACAGAAGGTGTTGCCTACACACTGCTTGATGACAACCAAGGAAACAAAGCGATTCCAGATTCAGAAGAAGAAAATGCGCTTGAAGCAGAATGGAATTGCCCTTCACTTTCCATAAAAATAGCGGACCGACCATTCAATGGCGATCCGCATCAACATTCTTAAATCGAGATTTAAGCACTGTGTACCTCACGGTGCTTTTTTTTCATATTTTGCTTGTTCCTTTTTCGAACGATTTTTTGCAATAAAATTTTTCATCGGTGCATAGAGCAACATAAAACCAGCACTAACAACCACACCTTTTAATAAGTTAAACGGAATAATTGCCGCCGTAACGAGTGCAAGAATATCAGTTTCAGCAGGAAGTCCGCCAAGCTTTACATAAAACGGCAAGAGTATAAAATAATTGAAAAGCGACATCGCGATTGTCATCAACAGAGTGCCGAGAGCCGCTGAAGCCAAAAAACCTTTTGTGCCGCGAACAAAGCGGAATAAATAATAAATCGGAAGTGTATAGCAGAGTCCCGATAGGAAATTGGTTATTTCACCAACTGGAATACCAACTGGACTGCCTGATACAATAAACTCCAAAATATTTTTGATCAATTCAATCAAAATAATCGCAAGTGGTCCAAACATTAAACCACCGATAAGTGCTGGGATATCACTAAAATCCAGCTTTAGAAACGGTGCACTCGGAAGTAGCGGAAATTGAAGAAGCATAATAATAAATGCCACTGTTCCAAATACCGCAATACTTACAAACGCCTTTAAAGAATAACTCTTCACTTTTAACTCTCCTTTTGGTTCATCTAAAAAGAAAGTTCGACAACCTCAAAAGCAATCTGCCATATGAAAAAACCTCTCTAATTAAAAACTATTAGAGAGGTTTGTGAATCTCTATACAAGCTGAGCAAAAAAGCTACAGCGTACATGACACACTAAAGCAGACAAGCTAAAAAAAGCCGTCAACATCCTCTCCCATCCAGACTATACTGTCGGTCCTGGAATTGCACCAGAGTCAACTGCTAAAAAGCAGATCGTGGACTATACCACCGGTCGGGAATTACACCCTGCCCCGAAGATGAACAATATGATTTTTTGTGTTCCCACTCACAATAAGCATGAACACAATATTAATTTTAACATGAAAACGGGATTAATCAAGAATTTTTTCTTTAAAATAACCAAGGAATCTCTGTTTTCAAGGAACCCGCGAGGTCACGACTTGCCTTCAGCCGTTCTTTCCGCGCAGCAGCTCGACTTACTGCCCCTGCATGAATCATCTTTTCTTCCTCACTTTCCGGCACAACTTCCGGCACCTCCACCGGCCGACCGTCTTCCCCAATCGCAACAAACGTAAGAAATGAAGTCGCCGCAAGATAGCGCTCGCCTGTCATCAAGTTTTCCGAAATTACTTTTACGAAAATCTCCATCGACGTCCGACCAACCGCTGCCACATACGACTCAAGGCAAACTGAATGATCGTTTTTTATCGGCTGTAAAAAGTCTACTGAATCCGTTGAAGCTGTAACAATTCCAACGCGGCAATGACGCGATGCGCTGATCGAAGCCGTATCATCAATATAAGTCATCAATTTTCCACCAAAAAGTGTATTATGATTATTTGTATCTTGCGGGAAAACCCGGCTTGTTTTAATCACAAGTGATTCTTTGCAAAATTTTTGTGTCCGTTCTGTCAATCCTAACTCCCCCTAGTTTAAAATAATGGCAGGCTGATGATGAAAGATGAACCTTTCCCTACCGTGCTTTCTACCGTAATTTTTCCGTTATGGGCATCTACAATATTTTTAAACGATCGCAAGCCCAATCCCAGTTCCAGCTTTACCACGTGTTCGCGCCTTATCTGCTTTATAGAACCGTTCGAACAAATATGGAATATCTTCTTCTGGAATACCACTCCCGTTGTCGCTAACAACAATCAAAAGCTGATTATTGGCAAAATCAGCATGTTCTCTAACAGTAACAACACCATCAAAGCCAACTTTTCCAGTATGGCGAATTGCATTCATGATCAAGTTGATCAATACTTGCTCCATCCGATCTGTATCAAAGACATACGTGATCTCTGGATCATCGGCTTCAACACGCAATTCAACATTGTTCTCTTTCGCAAGCACCTCGAAATTAGACACAACTTTGCTGATAAACGGCAAGACTTCCGTTTCTTTCTTATCGAGTTGCGTGAACCCTGCTTCCATTCGAGCGAGATCAAGCATGTCATTCACAAGACGCCCAATTCTCAAAGATTCTTCATAAATGATTTGTGCAAATTCTCGTATCTCGTCTTCGGTTTGAGCCACACCGTCAATAATGGCTTCACTATAGCCCTGAAGCATTGAAATCGGCGTACGAAGTTCGTGCGAAATATTGCTGACAAAATCACTCTTCATCTTTTCAAGACGTTTTTCCTCAGTCATATCGCGAATAACCGTTACAATACTACGAATATTATCACCATTGTATAGTAGCGTTAAAATCGCAACATACGTTTGTCCGCCAAACGTAATTTCACCGACCGTCTCCTCGCGTGTTTTAAGTATTTCATCCAGCATGTCATTTAGTTTCTCCGGAATTAATACTTTTTCTTCATTTTCCTGCGAAAAGAACCAGTTATGTAAAAATTCTTCGGCTGGCGGATTGCTGAGAATAATCGTTTTATCAATATTAAATTTTACAACCCCGTCAGCCATCCCGACAAGGATATTTGAGAGCTGTTCTTTTTCTTGCCTTAATGCACTGATGTTATATTTGAGCTGCTGAGCCATATCATTAAAGGCAAGACCTAAATCTCCGATCTCATCATGCGTATAGCTTGGAACACGATTATCAAAATTTCCTCGCGAAACAGCTACCGCAATTTTTTTTCATCTCACGTAGCGGAAACGCCATGCGTGAAGAAAAAATGAAAGACAAGAGCGAAGTCACTAAAATTGCTCCAATTCCAGCAAAGACAAGGGTTCGTGTTGCTTTTTTTGTGATATTCAAAATATCATGAAAAGATTTATATAGATAAACTACACCCGTTTCACCATTGTCAAGCTTGAATGTTTTCGCATAAAGTTCGATTGGCAGGCTTTCGGGATTTTCTTCAAAATCATATTTCATCAGCAAATCCGGTGATTGTTCAAGTGCTTCATTCAATTTTTTATTTTTAGTAAGACGATCAATTGAACTTTTAGAAACACGATCACGTGATTCTTTCGCATAAATACTGACACCATTTTGAGCAATAATAACACCCATTGTATTATCAAGAAGAGCAAGTGAATCTTGACTCGCACTTCCTTCCTTGATCAGCTCATCATTTTCTTTCATGATATCAATGATTTTATTAGTATTTTCCTTTAACTCATTTTCAATTTCAGTCAAGTTGTTCTTTTCATATATAACTGCCACAAGGAAACCGCAAATGACAAGCACGCCAATGAGAAGCAGGATGGTTGTACTCCAAATTTTCCCAACAATGCTGTTCCAGATTTTCATCACTATACGCCTCCCTTTTCTCCAACCTAAAAATGAACAGGTTTTTTGTAGAAATTGACAAAACGCAATCTTTACAACCTGCTCATTTTTTATTTAGCTTCAGTCTTCTGGAATTTCAAATTTATAGCCTAAACCCCAAACGGTTACGATCATTTTAGCAGCATCTTCTGAGATATCCAAAAGCTTTTCTCTTAACCGCTTCACATGCGTATCAATCGTACGCAAATCTCCAAAGAACTCATAACGCCACACTTCTTTTAACAGCGACTCGCGGTCAAAAACCTTATCCGGTGATTTAGCTAAATAATACAGCAAATCATATTCTTTTGGTGTTAAATTCACCTCAGTACCATCAACAATAACACGATGCGCTTCATTATCGATACTTAAATGAGGGAAATTAATAATATCTCCTGGCACCGATGTAACAACACCAGGGTCAGTTTTTTTTGGCACGTCGAAGCACCGCCTTCACACGCAACACAACTTCACGCGGACTAAACGGCTTTACGATATAGTCATCTGCTCCAACTTCAAATCCTTGAACCCGATTGGCTTCTTCTCCTTTAGCAGTCAGCATGACAACCGGAGTTGATTTATATTCGCGTAATTCGCGGCATACTTCAATTCCATCTTTTCCAGGCATCATCAGATCAAGAAGAATGACTTCATAATTGTTGTTCAGTGCCATTTGAAGAGCTTCATCACCGTCGCTCGCCTCATCAATACGGAAATTCTCCCGTTCGAGGTACATCTTTAACAGGCGGCGAATTCGGTCCTCATCATCAACAACAAGCACTTTTATCTGCTCACTCATAAGTACTCATCCCCCAAATTCTCTTTTTCATTTTATACTGAACGGCGAATATTTGAAAAAAGCTCAAAAAACGCCAACATCATAATTTCATCCAAAGCACCCACATACTTTCGGACAGTTGATTTTCAGTCAATAAAATACTTCTAACCTAAATTATACATGTTTTTATTAAAACAAGCTATCAGAAACTTTGCTGTTTGTTAAACTTTTATCACACATGCGGATTTTGACCGAACTTCGCAAGCGATTTCAGTTGTCTGACTTCATGATGACTAAGTTCACGTCTTTCACCGGCATTAAGACCGCGCAAATCAAGAAACGCATAAGCTTCGCGTGACAGTTTTTGAACTGGATGTCCAATACTCTCAAACATTTTCCTCACTTGACGATTGCGACCTTCATGAATGACAACTTCGACGATGGCTTTTTGCTTCACCTTGTCAAACGAGCGCATTTTCACTTTAGCTTTTGCTGTTTTTCTTCCATCAATCACAACACCATATGCAAGTTTTTGCAGTTTATCTTTTTCTGGGATACCCTTCACGCGTGCAATGTAGCGCTTTTCGATATTATGGCGCGGGTGCATCAATAAATTGGCAAATTCCCCATCATTTGTCATAAGCAAAAGCCCAGATGTTTCATAATCTAAGCGCCCTACCGGATATAATCGTTCCGGAATATCGACGAAGAAATCAGTTACAACGCGCCGTCCTTTATCATCTGTTACCGCCGAAACAACACCGCGCGGCTTATAAAACAAAAAGTAGCGCTTAATTTCCTTTGTCAGCTCCACGCCTTCTACTTCTACGTGATCAGAATCACTGACTTTAACCCCAAGTTCTGTGACAAGCTCACCATTTACCTTTACTTTACCGTCAAGTATCATTTGTTCTGCTTTTCGCCTTGAAGCAATGCCAGCATTCGCTATTACTTTTTGGAGTCTCTCCATTATTCTTCCTCCATTCGATTGAACTTATCAAAAAACAAGTCCAGTTCATCTTGTACCTCATCTTCACCCGGCTCTTGAAGCTTTGGAAGATCATCCAAACTTTTCAGCCCAAACGCATCCAAAAACTCATTCGTCGTCACATAGAGCTTGGCTCGACCTGCACCCTCTGCCCGACCTTGATCAGCCACGAGCCCTCTTGCAACAAGCGTCCTGATTGGGCCGTCCGTTTGAACACCGCGAACTTCATCTACTTCCATTCGGGTGATTGGCTGCTTATACGCAATGATCGCAAGCGTTTCAAGCGAGGCCTGCGAAAGCGACGTAATTCGCGGCGATTCCACCAATTTTCTCAGATAAGCTGCGTGTTCTTTTTTTGTCGCGAGCTGAAAAGCACCAGCCAGTTCAAGCAGAACCAAACCGCGTGCTTGATTTTGCTCATATTCCTCACTTAGCGACTCTAGCAAGTTCAGTGCTTCAATATATGTAATTTCCATAACTTCGGTCAGCTGTTTCGTTGAAAGACCTTCATCTCCGGCTGCAAAAAGTAGACTTTCAAGCACGCCGAGCTGTTCATTTTTGTTCACGTTTCTTCCCTCTACCTTTCACATAAAGCTCCGCAAAGCTCGATTCCTGCTCAACCGCAACAAGTTCCCGTTTCATAAGTTCTAAAAGCGCGAGAAAAGTAACAACGAGTTCTTCTTTGGTATGCTCCTCAAATAGCTCGTCGAATTTTATTTTCGTTTCAGCCCTTTCAAGACGTGCCATCACTTCATCCATCCGCGCATCAATCGAAATTTCCTGCGTCGTAATTCGCGTATGTAGCGGCTTGTTCAGCTTTTTGCGTCGTAAAAGCTTATTAAAAGCTCCGAGCATATCATTCAAACTGACATCAAGTTCCCCGCGAGGCGCATCTTCCTCATATTCCGAAAGATCCATTGGGGCTTTGCTGAAATAAAACCCGCGCTCATTTTCCTTATCCTTCAACTCGCGCGCCGCTTCCTTATATCGCTTATATTCCATCAGCCTAATAACAAGCTCATCGCGCGGATCAAGATCTGGATCAAATTCATCGAAATCCTCTTCAAGTTCTTGCTTTGGAAGCAACATTTTGCTTTTAATCGCAAGCAGAGTAGCAGCCATCACCAAATATTCGCTCGCCACATCCAGTTCTAAAATCTGCATTTTATGAATGTATTCCATATATTGTTCCGTAATTTCCGCAACCGGAATATCATAAATATCGACTTCGAGCTTACCGATCAAATGAAGCAGCAAATCGAGCGGCCCTTCAAAAGCTTCTACCTTTAATTTCATTTCCATCGTCATTCATCCACCTTACCAGAGCGGCAAATCATTGCGAATCAAATCCGCATACGATTCTCGCGCGACAACAAGCTTGCTTTCTCCATTTTCAACAAAGACAACAGGCGGTCTTGGAATTCGATTGTAATTGCTCGCCATCGCATAACCATATGCTCCCGTACAGAAAACCGCCAACACATCACCGCTCTCTGATTTCGGTAGCGGCAAATCCCAAATCAGCATATCGCCTGATTCACAGCATTTCCCTGCAATCGCAACCGTCTCCTCAGCTTCTCCGTTTGGTTCACTAGCAAGAACCGCGTCATAATGTGCTTCGTAAAGTGCCGGCCGAATATTGTCGCTCATACCTCCATCGACCGCTACATAATCGCGCACGCCTGGAACCTCTTTGCGCGACCCGATCCGATATAGCGTAGTACCTGCTTCGCCGACAAGCGAACGCCCTGGTTCAATCCAAATTTCCGGAACATCAAGCCCGTTTGCTTGTGCCATATTTTTCACTTCTGCAACAATTTCTTTCACGTACTCTTCCGGTGCAAGCGGCTCATCCTCTGCCGTATATCTGACACCAAAACCGCCACCAAGATTAAGCACCTTCGATTCAAAACCGAACAAATCGCGGAACAAGACAAGCTGTTCCATAATCCGGTGAGCAGCCATGATGAAACCCGTTGTTTCAAAAATTTGCGATCCAATATGACAATGTAGCCCAATCAAATCAAACACATCGTCTGCCGCAAGTACTTCTCGAATTGCCGCCTCAGCTTGCCCATTTGTCAGCCCAAATCCAAATTTCGAGTCATCCTGCCCCGTCAAAATATAGTCGTGCGTATGCGCTTCGATTCCGGGCGTAACCCGAACAAGCACCGCTGTTTTCATTTTCTTTTCATGAAGCATCTCTTTCAAAAGCGCGATTTCATGAAAATTATCGAGCACAATACAGCCAATCTTATAATCAAGGGCAAGCTCAATTTCATCAGCCGTTTTATTGTTCCCGTGAAAATGAATTCGCTCAGCCGGGAAGCCAGCTTGAATCGCCGTATACAGCTCGCCTCCGGATACCACATCAAGTGAGAGACCTTCCTCTGCCATCAACTGATAAATCGCAAGCGCTGAGAAAGCTTTACTTGCATAGGCAACTTGCGCCGCTACACCAAGTTCAGCAAACGTCTCTTTAAAGCCGCGAGCTCGTTCGCGTATCAATGCCACATCATACACATAAAGGGGAGTGCCATACTGCTCGACAAGTTTAAGCGTGTCCACCCCTCCGATTTCGAGATGTCCAACTTCATTTACATTCATTGTTCCAAATTGTTCAAATGCCAACCTTGTCCCCACCTTTGTCCATTAAATTACGCTACTCGCGCTTAAAGTTTCTTTACTATAGTAGCATAAAGCACTATCGCGAAACAATAACTATCTGAGCGAAAAGCCAAAAACCTAAGCAAAAGAAGTGGCAAAAGTCTCGTTTTACAGGCTATCAAAAAAGAAAAAAACCGTCCCTTCAATCCAAAGATTAAAAAGACGGCTCCAAACATTTATTTTATTTTTCGAATGATGTCACGCACATAGGTAAGGAAAGTTTGCTGAACACGATCTGTTGTTTCAATCACTTCATCATGCGAAAGCGGCTGATCAAGAATTCCCGCCGCCATATTTGTAATACAAGAAATTCCAAGTACGCGCATGCCTGCATGATTTGCAACAATCACCTCAGGCACTGTCGACATTCCAACAGCATCTGCGCCGAGCGTCCGCATCATCCGAATTTCAGCCGGCGTTTCGTACGTTGGACCACTAAAGCCGGCGTAAACCCCTTCACAGATTTCAATCTCCAAGTCTTGCGCAATTTTACGCGCCATTTCCCTAAGTTCCAGATTATAAGCTTCTGACATATCAGGAAAGCGTGGTCCGAATGTATCTTCGTTCTTGCCGATCAACGGATTGTTTCCCGTAAAATTGATATGGTCTGAAATTAGCATTAAATCACCAGCGTGAAACAGTTCATTCACGCCGCCTGCTGCATTTGTCACAATCAGTGTTTCTACTCCAAGCTGTTTCATCACACGAATAGGGAAGGTCACATCTTGCATCGAATAGCCTTCATAAAAATGAAAGCGACCTTGCATGGCGACAACTTCTTTTTGTTCTAATTCGCCGAAAACAAATTGACCGGCATGCCCCGAAACCGTAGAAACCGGAAAATGTGGTACGTCTTCATAAGAGAGTTTGATTGGATTTTTAATTTCATCCGCCAAAACGCCAAGTCCCGAACCAAGAATCAATCCAATCTTTGGCATACCCCCATAACTTTCTTTAATCTTAGCAACTGCTTGATTTACTTTCTCCATGCTCATTCGAAAAAACTCCCATCTCTCATTTTAAATCGTTTAAAAAGCTTGTACCGTATTCAGGCATCTTCACACCAAAGTTTTCCGCCACCGTAGCTCCTAAATCAGCAAAAGTTTTTCTTAGTGGAAGTTCTTTTCCGCCATCTGCAAATTTCTTCGAATAGACTAAAAGCGGAACATATTCGCGCGTATGGTCTGTCCCACTATATGTTGGATCATTACCATGATCAGCCGTGATAATGAGTAAATCATCTTCATTCATATTTTGATACACTTCCGGCAAACGCGCATCAAATTCTTCAAGCGCCCGGCCGTAGCCTTCCGGATCTCTTCTATGCCCATAAAGCGCATCAAAATCCACTAAATTAAGAAAACTCATCCCGTGAAACTCTTTTTTCAGTACATTCACAAGCTGGTCCATCCCGTCCATATTCGACGTTGTCCGAATCGATTCCGTCACACCTTCGCCATCAAAAATATCAGAAATTTTACCAATTGCAATCACATCTCTGTCGCCATCTTGAAGTGCATTCATCACCGTTGGATGAAACGGTTTAAGCGCATAATCATGTCGGTTAGGCGTGCGCTTAAATGCACCCGGTTCGCCAACAAAAGGCCGTGCAATAATGCGTCCGAGCATATAAGGATCATCGAGTGTAATCTCACGGCAAAATTCGCAAATTTCATAGAGTTCCTCGAGCGGAATAATATCTTCATGTGCTGCAATTTGCAGCACAGAATCTGCTGACGTATAGACAATTAATGCCCCCGTTTTCATTTGTTCTTCGCCGAGTTCATCCATAATCTCTGTTCCACTCGCCGGTTTATTTCCAATCACTTTCCGCCCAGTCTTCTCTTCAATTTGCTGAATGAGTTCATCCGGAAAACCATCTGGAAAAACACGGAATGGCGTGTCAATATAAAGCCCCATAATTTCCCAGTGACCCGTCATCGTATCTTTGCCGCGAGAAGCTTCCTGCATTTTTGTATAATACGCTTTCGGATGCTCTGCTTTTTCGACACCTAAAACCGGTTCAATATTTGAAAGACCTAGCTTGCCCATTTCCGGCATTTTAAGACCATTCATTTTTTCAGCGATATGTCCAAAAGTATCAACATTAAAATCGCCAAATTCCGCTGCATCGGGAGCTTCCCCGATCCCAACTGAATCCATAACTACAACGTGGATTCGCTTAAATTGTTCTGCCATTAATCCCATCGCCTTTCTTCACTTTTTATTACGCACGCGGATGATACTGCTTATAAACATCCTTAAGCCGTGCCTTTGTCACATGTGTATATATTTGGGTGGTTGAAATATCAGCATGTCCCAGAAGTTCTTGAACTGAACGCAAATCTGCACCATTTTCAAGTAAATGTGTGGCAAACGAATGCCTCAGCGTATGAGGTGTAATCGGTTTTGTAATTCCCGCTTTCATCGTCAGTTGTTTTAAATTTTTCCAAAACCCTTGGCGCGTAAGCCCCTTGCCGTGATGATTCAAAAACACAAAATCAGTCCGTGCTTTCTGATTTGCAAACTTAGGTCGGGCAGATTCTAAGTACCCTTCTAGAGCGGCTACTGCCGTTTTACCAAGAGGAATAATACGTTCTTTATTTCCCTTTCCGATCGTTTGAATAAATCCCATGTTGAGATGCAAGTCATCAAGCTTTAAATGGACGAGCTCCGAAACACGCAGCCCAGTCGCATAAAGCACTTCAAGCATTGCTTTATCGCGCACACCAAACATCGTCCCAAGATCCGGCGCATCAAGCAGTTTTTCAACGTCCTGATAGTTTAACACCTTCGGCAAGCTTTGACGCTGTTTCGGCGTTTCAATTTGAATCATCGGATCTTTTGCCACTTTGCCATCATGCAGCAAAAAGTGAAAAAAGGAACGGAGTGAAGCGATGTAGCGGGCAATCGTTCGCGGCGATTTTCCAGCTTCACGCGCGTAATTCATGAACGAAACAATTTCCTGACGCGTCACCTTTGCCGGATCGTCTATACCTTCTTCTTCCTTTAAATACAACATAAAGAAGTGAAGATCACGCTTATAGGCAGTAAGAGTATTCGATGCTAAACCGCGCTCAACCGTTAAAAAATGCAAAAAAATCTTCAATCCATTCATCCATGTCCTCGCCTCCTGCTTTTCCATTTTAACACGAAACCGAAACGTATTGAACTTTTAACTAAAGCCACATTTTTTTGTAAAAAAAGAAACAGCCGAAGCTCGCTTCCTTCCACCCTATTTCCCCTTGTAAATCAGCGCAGCAAAAAAGCACCGGCGGTTCCGCCGGTGCTGTCCCCATTCTAGTTTTTCTTGCCGTTTGTACGGCAGTTTGAACAAATCCCCTGAAACGTCAAGCGATGATCTTTCACGAGAAAATGCCATTTGGCTTCCACAATTTTCTCCACATCTTCCAAAAGATCTTCTTGAATTTCTTCAACAGAGCCACATTCAAGGCAAACCAAGTGATGATGAAAATGTTTCGCTCCTTCCTTGCGTAAATCAAAACGCGAAACTCCATCGCCAAAACTGATTTTATCGACAACCCGTAATTCCGTTAAAAGTTCAAGTGTTCGGTAAACCGTCGCAAGACCTGTATCCGGTGCAATTTCTTTTACACGCATAAACACTTCTTCCGCACTCAAATGATCCTTCTCATTTTCGAGGAGAACGCGAACGGTCGCTTCTCGTTGAGGAGTTAATTTATAGCTTGCATCATGTAACTGAGCCTTGATCCGGCTGATTCTTCCTTCCATCTCCTGAACCTCCTTGCTCTTTATTCTCATTTCAACTTTTCCATTTTAAAATCATTCTAATTAAGAAATCATACTAAATCTTTATTTCAATCGCTAAAAAACAGCTTACTTCGTTCTGATTACTATGTTTAAAAAGATACCATAAATTCCCTTAGCTGTCTATAGTGATTATCAATTACTCATCTTTCTTTCCTAGTTTATAATTATTCTCATTTCTTTCGCAATTCTCATAAAAATTTTCTTGAATCTTCTTGATAAAATGTCTATACTTAAAGTGTTGAGAATGATTATCACTATTTAAAAGTTGGAGTGATGTAAATGGAACGACTTTATACTGAAAATTTACAAATTGCTTATGACAAACGAATCATTGTTGATTCGCTCAATATAGAAATCCCTAAAGGAGAAATCACTGCCCTTGTTGGAGCTAATGGTTCCGGCAAGTCAACCATTTTAAAAACAATGGCTCGCCTGATCAAGCCTAAACAAGGAGCCGTCATTTTAGATGGTAAAAAAATCCATCAAGAGCCGACCAAACAAATTGCAAAAGAACTTGCGATTTTACCGCAAAATCCAGAAGCCCCAGAAGGATTAACAGTCGCTGAACTCATCCGATACGGACGAAGTCCACATCAAACTGGCTTTAAGACCGTTTCTGCACAAGATACAGAAATCATTGATTGGGCATTAAAAATGACAAGTTTGACCGATCTAAAAGAGCGTCCGCTTGATCATCTATCTGGCGGCCAAAGACAACGTGCTTGGATTGCCATGGCACTCGCGCAAGACACTGAAATTCTTTTTCTTGACGAACCTACAACTTTTCTTGATATGACCCATCAGCTTGATGTGATGAACATTTTAAAAGAACTCAATCAAACCGAACAAAAAACCATCGTCATGGTCGTTCATGATCTTAACCACGCCTCGCGCTACGCTTCTCATATGATTGCGATTAAAGACGGTAAAGTCGCAGCAAGCGGAGTACCGCAAGATGTGATGACAGCACCAATGCTCGAAGAAGTCTTTAATGTAAAAGCGGATATCTTGATTGATCCGCGTTCTGGAGTTCCGATTTGCATCCCGTACGAAACATGTAGCGGTTGTGAGATTAAAGATGTTGTCAGGGGGCTTGATTATGCAAACGTCCTCTCTATATGATATGACAATTATCGGTGCTGGTCCTATCGGTCTTTATACAGCCTTTTACAGCGGACTGCGTTCAATGAAAACAAAAGTGATTGATGCCGAACCGGGCGTTGGCGGAAAAATTCGTTATTTCTACCCGGAAAAGCTGATTCATGATATTGGGGGTATTGCCGAAATCAGCGGTGCCGAACTTGTACAAAACTTCAAACGTCAAGCCGAAACCTTTCAACCTAAATTTGTACTTGGGAACCGTGTGGTTGGACTTACAAATTTGCACGACGGAACTTTTGTTTTAACAACCGAAAACGGTGAACAGCATTTTTCAAAAACGGTTGTAATTGCTTGTGGGAATGGAACCTATAAAGTTGCCCCGCTCGAAGCAGACCACGCTGAAAAGCATAAACCTGCGATTCACTATCATTTGAGCGATATCGAAAAATTTCGAGGCAAAAAAGTGGTCGTTTCAGGCGGCGGCGATGCGGCGATTGATGCGGCTTTTACACTCAACCAAACGGCCGCACAAGTGGATTTAATCTACCGCGGCGAAAGTTTCAAGGGATATGAAGAGCGCGCGAAAGAACTGATGGATTCAGAAATCACTGTACACCTCCATCATGAAATTACGGCTTTAAATGAAGAAAATGACTTGGAAAAAATCACAGTTTGCTGCAAAACTTCTAACCAGCAGAAACAACTGGACTGTGAAGCACTCTTTATTAGTCACGGCGTAGAAGTTGATTTTAGCTTTGCCACAAATTGGGGACTTCAAACCGAAGAATGGGGTATCGCAGTTGATGAACTGATGCAGACAAACATTCCTGGCGTTTATGCATGCGGCGATACCGCTTGTTATCCGCGCAAGATTCGCATTATCGCTGCTGGATTACATGAAGCGGCGATTGCTGTAAACAGTGCGAAACAGCATTTAGAACCCGGAGCTGCTCCCGAAGCGATGGTCAGTACGCACCATGAACATTTTATGTAAAATTTCACTAAAAAACAGTCTCGCTTGAGGCTGTTTTTTTTTACCTTGTCAAATTAGTTCCCCTTCCCTTTCCGCAATGTATAAAAGTGGTAAAAAGTGTGTTTAAATGCCAATTTAAGTGGAATTGACAGTCTTTCTGTTTTTTTATATAGTGGAATTAGGAAGGGTATTTTCACTGCTTACCCACAGGTTAAACAATGGAAAAAGAATGGTTTTTCATTCTTATTTGTGATTAAATTAACATTTCGCAACTGGATAAACCAATTTTTCTTACCCGCCTATCTAATATACAAAAAGAAAGGTGAAAAAAGATGGCTCAAAATATTTTCATTGTCAATATTGCTGATCCAAGTACCGGCGGTGTTTCAATGTCCGTTTACAATCGTTTACAATATCAAGTCGATCACGATGATGTCATTTATAATATTAAATATGTTGATTCTGATTTCTTTAAGTTTCTAAAAAAAATGATGCGTAAAAGCAGAAATGAAAAAAAAACCGCTCGCTGAAAAAAGTATTAACGGCGCACCAGTAAAAGACATTTATTTAAAGCGAGGTCCGCTTGATCACTTGGCCGGATCAGAAAAGAAGTACGATAGAATTGCCAAGGAAATTTCGGCAGAGACACCAGATATGAAGCGGGTGATTTGCCACTGGGGGGCTAACCTTCCAATTGCAGCACGCTTGAAAATGAAAAGACCCGAGCTGAAATATGTGCAAATTTTTCACGGTTCAGATATTTATGTGATGACAAAAAATAACGAGACCTACCGCAGTGACATTTTACACGGAATCGAACTTGCTGATGAAATTATCTGTGTCAGTCAAGACTTAAAGAAAGCCGTTCAAAAATTAGCTCCGAATGCCGAAAATATTCGAGTTTTCTCAAATGGAATTACCGCTAAAAATTTCCATTTTGACCCTGCTGAAAAGAAAAAGAAGCGCATTGCCTTCGTCGGCAACTTGATTGATATTAAGCGCGCTTACTTGTTGCCAGATATTATCAAGAAAGTTATTTCAAAAAATCCAGATTTTGAATTTATCATCATGGGAGACGGAAAACTCCGTGGCGAAATCGCAGCAAACCTTGAAGGAATCCCTCAGGCTAAACTACTTGGTCGCGTCTCTCCTGAACAAGTATCAAGTGAACTAGGCAAATCGGATATCCTTCTTTTACCAAGTAAATCAGAAGGCTTCCCTTGCGTTGTAAATGAAGCTAAAGTTTCCGGTGCCTATGTAATCGGAACAAAACTCCCAGGTATCATTGAAGCAAACTTGAGTGATGATGGTCTTGTCGATAATGATACAGACGAAGCCATCAGCAGTTCCATCGCTGAAAAAATTCTAGCTTTTCCAAACCAGCCGATCAACTACGAAAAACTTGTCCAAGAAGCTAAAAACTTTGATTGGCAAATTATTAGTAAAGAAGAACTTGCGGCAATTAATGCAGAATAAAAAACACCCCCCGCTTACATATACACGCCGGGGGTTTATTTAA
>NZ_AODF01000007.1 GCF_000525875.1 Listeria floridensis FSL S10-1187 | reverse complement strand
GAGCTTCAATCCGTGTTTGAAGATTTTGAAGTCTTGCACCAGTTTTCAGGAAAAGTGGATGAACTCATTCATACGAAAATTGATCGACCGTTCTTTGAAGATTTGGATCAGTTTGTAGAGGGAATGCGGAATCTGGATGCGTCCAAGTTTACGACCACGAATCGGATTGGAGCAACGAAAACGGAAACGGTTTTTGTGAATAGCTATACGCAAGAACAACGGGAAGTAACGAAAACTGAAGTCACGATGGATGATTTGTTTAGCGGGAGTAATATCTATGCGGATCAGTTGAAAAACCAGTTTCAGGAATGGAAAAAGTTGAATCCGGATGAGACGGTTTCAGAGAATGATTTTCGGGCGGCGATGCTGAACACGCGAGCGTTTGCCTATATGTCGATCAAGGACGAACAGCAGAAGGAAGAGTTTTGGGTGAATGTCATCGTGACAGTGGGCATTGTTGGAGTGGCAATTTTTTGTCCACCTGCCGGACTGGCAATCGGGGCGGTGTATGGTAGTTTGGAGCTTGGGACAGCAATTTCTGGAAAAGACTGGATAAGTGGCAGAGAGCTTGAGACTTCCGAACGGGCGATGAGAGGGGCATTATCCGTTGCGGATATGCTTCCAGCAGTGAAGGCTTTTTCTACCGGAATCAAGGGACTTCCAACGGGTTCGGTGCTGGAACAGCTAATGCGCCCGCCGATCAAAAATATGAACGATCTTGTCGTGCAAGCGAATAAAATGGCGCTTACGCGAATAAGAGGACTGAAAGCGGCTTTAAAAGAACAGGTACATACAGGCACAACAGTGGTTAAGAAACAACTGAACCATCTAGGTGATAGCTTGAACCTTCCACCGCGTGAACAACTCGCGGCGCCAGGTGTTGGGGCTGTTCCGGTGAAGGAAGGAACCCTGCAAAATACTTTGCAGAAGTTTGATGTGAATCTTGACGGGAAGAAACAAGTTGGAAACTTGAGTGATGATCTTAGAGGTTTTAACTTTTTGGATAATCAATTAGGCAATATTAGAAGTAATGTAAAGATTAATAAATATGAATCTGCTGAAAGTGTGAATAATTGGTGGAGAAAACAAGGTTACTCAGAGCCCCCGTATACGTATAAAACTGTAGTTCAAGAAATAGAGCTTTTGAAAGAATCTAAATTTGTTAGAGTATATGATGGCGTTGACAGTAGTTTATATGGTGGTTGGGTTATGCGTGCTGATGATGTTAAAGGTTTAACAGCAAAGCAGATACAAGATAAGTTTGCTTTGCCTCAATTACCAGTGTATATTGGAGAAGTTAGTCTTCCAAAAGGAAGCAAGATTAGAGTTGGAGAAGCAAACTCATTGTTTGGCAGTGCTGGAAGAGGAATTCAATTTGATATGAAACAGCAAAGAATCGGAGAATTTAAAGAATTGGGGAAAATTGCGGATTGGAGTGGAAAAATGTAATGAAAAATAAGTTGGAAGTTTCAGGGAAAACGCTTGTATTTCCAAATGATATCGAGGAAATTAAGAAAAATAATAAATATATCTTTGTTAGACTTGCGATAGTTCTTAATTCGCCGATAAACACTGTTGATGAAGAATGCAATGTATATGCTATTAAGGAGGATGGAGAGATACTTTGGCAAATCAAAAATATTGCGCCAGTAGAGAATCCTGAATTTGTGTGTTCTCCAATAGTTCTTATGCATGTAGACGGAAAAAGAAAGACTATTTGTAACAGATTTTTCGGGAAGAAGATATAGAGTGAATGTAGAAACTGGAGAAATGGAAATGATAGGAATTACGAAATAACTCATAGTGCATATTTTCCTGCTCATCTAATTTCATTTTTGGTTTCCACAAAGTATCCATTGTATTTCTTATACTGATAAATATATTCAGGCAAATGTTTATGTTATTTTGTGTTTTAATACATGAGAGTAACCCAAATTTACACTTCTCAAAAACCCGCTCATCTGAACGTGTTGACTTTCAGATGAGCGGGTTTTTCTTTTTAAAACGTTTTTTCATAAAAAGCCTTCAAATTGAAATTCTTCTATGTAAATTAAACTTCTTTTTTCTCTTGGAGCAAATCACGAATTTCCTTAAGATATTCTTCTGATGGAGATACTTGCGGTACTTCTTCCTGCTCTTCTTCTTTTCTGCGCTTTGCGAGGCTTAACAGCACTTTGATAAAGACAAACAGTGCTAAAGCAATAATGACAAAGTCCACAACCGATTGAATAAAAGCACCATATTTCAGCGTCGCACTTCCAACTTCAATAGACAGCTTCGAAAAATCGTGTCCACCTAAAATGATTCCTACAAGCGGCATGATGATGTTATCGACGAGTGAGGAAACGATTTTTCCGAATGCCGCCCCGATTACAACCCCGATTGCGAGGTCAATGACATTCCCCTTGAGCGCAAATTCCTTAAATTCCTGCATGAATTTTTTCATCTCAAATCCTCCTCTCTCTTTAGCTACAAATTTTTTGTTCCTGATGAAACATTTATTATCATACTATTTTTTGTGAAATTTGTCATACTTTCTGCATAAAAAGAGCCGGTTCACCGGCTCTTTTGATCAATCAAGTTTTACAACAATCTTCCCAATATTTTTCCCGTCAAACAACGATAAAAATGCCGGAATGATTTCATCAAAGCCTTCTACAATGGTTTCCTTATGCGTCAGCTTGCCTTCATCGAGCCACTTCACAAGTTGCCTCGTCCCTTCCGGAAACTCATCCTGGAAGTTTCCAACCGTGAACCCCTGCATCATCGCGCTTGATTTGATCAGATAAGTTTGTACACGCGGTCCCATATCTTCTTCCGGTTTGATATTATAACTTGAAATAGCTCCGCATACTGGGATACGGGCATTTTTGTTTAATAGCGGCCACACGGCATCGCTAATTGTTCCACCGACATTTTCAAAATAAATATCGACACCTTTTGAACATGCTTTTTTCAATTTCTTAGGAAAATCAGGATCATTATAATTAAGCGCGGCATTAAAGCCGAGTTCTTTGACCAAATAGTTGACCTTCTCATCAGTACCGGCAATTCCAACGACATAAGCCCCTTTAATTTGAGCGATTTGTCCAACAGCTGATCCTACTGCACCGGCAGCTGCACTGACAACTACCGTCTCGCCTTTACGGGGTTTGCCAATCTCAAGTAGCCCGAAATAAGCCGTCAAGCCTGTCATTCCAACAACTCCTAGATACGCCGGCGCTGAAGCAATCGTCGTATCTACTTTCTGCACTTTCTTGCTGTCAACAATCACTTCTTCTTGCCATGGAACCTGTGCGAGAACCATATCCCCCGGCGCAAAATCCCGTGCTTCCGAACGAATCACTTTGCAAACAGCCGAACTTGTAATCGGCGATCCTAACCGAAATGGCGGAATATACGATTTTGTGTCATTCATTCTGCCGCGTAAATACGGATCAACGGATAAGAAAACCAATTTTACATGTAGCTCTCCTGAGTGAAGCCCCCCTAGTTTAACGTCTTTGATTTCAAATGTTTCTGCATTCGGTAACCCGACTGGTCTTGACTGTAAACAAATTTGTTTCAACTCCCTCACCCTTTCGCGTGTTTATTTTTCTCTTTTAACGTTTGATTTCCCTTTTTGCGAAATTTAAACCTTTTTCTTTTTTGAAGTGATGCGTTTGAACTCAAATTTGTTCAGCCAACCTTTTTTATAACGCAGTGAAATATAACCGATGACCGAGACGATTAGTGCCCCGAAAAAATCGACAAATAAATCGCTCATCGTATCAGAAACCGCTTCATGCCCGACAAGCGGCGTTCCATTTTCAAGCATCGTCTTTTGCATATTCATGCCAAATAAGGCATCCCCCGTATACTCATAAAATTCCCAAAGCACTCCAAGAAAAACCGCAAAACAAAAGCGCGAAAAGAGCGACAAAAAATGGACTCAAACTCATCGTCACCTTCTCATTTTTATTTAACAAATTGACGACCGAAAATCCAAGGCAACCAAGCATCGCTCCGCTGAACATATGAAGTACAGTATCCCAATTTGGAATCAAGTAATAAAAACTGCGAACTTCCCCTAAGTAAATCGCGCAATATAAGAATATGATAAAGAAAACATACATAATATCTGGAATCACAAAACGCATTCGCTTACTGAGAAGTGAAGGCAAAAATAAGACAACGACTCCTAACATACATTGCAGTAGCATAAGCGAGTAATCGCCTTTCGTTTTTTCATTTGCAGAAAGCACTGCGCCAGCCGGTGTCGTGACTAAGTTATATGCCGAATAAACGATCGAACCAAGCAAAGTGATCAGCACAAAGATGCTGATTATTCCCATCCAATTCCATTTTTTCATCTAGCTGCCCCCTCTTTTTGAAGAATACCTTGTCTATTATACTGGATTTCAATGTAAAACATTAGTGATAACAAAAAACCAGACCAGTTTTATCACTGATCCAGTTTCTCTATACTGCCCATTTCAATACGTCAAACAGGAATGACGCAATGGATTCATTTTTCTGATTCAATACATATTTTACCTTATCCTGAATTCCATCGAACGTAAATTCGGCATAAAAAGCGAATCAAATCTACCTATAAAAAAACGGGTACGTATGCTTCAGTTTACCGCTTATCTCCTTAACCTCATCCAGTTATTTAAGCCTATTTTAGCCTGTTAAGCTCATGACTGCTTGGAATTGATGTATGGGCACCTTGTTTTGCTACAACGAGTGCCGCAACCAGAGAAGCCCGTTTGATCGCATCCTCTTCTCCCTGCCGAAGCACATAATGCGCAAATGTCCCGATGAAACTATCGCCCGCCGCAGTTGTATCCACAGCATCCGCTTTTACAGCCGGTATCTCGTGAACCGCTTCCGCCGTCACAAACAGCGAACCGGCTTCCCCGAGCGTTACAATGACAGCTTTCCGTACCCATTGAAGTAGCTCGCGAGCCGCTTCAATCCGTTCCATCTGTGATTCAAGCTTTCGATTTAAAGCAAATTCCAATTCAGTTTCATTCGGAATTAAATAATCAGTGAAGCGAAGCAATTCCATGCTACACTTCCTACCTGGTGCCGGATTCAGGATCGTCAGCTTGTCATGCTGTTTCGCCAACTCAAAACTCTTGATGATGGCCGGTTCCGGAATTTCAAATTGTGCGATAACCGCGTCACTTGCACAGATCTTAGCAGCCGCTTGTTCAATTACAGCTTCCGTTACGCTCTTATTAGCACCGCCATACGTCATAATCAGATTGTTTCCCGACCGATCAACCGCAATATACGCCTGCCCCGTCTCCGCTTCAACCGTTTGAACCTCTGTCTGATCAATCTGTTCCTCCTCCAAAATCGCTCGAAGCATTTGACCGCGTTCATCATTTCCAACAGCTCCGATAAAAACAACTTCACTTCCGAGCCGCTTTGCAGTTACAGCTTGATTAAAACCTTTACCTCCTGCAGAATAGCGAAGTTCCTTTGCCGCTCTTGTTTCCCCTTTATTTGGAAGCGCCTCAAATTCAAGCGTTGTATCCAGATTGAGACTTCCAACCACACAAATCTGCTTCATCTTTTTCGCCCCTTATAAAACTATAAATGATAAAATCACAACCATCACGATTCCTATTAAGATTGGAACACTCGTCCGCTTCACAATTTCAATCGGCGGTACCTTCATTACACTTGCAACAATCATGATCACACCCGCAACCGGAGAAATCGACCGCGTCAAGTGCGCAATCAGTTGCATCGGAAGGGCAAGCTGGATACCGTCCACATGCGCACTGTCAGCTAAATCAGGAATCAAGTTGATCGTAGCATAAAAGAGCGGTGTTCCGCCACCACTTACGATACCGAATAAGAAAATCGCTCCGCTCAATACGAGGATGAGAACCGTTCCCGCGCCGTCAAGGTTCTCGATCGAATGCGATAATATCTCAACAACCCCAACCGTTTGCAACCCTTTCGCAAAAATCACACCGCTAATCACGATGATCACGACTTGAGTAAATCCTTGTCCCATACCTTTGAAAAACTGAAACGATTCATCAAACACGTTCTTTAGTTTTCGCTTGCGTACAAATTCGATGAGGACTGCGATAAAGAATGACAGTAGCGTCAAGATCACCACATCTACCTTGATGCTCGGGAAAAACACGCCGAGCGCCACAATGAAAAACAGCGGTAAAAGTGGCAATACCGCATAAAATTTGGGAGGGAGTTCTTTTGATTCTTCCACAAGCGTACTTTGTTCAATATCTCGAAACGCCCGCTCACCTTGGCGCTTATCCATATATTTTTGCCAGAAGTAATGCGCAAGCGCCATCACAAAAATCGTCGGAACCGAAATCAGTGCGTGATGAAGAAAGACATAATCAAATAAACTGTATCCAAGTGTTTTTGAAGCAATCACATTGTCGGCTCCAAGCGGCGTTGGCGCAATCGTTGCAACTGTCGCAATCACTCCACCGGCCGTAAGTGCGCTCAGTCCCGTTTTTTTCAGCACGGGATAAAGAATCGCCATCAAAATGACCGCTAAACTGGAAGAACTCGGAATAAAGAGGCATAACACGTTTCCAATCAAAAATACAACCGGCACAAGAACGTATTTTGCTTTAATCCTTCCAAGCGGCTTTGTGAGAATCGAAACAGCTACATCTGTTGCTCCAAGCGTATTCATATACGAAGCAAAGCCGAACAGCGTCATAATTGTAATCCCAACTACACTAAGCTGTTCGACAAATAGGAGTTCAATTTGCTTAAAGATGTCGAGAAACAGAAAACCAGTCGATTCTCCCCCTGAAAGAAGCGGCTTTCCTAAAATCCAAGCGGCAATCAGCAGAAAAAGCCCAGCTGAAAGCAAAACAAGCGCCGGTTGGTAATTTTTGATAATCAAATAAAAAACAGCAGTAACAGCCAAGATAGCAAGGATAGCTTCAATCATCTACCTTACCGCCATCAAATTTTTCAAGCAAATATGTATTCATTTCTATCTCCCTTTTGATAAATTCACAAGTATCAGGACTTAAAAAATTACACTTTTTCTATGCATTGTTGATTTTTATACACTTTCCACATCATTATAACAGCCGCTGTATGAGAAATCGAGCGAATTCTGTTCCCATTCAACTTACGCTATCTCATTACTTATTGAAAATAGTTTCATCAACTACAGCACAAAAAAATGCGCATTCCAAAAAAAACTTGGAATGCACATCAGCATTTAACTTAAAGCCGTATTATATTCGTCCAAGAGTTCAGCAAAGCGGGCTTGATCAAATTCGTATTCGCGGCCTTCCGCCGCTTTCTGATAGGCATCTAGACAAAGCGTCCAGCCCGAGAGATCGCGCGCCGTGTGCTCACTTGGCACAAGAATCCGCTCACGAAATAAGAGGCGCGTATGTTTGGCATCAAGCGGCACAAGTTTGAAAAAGACTTCATTTTGATCCCAACCGAACCCGATTTTTATTTCTGGATCAAACTCCAAGATCGGCAATTTAATCTCTCGAACCGTTTCAGCTTCTTTAAAAACAAACAGCAAATAGCCATTTTCTGAAAGTTCTCCGACTTCAAGTTCATCAAACCAACTTCTCAGTCCAGTCGTTGTCGTGAGGAGCTTCCAACAAGCTGCTGGCGTTGCGGCCACTTCGATTTCTGCTTCAAAAACTAAATGATCGTTCGTCGTTTTCACGCTTCTTTTCATCGCTCTTCCCCCCATTTCCAGCTAGCCAAACGTGGCACAAAGACATTTTTTCGTAAACTAGTCTTTCAAAAATGCTTCAACAGCTTTTCGGTTGGCAGAAATATCCACCCGCAGAACCGCTCCTGCTCCCGCGATTCGCTGATTTTCCCACGTATCTTTCACCGGAACCGTGAGCGTCTTCAGTTCATCCGTCCGTCCCAAAACGAAATCCATTCCCGTTTTTAAAACAAGCGATGTTGGAAGATCGGTCGATGTATAACCTTGCACCGTCCCGAGCACACTTGGAAATTTAAACACACTCGTGGCAGTCACTGCTTGTTCCTTCACGGCTGTTAAAACTTGCTGTTGCCTGCGCACTCGTCCGAAATCGCCTTCCGCATCATGCCTGAAACGTGCATATTGCAAGAGTGTATGACCATTCATTTTTTGCTTTCCGGCTTTAATCGCCACATCAATATTTTCCGACATATCTTTTTCCGCATCAATTTCAATACCATTCGGTGCAAGCGTATCAATTATCTTGGCAAAACTTTCAAAGTTTGTTACCACATAATACTGGCAATCAATCCCAAAATTTTCTTTCACGGTTTTGCGGACAAGATCCGGTCCACCGTAAGAATAAGCCGCATTAATTTTATTTTTGCCGTGACCGGGAATGTCCACATAAGTATCCCGCATCAGCGATACAAGCTTTGGTTGTTTCGTTTTCTTATTATAATGAGCAATCATCAACGAGTCGGAACGTCCTTGATCTGCACCGCGCGAATCGCTTCCGATAAAGAGAATATTCACTGAATTCCCATCTTGTTTCGCCCCATTGAATTCAAAACTTTTCATTTGACTTGCTTTCTCCGCTTTTTTTAAACTTGCTTGATACTGAAAAAAGCCGATTCCGCCAAGTACAACTGCAATGACGAGCAAAAGCAGTAAAATACTTACGAAAACACGCCCCTTCCTCACTTTTTTCTTTTCGGCATGACGTGCCATAAATTCCACCTCAACTCTATTTATTTTCCATTTTTAATCCTCTCCATCTTACACTAAAACCCTTAAAAATCAGAGCAATAAACCTATAAGAATTGTTAAAGAAATTCAAAAACGCGCTTTTTTTTGTTAGATTCTGCTATATTAATTAGTAACAAGAAGCAAAGTTTCACAGATGAAACGAAAGCTTTCAAACGAATTAGGAGGGTGAAAAAGGCGTGAAACAACCATTTTACAAACAACGAAGCTGGCAAATCGCGATTGCTGCAATCATTTTGTTACTCATCGCTGCGATCGCACTTTTTTTCATCTGGGGCAACCAGTCTGCTGATAAAAAAGCACGGCAAATTGCAGAAGATTTTACAACAGATTTAAAAAAAGCAGATTATAAAAAACTATCCGAGACAATGTCGGTAAAATCACTGAAATCCTATAATTTCACAGCAGAAAAAGTAGCCGATAAATATGAAACCGTTTATGGTGGAATTGGCGTTAAAGATATTTCCGTCAAGAATCTCGAAGTAAAACCCGGTAAAAACAGTCGTACCTATGACCTCAGCTATGAGCTCTCGATGCGAACGAGCCTTGGCAAGCTTCGTACACAAAAATACGCGGCAACGATATCAAATGACAAAGATAACTGGAAAGTGGACTGGAACCCTGGCCTAATCTTTCCGGGAATGGTCGCAGATGACAAAGTCCGGCTCACAACAGACGAGGCAAAACGCGGCGATATCCTCGACCGAAACGGTAAAAAACTGGCGACGATGGGAAATTTTGAAGAAGCAGGCATAGTGCCAGAACAACTGTCAGACGGAAGCGCCAAAGATCAGGAACTTAAAGCGATTTCTGAGAAATTGGGGGTTTCGCTTGATGAAATTCATGCAGCACTCGATCAAAAATGGGTCAAAGCGGACAGTTTCGTTCCGCTCAAAACCATCCTTGACGCTCCCGCCTGAATTTAACGGGGCTGATCTATGCCCAAAAAGTCTTGCGAACTTATCCACTTAACGAAAGTGCCAGCCACTTAATCGGTTACGTCGGCGAAGTGAGCGCGGAAGATATCGAAAAAAATCCGGCCCTAAATGTTGGCGATCTGATTGGGAAAACCGGTCTTGAGCGTTATTTTGACAAAGATTTACGCGGTGAAAACGGCGGTGAAATCAAAATTGTGAACGACCGCACCAAACAAGAAACTTCACTGCAAAAAATAGCACGTAAAGACGGTGAGTCGATCAAGCTAACGATTGATGCGAATGTGCAGCAAAATGTTTTTGCAGGGCTTGGTAAAGAAACTGGTGCGGTGACAGTCATTAATCCGCAAAACGGCGAGCTGCTTGCACTCGCAAGCACGCCGTCCTACAATGCCAATCAAATGGCAGCAGGAATCTCGGCGGCAGATTACAAAACATACAGCGACGATACCCGGATGCCGTTTTTGGCACGTTACGCCGCACGCTATGCACCCGGTTCTACCTTCAAGACGATCACAGCCGCAATTGGGCTTGATCTGGGCGTAACAAAGCCTGATAAGGTGCGCAAAATTGCAGGCTTAAAATGGCAAAAAGACGCTTCATGGGGCAATTATTCTGTCACACGTGTTCACGATAAAGCGAGCGTCAACATGACGGATGCACTCGTTTACTCGGATAATATTTATTTTGCACAAGAAGCGCTTGAGATTGGTAGCACTCGGTTTGAAAAAGAACTGAAAAAATTCAATTTCGGTGTGGATTATGATCTTCCATTTGAGATGAAAGCGGCACAAATTTCCAATGAAAACTTGGACAATGAAGTCTTACTGGCCGACACGGCATACGGGCAAGGTGAGCTTTTAATGAGCCCCGTTGAACAGGCTGCCGCCTACTCAGCAATAGCAAACGGCGGCAAAGTCGTCTATCCGAAACTCCTGCCGGGCAAAGAAACGAAGGAAGCCAAACAAGTGGTGAAGAAAGAATCGGCGGATCTCGTCAAACAAGCGCTGATAAAGGCCGTCTCAGACCCTGGTGGAACGGCACACGGACTTATTGTTAACGGGAAAAATCTAGCGGCTAAAACGGGAACGGCAGAGCTGAAAGCGAAGCAAGGCGAAGATGGACTCGAAAATGGCTTTGTTTATGCTTTTGACGCAGATCATCCTGATTTTCTAATTGTCGGCATGATTGAAAACGTAAAAGGCCGCGGCGGAAGCGGGCTTGTGATCGAAAAACTCAAACCCGCCATCACGGCTTTAACTGAATAAAAAACGAACGAGCAACTTCTATTCCGGCGAAAAAGATTCAGCCCGAAGAAGCTGCTCGTTTTATGTTACGCTTAGAAAATTTGTCCTACTAATGGTGTCCAGTTCAAATACGGGTAGACTAGCGGCATTCTTCCCGGAAAATCGGCTTGATTAATGATCAAATAACGAATCGGAAGGAGCGGATAGGACTCTCGTAAAAATTGTGATTCAGGGTCAAATCGCTTTCCGCAAAGTCGATGTCTAATTCTGTTATTCGTAAATTCTACGTAATCTGCCCCGTCTTTTTTGTTTCCCATCCCATTTAAACTGAATAATTTTTGATACTTTTGTAATTCCTGTAAAATAATCTTATTATCCCGAAAAGCAAGCATCCCAACATCCCCGAATGGAAACACATCAAAGTTAGCCGGAGCTGTATCCAAGTTGAAAGTATTGCGCTCTGCAATAAAAACCTTCACTTTGCTATGTTCGCGGTCGCGCCGCCACGCTATTGCTGCCGGTCTTTCTTTGGCTGAACCAAGATGCGAAATAACTGTATTCCCGATAAAATATAATTCTGCCATATCGCCATTAATCGCTAGAAACTTCACTGCGACATTTCGCGCATAGTTATTTACAACTTGAAATTTTCCGTAAAACTCAGTTGTAGTGTTCTTATGTGTTTTCCATCCTGAAATGACAATACCTTCATCTGCTGAATCGCTGAAATGGTTGTGTGAAATCTCAGCAGCTTTAACGTTCAGCAAGTATAACGCATTATCAACCACTTGATTAAATACATTTCGAGAGATCACACACTTTTCAAGTGCTCGGCTTTGAATCACGACACCTTGATTCACTTCCTTAAAAGTGTTCTTCGTAATCGTATAGGAATTGGAAATCGGTTCATTCGGATTATCATCATGAATCGTGATACACCGATTAAGTTCCTCATCGTTATTTGTTGATCCGCCATTTTTGAAAAACACGTTATCATGGATCACGACATCTTGACAGCTGGCAAAGAGAACAGAGCTATCTGTTCGGTAATGACCTATTTCTGGATCATATCCTGTGAAACTACACGCTTCAATCGTAACCCGCTTAGAAAACTTAAAAAATAGCCCTCCTCTTCCTCGCTTGTTTAGATCCACCTTCACTCGCTTAATCGTAATTTCAGAACATGAGTCGTAGTTGATCAAATAAGGACTAATTTCAGAACCGGAAGCATCAAAGTTAGCCACAATCAAAGATTCTGCAGCCTTATTGTCGCGAGATCCGATGATACTACATGTGACATCATAAATTGGTTCACTGACAAGGTAAATTACTTTTGAGGACGGCTCCAAATATAAAACACCTGTTCCTGCCTGACGTATTAGCGGTTCCAGTTCCGTATAGATGATCAAATTTTCTTCCAAATTATTCACTCCGATCTCCATTCAATTTATTTTTAAATTTCGCTATAAAAATATGCTTCCAAAAATCAACTTAATGATTTTTAGAAGCATATTTGCCTTTTCATGCCATACTTCTTATTTTGAACTTATTTGTGCCTTATCTCGTTTTCTTTTTTAAGTTTCGGCTTGCTGCAACAATCAATAACAATCCAAGCATCACAGCTAAGAATCCAGCTACATCACCAGTACTTGGTAATTTAGAACCGTGATCTGAATCAGAAGAATTGCCGTTCGATGAACCGCCGCCGGAATTTCCACCGCCAGTTCCTTTGTCACCATCAGGAGTTTTCGTTTGTTTTACATTTTCAACCGTGACTTGAACGGCCTTTTCTTCTCCGCTTTGAATATTGAAACTGATTGGTGTTTCATCTAATTCGTAGCCTTTTGGCGCTTTTGTTTCAATGAATGCATATTTACCCGGAGCTAAGTCACTAACCGTTAGCATTCCATTCGAATCCGTTGTTAAGTCTTCTTTAATCGTCTTGCCTGCCTCATCGACAAGTTTAAATTCTGCATCTGCAAGACGTTTTGTATGATCTTTCTTGTCTACTTTCGTTAGCTCAACAGCCCCGGCATCTTTTTGATTGGTTACGCCCAATTTCAATGTTTCATTCTGTCCTTTTTCAATGACAAATGAAATCGGTGTTTCATCAAGCAGATAGCCTTCTGGAGCTTTTGTTTCAACGAATGAATACTTCCCTGGTTTCAATTGATCTACAGAAATTTCACCATTTTCATCTGTTGTCAATTTTTCGTAAAGCACTTTTCCATCTTCATCTAGTAAACTGAATTCTGCACCTGGAAGCAAAAGATCAGAATCGGCTTGATCCGTTTTAATCAATGTTACACTGCCCGTTTGGAGTGTATTATCAATCGAAAGAACAATCGGCTCTGTTTCGCTTCCTGTAACTTCAATGTTATGCACTTTTTTGCTAAGTTCATAACCTTCCGGTGCTTTTGTTTCAACAACTTGATAGTTACCTATTGCAAGTGGTGTACTAAGAAGTTCTCCCTTTTCATTCGTTGTTCCTTCATAAACCACTGTGCCAGATTCATCTAAAATCTCAAAAGTTGCTCCTGCTAGACGCTCTCCTGTAGTATCGTCGACTTTGATTATCTGAACGCGTCCATCATAAACCACTGTAGTTGCTGAGTTTGTATTTAGTTCCATATCACTGATGTGGAGAATTCCGACATTCGTAAATTGATCGCCAACTTGCATCGAACCTTCAATATCAACGTTGAAGGAAACCTTCTGAGCCGAATCTTTTGTAATTTCTTTTTTAGTCACTAAAGTAAGTAGTTTACCATCTTCCGAAACGGTATAATCGAAATAATCTTCATCAATGTGCGTAATTTCTGTAATTGTCATCTTATCTGGAAGCGGATCTGTGATTGTAATTCCGGCTGGGATATTCGCACCTGATTTAACGCCGAATTCCAGTGTATATTCGAGATTATGTTCGCCAATATTGATTTTTGACTTATCAACACTTTTTTTGAGTGAAAAACTGCTATCTGAGGTAAGAAGCGGCATAACTGGAAACTCTTTAGTTAAGTCATAGCCGTCAGCTGTTAAGTTCGCTGTATTGATTTGTTTACCCATATCAAGATTTTGAGCTTCAAGCGCGTATTCGACTAAGTATGCTTCATCACTTGAAATATCACCAAAATCAACCCGAATCTCTTTTTTCGCTGCATCATATGAAATCTTATCTTGATATTGATCTGTAACATACGTGAAGCCAGTCGGTTTATGTTCATCATCAAATCCTTGCACTTTTAAAATCCGAATATTGTCAACTACAGATGTATCACCGCTTGCACCTGGAAATGTATTGGGATATGTGAGCTCTGTATCTGGCGGCAAAGTATCCGTTACCACTACATTTTTCAAATTTAGTTCCGAATAGTTTACTGCTAATACAAAACGATTTTTCGCTGGGTCATTAATATCTAGCAACCCGATCTCTCTTGACGGATCGGTAGAATATTGATACCATTTGTAGAAAATTTTATTTGGCGAACTGTCCTCGCCAATCACTTCTACGTCTTTCTTGTCACTTGTTCCTGCATATTCTATTTTGAAGGATTCTGTGCTACTTTCTTGAAAGAGCGGAGCTGAATAATCAATCGTGATTGTTGCATTAATCGCTTCGTTCTCATCCACTTCATTTGGATCTAGCTTCACGATAATTTGATAATCCCCAAATTCATCTTGCTCTGTTCGGTCATAGACAAACGGACTTGGGACAAGGACATTATTCGGCTTCAATTCATTAGAATCAGCTACTGTTTTTTTAGGGATCGTGATTACAGCTTCACCATTCGATGCTTGGAAATCCCCTGCACTTCCACTGATATTTGCACTGACCGTGACATTATTTCTTCCTTGGATTGGATCTGGATTTACTGAAATACTACTGTTAATTGTGCGTGAGTTGTTTCCCATTGTGTCAGCTTGAACATTTGAAAATCCAAGCGGAACTAATAAAAATAAAATAACAACTAAAATTCCTATTTTCTTCATTACGTAACACTCCATTCATCTGTCTTTTGATATTTGGCTCTTGGAATCGGTCTCCTTCTGTGAAACAAATTCTTTTTGCTGCTAATAATTGAATCGATTTTTTCATAAAATCTCTCAAACCAAGTATTAGCTTGAGTTTCCCATTGCTATTTTAAAAGAACAGCCTATTCATGACACATTCGTTTAAAGCTCTAGATAGAAATCTTAATTTATCTAAATAAAATCTCCAGACTAGACAAATAGTAATTAGATAATTGAAAAAATTCAAAACTTTTGAAAGCCCTATCTTATACAGACCTCCCTTTCCCCTCTTTCTCACTCCTTTCATTCTGCTTTAAAAATTTGTGCCCTCTACAGATTGACCATGAGCAATAAAAAATCATTTTTTGTGTTATATTCAGTTTACTATTACTAGAAAATTTAATTACTACACTGAAATATGGTCAATTTTTGTATATTTTTTTTACAAAAAGCACATATAGAACTTTATATTAGTAAATATATCACGTTATACATTAATTGTCTGTGAACATTTTTGTGAATTTTCATCTTTTTTGCTTTTTTAGATTAAAATTTAAAGACTATTTAGACTTACACCCTATTCACGCTACTTGCTGACCTAACAAAAAAAGGTTGAAACACACAGTGTTCCAACCTTTTAGTCTAAGAACCAGCTATTTCCGGTTTCAGACCTTTCTAATTCAATATTAGCCTAATTTCTCTATTCTTCGTTTTCGTAAAACATTTAACAGCCAGAAACAAACTAAAGTTCCAATACAAGCTCCTGTAAAATCCAACACTACATCTTGCACAAGCGGTGTTCTTCCGCCAGTAAATTTTTGATGAATTTCATCGCTGATTGCAAATAATAACGGTACAGGAAGCGCAACGAGAAAGGCAGACCAGTTTTTACCGAACAGGCCTCGAACCCCTGCAAATAATGAAGCTCCCATCACAAAATATGTGAAGAAATGTGCACCTTTACGGATAAAAAACTCTAAAAATTTACTATAGCCTAAATTCGCAATACTGACTTCTTCGTTTGCATACACAAAGGAAACATGCGATAACAGTCCTTCAAGCGGTTTTCCTGCTAAAATCTTATCCATAAACGGCACGAGCGACTGCTCATGATAAGTCTGCGAAGAAGATTTTAAAAGGAGTCCCATGATGAAAACAGCACAGAGGAAACAGAGTGCAATCCAAATTTTCTTTTTTCTAAGCATTTTCCTTCTCACTTTCGATTAATCTAACTTTTATTATACCATCTAATTATGAGAAGCTCATGAAAAAAATTTAAAATCAAACATTAAATATACTTTCGTTTGACGTGCTTTCTGCGATAAACAAAGAAGTAAATCGACAGAGGCCACCAAAGCAATCCGAAAATCGGATAGACTGCCCAGATCGTATCTCTTGAGGTGATCAGATTAACAATGATGAAAAAGCTACTTAAGATTAGTGTAGACAAAATGGCATAGCTAAGCGGATAGCGCGCAAGAAACATGGATAGCGGCCAGAAAAGCAAAGCAAAAACTGGGTAGATCCACCAAATAACTGGCGTTGTAATGATATTTACGATGATAAAGAAGAGCGTCATCCAAGCCGTTCCGACAAGTGAAAAAGCACGTGAAAATTTCGCTAGTGCAACAGAAAGCGGCCACCACATGATCGTAAATGTGGTAAAGATGCTGAAAGGAAAACGCGGTTCAAAGATAAGGTTCAGCACAACGTAACACAAAATGAGCAAAACAGCACCCGAGAATGCGTAAGAAAATTTAGCGGCTTTTTTCCCCATAATAATAACAAGCGGCCAAGCGGCAAGCGCTGGAATAGCGAAAAGCACCCATAGATAATCCGGCGATTCAATCAGATTTGCCGCCGAAAGCACCGCAAATACGACTAAACTTCCGATAACGGAATATGTTTTATAATGTCTGCTGCCGTCAATCAGGAAATAAACGAGCGGGAGCAGGAGCAAAAGGGAACTGTAAAGTGACCAATTTTGGCCCGGAAAGACTAGAAAATTTAAGGCGATTAAAAAAGCAATTGTTAGAGCGCAACTAAAAAATAAAAAGCTTCTTGTGCTTTTGTCCATTATTTTACTTCCTCCTTCTTACGATACCAGTAGTAAAACATCGACAGCGGCCACCATAAAATGGCAAAGGTTGGATAGACGAACCAAATGACACTAGGTGTGTAGTAGAAATTGATAAACACGATAAGTGCAATGAAAAGTGCGCTCCCCCAAAGTGAAAATCCGAGATTCAGTTTTGCATAAGCCAATTTTTTACTGCCGCCAATTTTTAATTCTTCTTTAATTTCATCAAAGTCACCAAACTCGATGATAACTTTGTTAATCGCATCTTCCTGTGTTTTGCCTTCGTGCATTAAATCGTATACTTTTTCTTCCATGTCTTGCAAGATTTCTTCTTTCACTTGCGATGCCCGTTCTGTATTCGGGACATCATCAAATAACTTTTCTACAAACTCATATATTCTTCTCAATTTTCCCTCTCCTCCAAAAAGACGTTGATTACTTCTTTAATTTCCTGCCATTCTTCGATCATTTCATTTAAGTACAGCTTACCGCGCGTTGTGAGCGTATAATATTTCCGCTTTCCACCATGGCTCCTATCCCCGTAGTAGCTTTTGATCAAACCTTTTTTCTCAAGACGTTGAAATACGGCATAAAGCGTCGCTTCCTTAATTTGAAACTTTTCCTTTGTGCGATCGCTGATTTCTTTTGAAATCGCATAACCGTATGAATCTCCATCCGCAAGAATCCTTAAAATAATCGAATCTACGTGGCCTCTTAAAATGTCGCTACGGATCGTGACCACCTCCTAAATTACTCTGCCACACATTACTCTATCAGATAGAGTTAATAACAAAATCAGTTTATCATGAATTACTCTGTCTGTCAAAGTAATTTTAATAAAGCCGTTTAGCGTGAAAAGATAAGGGAAAACAGCAGGAAAGGAGGAATAAAGATGCCAAAAATTAAAACCTATCCCGCGGAAAGCTCTGACATCAAGCACTATATTTCCGCCTTAGAACATAAAAACGATCATCATTTACATGCTGCTTTTCATTTTCAGACTCAGATTGACGTTCAATGTTTAAGAGAAGCGGTGATACTTCTTGGTGGCCGTTTACCTGAACTTTTCACTTATTTAAAAGCATCCAAATCAGGGTTTGTCTGGCAAGAAAGCACCTATGCACCAGAAGATCTTGTTTTTCTAGAGGAGCACGCAAAAAACCCCGAAGCAAGTTTGAATCGGGCATTAACGCAAATGCTTGACGGTGAGAATGGGCCGCAAATTCGCTTAACGGTTATTCGAGCAGATGAAGGGGATTTTCTCTCTGTGGTGCTGAACCATATGCTTGCTGACGGGGCGGGCTTTAAGGAGCTCTTGTATTTGCTTGCTGAGCTGTACTCAAACATCAAGCAGAATCAGGCTCACTTGCCGCAGCTTAAACCGGGTTCGCGCAGTTTGCGACGCATTTTTGAAAACATGGATACATCCGGATGGAAAGCTGCACCACCGCTTCAAGAGCCGCACCAAAATCTTCCCTTGCCGTTAACAGGCAATACCGAGAATCCACGTATCTTGCGGGTAAAAATAAATCGAGCTGAATTTCTTGCGCTGAAAGAGGACACAAAAAAAACAAGGTGCCACGATTAACGACAGACTGTTCGCGGCATTTGGATGCGTACTTGCCAAGCATTTTCCACATTCTGCGATTGAGATTGACTGCCCGATCGACCTCCGCAAGTATCTTAAATTTCCAAGTGGAATTGCGAATTTCACGGCAAACTTGACGTGCTCTTTTCAAAAAAACGATCTGCAAAGTTTGGAGCAGGCGACAGCCGCGGCTCATTTATCATTTCGCGGGCAAAAAGACAGCTTGGCGCCGCTTCGGGTATTTGACTACTTGGACCGAATTTATCGGTCAGAAACCTTTGAGGCTTATCATGCGGCTGTGAAAAAGTATTATAGTATTCCAACCGTAAGCCTGACTAATATGGGTATTATTGATGCAGCTAGACTCCAATTTGACGGCGTAGCCCCCGCTGACATCTATATTTCCGGTTCGCTTAAGTTCGCGCCCTACTTCCAAGTCGCCGCTACGACTTTTAAAGAAGAACTCACGCTCAGTACCAACCTTTACGGAACCCATGCTGATCACGCTTTTCAGCAAACTATTCTTACGGAAATGAAGCACATTTTAACGCACTAAAAAAGCGGAAACCTTCACGGTTTCCGCTTTTTTTTCTATTTCACAGCTCTTTCATCAGTCGCATCAAAATATTGATGTCCTATTTCTGGCTTTTCTTGCAAGAGTTCATCGACGGTCACAAACTGATAGCCTAATTCTTTCAGCTTTTTAAGTGCTGCATCAAGTCCATCCGCTGTCGTCGGATGAATATCATGCATTAAAATCATTCCTCCATCATACGCCGAACTGACTATTTTGTTTGTTACATGGCGACCGCTTTTGTACTTCCAGTCTTCCGTATCTTCACTCCACTGCGCAATCGGAAGGCCAATTGCAAGTGCCGTATTTTTGTGAACAGCTCCATAAGGTGGGCGAACGAGCTCAGGAAAGTAACCAGTCTGCTGATAAACAACCATCTGTGTTTTCAAAATTTGTTCTGCCACATCGCGATCAGACAATTTCGTAAGCTGTGGATGGCTCCATGAATGGTTTGCCACTTGATGCCCTGCATCAAGTTCTGCTTTCACAAGTCCTGGATGTTCAGCTACCTCTGAACCAAGAACAAAAAATGTAGCTTTTGCTTGGTATTTTTTTAAAGTTGCTAAAATACGTGGCGTGACTTTCGCACTTGGGCCGTCATCAAACGTCAAAGCGATCTTCTTACCAGAAACCATTTGGTGCGGTGCCGGCGGTTCAATACCAGCAGGTAAATGATGCGGATCAACATAAGCCGCAAATGAGCTAAGCGGAATGGCAACTTGTTTGATCTTAGCAAATCCTGGAATAGAAATTGGGACGCTCAATTCTGTGTCTGTGATCGCAATATCCGTTTCATCTAAGTTTTCTGGATATGAAGCTTCCCCCAAAGCTCCAATTTTCTCGAGTGGAATTTTACCAGTTGCAATCAGCGTTTCTTGCATTTTACGTTTCAACTCAAGTAGCGCATCCGGCTGTCTATTTAACACATCACGCAATGAAAGCACTTTTCCGGTTTCTTCATCTACAAGTTGTTTTTTTTACTAGCTTTTTATCCGCCAATTCAAAAGAACTTCCTTTTAGGCCGTATTTCTCTTTGTTCACACTATAACTGGATACCTGATTCGTCACTTTTTCTTTATCGAATGTATAGAACACTAAATCATTTTTTTTGATCGTGTTCCTTTTCGGCTGCACCCAACATTTCTTGTTTAATTAATTGATTTTCTGACTTGTTTTTCATTTTTGGAACAAATGCCGTAATTTTTTTATCTCGATTCTCTTGTTCGATTTTGTGAAAATTGTTTTCGCCCAATTTTTTTTATCCATATAGAGCTCCACATCTTGTTCCACCCTAATTCGTGCCTTCGCAATCTGATGCCGTTGATAAGTGAGGTAACCTAAAATTGCCACAGCAACAATCATAAGTACAGAAAGGCTCAAAAAAATCGTTTTTCGCTTCAAAACTTATAACACCTCTTTAATCATTACAGTTCCCTATCCTCTCGTACCATTATACAGATTTTTGCTGAGACTTCTAGTGATAAATTACTTATTTTCCGTCCAAAATTGGGCTGCTTTTCCAGTTTCCATTCCTGAAAGAAATTTTTGACGGATATCTGGGTACGAAGTCGCAAGTGTTGTGACTAATTTCTTCATTTCTTCACGCCGTGTTTTTTTATCCACTGGACAAGGATTGTGTATAACTGGCAAGTTCTCACGTTTTGCAAATGAAATAATGTCTTTTTCTTCTAAATAAAGCATCGGACGAATGATCGAAACTTCTGTTCTCGTCAAAAAACTAATTGGCTCAAAACTTTCCATTCGGCCGTGAATCAAGAAATTCATCAAATACGTTTCAATAGCATCATCCAAATGATGCCCGAGCGCTACTTTTTCACATCCCAATTTCTTTGCATGTCCGTATAGATAACCGCGCCGCATGTTGGCACATAATGAGCATGGATTTTTTTCCTGACGAATATCAAACACAACAGTCGCAATGTCTGTAGGTACGATCTCAAGTTCGTATCCCAATTCTTTCGTAAAACGAATAAGCGGTTCAATATCCATGTCCATTCCCATATCGAGAAAGATCGGTACAATCTCAAAGCTGTATCCAAGTCGTTCTTGTTTGCTGATCATATCCAGTAAATAAAAAAGGGTACTAGAGTCCTTGCCACCAGACATTCCTACTGCTACTTTTTCACCAGAATCAATCATGGAATGCGTCAAAACGGCTTTTCTGACCGGGTTATAATATTTTCGATTATCTGTTTTTTTAAATGTCATTTTTTTCCTCCCTTAAAAAAACACGAAAAGTGGGAGCTTTTTCGTGTTTTCATATAGCAATCGGAGAGGAGTCTCCAAATTAACTATCCTTATCATTGTGAATTACTTCACTTTCAAACTAGTATAGCATATTTCTCTAAAAAAGTATTGCTTTTCCTAAACAATTTTTATCCAAGCGCAACATCAAGCACCATCATGACAGCAAACCCTGCCATTGTTGCTGCAGTTGCTAGGTCAGTCGATCCTTCAACTTGCGATTCAGGAATTAATTCTTCAATCACAACAAAAATCATTGCTCCTGCCGCAAAAGCAAGTGCATAAGGTAAAATGGGGGTCACAAAGACAACTAATAAAGCACCGATCACCGCAAAGATAGGTTCAACGATCGCAGAGAGCTGACCATACCAGAAACTTTTGGCACGACTTAAACCTTCGCCGCGCAGCGGAATGGAAACCGCTGCTCCTTCCGGAAAGTTTTGGATACCGATACCGAGTGCGAGGACTGCCGCTGTCACAAAGGTTTCTGTATCTCCGACAAGCACAGCTCCGAACGCAACCCCTACGGCTGCTCCTTCTGGAATGTTATGGATAGTGATCGAAAGCACGAGCAGAATACTTTTATGAAGCTTTGTCTTTGGACCTTCTTTTTCTTTCTCAGGAAAACCGAGATGCAGATGCGGGATAATACGATCGACTAAACGCAAAAATACACCGCCGAGCGTGAAACCGACCAATGCTGGGACAAATGACCAAATCCCCATTCCCTCACTTCGTTCAATTGCTGGGCTTAGAAGTGACCAGAAACTTGCTGCAATCATAACTCCTGCCGCAAAACCAAGCATTACATTCGTCATTTTTTGATTTAAATCTTTAAAGAAAAATACTAATGCTGCCCCAAGTGCAGTACATCCCCATGTGAAAAGCCCTGCCAAAAGTGCAAGCAGTACTGGATTCAAACTTGAAAAATACGCTATCAACCCAACAACAACCTCTCTAACTTAAAATAGGGTTTGAAACTATACAGTTTCAAACCCAAAAATCCTTTTTACTCTTCTTCTTTATCGTTTTGGAAACCGCGTTTTAAACCTTTAAAAAAATGCTCCACCGGTTTTTCCGACTACTTTAGCAGCTTCAAGTGAACCGTAAAAGGCTAATTTTGCAGCATCACCTAATACTTCGCCTGCTTTGCCTGCTGCTTCACCTGCTTTTTCTTCCACTTTCTCTGAAACTTCTTTGACTTTCTCTTTATCAAACAACTTTGGTTCTTGTTCTTCTCCTGAAGTCATGTGAGAGCCTCCGTTCCTGCTTTTCTTTTATCATAGCGAAATTCACAGAAAGATTCAAGGTTTGATTGCTAAAAAAGAAAGCACCTCTAAATAGAGATGCTTTTTGTTTCATTCAATTGCTTTCAAAATCCAGCTTATACCCCGGCAGATCAAAAGCGATTTCAGTAACTTCATAAGTAAGACGTTTGATGTAATCGATGAGTGGTTTTGACATTTCCTGCGCAGTAGCTTGATCAATTTCGTTAGTCTCGCCGAAGAAATCTAACACCTGCACAATGCGGCTGATTTGACCGTCTATTTTAAAGCGTTCGAGAACTAGCGAAAACGGAACATCTACCTTGTAAATTTTTCCTGCTTCTAGTTCAGACTTGTCTTCCCCAGCCGGTTCTACTTCATTCAGCTGCACCATAATGTTGTTTTCAATGCCTTCTTCTGGTTCTACCAATGTCTCAAAATTATACTTTTCAACAATAATCGGATTTGCTTTAAATTCCAAATTTCTCACCCTCTGCTTTCTTTAAATCGTAATTTCAATTAAATTTCCATCGCTGTCGCGAACAACACTTTCATAATAACCGTCCCCTGTTGTACGAGGTTCACCTGCGATCTCAAAACCGTCTTTTCGGAAGGTTTCAGTCACCTGATCGACTTGTTCCTTGCTCCCAACTGAAAACGCTAGATGAGCGTAGCCAAAATGCTCACCTGCTGGACTTGTTGTGATGTCAGTCCGTGTCATGATTTCCAAGCGGCTTCCCGATTCAAAGGTTAAGAAATACGACGAAAAACCTTTTTGCTTGTTATCATAACGCTCAGAAGCGGAAGCATTGAAGTAACGTTCATAAAATTCTTTCATGCGGTTTAAATCTTTCGTCCATAAAGCCATATGTTCAATTTTCATGTCTCATCCGTCCTTTTCGGTAAATCATATAAAGAAGCAGTGCCAAGAAACTGCAAGCAAACATCACAATGCCCATCGGAGCTCCTGTTGTTCCACTTCCGAGACCAACAAGCGGAGACACGATGCCGCCAAATAAAAATGAAAAAAGACCAATTAGTGCGGATGCACTCCCAGCATGACTGGCCTGACTCTGCATTGCAAGCGAAGTACCAACTGTATTGACAAGACCGGTACTCGAGATAGCCACGAATAGAGCAACAAGTATCCAGATAACGGAAGCACCACTCACAAGTTCAATCAAGAGTATCAGGCTCGCAAAAAATGCGATACCGATTCCAATTTCATACAGGCTACTTTCATTATACCGTATACTCAGCGAACCTGCCAACTGCGATGCGATCACAAGTCCGATCCCGTTTACTGCAAAACAAATACTGAATTGCTGCGGGCTCAGCTGATAAATTTCTTGGAGCACAAATGGCGAGGCCGCGATGTAAGCAAACATCATTCCCGAAAGCAATCCTTGCGGTAGCGCATATTGCATGAAAACTGCACTTTTTGAAAGCTCAAAAAACGAGGTAAATGTCCCTTTCAAGCCGTTTGTTTGTCTAGCCGAAAGAGGGAGAGATTCTTTCACATAAAAAAAAGATAAGATAAGCAACAAAAAACCGATAATGGTGAGCAAAATAAAGATTCCTCGCCAATTCGTGAAAAGCAGCATGCCGCCGCCAATGATTGGAGCGAGGATAGGACCGAGGCCGTTAATCAGCATCAGAAAGCCAAAGAAACGTGTTAGCATCTTGCCGTCATAATGGTCACGCGCAACGGCACGTGATAATACACTTCCAGCACCGCCAGCAAAACCTTGAATAAAACGTAGCACTAAAAATGCATAGATATTCGTTTGAAACACACAGATCAGCGACACGATAAAGTAGGCAGTCACTCCGATGATCAGCGGTTTTCTTCTGCCAACTGCATCGCTCACCGCGCCGATAACAAGCTGACCGAGCGCGAGACCGATCATGCAAGCCGTCAAGCTAAGCTGAGCAAGTGAGGTTCCAACTGACATGTCCTTTGCAAGCTCTGGCAATCCGGGCAGATACATATCAAGCGAAAGAGGTCCAAAGGCAGATAGCAAACCAAGCACGACGACAAGAGCAACGGAAATTTTTTCTTCCTTCTGCATGAATTTCTCTCCTTAAGCAAAATCAATTTTGGTAGGGAATCCCCCATTTTATAAAAAGATGAGGGCTGCAATTGTATAAACGAGTGCGGCTAGGGCTGCAGCAATAGGAAGCGTGATAATCCATGTCAAAAGCATGTTTTTCCCTGTTCTCCAGTTGACTTCTTTCTTGTGATTCGCAGTTCCAACCCCCATGATCGAGCTGTCAATCACTTGCGTCGTGCTGACTGGCAAATGGGTCAAGGTTGCTGTCATAATTACAGAAAGTGAGCTGACGTCTGCAGCTACACCTGTAACTGGTTCAATCCGCATAATTTTTGTGCCAACCGTTTTAATAATTCGAAAACCGCCGACTGATGAACCAATCGCCATTGCAGCAGCACAAGAAAGCTGCACCCAAAATGGTACGCCAGCTGTTTCTTTTAAAAGCCCACTCGCAATCAGGGCAAGCGTAATCACGCCCATTGTTTTTTGTGCATCATTGGTACCATGTGCATATGCTTGGATCGCTGCTGTAAAAATTTGTGCAATTCGAAAATGGCGGTTTGTTTTTACCCGTTTTCGGTTGCGGAAAATCCACTTAAACGCAGAATAAATCAAATAACCCACGCTAAAACCAATCAGCGGTGAAATAATTAGTGCTACAATAATTGTAATAAATCCTGTATAGTTTAAAGCTGAAAAACCGGCAGATGCAACAGCAGCACCAGCAATAGCACCAATCAAAGCATGAGAAGAGCTGCTTGGCATTCCGATAAACCAAGTCAAAAGATTCCAAATGACCGCCGCAATCAAACCGCATAAAACAACGAATTCACCATTATGTAAGACAAATGGATCAACTATGTTTTTCGTCAGTCCCTCGGCAACCCCTGTAAATGAAATAGCTCCTAAAAAATTCATGACTGCCGCCATCAAAATAGCGACGCGCGGCTTTAATGCTCTAGTTGAAATACATGTTGCTACCGCATTGGCGATGTCATGAAATCCATTTATGAAATCAAAGGCAAGGCCGACAATCACAATCAAAATTGTGATCAAAATAATCGTATCCATCAGACATTCACCTCCAACAATATTTTCTCCTGTTTCTTTTATACCCTATTTTTACCAAAAGCAAAAACCCCTACTTCAGCAGGGGCTTCATAAGTCTCTGTTTAAAAATCGTATCCGCTATCGTGTTCACCGTTAAAATCATCATAATAATCATAACCGCCATCGAAATTCGGGTTATTTTCGATTTCATAAATAAATGAAGTGATTAGTCCAATCGTTGCAAAAATACTAAAGATAAAGCTTAACCCCGTTAAAATGCAACCCGTAATTAAAAGTCCCATTCCTTTTTTCGGTTCAAGCGAAGGTTTTTTTACAATCAAGTAAACAATCATCACAATGATAGAACTTGTGAAGATAATGAGGAGACAACATAAAATTGGATTCATTCCGCGGCGTTCCGCATCTTTATATATCCACACAGCAAGCAGTGCGCGAGCAGCAATCGCTAGAAGTGCTACAAACAGCAATGCCATTACAAAAAAAACAATACTCAAATTAATTCCTCCTCCCTCTCAGGCAACACATTTTGTTGTTTCTTGCTGAGAAGCATAATCCCAACGATTAGATATAAAATACCATGAATCGAAGCGATTTGAATGCCTCCTACTACTATAAAAATAATCGCAATTGTCTTCAAACGAGATGTGCCCGCTTTAAGTTTAAAAGCAGCAATCATCCCGAATATCGAAGAAGCAACCAAGAAAATAAAAATAACTGCACCAATTAAAACCAGAATCAGAAACGCTAAAATTTCACCCGATGCATCGCCAAGCCCCATGCTAAAGATTAAAGGCAAAAGATTAACTCCTGTAAAAAAAGCTGCTATAAGTGCAACAATCATGTTAAAAGAAGCCCCAATAATCGCTAGTATAAATTCTGTCTGTCTATTCATTTGATCTCCTTTAATTCGATTTATTTTTAGTTTAGCATGTCTTTCAAAAAAAAGCTGTAAAAATCTCAATTTTCCATACAAAAAAACGGTTTCCGCTGGCGGAAACCGTTTTTCTTACTTTATTTTTTCCATTTCAAATTGCCATTTTAAAAATTCATCCGACACCATTTTCTTAATTCGCCGTCCAATTTCCTGGTAATTCTCCGTTTCGAGGTTAGCAAGCGAAATCCGAACAGACCATTCGCTTCCCCCAAAGCCGCTCCCTTTAAGCAGCACCAGTCCATGTTCCAGCGCGAGCCGCATCAAAAACTTAGTAATACTGGATTCTTTTTGAAAAGCTTCGCCAAATTTCGCTCCAAAATGCTGTTTAATCCATTCGAGCAAATCGAATTCGCAGTAGTACGCCGAATCATAATGATCAAACGGCATAACAAGATCAAGCTCTTCATACAGCAACTTTTGACGGTATCTGCAAATCGATTGCGCCTTTTTCTTATACGAATCTGCTTCATCAAGCAACGAAAAAAGCGAGAATAAAGCCATCTGTACCTGCTGCGGAGTCGATAATCCTGCCGCATGATTCAGCGCAACCTCCCTGCTGTCGGCGACGAGCCGATCAATGAATTTAAACTGCTCCGTTTCTTTCGTAATGGCCTCATAGCGTTCATGAAGTTCTGCTTTAGATGCTTCGGGCAACTTTCTAAGCTTTTCATCAAACACATTTTCTTCCGCAAGTGCAATTGTACCAAGACGCCAACCCGTTGCACCAAAATATTTAGAAAAGGAATAGATACAAGCCGAGTGAAACGGTAAAGCACTAAAAACCGAGTGAAATTCCGGTACAAACGTGCCATAGACATCATCCGTTAAAATCATCAGTTCCGGATTATCCGTTTCAACAATATCTTGAAGCAATCGAATTGTATCTTCCTTAAGCGCCGATGAGCTGGGATTACTTGGATTTACCATAAACACAGCTTCAATCATCGGGTTTCTAAGCTTTTCAATTTCTTGTTCCGCAAACTGATAAGTCAGCCGCCCATCAATCAGTTCTGGTGTCGAACGAATATGAACGACATTAAAACGATAACGTGACAAATGCGGAATTTCTAAATACGGTGTAAATGTCGGTATCATCAGTGCAATCGTGCTGCCTGGTTGCAGCAGATGATTGCTCACAAGCGAATCAAATAAGTAGCAAATTCCCGCTGTCCCCCCTTCGACAGCGAAAATCTCAAACTCTTCTTTTAGTCCTTGAAAAAATTTCTTTTCTCAAATAAGCCTTAACCGCTTGATCTGTATATTTTAGTACCCTATCAGGATTTGGATAATTATCACCCGTGATCGCATCTACAAGTTCAAACAACCAATCATGCTTATCTGCTCCAAGAAATTGCTCCCCTTTTTCCCAAATTCGTTCAAGCAAATTTTTCCCCGGAGTTTCCGTTTGACCCTTTAAAAACAGTTCAAACCTTGAAAGCATCTCCATCCGAGCCGGCATTCCCGATAGTTCCCCTTGCCGAACCCGTTCCATCTCAGTAACTGCAAACAAACCTAGCAGAAAAAACGCCTCGCGCGGCGCGGCTGCCGTCCAGTTCGGGTTCCCTCTTCCCGCATTAAGCGGCACGCTATTCTTAACAGCTTGTTTCGCACTTTTCTCTAAAAATAAGCCTAATTCAAATGGGCTGAGACCTTCCGCCTCTTTTACAGAAAACATTTATCGATCCTCTTTCCTTCTGATTTGCACTTTTTTTTCAAATGCTCTCGGTCGGCAACATTGTGAAATCGATTTACTAATTGACTCGATCGTATAAAAGTATCTCTATAAAAGTATCACTTCCTATCTGCGTTAATCTATTGGCTGCTAGATAAGTAAGCGCTTTCTCTAAAAACATTATATCTGACATCTCGTGTGATGTACACCAATTTGCACAAAAAAAGTATGTGAAAAAAAATGCGTGCAAATAAAAAAGCCTGCCGAAGCAAGCTCTCCTTTTCTTATTTTGATTCTCTTGCAATTAAAACATTACATTTAGCATGCTGCACAATATAAGATGAAATGCTTCCCATCAGCATTTTCTCCATGCGATTTAATCCCGTCGCACCGCATATAATTAAATCTGCACCAAATAAATCAGGGAGTTCCTCTGACAGCATCTTTTTCGGATTCCCCACTTCCAAATAAGTTCCAATTGATTCAAATCCAGCCGCCTTTGCTTTTTCAACATATTTACTTAAAACCGCTTCCATTTCTTTACGAAGTTCATTTTCCCAAGTCGTACCATCCGCGGTAAACGTAGGAAAAGAGCGTGAATCAATGACAGACGCGAGCGCAACACTAGCTCCCGTTATCTTGGCAAGATTGATTGCCTCTTGAAAAGCGATCTCTGCTTGATCCGATCCATCAATTGCAACAAGAATTCGTTCATAACCAGCCATTTTTATCTCCCCTTTATGTTTTTGAATTCGTTTATTCTATACCTATTATCGAGGGGATTAAAACGTCATTTTGAACTTTTTTTTCGCTAAATTTTCAGCTTCTCGGTAGCGTACAATTCGCTCAATCAAATCTAGCGGCAATTCTTCTACAAGCGGAAATTGAATCGTTCCCTTCGAATAACTATATTTCCCTTCAATCTCACCTAAAAAGTGTTTCACACCGTCCGCTCCCGGATAAAAACCAATATGCGTTTTATATCCCGCGAAATGAACTAAATTTTTCTTCAAAAAAAAGGTTGGAATACCGTAACTGATTTTTTCAGTTGCAAGCGGTACAAGCTGATGAATCAGAGCTCTGATTTCTTCCAGTTTCTGCTTCACATCCTCTGGAAACTGCGCAATATATTCATCAATCGTTTCATAAGGTTCCATTTTCATTTTCCTCCTTTTTAAAAAAAAGCACGCCGGACCTCTCCAGCATGCTTTTCCAGCTATTATATCGAACAGCTTCCGTCTTCACACCCAGGACCTTGCGTTGCTTTAATTTCCGCTTTCGTCCCGCCCGCTCGTTCAAGAACAGATACAAAACTCTCAACCGGCTGAGCACCGGAAACCGCATATTTTCCGTCAATCAAGAAAAACGGTACACTATTAATTCCGTATTCCATCGCCTTCGTCTCGTCGACCCGCACCTGCGCTAAATATTCGTTTGAATGAATAATCTCACGCACCTTTGTTTCGTCAAGACCTGCTTTTTTAGCAAGTTCCACCAAGGTTTCCTCGTCGTTCAAGAATGCTCCCTTGGCGAAATATGCATCCATTCCAAGCTCCATGAATTCATTTTCTTTCCCAACCGAGCGCGCATATTGAGCAATCCTATGTGCCGTAAACGTATTGGTTGACTTCATGTTGTCAAAGTCATAATGAAGACCTGCAAGTTCCGCCATTTGACCTACTTGCGCATTCATTTGTTTCGCTTCTTCAACCGTCTTGCCATATTTTTCTGCTAATAATTCGTGAATCGACTTGTCCGTTTCAACCGGTGCATTCGGATCAAGTTCAAAACTGCGGAATTCAACTTCCACATCCTCGCGTCCATTCATCGCCTGTTCCAAATTTTTCTTTCCAATATAACAAAATGGGCAAGCAAAATCTGACCAAATTTCAATTTTCATGCGACTTCCTCCATTTAAGCTTATTTATAGTAAGTTTATAACTATTTATAACCCAAATAGTATCCTGACGCAATTTTTCTGCTTAGAAATTCTGAATCAATAGAATCCCAGCAATCATCGCGATAACTCCTATAATGCGGTAGCGATTGATTGGGTGCTTAATCACCCCAAAAAAGCCGAAATGGTCAATAACAAGTGCAATCAACATTTGTCCACAAATCGCGAGCACAACCGTCATCGCTGATCCGAGCAGCGGTAAAAGTAAAATATTCGATGTAACAAAAACGACACCCATAATGCCGCCAGTGAAAACCCAAAACGGAATTTTGCCAACACCTCGAACTTGAAACGTCACGCGCTTTTCAATCAGCAAACAAATGATAAAAAGCAGCGTTGTTCCGACCAAAAAAGAAATAAAAGAAGCGAGAAATGGCGAGCCGACTGCTATTCTAAGCTTGCCGTTAATCGACGTTTGAATCGGCGAAAGCATTCCGGCAATAAGCCCCATCAGCATAAACAGCAGCATCGTTTTCGGTGCTTGTCTTTCCATATCTAACTCCCCCTTAAAAGCGCTGCATCAAGTATACGCCGAAAAACATCAGCGCCATCCCAAGCAGCCTTTCAATATTTAATTCATGAACCGGCAAATTAAACCAGCCGAATTGATCAATCAAGATCGCCATCACCATTTGACCACAAACCGTCACCATCACCGTTAAAGCCGCACCTAGCCGAGGCAAAAGCAAAATATTATTCGTCAAAAAGATGATTCCGAGCGCCCCGCCTCCAAACCAAATCCACCACGGACTCGTTGCGATCGCATCTGGAATAATCGCATAGTTATGAAACGTAATTAACGTAATAATAAGAAGCACCGTACTCCCAACCGCAAAAGAAATAAATGAGGCAATAAACGGCGACCCAGTGTAGCCTTTCAGCCGATTATTGACAGAGGTCTGCACAGGAAGCATCATGCCTGCTAAAACTCCCGCCAGAACATAAAAAATAATCAAAATAAGTCCCTTCTTTCTCGTTCTGCAATACTCATTTATTTTATCGGGCATCTCCGCCCAATGCAACTGAATTTTCCCAAAACGAATAAAAAACCCTTCTTCCGCTTAAGAAAAAGAGTTTTTAAAGTTGTTCTTCAAGCTCGTATTGCCGCATTTTCAGATGTGCATCGAGCGCGCTTCTAGCATTTTCTGAAACAAGCCCGACAATGGCCCGCTTATCCCCACGCTTTGGCATTTTAACTTTGATGCCGAGCACCTCACACAAAAGTTCTGCATTCAGACCTTCCCCAACAAAAAGCTCGGCAGGCAGCAGGTGGTTGGGATGGTCATAAAACGAAACCACAAAACTTTCAACAACCGCCTCGTCCTCTAAGGAAGCACCGTCTTCGATAATCTGACCAAATCTCCCTACGATCGCACCATTTCGGATAAAGAAAATTTGGATGGATAATGTATCGTCTTGGCGGACAAAATCAATCACATCCCGATTCCCGCCGTCTTTCGTCACAACCTTCTGCTTTTCCGTAACCCGATCAAGCGATTCTAACAAATTGTGGATTTCCTTTGCCCGCTCAAACTCCAGTCGCTCAATATGCCCATCCAGTTTTTGCTTCAGTTCACGCCGTACATCTTGATGTCCGCCGCTTAAGAAATGCTTGATTTTTCTAATCTGCTCTGCATACTCTTCATCTGAAACGTCGCGTGCACACGGCCCGATACACATCCCCAGATGATAATAAAAGCATGGGCGCCCCCGCTTTCCGCTACAATGACAAAGCGGATAAATTTTTTGCAGGAACTCCTTCGTTTTTTCAGCCGCATACGTTCCCACATAAGGCCCGAAGTACATTCCACCATCCTTTTTAATCTCACGCGTAACCTCTAGCCGCGGATTTACTTCGCTCGTAATCTTAATATATGAATAATGTATTTCATCTTTTAACAGAATATTATACGGAGGTTGATATTTCATGATCAATGACATCTCAAGCAGCAGCGCTTCTTTTTCAGAACTCGTCACGATCAGCTCTACATCAGCAATATAGTGCACGAGCCGTGCCGTCTTCCCCGTTTGCGTTTTCGTAAAATAAGATTTTACACGTTTTTTCAAGTTTTTCGATTTGCCGATATAAAGGATTTCACCCATTTTATCGCGGTAAATATAACAGCCGGGTACTTCAGGGAGCGTCCTAAGTTTCTGCTGCAATTTTGTTTCGCTCAAGATTCCTCACCTCCAAAGAACAATCGTTCGTATTTTCATTGTAGACCCTCTTAAGCGAGTTGTAAAGTCGATAAAAATAGAGCTTGCGCTGCGGCGCAAGCTCTATCAAATTATTTAAAAGGAATTAAACGGCAGTGTAAGCACCGTCTACAACAAGAATTGTACCAGAAACGAAAGAAGCATCATCACTTGCAAGGAATACCACACAGTTGGCTACTTCTTCTGGAGTCCCAAGACGACCCATTGGATGAAGCGAAATAAGTTCTTCGCGAGCTTTACCTTGTGCTGCTTCAATTAGTGGAGTATCAATATAACCAGGGCCAACAGCGTTAACACGAATGCCATGTTCTGCATATGTAGCACCAAGTGTTTGTGTTAACAATTTTACGCCGCCTTTTGCAGAAGCATAAGCAGTCACACCTCTTTTACCTGCTAAACTGTGAATTGAACCAGCATTGACAATTGCGCCGCCGTTTCCTTGTTTGATCATTTGTTCAATCGCATATTTATCGGATAAAAATACCCCATTTAAATTGATATCAATTGTTTTCTTCCATTGTTCATATGGCATTTTATCAATATCAGCATCATTTGCAATCCCAGCATTAGCAAACATGATATCAAGTTTACCGAAAGATTCTACTGTATTTTCGATCATATTTTTGATATCTTCTTCACTCGTAACATCCGTTTTAACGAAAATAGCTTCAAACCCAGTATCGCGAAGTTCTTTTGCCAGCACTTCACCTTTATCGGAAAAATCGGCAATTACTACTTTGGCACCTTCACGTACAAATTTTTCAACTGTCGCTTTTCCGATACCGCTCGCTCCACCTGTAATAATCGCTACTTTGTCTTTCAATTTCATGTCAAATCTCTCCTTCATGTTATAAAAATATTTGCGCTTACATTATAAGTATACTCCCCGTTTTTAAGATTAGACAATACTTTTGCTTTAAATAATTCAGTGCTTTTTGAAGATTCTTTAAAAAGCGTACTTAATTTTACAAGCCCGCCAATTAAACGTATTAAATAAAATACTCTTATAACAAAAAGATATTTAATTTACTATTCATCTTATCTATTACCTTTTAATAGTTATCTAATCTACTTACGATTTATTAAAAACTAAAAGGCGACTTTTATCAATGAGTTTGAATGCGTTTCAACAGCCAAGTAAAGAATACGGCTAAAAGAACCATCAAGCCGCCAAATAGTGGAGCGGCCGTTAAACCCATTCCCTCTGTAATTACCCCACCGAGGAATGCCCCAGCGGCAATACCGATATTGAATGCAGAGATATTGAGAGCTGAAGCCATGCTGACGGCGTCAGGAACATTTTCTTCAGCCAGCTTTACCACATAAAATTGCAAACCTGGAACATTCATGAAAGCAAAGAATCCCATTAGTAACACTGTAGCTAGCCCCAGAATCGGACTTGTTGAAGTAAAATACAGCAGAAATAAAATAATGCTTTGGAATAAGAACATATATGAAAGTCTCTTCAAGGTATTTTGATTCGATAAGTGACCACCGATTGTATTTCCAAAAGCCACCATCAAGCCGTAGACAATTAGAATAATAACAATAGCATGAGCGCTGTAGCCCATTTTCGTTTCAAGAAGCGGCGACAAGTAAGTATAAATGACAAACGTTCCTCCGTAGCCAAGAGCTGTAACAAGGAGAATCAAAAGAATTTTCCCATTCTTAAGTACCCGAATCATTCCGGAGAAACTTGTTTTTTCACCTTGGTTTAAATCTTTTGGAACAAGTAGCCAATTACTGATGAGCGCAATTACGCCGATTAACGCGATGAATAGGAAAGATACTCGCCAATTGCTGATTTGCCCGATAAAAGTCCCCAGAGGAACACCTGTTACGGTTGCCACTGTAAGTCCGGTGAACATTACAGCAATAGCACTGGCACGCTTACTCGGACTAACAACATCAGCAGCGATCACAGATGCAATCGACATAAATACTCCGTGTGCAAACGCTGAAACGATTCGACCAACTAGCAAAATACCGAAAACGGGTGCAAAAGCCGCTAGCAAGTTCCCGATAATAAAAGTCAACATCACAAGCAATAATAGTTTTTTCCGGTTTAAACGTGCTGTCAGCGTTGTAAAAACAGGCGCCCCAATTGTCACTCCCAGCGCATAAATTGAAACAGTCAAACCAGCTGTACTAATGCTGATCCCCATATCACTCGATATCAGCGGCAATAACCCTACGCTGATAAATTCTGTTGAGCCGATTCCAAAAGCACTGATTGCAAGTGCCATCAAAGTAAATGCGGCATGATTTGATTTTCTTTGAACATGTTCCATCCTATACAATCCCTCTTCTCTATTTGACCTTTTCTGTAGCATGTTATACAGTATCTTATATACCGTATAAAATAACAAGAAGGCACTTTAAAGTTATATACGCACTTTTTAGTACCTATGAAAGGAGTTGCGATCACGTGACCAAAGTTTACAATATCGGAGTTGAAGCCACGCTTGAGGTAATTGGCGGTAAATGGAAGCCTGTCATCTTATGCCACTTGCGTGATGGAAAAAAAACGTACTGGCGAGTTGCGGCGTTTGATCCCGAATATCACTCAAAAAATGCTGACACAGCAGCTTCGCGAACTGGAAACATCTGGTGTTATTTTACGAAAGGTTTATGAACAAGTGCCGCCAAAAGTAGAATATTCGCTTAGCTCGTATGGAGATTCTCTTTCTGCTATTTTGAACCAACTTTGTTTGTGGGGGGAACATCATGTTGATCTACTTCTTGAACAAAATGAAGATATTATTCTTTTGAAGCGCGACGCCGATAAGGTGATCGAAACTGAAATAAACGAAAACCTCCGCTGATAATCCTTAGCGGAGGTTTTCTATTCACGCGGGTGTCCCATTTTCACTTGAAATTTATAAATACGATCCTTTAGTGCTAAATGGTAGAAGATACTTTGAACAATGTATAATAGGGAGGTAGAAAACGAATAAACTGGAGGTTTATTATGGATAATTTATTTGCCAAACTTTTTCCTGATTTCACAATCGATTGGAATGAAATAGCTTATTTGTTTCAATTTATAAAAATACCCGCCAAAACGACTTTACTTCATGAAGGAGATGTTGCTACAAACATTTATTTCGTGTCCAAGGGAGCATTAAGGTTGTGGAATAATGATAATGGCAATGATATTACCGTACAATTCTTTTTTGAAGATCAAGTCGTTTCTTCGTTTGAAAGTTTTTATCTTGAAACACCCAGTAATTTTTCTATTGAAAGTTTAGAAGAAACAGAGCTCTATATGTTACGAAAAAAGGATTTAGATTTCTTACTAAAAAAAGAACCCGAGATGAATGTCTGTCTCACCAAATTTATTTCTGAACGATTTATGGCTTATACCCATTATTTTTTATCCAGAATCAAGGAATCTCCAGAAGAACGCTATATTCACCTTATTCAATCAGAACCCTTTATCTTTGACAGGGTTCCAAACTATTACATTGCTTCTTATTTAGGAATTACACCCGTTTCTTTAAGCCGCATCAGAAAACGAATCGAAAAAAAAACAGCATGAAGATTAACATAAGATAATTTCAACCTCTCTCTTTCCGATTATGATAGAGCCATACTTAACATGAAGGAGAGAAAATAAATGAAAACAGTCATTGTTTACAATCATCCCTATAATGGAAGCTTTTGCCACGCCTTGCTCGAATCCGCTCAAAAAGGTGCCGAAAGAGCTGGACATGAAGTAGAAATCATTGACTTGGATGCTGATCAGTTTAATCCCGTAATGTCAGGAGCCGACCTCCTTGCTTTCAGAGAACACAAAATGATAGACTCACAAGCGCTTCATTATGCCAAAGCTATCCAACAAGCCAATCACTTAGTACTCATTTTCCCAATTTGGTGGGAACTGATGCCAGCTATGATGAAAGGCTTTATTGATAAAGTCATTTTCCCCGGTTCCACTTATACGTATACAAAATCAGGTTATCGTATGAAAACCCTGCTACCAAATTTGCAAACAACAACCGTGGTCACAACGATGAATACACCGAAAGTTATGTATACAACAGTGTACGGAAATGCGATTAAAAAAGCTTTAATCCAAGGAACTCTAAAAAAATCCGGCATTAAAAAAGTGAAATGGCTTAGCTTCAATATGGTCAAAAATAGCAGTTCTGAAACAAGAACAAAATGGCTAAAACAAGTTGAACAGACCTTTACAAAAAACAAACGATAAAACCTACTTTTTTGAAATTAACAGTATGATAAAAAGCAAGGAACCATCTCCCTTCTTACTGAAAATGGTTCCTTGCTTAAATTTGTTCCCTTAAATATTATCCGTTTTTCTTCACAAATTCTGATTTTAGTTTCATCGCCCCAAAACCGTCAATTTTACAATCAATATTATGGTCGCCTTCAACAAGACGAATATTTTTAACTTTCGTGCCGATTTTCAGCGAAGAAGAACTTCCCTTCACCTTCAAATCTTTAATAACTGTTACCGAGTCGCCGTCTGTTAGAATATTGCCATTGGCATCGCGTACAACATTTTCTGCTTGTCCGCTTTCCTCTGTGCTCCATTCGTGTCCGCATTCCGGGCAAACATATAAACCGCGGTCCTCATAGGTAAATTCTGACTTACATTCTGGGCAATTAGGTAATTTTGACATTAATCACATTCCTCCATTCACTATCTTTATTATATCCTATCCGAATATCTTTTCACAGGAATTTTTTCATCCTGCCACTTAACAAATGCCGTCCGAACCGATATAATGAAACAAGAGTATTTTTAATTCATGATAAATCAGAAAGAGAGTGTTCTTATGGGCCGCAAATGGGCAAATATTAAAGAAAAAAAAAGCATCAAAAGATACAAATAACAGCCGCATCTATGCGAAATTCGGGATTGAAATTTACGTAGCCGCTAAACAAGGTGAACCAGATCCGCATGCCAATCAAAAACTTCGCTTCGTCATTGAACGGGCAAAAACGTATAATGTCCCGAAACATATTATTGATCGCGCCATTGAAAAAGCAAAAGGGACCGGCGATGAAAGTTATTCTGAACTTCGTTACGAAGGGTTTGGTCCAAACGGCTCGATGGTAATCGTTGACGCACTGACAAACAATGTAAACCGGACTGCATCGGATGTTCGAACAGCCTATAACAAAAACGGTGGCAATATGGGGGTTAGCGGTGCCGTATCCTATATGTTCGATAACACCGCTGTATTTGGAGTTGCTGGAAAAGATTCTGAAGAGCTACTCGAAATCTTAATGGAAGCGGATGTCGACGTTCGCGATATTCTTGACGAAGACGATCAAGCAATCATCTATGCAGAACCAGGCGACTTCCATCAAGTTCAAGAAGCACTGAAAGCGGCAGGAATTGAAGAATTTACGATTGCAGAAATCGAAATGCTGCCTCAAAACGAAGTGGTACTATCCGGTGACGATTTAGTTAAATTCGAAAAAATGATCGATGCACTTGAGGACTTGGAAGACGTCCAAAAAGTGTATCATAACGTTGATTTATCTGCAGAATAAACCAAAAGAGACCTTTGTATCAGGTCTCTTTTTTTTGCTTCAAATATTCTTTTGCCTCGCGATTTACTTGTTTCAAATCCACATTTTGCTGTTTAGCTGCAAAAATACAGCCACAATAGCACTGGCGGTAAATATCGTATTGTTCGCACATCTCAACCGAACGCTTATACCCGCCTTTTTTCTTAAAATCACTTGGCAAATAACTTACATCATAAAGCTGCTGTATCTCCACACCAATCGAGTTAATCAAGCTACTGTTTTTATGTGGGCTAATTGTAAGTGCGCTACCGAAATAATCAGCACCGACTTCCTTTGCTTTTTGCGCCGCTTGATCTAATCGCAAGTTAAAACAAGCCGAGCATCGCAAACCACCTTCCGGCTCTTCTTCAAGCCCTTTTATGGCACACAAAAACGTTTGAGGTTCATACTTCTCAGCAATAAATTCGACATGTGATCCTGTATTTCCATTAAAAGCTTCAACAAAATCGGCTTGAACTTGTTTGCGCCGCTCAAACTCAGCACGCGGATGAATATTGGAATTAGCAAAATAAAGAATAACATCTGCGTATTTTGTTAAGTATTCAAGCGTATAAGTGCTACATGGCGCACAGCAACTGTGCAATAAAATCTTAGGTCGAATGGCTTCTTTTTCCCACCAATGAATCATTTTCTCGAGCAAGCTGTCATAATTAATCTTCTGATCGGGCTGCAGTTTCTCAAACAGTTCTGTAATATTCGGCATCATGTTCATCTATCTCCTTTTTCCCACTCAGTTGATTCTCCCCCGAGGTTACAATTCTAATACTGCTTTTTCGTTCACTTAAACCCGCTTCCAGCAGCATCTTTTATAGTCCACATTTAAACTTGCAAATCGAATACTGCTACAAGTAAAAAGCTTGATACTTCATAACCTGAATCGTTTCCAAGTATAGCATATTTCCCCATGCTTTTCAGTAGCTTTCAAATCCCATTTTAATTTAAAAAAGAGCACCGGCAAAAATGCCGGTGCTCTTAAACCTTGCTTTATCTCACTTCTAAAACAAGCGGAACAACTGCTTCAACAGCGGCAACGAGATGCCCGTCTGAAAGAACAGCGGTTGCTTTTTCAAGCTCATCATAAATCTCAATATCCCGATCATTTTCAATGAAATCGACGCTCTTTCGGAAAACATCATAAGCGACTTGCGTTCCTTTGCCGAGTTTTCCAACTTGTTTCTCTTCAAAATCAAGCGCTTGGCAAGCCGCCATAATTTCTGTTGCCACAACTCGGCGCGCATTATTCACAATATCTCGTGCCTTTCTCGCAGCAATCGTACCCATACTCACAAAATCCTCTTGATTTTCGCACGACGGAATGGAGTCAATACTTGCTGGGTGCGCCAAAACCTTGTTCTCTGAAACGAGCGCAGCCGCAGCATATTGCGTAATCATAAAGCCTGAATTCAACCCCGGATGTTTGACGAGAAACGATGGAAGTCCGCTGAGCGAGGAATTTACGAGCCTTTCAATCCGCCGCTCGGATACACTTCCGATTTCCGCAGCCGCAATACCTAGAAAATCAAATGGCTGAGCAAGTGGCTCTCCGTGGAAGTTACCACCTGAAATGACTTTGCCGCTCTCCGTTACAATCGGATTATCTGTTGCTGAATTGATTTCAATTTCAACTTTTGATTTTACATAGGACACACTATCTTTATTCGCCCCGTGAATTTGCGGAATACAGCGCAGTGTGTAAGGATCTTGAACGCGCTCAGTCGAGGCACGGACAACTTTCGTACTACCTGAAAGCAAGTTTCGCATATTTTGTGCCGTTGCAAGCTGACCATACTGCGGGCGAATCCGGTGCAAGGCTTCATCAAATACATCCACAATCCCTTGATGCACTTCAAGCGATAAAGCACCGGCAATATCGGAAAGTTTGATCAGCTCAACCGCATCATAGGTAGCAAGTGCACCCACTGCCGTAAGCACTGTAGTCCCATTAATTAAAGCAAGACCTTCTTTAGCCGCAAGCCGAATTGGTTCAATTCCAGCCTTCTCCATCGCCTCTTTCCCAGACAACAGCTCTCCGCGATAAAATGCCCGACCGAGGCCAAGCATCGGCAAAACCATGTGCGCAAGCGGTGCCAAATCTCCTGATGCGCCGAGTGAACCTTTCTCAGGAATATGCGGAATCACACCTTGATTGAGCATCGCAAGTAATGTCTCAACCGTGCTGAGCCGAATGCCTGAACAGCCTTTTACAAGTGAGTTAATCCGAATCAGCATTGTTGCTCGAACTTCGTCCTCTGCAAGTGGCTCGCCAAAACCGCTCGAATGCGTCCGAATCAAATTTTCTTGCAACTCGCAGCAGTCTTCCGTGGATATGCTAACGCTTACAAGTGATCCAAAACCAGTTGTGACCCCATATGTGACACGATTATTTGCCACAATATCATCAATAATTTCACGTGATTTTTTTTACTGCTTCAATCGCATCCTGATCAATCTTCACTTGCCAGCCACATCTTGAAACACCAATCACTTCGTCTAAAGTCAAATCGTTCCCTGTTAAAACTACTTCTTTTGTCATTTCTTAACACCTCTTCACGTTAAATTTGCCCATTTTACAACTCTCTGCTTCCTTCGCTTTTCTTTTTCCCGTACAGAATAAAGTATAAGATACTTGTGATACAGATTGCTCCAACCGTAAAGAGAATGTTAATCATACTCGAGGAAGAAATCATCCACAAGCTGACAAGGACACTCAAAATTGCGATAACCGGACCAAACGGAAGCTTGAAACCTGGATCTTCAAGTCCCTTTTTCCTTAAAGCAATGACAGAAAGAGCCGTCGGAATATACTGAATAAATCGCATCAACACGCTTAGCTGAGCTAGCTGTTCAAACGAACCGCTCAATACTAAAGCGGAAGCAAGCACCCCTGAAACAATGATCGCAAAAATCGGTGCTTGATTCTTATTTTTCTTCGCAAATGCTTTTGGAAGTAAACCATCCTCTGCAATCGAGCAGGCATAACGCGGAATCATCATGGAATCTCCCGTATTGAGACCGCCAACCGAAATGAGTGCGCCGATTGTAATAATAAATTTGCCTACTGGACCGATGATCTTTGTAAAAGCATCTTGTACAGGGGTATCTGTGCTTAAAATTCCGTTTCCGAGCTGCGCAATTGTTCCAGCAATAATTAAGAAATAAAGCAGGGAAACGATGATGATCGACATGACGATTGCTTTCGGCACATTCTTCTTCGGATTACGCATTTCACCAGCAACAACAGGTAGCGCTTCAAAACCGATGAAAGCATAGAAGACAACAAGCGCTGATGAACTCATTCCTTCCATAAAGCTTTTACCTGGCGGAAGCTGAACAAACGGCGTAAAGTTGCCAGCGTCAAAGCCGCCTCTTATAAAGAATACCGAAATCGCAACAAAAGCAATGATCGGAATCAATTTTGCAATCGTAATCGTAATTGTAAAAATTTTAGATGTTTTAACACCAAAACTATTAATCACTGATAGAAGTACAATCAAAATGACTGCAATCCATGTTTCATAAGGTTTAAATGACGGGACAAGTGCAATAAACAAGCGGGCAAAACCGGCAGCCATTGCACCCCATGCAATAACCGTGACAGCCCATCCTAGTACACCGACATTAAAACCGACAAAATCGCCAAATGCTGCTTTTGAATACTGAAAGGCACCGCCGTTTTTATCAAAATAACCGGCAACCTCAGCAAAACATAATGCGAGCAGTAATACTAAAATAACATCTACAAGCATCGCGACAAGCGATGCCGGGCCAAGTCCTTCATAAAGTGTTCGCGGCAGTAAAAATATTCCTGAACCAATGACAGCGTTGATACCGTATAACGTAGCTCCACTCAAACTAAATTTTGATTTTTCGCTTTCTTTTTGCGTAGCCATTTTCTGTCCCCTCTCAATATGACGGGCATGACTATACACGTTTTTCGTATCATCTTTATAGTTGCGTCATTTTAGCCTCGACTGCAATATTTCCAGAAGAAGAATATGTACTTGTAAAAAACAGCTTCGCTGCGCCGGATATTCCGCTTAGAAACAAACTGTCTCCCTTTTGCAGCTTTACCGTCTCTTCACTTGGGAAATGAACCAAGATTTCCTCAGCCAGAGCGTAATAAAAATAATCCGCTGTTTGGCTCAACTGATATTTTCCTTCCGAATCTACTAAAGATAATGTTGCGGTATAGGCGGGTGTATAAATGATATTGAAATCAATACATTGCCCGTAGCTTGTTGTGATCTCAGAACCGCCGAAGCTGTCTTGGCTAAATTTGGCCAGCCGTTCCTGCCGCATTTTCCCGTCTGCTTCGTGCTGTAACTCGATCTCACCGTCTAGAATCAGTAGTTTTCGCTCATAAGAAGGAAGAGAAGTAAAAGTCGACTTCGGTAAACTCACAGTCGCCGTTGAAATTCGGTACGCAAAATCACGTGCTTCATACAGCGCTGTTTCAGGCCAAATCAAAAGTTCGGTTGTCGTACCGCCAGTCCAAATGCTTTTCTTATAATCTGATTTTCGCTTGATCATTTTTTCCATCGCCTTTTCTCCTCTCTCCTATGTTTTACTCATTTGGCTTAGAATAGTCCAGAAATAACACCATGATCATCTACTTGAATATGCTCTGCTGCTGGAACCTTTGGCAAACCAGGCATAGTCATGATCGCTCCTGTAAGTGCGACAACAAATCCGGCACCTGCTGAAATTTTTACTTCTTTAATCGTAATCGTAAACCCTTCCGGACGTCCGATTTTCTTGGCATCATCTGAAAACGAATACTGCGTTTTTGCCATGCAAATTGGAAGATGTCCGTAGCCCATGTCTTCAATATGACGCAGCTCTTTTTTGGCAGCAGGAGCAAGTTCAATTCCAGTTCCGCCATATACTTTTGTCACAATTTTAGTCAATTTTTCTTCTAAAGAATCGGATTCTTCATAAACAAACCGGAAGTGGTTTGGTTCATTTGCTAGGCGAACAACTTCCTCAGCAAGTTCAACCCCGCCATCACCGCCATGTGCCCAAACATCAGATAAAACAACATTCGCACCATGCTTCTTACAAGCCTCTTCAACCGCCTGCAGTTCAGCATCTGTATCTGTCGGAAACTTATTGATTGCTACAACTGCCGGAAGCCCATAAACGTCCTGAATATTCTCAAGATGTTTTTCAAGATTCGGCATCCCTTTTATGACTGCCTCTACATTTTCGCTGCCGAGATCTTTCTTCTCAACACCGCCGTGCATCTTAAGTGCTCGCACAGTCGCAACAAGAACAGCTGCATCAGGTTTCAATCCTGATTTACGGCATTTAATATCAATAAATTTTTCTGCACCAAGATCAGCCCCAAATCCAGCTTCCGTCACCACATAGTCTGCATACTTCATCGCAGCTTTCGTCGCCAAAACACTATTACAGCCATGCGCAATATTTGCAAATGGACCGCCGTGAATAAAAGCCGGCGTATGTTCCAAAGTTTGCACAAGATTCGGTTTGATCGCATCTTTAAGTAGCGCTGCCATCGCCCCGTCTGCCTTTAATTCTCCGGCTGTAACCGGTTCATTATCCCGTGTGTATCCGACAATGATTTTCTTCAATTTTTCCTTCAGATCATGAATATCATTGGCCAAACAAAGAATTGCCATCACTTCAGAAGCTACCGTAATATCAAAACCGTCTTCGCGCGGTACACCTTGCATTTTCCCACCGAGTCCGTTCACGATATGGCGCAGCTGGCGATCATTCATATCAACCACACGTTTCCACGTAATCCGCCGATTATCAATCCCGAGCTGATTACCTTGTTGAATATGATTGTCGATTAACGCAGCGAGCAAATTATTTGCTGCTCCAATCGCATGAAAATCACCCGTGAAATGCAAATTAATATCTTCCATCGGTACAACCTGCGCATAACCGCCGCCAGCAGCGCCGCCTTTTACGCCGAATACAGGTCCAAGTGAAGGCTCACGCAACGCACAAATGGCTTTTTTACCAATTTTTCTAAGTCCATCACCAAGACCAACCGTCGTTGTTGTTTTCCCTTCACCAGCAGGAGTGGGTGTGATAGCTGTCACCAAAATTAATTTTGCTTTGCTACCTTCTAAATCATTTACAGCTACCTTGGCCTTGTAGTTCCCATAGAGTTCAAGTTCTGATTCGTCGATACCAGCTTCACGCGCTACATCTCTAATTGGCTTCATCTTACTTTTATGGGCAATTTCGATATCTGAAAGTACCATTGCTGCAAAACTCCTTTTTTAAACAATTTTTTAAAATCGCTTGATAAATTTGGTCTGCCTTGTCGCAACTATCCGCAAGTAACTTCTCACCATCGTTCTTATATTTTTCTACATAGGCTTCATCTTTGATTCCCGAAAGATTAATTAAGACATTTAGCCAAGCGCCTTGCAAGCCTGATTTCAAATTAAGTGCCGCGACACCAAGATCACTTGCGGCATTGACATTCGACTTTCCAACTGCTTTTTCCGTAATTCCAATTGCTTCACTTGCAAGCACCATAATTTCATATGGAGCCTCAGCTGCTTGTTTCAATGCTTTTTGCATAGCAGTTTTCCGTGCTTCTTTATCCGCATCCGTCTCTTTCGGCATTGAAAATACCGCAGATACTTGATTAAATGCTTCCGTATCTTTGTCGATTGCTTTAAGCAGTTCTACATTTACTTTTTTTTGCATCAATCAATACTTGTTTCATCACATCGTCATACTCCGCATATTTTTTCTTGCCGACCGTAAGTTCAGCTACCATCATGGTAAGAGCCGATCCAACACTTGCCGCAAGCGCAGAAGCCGAGCCGCCGCCTGGAGCCGGAGCATCTGACCCTAAAACATTCACAAAATCCGTAATCTTCATATCTACAAGTTTCATTTTCTTCTCCCCTAACCTAGTAAGTGATTTTCTAAAATTTGTTTTTTCTCGTCAAATTCTTCAATTTGCAAGTAATATTCTGCACAATCAATCAATGCCTTGGCTGGGGTTAAACCAATAACCTCACTTCCAATAATTCCGACACCATAGCGTTTTGCTTCAAAGCGAATCGTCTCAAACACACGATATAATGGGGTGCCTTCGTAATTGACCATGTTCATAGAAACTTGGGCAATATTTCTGTCCTCAAGCAAAAGACCGATTCCCTTACAATATTTGAACCCTCCGCTTGAACCCCGTACAACTTTTGCAATTTTTTTAGCGACCTCGACATTATCCGTATCCAAATTCACATTAAAGGCAACAAGTGGCATCCGCGCTCCAACAGCCGTAACCCCTGCTGTCGGATGAACCTTGCGTTCCCCGTAATCAGGCGCCCATTCAGGCTCCTTTAGCTTGTCTGTCATTCCTTCAAATTGCCCTTTACGAACCTTCGCTAAGTTTTGTCGTTCTGGCGTTGCCGCTGATTCTTCATACAAGAAAATCGGAATATCCAGTTCGCTATTTATCCGCTGCGCGACTTTTTTTTGAGATTTCGATACACTCTTCCATTGTTACATCTTTTACGGGTACAAATGGAACAACATCCGTAGCCCCCATACGGGGATGCTCACCGTGATGCTTAGTCAGGTCTATGTTCTCACTTGCAAATTTGATCAGCTGAAAGGCTGCTTCCTGAATGCCATTTTCATCTCCAACAAGCGTAAAAACACTGCGATTGTGATTTGGATCAGATGAATGATCAAGTAAAGAAACACCCGGAATACTCGTTGCAATTTTAACTAGCCCATCAATCGTTTCTTGATTTTGTCCTTCACTAAAATTGGGGATACATTCCACTAATTTTGCCATGTTTTTTTGCTCTCCTTTTTCAAAGTTATTGAATGACTTGGCGGTTTTTTACAACTAATTCGCCATTTTTATAAACATCTGTAACGAGATTTGTTGCAAAGAAATAAAGCGGATAATCAATATTCGGCGCATCAAACAATGTAATATCCGCTTTTTTCCCCTTATCAAAACTTCCAATCGAATCCGCGCGATCGACCACATAAGCCGCATTAATTGTAACCGCATTCAAAACTTCGATCGGCGTCAGCTTGTCAGCAAAACAGCCAAGCTGCATGATAAATTGAATATTGGCAGTTGGACAGCTCCCTGGATTACTGTCGGTCGAAAGGGCAATGGCCATATCATGATCAAGCATTTTTCGCGCTGGTGCATACGTATCCTCCATCAAGCTGAATGTTGTCGCCGGAAGCAAGTTTCCGATCACATTTGCACGGCTGAGTTTCTCGATTCCCTCATCCGTTATAACCATCAAATGTTCAGCACTTACAGCTCCAAGCTCAGCAGCTACATCAGTACCGCCAATGGACTCAATTTCATCAGCATGAATTCGGAGTTTAAACCCTTGAAGAGCGGCTGCCTGTAAAAGTTTACGTGATTGTTCTGCCGTAAAAACTCCTGCCTCGCAAAAAATATCGCAAAACTCAGCTAGCTTTTGTTCCTTCACTTTCGGTAGCATTTCTGTGATGATTAGATCAATAAAACCGTCTGGATTCGTACGATATTCTTCCGGAATTGCATGCGCCGCCATAAAAGTTGAGATCACATCAACCGGCAAGTGGTGTTCAATTTCTTTCGCCACCTTAAGCTGCTTTTCTTCCGTCTCCCAGTTGAGGCCGTAACCGCTTTTCGCTTCCACTGTTGTTACCCCGTGTACAAGCATCTGTTCAATCAGCTTAGCCGTTTTATCATACAGCTCTTGAAACGTAGCAGCTCGCGTGGCTCGCACAGTACTTAAAATTCCGCCGCCTTCTTTCAAAATATCCAAATAAGCGACACCGTTTAGTTTTTTTGCAAATTCATTTTCGCGCGTTCCCCCGTAAACCAAGTGTGTGTGCGAGTCGATTAGTCCCGGCGTCGCCGTCTTCCCCGTGCAGTCAATCAGCTTTGTCTTTTCACCGATAATAGAATCTGGAGGAGTTCCCTCGCCAACCGCCAAAATTTTACCTTCTTGTATCGCAATGTAGCCTTGCTCCATTAAACGAGCTTCACCCATTTCCTTGCCGCGTAAAGCACGCCCTTTGTCATTCGGACAAAAAATCTGATTTAAATGAATTAAAACCTTATCTGCGTGCATTCTCTTCCGCCTTTCATTTCACGTATTTTTCGACTGCTCTTTTCACCGCTTCATCATCCGTCAAATATGGAATCGTGATATGATCAGAGCCGTTCTTTTCTTTATTGAATGCAATCGACGTTTCCATTGAATGTTCATTTCTCGCCCAGTTGCGGCGTGCCACGCCACCCATTACATCCCAAGAAATCGCAGATCGAATAATATCATCCACAAGCTCGCTTCCATCCAGTACAAGCCCGAAACCGCCGTTAATGGCCTTCCCAATACCTGTTCCGCCGCCGTTATGCAGGGCAATCAAACTCATGCCTCGCGCTGCGTTCCCCGCATAGCACTGCACTGCCATATCTGCCGTCACATTGCTTCCGTCTTTAATGTTGGATGTTTCACGGAATGGCGAATCCGTTCCAGACACATCATGATGGTCGCGTCCAATCATCACCGGCCCAATTTTACCTTCACGAACCAATTGATTAAATTTCAGCGCGATGTCAATTCGACCTTGCGCATCTTGATACAAAATTCGCGCTTCCGTCCCAACAACTAGCTGATTCTTTTCCGCATCGCGAATCCAGTTGTAATTATCTCGATCTTGATAGCGTCTTTCCGGATCAATCGCTTCCATTGCGGCCCGGTCCGTCGCCTTCAAATCTTCATGTTTCCCGCTCAAACAAACCCAACGAAACGGTCCATATCCATAATCAAACAGCATTGGTCCCATAATATCTTCCACATAAGACGGCCAAATAAAACCATCCTTATCATCCCGTCCATTTTTCGAGATTTCCGTCACACCTGCGTCAAACACCGACTTCATAAACGCATTTCCGTAATCGAAGAAATATGTCCCTTCAGCTACCAAGCCTTTAATCGCGTTAAAATGTCTGACAAGCGTTTCATCGACAAGCTTGCGAAACTTCGTTTGGTCTTCCTGCAAAAGCCGCGTTCTTTCCTCAAATGTGATTCCAACCGGACAATAACCGCCGTTATAAACGTTATGACAAGAAGTCTGATCCGACAACAAATCAATGTGGATTCTTTCCGCCGAAGCATATTCTAATAAATCAACAATATTTCCGTGATAGGCAATTGACATGGCTTCTTTCCGCTCCATCGATTCCTTAGCGAGCCGAATGGATTCTTCTGGCGTTTCCGCACATTTCTTAATCCAACCTTGCTCCATCCGTGTATCAATCCTAGATTTATCAACCTCGGCGACAATCGCCACCGCATGAGCTATCTCCGCTGCTTTCCCTTGCGCGCCGCTCATTCCACCAAGCCAGATGAAATAAAAAGCTTACCGGACAAATCTCCATCATCCTTAACACCGAGCTTTAAGCGACCTGCATTTAGAAGCGTATTAAAAGTCCCATGAACAATCCCTTGTGGCCCAATATACATCCAACCGCCTGCTGTCATTTGACCATAGTTTGTTACGCCCATTTCTTCCGCTACTTCCCAATCATCCAAGTTGTCATATTCGCCAATCAATAATCCGTTTGTAATAATGACACGCGGCGCATCCTTTTTCGACCGAAACAACCCGACCGGGTGCCCAGATTCAACGACTAAAGTCTGCTCATCTGTCATCACTTCCAGATATTTCTTAATCAGACGATATTGTAGCCAATTTTGGCAAACCTGCCCCGTTTCACCATATGTAACCAGCTCATACGGATAAAGTGCAACGTCAAAATCAAGATTATTATCAATCATCACTTGCATTGCTTTAGCAGCTGTACAATTCCCTTGATATTCCTCAATCGCTTTTCCGTGCATTCTGCCTTCAGGACGCCATCTATAAGCGTAAATCCGTCCTCTTGTTGTGAGTTCTTCTAAAAATTCTGGGATAACCTGTTCGTGAAATTTTTCAGGAACATAGCGTAAAGCATTTTTAAGTGCAATTTCCGTCTGTTCCCTAGTCAACCGAAAACCTCGATCTGGTGCGCGTCTAATCCCTTCAACAAATGAAGCTTATTCGGCAAAACATCATCCAGCTTGATCGTCATTGCGTTTGCTATTTGCTCATTCTTAACCATGTGCTCCATCCATTCCCTTCACTCATATTTCTAGTTTCCCCGTCCTTTATTTCACTCAAATGAAAACCACATCCCCTTTCTTTTCATAGAACAAGAAAACTAATCCAGCATAATAAAGCGCTTTTCTTTTTTTTAAAAACCTTGTAATTCCAAGACTCTATAGCCTCAGTTCTTCCTTCACTCAAATCAATTGTACCTAAAAACCTTTTCATCCTTTACCAAGATAAAGGAATTCTTTCATTTCAAGAAACCGCTTTCATTACGCATTCACTATATCTAATTGTGAAGCATTTGTCAATATAAATTCTTCACATATTTATAAAGTTGTCAATAAGTCTTATTTTGTGTATCATTAAACATATCATCACTCAATTAGGGGGAAAGACGTTTGTATACCGTATTAGATCAAAAAAATTACAAAACTATCGAATGGAGCGGCGGTGATTCCATAGAAATATTAATTTTTCCGCATGACCGTTCCTTTCAAAACAAAGATTTTGATCTTCGCATTTCGCGCACCAAACTTTACCAGAAGGAATCACGGTTCACAGATTTACCTGGCTATACGCGCGATTTAATCAGCTTACATGGCAACGTCACCCTGCATCACTTTGAAGGAACCACCGAGCGAACCGTTAAAATGTCTCCGTTCAAACTTGACCATTTTAACGGCAGCGCTAAGACGAAAAGTCTAGGATCAGGTGAAGATTTCAATTTTATTTACCGTAGCGGTTTGGAGGCAAGCATCGAAATTCTACATCATAATCAGACCAAGAATTTTCTAATCGAGCCTTATTCTTTCCAACTCATCCATGTTATCTCAGATTTAATTGAAATCCAAATTGAACCAGAAAATGACTATCTAAGTGACGAACTGGTATTAAAAAAAGGCGACAGTCTACTTGTATTTAACGAAACTGCCAAGTTCAGCTTCCGTAACGCCTCAATCGCATCCAACAGCGAACTTGCTATTCTATGCACTTTCGATACCTTACACAATCGTGAAAATTACCAATCCTTCATAAACAACATCCAAAGCAACTATTCTCATTGAATCCAAAAAGCAGCGTAATCAATATTACGCTGCTTTTTTCCTTGTCATTTAGTTAGTTTCCATTACAATACCTTTGTAAACTGCAATATCTTTTACATTTAATTCTGGCTTACTAAGTACATTGACATTTGATGTGCCTAATAGACCATAGTTGAATTCCCCCGTTTCATATTCTCGATTACCATTAAAAGGAAGAGTTCTAAACCAATCATAATCATCCAATCCATTGGTATAGAAATTAGATCCGTACATGGTCGTTCCAAAACCGTTTATAAGTGTATTTTCAGCTTCACCTCGTGCACTTGTTGCCACTTTCGCTAACATTGCTACACCTTCCATAGATGACTCTGTTGCTGCTTGAAAAAGTTCCTTCCTAGATAAGACATAGTAAAGTGAACTTGGGAAAACCGGATACGATTTCGAATTTTTTATGTTTAAAACCTTACCTTTGAGCGTTTCTTGAAACGAGTAGGTTGCATCTTCATTTACTTTCCAGCCATCAAGTTTCCCCTTGCTGAAGTCAGTAAACGAAGTTGGCGTTATTTTCTCTAAAACAATATTATCTATGTACGTGGTTCCAGCATTATTTGTTAGAATACTATGGAAATCTGGCGTCTGAGTTTCCGTACCAACTGAAAATACGAATGAATTATGATGCCACTCTAAAGAGTTCGTCATTGGGATGAATTGAGCACCAATATCGAAATCAGATCTATAACCGCCTGCAAAATTAGAGAATTGGCTATCATATTTTGTATCAAAGCTAAAACGATATAAAGCACTGATATCTTTGCCTACTAACAAATTTTTAATCGTTTCTAACTCTACTTCACCTGACAGTTTAAGCACCTTTGATCCGCTGCTTGCATCAGCAACAACCTCACTAGTACCCATTCCTCTACTGTGCCAATTATCTGTATTGCCGCTTTCAAAATCTTCTTTGAACATTATTGTGCTCTCTTCTTGTTCGCTTCCGTTAGATTTGATTCTTAGTTTGTTGCCATCATATATCGGAGCTGTTTCATTACTTCCTACAATCGCCTTTGAGAAGGCGTCCTTTGTTGGCGGCTCTATACTTTTCGCGTTCACAACTAAAGGAGCCTGACATAATAGCAAAGTCGCAATCATAATTTTAATTGGCAGTTTTATTTTCATTCTAGTATCATCTCTTTTCTATATTTATATGTAAATCTATATTGATAAAAGAGATTAAAATTGTTTATTTTTTTCACATGAAATCACATGCTCAACTTACCCTGCTACTCCCCCTTCCTGTTTCCATCTTAAATTATCAACATCTATTTACTTTTTAACAATACCATAAAATTCACTACAATGACTAAAAATGTAATAAAATACTCGTTTTTTGTAATTAACGATTAAAATAACTAATTTTATTTCTTTTTTCGAGTAAGATAAATAATTTTCTTACTTTTTATCTGACATAAGATTTATTGAATTATTTTGATATGATAGTCAAAATAATAGTCAACTCTGTTTTTACGCATAAAAAACACCAACCTTCCTAACGAATCAAATCGTTAAAACAGTTGGTGCTCTGATGATACCGGCGGCCGGGGTCGAACCGGCACGCCCTTAACGGGCACTGGATTTTGAGAAGTGTAAGTATGGATTGTTCTAATGTCTTAAAAACACAAAATAGCATAAACACTTACCTAAATACACTTATCAGTATAAGAAACACAAAAAAAATGGATACTTTGTGGAAACCAAAAACGAAATTAGAATAGCAGGAAAATATACACTATGGGTTATTTCGTACTTTCTATCATTTCCATTGCTTTTAGATTTTTTTATTTTGATCATTTTGTGGACAATCTCCAGTTCTAAAATAAGCCTAAGCTTATTTTAAAAAAACAATCTCATCAATCGAAAATGTTTCGATATACTCATTAAAATGTTGTAACTGGACAATACCTGTCGTTACATTTAAGTAAACGGGTGCCAGTTTTTTATATTTAAGTAACCTTTCATTCTGCCGCACATGAATTTCAACAGTTCTTTTGCGATCGATCGCAATCAACAACATAAAAATATATTCTTGGCGATCTATATAACTGGGATCATCAAACAAATTATACACACGACTTCCTCCTACACATAATCTTTATATGTATAAACATTGATGTTTCTATCATTTGATGGCTCACTTGTCTTTTCAAATCGAAAAATATGGTCGCACCTATCTCTTGTGCGCGTGCTTGGAATTCGAAAAGACTTGGTCTCATTCATTTCCATTAAATATAACAAATCTTTCTGAACCGCCCACAACGGCACATCTGACACTACTATTTTATGGAAATCATGAATAAACTTATCTGCGTTTGTAACACTATCAAATAACGCATTTGTGTGTAGCCAATTCATTTTATCACCTCTAATCGAATAAATTTATTATACGAACAAACGTTCTGTCAATCAATAGGTAAATAGGCATAAAAAAACCTATCTAAAATGGGATAGTTATTGTTTATCGGAATAAATGTGTGGGAATGACGTCCTCACAAAAATAAACGGCAAAAGCCTGAGCTAATGCCGTTTTATATTAATTAATCTTTGTATCATCCCAAAGAGGAGAAGAATAATCTGAGGCATATCCCAGTTTTAAATCCCCTCTATTTATTTCAACAGTCAAATCTAGTATGTGAAAAAACTTGCTTTTAGCCTCATCAAAAGTTAAAAACTCGAAAGTTGCTCCAATAATATAACCTCGCTCATCTCGTGAATCCACCATAAATTTATCATCTTTTAAGTAAAGATGTACAGCGAATGGTGTTTTACTGTTTTCATCAAATAGCACATATCTCAGTGTTTGATAGTTCTTCTTATTTATCTCTTGTTTAATTATCTTGCTAAACTCCTCTATCTGCTGAGTCATCATTTTATTTAACCTCCCTTATTAATCCTAGTATTTCATAATATTTTACACTAGTAACAAACTTAATTTGCTCTCCTCCACCAACACCAAACACTTCTGCAACTTTTCCTTTTTGAACACTGGCTAGCTTATCAAAATCAAGCCCAAATTTATCCATTATCCCATCTATTTGTTTCTTTACTCCCTCTGCAGAATTAATGTATGCGTCTCTTATGTTATCTTTTGTAATGTCTGATAGTATTTCATACTGGTGATAAGCTTTTATACTTTCTGGATAAGGCAATCCTCTTGTATCGTACGCCAATATCTTGCCATTTTCTACTGGACTCGTAAATCTACCCATTGAATCGCCATATCGATCAACAATCTGACCCGCCTTCAAGTTTGCATCTGTCATAATGGGTTTGCCAGAACTGTCACACACAAAACCATCGGTGCCTTTCGGCGGCCATTTTATTTCTCCCACTTCATCTAAATAATCTGGAGACCTGACCAACTCACCACGAGATGATTTATAGGCTACCTCTCCATTTTCAAGCGTCACTTTTTCAGTCTTAAACACTTTCGTGCTTTCCTCAATTATATCACCTGTTCGCTTACCCCCGCCAAGATTTAAGTCAAATTCCTGCATGACTTTCTTCAGCGCCTTTTGACTATTTCCTTTTACCGGAACAGCTCCAACACCCGGCGCCGCGAGTTGTCCACGCGGTGGAAGATTCAAACTATCACCTAGATGGTTCAGTTGTTTCTTAACCGCTGTTGTGCCTGTATGTACCGGTTCTTTTAAAGCCGCTTTTAGTCCTCTTATTCGCGTAAGCGCCATTTTGTTCCCTTGCACAACAAGATCGTTCACATTTTTCAATGGCGGACGCATCAGTCGTTCCAGCGCTGAACCTGTTGGAAGCCCCTTGATTCCGGTAGAAAAAGCCTTCACTGCTGGAAGCATATCCGCGACAGATAATGCCCCTCTCATCGCCCGTTCGGAAGTCTCAAGCTCTCTGCCGCTTACCCAATCTTTTCCTGAAATCGCTGTACCAAGCTCCAAACTACCATATGCCGCCCCGATTGCCAGTCCGGCAGGTGGACAAAAAATCGTCACTCCAACGATGCCCACTGTCACAATAACATTCACCCAAAACTCTTCCTTCTGCTGTTCGTCTTTGATCGACGTATAGGCAAACGCTCGCGTGTTCAGCATCGCCGCCCGAAAATCGTTCTCTGAAACCGTCTCTTCCGGATTCAACTTTTTCCATTCCTGAAACTGGTTTTTCAATTTGTCCGCATAGACAGTACTCCCGCTAAACAAATCATCCATCGTGACTTCTGTTTTGGGTACTTCTCGCTGTTCCTGCGTATAGCTATTCACAAAAACGGTCTCTGTTTTCGTTGCTCCAATCCGATTCGTGGTCGTAAATTTGGACGCATCCAAATTCCGCATTCCTTCCACAAACTTATCCAAGTCTTCAAAGAATGGTCGATCAATTTTCGTATGAATGAGTTCATCCACTTGTCCTGAAAACTGGTGCAAGACTTCAAAATCTTCAAACAGGGATTGAAGGTCTTTTTCTGAACTCGTATGACGGAATGAAATCGCTCCATCACAATCCAAATCGCGAATCATTTCCTCGACATCGTCCAAGTTCTCTGAGGCTTTCTTTAGCTCATCAATTGCCCCTTTTCCCCAAACGCCTTTCCCGATTAAGTTCCCAATACTCTCATGCGCACGGTCAAAATCATCTTCCTTGTACTCAACATCTTTCACGCTGTACACTCACCTCTTCGTTGTATTCTATTTCTACTTTTACAGTGTAACATACAATATGGAATAGAAATGTGACTATTTGATGAAATCGTCTAGTAACGATACAAAAATGGCATAAAAATAACCCCATCCATTTGGACAAGGTCAACTCATAATCCGTTACTAAATCTTTAAGAGTACAAAAACGCCTCTCAACGCATCCGTTTCTGGCAAAATGTTTTACTGCTACTAAATCTTCAAGAGTACAAAAACTTCATGCACAGACATTTCATGTTCCAATGGGTTTTACTGCTACTAAATCTTTAAGAGTACAAAAACCAATTGCTAGGCATTATATTATTACGAATGGTTTTACTGCTACTAAATCTTTAAGAGTACAAAAACCTTGATCAGCTTCTGGATACGCACTCGCTTGTTTTACTGCTACTAAATCTTTAAGAGTACAAAAACAAACTGCATAGAGGTCAGTTATTTCCAACAGTTTTACTGCTACTAAATCTTTAAGAGTACAAAAACTCTGAGAAGCATAATTGTTTCTTTGGCGGTGTTTTACTGCTACTAAATCTTTAAGAGTACAAAAACGATGAGTTGCGAATAAAAGGTAAGAATGATGTTTTACTGCTACTAAATCTTTAAGAGTACAAAAACCAAGAACTGTGTTTGTATTTGAGGAAGAAAAGTTTTACTGCTACTAAATCTTTAAGAGTACAAAAACCATGCTAGAAATTCTAAAAAATGGTTTGTTGTTTTACTGCTACTAAATCTTTAAGAGTACAAAAACCTCATGCGTTTTTGAGTATTCGTTAATAATGTTTTACTGCTACTAAATCTTTAAGAGTACAAAAACCTCATGCGTTTTTGAGTATTCGTTAATAATGTTTTACTGCTACTAAATCTTTAAGAGTACAAAAACAACGTCGGAGGGAGCCCCGACGTTCATGAAGTTTTACTGCTACTAAATCTTTAAGAGTACAAAAACTCAATTTTCCGGGAAAATGTAACTCGAACTGTTTTACTGCTACTAAATCTTTAAGAGTACAAAAACCTCAAATTAAACGTCTTTAACTGAAAGTTTTACTCTACACCCTTATTTTAACATAAAACTCTGACATCGAAAAATAAAAAAATGCCTCACTTGTATAAAAGTAAGACATCTTTTTTTGCTACTAGTTCTTATTTCCCTCCTGATAAACCTGTTTTACTGAGAGCCGTAGTTATTAATCACTCTACCCGTTCGCAAACACCAGAACACATATAGCGAATCCAAAAAAATTATTTTACATTTGTTTCGGTATAATCAGCTTCCCAGTCATCTGCTTTGTAATCAGGAACAGAAAAAATTCCATTTTTAGACTCTATTTTAAATAGCTTGTTACGCAACTTTTTACTTTCATTACGCCCTGGATATTCAATAAAAACATACTGTCCGTTTTTAAAAACTTTAAAATTACATTCCTCCCTTTTTAAGTTTCTTTCTTGTTCATTTACATCTGATAATAGCTTATCTTCATACTTCACAACACTGTCAATTTGTTCATCATACTTGGAACCATCGCAAGCAGTCAACACAAACGCTAAAAGAATACCAACCAAAACCAACCCCTTTTTTTTCATTTTTCTTCACCTCATTTTTATTATGTAATTGAGCCTTTTCTCTGACTCAATTATTATACCATGCTTCATCCTAATACGTTGTGATTACTTGAATGTGCGCTATTTTGCGATCTGCATTCAATGTGGTTTGAACAATCATATGGTATTCATTTCTTTGATCGTTAAAAGTTGTTTCCAATTTCAATACATTTAAATACGAAACATCCCCTTCCCCTTTCAAGTAAAAACTATCGGCTTTTAGAAGGGTAGATTGAACCTTAGATTGTTTCATATCTCCAGACGGAAAAGCATCAGCCAATCCATTTTGGGTTAGTAACGAGTGTACCGCTCGGTAACGATCTTCTCCATTTCGATACGTGAAAAAGGCTTCGAGAAAAGCTTGGTTTTCTCGTCCACCTTGATTTGAATTCACCTGCTTTAAATCCTTATTTTCATGCGAAAGAGTCTGAACTTGCTTCATTAACGCTTGATTTTTTTCATGATAGAAAAAATTTCGACTTACAGAATAGAGAAACAAAAGTCCTAACACAATAGAAAATAATCCGATTAAAAATCTAGACATTTTTTCACCCTCTCCTTTATTTAAAATCAGCCACTCGACCATACCCTACTAGATGTTGTTTCCAGTATCCAGTCAAATTGTCATACTTAACCCCTGAATCATTGGAGTTATACATGCGTCCATTTCCCAAATAAATACCAACATGGGTAATGTATTTCCCCGCATATGTTCCTGTAAAAAATACTAGATCACCCGCTTTTGCTTCGGCTACAGAGACTTTTTTAGATGCGTAAAACTGTTCTTGCGCCGTGCGCGGAAGAGAAATACCCAATTGTTTATACGTCCACTGAGTTAAGCCTGAACAATCAAACCCAGTTTGTGGGGTGCTTCCTCCCCAAGAATAAGGATTCCCTTGATATTTCAACGCTTCATCCATCACTTTTTGGAAATCGCCTGTAAAGTTGGAGGTAGGCTTCAAGTATCTTCGAACATGAGGGACATATTCAGGATCACCATATCGTCCCCAACCCATTTTCCCTGCCATCATTGAGCTAAATTCTTGCGCGAGACTTAACGTATACTTGCCCCCCCTTTCCATTTTGCACCCACGTAATAAATCCCCCTCCAAAGTTATAAGCCTGTAACGCTAAATCTACATCACTCTTTGCACTCGTATATACGGCTTTAAAATGACGAACACCTGCATCAATGGATTGTTCAGGGTCAGTAATCGTATTGGGTGGAAGTCCTAAACTTTCCGAACTTTGCATAACATCTGGAACACGTCCGCCACTTTCTTGCATGGTTAAGGCCATCAGAATATTTACTAATTTTTCCACTCCATACTTTTTTGCGTATTTTTCAAACAACGGACGATAACGTTCGACTTCCTTTGAAACCATAATAGTTCCTATCTCCTCCTTGTCTTGTGTATGAAATGCGTTCTCTTCCATATTAGTTGGGTTCAACATCATCATAAACAAGGGAATCATCAATAATAACAGTATCAAGCCGCTTGCGCTTACCCAACTTATATGTTTCAATTCCCCCATCTCCTTTTCGTTACTTGCTCCTCATCCTCCACAAAAGGTGGTGTCTCTTGATTGACTGGCTCTTGAACAGCCGGTTTACTCGATTCGTCATAAGAATGTTGTTGGGCAGGCATTTGTGACATACGCGATGAGGATACGCTCTCCCCGTCATGATGGTTTCTTTCTTCCTGTTCCTGCATGCGAGTAGATTCAGCGTTGGATTCAGGTGGCGTGATTTTTTCTAGTTTATCTAAGGAATACGCATCTGCATCATAGGCATCTTGTGGCATTCGTTCGACATTTCGATAATCGTCGAGCTCAACGATATTAGTTTCCATAGGAGGAACTGTGTCATAGTCTGCTCGATCACGATTTGTTTCCTCTTCATCCTCAGAAGATGAAAGATCACTTTCTTCATTTGGTACCACTGAATTAACCTTCGTTTCTTCTTCCTCTTTTCGATTTCCTATCGTAGAATCCTCATCCGAACTTGTTTCAACAGCCGATTGTTCCCCAGTTGTGTCTTCCTGTTTGCCATCTTGTGCCATTCGCTCATTTGGTTGCTTGTCCCCATCAAATTCAGTGTTTCTCATTTCTGTCGCATTAGAAAAATCAGTTGTTTTTTCAGGCGTTTCACGTTCTTCTCGTTCTCTTTTACCTGTATTTTCCCCGTCATTCTCATTCAAAATCGGAGCTTGATCTTGTTCACTAGACAAACGCGACCGTACTTTTCTTAGGGTATGTTCGGTTAGATTCTCTGCTCCACGTCCAATGCGTTCCGGATAATTCCCATCTAACGTTGCTACGCGACCAGCTGTAAAAAATTTAATTAATTGATTCCGATATTTCAACATCAAAATGATAGAGACCGCTATCGCTAAAATGTTAACAAAATACATACCTAAGCTCGTAGGTGGAAGCAAAATATCCATCGTATTGACAATCAAGAAAATAAATAGAATCAATAAACCAATCAGCGCCTTTAACAAGAATACGCCTATTAACTTTCCAAGGGTATTCCAAATAGAGTTGGCAAAACTTGGTAAATAACTAAGAATGGCTGTAGTCGGTACGATTACGGCAATCACCATTGCCAAAATACCGACAATCACATTCATAAAGGCGATTAGAATGAGTGGAATGCCTAATACAATAGAGAATAAAAAGGATAGAAAGGCGATAGCCATTTGATAAGTTGCATAAGCCGAAGACATATAAGCATTATCTTTACTATCAATCTCCTCTTTAACCGCTTCTTTCTTTTTTTCTATCGCTTCTTTCGTCGTTACTTTATAACTTAACATTTCATCAATGCGTTTCTCCCCAATCTTATCAGGATTCGGCGTCCCATAATTCATCAACAAATAAGGACGTTTCACAATCAGATCAAAATAGAAATTGCGCATAATCGCTAAAGAACCCTCGAGTTCTTTTCCTTCTTCCACTTTTTCCCCTGAACTTGTTGTAAACTCGGTACCTGCCTTCATAATCACGCCTTGCGTTTCACTACTCAAGTGATTCAACGTCTTCAAATAATAGCCTGTATTCGAAAACCACATAAGGCAAACTCCCATCACACAAAACAACATAAAGCCTCGTTTCATAGCTTGCATTGAGTTCCTTTTCGCTGTAAAGATAAAGAAAATCTGAATAACCGCAATTAAGAAAAAGAGAACACCGAAGGACGCTTCCAAATTCCGCCATAGAACCCCTGATATTTTCGACACCATATCAGATATTTTTTCAATGACATTTACAGAATAAAGTTTCTCGACACAGGTATCCACAATTTCCGCAATAATTTTAGTAAGGAAAAAGAAAAAATTTGTAATGCCATTCATCGCCCCAACCAATTTACTATCAATCCATCCTTCGTCACTTGTGTCCGTAATCGCTTGATAATTTTCCGATGGAAAATACTTGCTATGAAGTTCAATGCCTGCCACATTTTCTTTCTTCTTGGCAATCATTTCGGCGGGCTCCTCAGCCCACACCGATTGAGTTCCTATTATGCTAAAACAAAAAACCAACAAACAACTGACTAGAAACCGTTTCATGGATCACCCTCCTTTCTTACGCGAATTTTTTCTCAGCAATTGCTGAATGGGTACTATCCACAGTTTTAAAGGCTTCTGCCCACTCCTCAAACAGACAGTGAATGCCGATTTTATTCGTGTCTCCATAAATATCGCGCATCAAACATTCCCCTTTAATCATATTTGCCAATAATTTTTCATTGGCATTCTTTTCTTTCTCGTCCACTTCTAAATCCATAAACCGTAAAATATCTTTCCGTTCTGACTTTTCATCGAACGCAAAATTGACCCCAAAGTTTCCGTTGTCATCTTCTGTATTTACATCCTTCACTGATTGGGTCACAAGCACCAACGCGTTGTTATAAGAACGTCCCACGCGCCGCATAGATTTAATGAGTTTCTTTCCTGATCTTGCTGACGTTAGCATCCATCCTTCATCAAATATCACGCAGGTTTCTTGTTTCTTGTTCTCCATACCAAACTTGTTACAGAATTTAGATAATGGAATCATAATTGCCAACGCTTTTTTCTCACCGCTCTCATAATCTTTGCTTTTCGTATCTTTATCGGGTAAATCCAAGCCTTCAATGCCTAAAATATTCATTTTACTAGTGAAATTTAGGCTCTTAACTTTTCCGTTTGAAAATATCAATTGTAAAACGCTATTATGGATTTCTTGAAAGAGAAGCTCCCCTGCATTTTTAACCGCTAGCTCATCCGAAGCTTGTAACCGTTCGATTACCTGCATAAAGCCCACTTCTTCTCCTCGTTGCCGTTCTTCCAGCACTTCATCAATCGCTCGCAACAATACGCGTTTGACATCATCTTTATTATCGAGTGTGTAAATTTGTTCAATCACAGCTTGTGCTGTATCTTTTGCCTCTACACCTTCCAACATCACAATAGGGTCAAGCACGCCATGACTATTCGGGTCATTGGCATTGAGATTATAGTATTCAAATGATTTTAACAGTTTGGAGAACAGTGGGTATTTCTTTTTAATTTCGGAATCATTCGCTGTCCGCTCAAATTGTTCTTGCACTTCCGTTTTCGGGTCAATATATAAGGTTTTGACTTTCAACATGGCTAAGAACATCACAATCATTTTGATGAGAAAGGACTTTCCTTTTCCCGTTTCACCAGTCACACTAATATGAGGACTGTCCGTCATTGCGCCTTCAATCCCTTTATTCGCAACAAAAGGATGGAATAACACAATATCACGACTGGAATGAACCGATTCTTGAATGGTGTTATTTTGTAAATAACGATTAATACGCCCTAAATAAAAGCCAATGTTGTTGCCTAAACGTTGACTAACTCCAAACAAATTTTCTGCAAAGCCCACACAGGTTGTTTTTTGTACCCAATTTTTTTCAGATGATAAAGACTGACCGGGCAAAAATCTATAGAAAAGTTGTAACTGATCAGCACTGGGCTGAACACAGAAGATTTCTTTCCTTTTCATCGAACGTCGAACTAAGGATGCTCGTTTTTTGCATTCTTTTTTTTGTTGCTCCTGTCACCACAAAGGCGGCAATCCATTCAATAAACTTTTGATTCCCTCCTCCCAGTTGATTTTCTAACCGATTGAGAACATAGCGTGCATCTTTAACCGAATCTTCCACCTCATCGCCCGTTTCACGTTTTTCTCCAGCCATTTGCTTCATTCGTGTTTTAACCATGCTCGTTTTCCTTAACACAGAATCCGAATCTTTAAATTGGGCTTTGATGACAAATTCTGTGGAAAAAGAAAAGCTTTGCGCCCGTTCGAAAATATGAGTATAGTTCATATCGTAACCAAAATCATCAACCACTACATGGGTCATCCATCTCTCACCCTCAGGTGTTTCTAATTTTAAATAGCCCGTATTTGTAGGGTCTATCACTCCATCAGTAATATTGCTTACTCCTCGAGTTCCCGATTCTTCTTCTATGGAATGTTGCATATCTCGAATAAAGGCATGACGATTGAAATAAACTAGTTCATCTTCTCTCAAGCGTCGCCCTCCAACGGAGACAACTAATTGATACAATTCTTTTTCTTATTTCCTCAAATTTTTCATAAAATTCATCGGCAATTTCTCGAGTCAAATTTAACAAATTCAAAATCGTGTCGGTAACGGAACCCACTGCATTAAAAACTTTGGTTTTGGTATCGTCTGCATCAAAAATGTTATCTTTCAACTTTGCACCAAAAATGAACTCATTTTTGGTAATTAAGCCTAACTGACTTTTTAACAATCTTTCCGTTTCACGATTATAATATTGACCAATTTTTAGAGTAGATTCATCAAAATCCTTTTCGAGTTCGGCGTTCAATTTCTCTAACTCCATTTGTTTAGGAAACATGTGTAAATGAAAATCTTGATAGTGTTCGAGCTGTTCTACAAAATGTTGAAAGGCTTCTTTCTGCTCTTCTTTCGCTGTTTTATTCCCCGAATGAATGGATTTCGGGTTAATTCGATAATACGCCCAAATCTCCCCTTGCTTCGTCACCAATAAATTTCGTTGAATCGCTTTCAATGGTGTTTTTAAACTCATTGCTCATCCTCCCCCTTCCTTTTACGCGTCCTATAATAAAAAGGTTCAAAGGATACCTTTTTATCCATATAACGAATCATGGCATCATTTGAAATTCTTTTTTTGCCTTGCTTAATCGTCCATTGATAAGTGAGATAATCCCACAAAAAATAATGTAGTTTTTTTCCATCTGGATTGATTTTCAGCAGCCATCCTGAAATTAAAAATGGGATGCCTAAGAATAAAACCAAACTAAGTCCTGGTATCAAACTCCCAAGTGAAAAAACAACAGCCCGAAAAAGCCATAATATAGCAAGAACCGCCATAAAAATGACGGCTCGAGCTAACCTTACACCTCCAAAAGGTAAAGTCAAATGGTCGGTTAACTTTCGAATTACAACCGGATGATTGAATGCCCGCTTATAGTTGTATGCTTCCTTTCTCATTTTTACACGACCATATTCCAAACAGATTTAATCGCTGAAATAATAGAAGTTGGATTTCCAATAGCAAAAAAGATAACACCTGCAAAAATCAAAAAAGCCAAAAAATTTCCCAATTTGTTGTTTGAAAAAGAAAACAATAGCAAAGATTACTAATATAATCGTTGCTCCGTTTCCGCCCTCCGTTTGAATATAATTTTTTAATCCGTTTAACGAAGGCAAAGCACCTAAAAGTAAATGAAAATGATTCATTCGTTTTTCCCTCCTAATGTATGTGTCAAGTTTAAGACAAAGAATTGTCCTTCTTTCTGTGTTAATTCTAAGGTGAATACTTCCTCATCCACCATTTGTGTATCTTTATCTTTAAAGGTTACAGAACATTTAACGACGCTATTTTTTTTTCAACCGATAGCTCTTGAAATTCGTCACTTCTTCAAACGTTTTTAAACCCTCCAAACTTTCAGGTGTCTTCATCATGAAGACCATTTCTTCTTTCGGACTAGAAGCGTACTTTTCGAAAAAGCTGTTGACAAACTTCTTGACAGCCTCTTCTTTATTAGATGAAAGGGGTTCTAATTCTGAATCCGCTAAGGAATCGGTAATTGCTTTTCCTTTTGAGCTATTTAGTTTTGGAACGCTCGAAAAATACGGATTTTCAACGACTGTGTATTGCCCTTGTTTCGTTTTTTGTACAGGAACATTCAATATACACGTGATTTCTTTCTTAGATGGCTCCTTAATTTTTTCTTTGACATCCCTTACTTTTTCTTTGTTGCCCTCCTTATACTTTTCTTTTTTCACCTTTTCCTTCTCTACAAAAGTTACATCTTCATACGTTACTGTATACTGAACAATTTGTTGCCCGTCCTTTGTAAGTAAATTGAAAAAGGCACTGTCTTTTAACTCGCGTTTTCCTTGTGACGCGTCCACATAATCAAGCGAAATCCCATCTGCAAAATAACCTCTCAATGTTTTTTTATAGCGATCTCTATCCTCTTGATTCTCAGGTACATTTAAAAAATGCTGAATAAAATCATTAGTGAAAAGGAACATCGGATTTTCAGATTCCTGTTTCGTAGCATTCGTAGCTTCTCTTTTCTGCTTCTTTATTTCTTTTTGGATTGACACGGTTCGATGATCGACTTTGACAGCTTTAAAATATCCAAGTATCCCTGAAATAGCTATCAAAAAAATTAACAGCCAAAGGAGCATTCGAATGCCTTTACCATGCGTTCTCGCATGAGGCAGTTTTCGTCTTTCTTTCTTTTCTTGTTGAATATTTATCTTCGAAAAAACAGCTTTAAGTTTTTGAAACAACCGGCTCACCCCCTATTTTTTTGGAACGGCTTGGATAACAATCCGTTGTGTGGTGGATGTGGCTTTATCACAAGTAATTAAAGTTAAACGCGTATCATCGGTATCTTCCATCACTTCTCCATCTTTATATGAAACCTTTTGCTTATTTGTCACTTTGTAGCTTTCTTTTTTTCGTTACTCCATCTTTTTTTGCCACCGTCACCTGAATCTCATCATTAAGTTCTAACTGATTCAAATCTGAAAACAAAATCCCTGCAACCCCCATATTATGACCTAAAAGAACGTAGTTCCCCTCCCCGAGTTCTTGATCTTCACGGAAAGTCGTCGCCCCTACTTTCAAATTTTGATCGGTCGTGCCTAAAAAAATCGGAAGTTGAAGGTTTAAACTTGGAATTTCAATCACTCCTGCCGTTTTCTTCAAAATTTTTTGATACGCATTGGAATTTTGAAATTCTCTTAAATTCTTAATTGATGGACGATCAACTAGATCTGCTTGTTTAAAATCTTGTTTGCTTGCTTCAGCGACTAATGTTTCCGGAATCTCTACTTTTTGGACTTGTTGTGCATCCCTTTTTGCTAAAAAATTTTCTGTAACGACTATTCCAGCAATCACCAACGCAGCAACAATAAACGCCATTTGCGACCAAAAAAACAGCCCTCTTTTTTTCTTCCTTTTTTCCATTTTGTTCTTCCTTTCTTCTTGTAGTTAAAAAGCGCCAATGATTCAGTCATCAGCGCTTTTCCTTAATTAAAATAGGTTTTTAAAGAAATCTAACAGTTTATATCCTGTCCCCGATGTACCCGTTTTTGGAATCTCTTGAACAGGTTCGGATGTCGGGATTACCGTTTTTTCTTGTTTTGGTTCTTTTGCTTTCTTTTCCGGTTTAACTGGTGTAGGAATCGGAACAAGCGTTGTGACTTGATTCGTTTCTTGTTTATCTTCATTCAAACTCAAATACGCCTTATTCGGAATCACATACACGCCCTCTTTCTTGTATTTCGAGAGATCAGAATCTTTCTTTACGGACGCATCAATCAATACATAAAATGATTTTCCGGAAAAATCTTCCGTATCTGTTGGCGACCAACTAAAACTATTTTTTTCTACATCGACTGTCAAAGTCCCTTCCTCAGTAATATCCTTATCTTTCTCATCAAGCACTTTCACACCTTTTAAATTCAAAACGGCTTCTAACGTATCCCCAACTTCCATTTTTTCGTACGGAATATCATTCGGAATCGTGTAATCTAGTCGATACTGATAGGTCTTTTCTTGTGTGGTTTGGTTTTGATCCACTAACTGCCCATTTTCAACGATTTTCTTTTGAAGTTTGAGCAAGATAGGTTCTGGAACTTTGGTTTCTGTTGTTCCGGTTGGCTTTGTTTTTTCATCGATTGTAATTTTGGCTGTATTTGGCAATATAATATTTCCTTTTGCATCTTTGTACTTCGAAAGATCAGCGTTTTTTTTTGACTTTAACGCCTAAATTATAAAAGTAGGTATGATTATAAAAATCAGCCTTTTGTAGGATTTCACTCTTTGCGACAAATTTTACAGCATTATCTGTCGTTTTATTTTCAAATAAAGCTGTTACATCTTCCCCTTTTTCGTTCGTAATCGACACAGAATCAAGATTTAATTCATCGATTAACTGATCTTCCATTTGATACGATTTGTAGTAAAATTCTTTTCGTTCATCGGGTACAGTATGTGAAACTGTGTAGGAATAAGCTTCTTGTACATAGTCTAACGTATTCTCGTTTTTATCTTTTTCATTGGAATCACTTACTAATTTTGTCGGCTCTAAAACTTCTGTTCTCACAGGTTTTGTGCTACTATAAGCAAAGTATTCGTTGCCTGCAAATCCCTTCGGACTTGAATTGTTTTTTGAATAGCCGGCACCTTCATAGTCTTTGCCCCAGCTAAAGGTCATTTTTCCGCCATCGAACAAAGCCGTGAATTGCGCAAATAAATCACTATCCACGGACGTTTTATTGGCTGTTTCTGCGATCTTCAAGCCTCCGTCAATGGTTGAAGCATCAAGCCATGTGTCTTCTGACACATAAATTTTATCGATGTTGGCTGTTGTGGCTTTGTCGAAGGTGATGGACTGCATCCCATCCATATCCACAAAAGTCATAAACGAGCCTTTGACATCTACATTTTTCTTAGTCTCAGAATCAATGTATTGCCATTCCTGTTGCACGTCAGAATAGCCTGTCTGTGTGTGCGAAATCGCTTCACGTCCGTAGCTAATCACCTTGTCCCCATTAAAATACGGCTTCCAATCTGTAATCGTAATTTTTAAATCCAGCGAGCGTCCTTCATAAGTGGCTACATTTGAATAAACAAGACCGATCTTCCCTTTTTTATCAGTTGTTGGGTTGACTTGTGAATAGGAAACCAGCTTTCCTCCCTGATTCTGTTCTGTCTTTGTCCAGCCTTCGCCAAAGGTACTTGCTGTCGTTTTTTCCGGATTAAAAACCGGAATAACGGAATACTTGGATGATGCTTCTGAATTTTTGGATGGAACTTCAACATTCGGAAGTTCCTTGATAGGTTCTGCAAAGGCATTATAAGGGACGGATGCTAAAGATAAAACTACTCCTGCCGCAAGTGTCATGGCTACTTTTTTATTTAGTGTTTGGGTCATTCATTTATCCTCTTTTCTATTTTTTGTTGTTTTTTGTTTATTGGTGATTCTTTATTCGGTCGGTGATCGTATACGCATCCCAATCATTCCTTTCTAAACATAGAATTTAATGTAGTCTCGATCATTTTTATAGGTTTTTTGTTCAGCTTCACTTAAATTGGTTGCCTCAACAGCTTTTCCCTCACCAACCATTTCACCTAACTTCTGTTTTAATGGGGCAAATAACAAATGGTCTAAATCTTTTAAATAACCACGTTTTAAGTAGAAAACTTGCCCTCTTTTAAAGCTATCCATCTTTTCACCTCACCTTCACTTTTTCATGTTCCAAAAACTCCAAATATTTCTTTACTCGGTAGAAAACTTCAACAAACGAACGATTCTTCATATACACTTTCAAACCTGCCATCCGGCCATCTTTTCTTTCATAACGCGCTTTATAAAATGTATACAAATAAGAGCCGCTCGTTTTATGAAATCCACCTCGAACAGCATGTACGGGTTCGCCTTCTACAACCAACATTGTTTTGCGACCGATCTCTCGAACAAAAAGGGTATATGGAATTCCAACCAAAAAACCAATGCTTTCCATTTCGGAATTGACACTTTTCATCTTCAATCCTCCGATCTAAACGATGAGTTCTTTCAATCGACTTCTTAAAGCCTCATTTAATAAAACTTTGCACTTCCCTTGAAATTCTTCTTCCTCACGCCAACCCTTATTTTTAAAATAGTTATTTACAAACAAATGGATTCGTTCTTGATAGCTATCCAAAAAGCTTTCTTGTAAGCTTTCTACATAAGTCAATAATGAACTTAGGCTCATTCCTTGCTCCACAATTAGAGAAGCCACACTTTCAGCCCAAACACGCCTGACATTTCTCAACTCTCTATCAAGTGCCTGCAAAAACACCTCAACCAGTTTCTCGGATTCAACCAAGCGCATTGTTGTATTCATCATGATCTCCTCGTTTTTTTTATGAGTTGAAATGCCATCGAACCAACACCATAAAGTATCATAATCAATACAAAACTAAAGCCCACAAGACCAAAAGCCATAGTAAGCGAAAGTAAATAAGCTAAATAGATAACCAGAACGATCACGCTTGACCAAACTATAAATGTATTCAGTTGTCTAAAAGTTTTTTTTCATTCCAGCACTTCCTTTTTAAGACATAAAAAAAGAACAGTTCACTTAACTGTTTCTTTTCTTGTCTCTGCTCTATATCATTTCTTGGTTTTTAGCACTCTTTTCTGAAATAAAATCTTGAAAATTGGTCGTAAAAACTTGTAACATGTGTTGTTGCTTCGGCGACAAATCAGAACGATTAATAATATCTTCAATGGTCGAATCGCGCCCTAAAGTGTCATCAGCAATCTGAACCATTCTGATCGTGGCACCTGCTTGCGATCGAAGCCAATTTTCAGATCGCGTATAGAAATCTTTGTTTGGAGTAACTTTTAGCTTCAACTGATCAACATCATCCACTAATTGATGCCAACCATCGACTAATTTTCGCAACTTTTTCTTTTGACCTCTAATGGTATCTAAATAGACAAATTGTAAGTACTCTTTTAATATTCCCCGACCCACAAAAGAAATCTCCTGCTGATTTAATAATTCTTTTACAGCTAACATCGCTTTTTCATCTATTAACCGAACTTCATAACGATTCCACAACCCAATATTTTCCACCGGAATTTTGTGTTTTTTGGCTTGCTCATAATTTTTTTGATAAAAAGTGAAATAGACATTACTCTTTTTAGAGCCGTAATAAATCGTAACTCCTTCATGTTCGCCGGAAGCAATGTTACCCTGACCGTTAAAGTCATACGTATTAAATTTTGATTGAACGTAGCCTTTATGCGTAAATTCGAGTGCATCCGGAATGTCAATGTATCCTTCGATGTCGTCAATCGCTATATCTAAACGCGTAACTTTTCCATTTTGATGAAGCACAAATTCAAGAAAACTAAACCAGCTTTTCTGTTGCATTTCCAAAACCGCTTCAAATTGGCGACATCCCTGACCCGCCAACTCAATCATCACCCCACGTTCATCCAAATTCACAGAACGATAAACTCGGATTTGATCAAGTTCATATTTTTCGACATAGCCGTATTTTCGAGTAGGCGCATTCAGCATATATTCTTTTTTTTAAACCCATCACTTCCTCAATCACACGATCAACATCATGGGTTTTGAAGGTTATTCGAATATAATCAATACAGGCACTCAGTGCCTCTTTTGGAAAGCCACTTAAAAATGTCACGTTTTTTTTACCTCCTAAACGTTACGGGTGCAACGTTTTTTACAGTTTCATTGTCATTTTCTACCCCCCTGTTAGTAAGCGGGGGTTTTGAGTTTTTTGGTGCTGACGTTAGCTCTGCCGTTCAGCGCTTTTGGGCGCTGTAACGCCAGCACCAAAAAAACTAGATATGAATAGACATATAATCACTCCTTACTTATTTTTTTAAATTCATCCATAAAATCAAAATCAGATGGTACAAAAGGGCTATAGAACTCTGAGATCACACCTTTTCCAGCATCAACATAGCCAAAACCCATGATTTCTTTTTGCATAAATTTTTTGTTAGTATCTCCAAACATCATCGAGTATCCAGTCTCACTATTTCGTCCAAGAGCAAGCCTAAAATGAAACTGATCTCGAATACCATCAGCAAGGTACTTCGCATCCGGTCTTTGAAGCCCCAAAATGATAAAGAAACCTGCTTGTCGCCCTAACATAATAATTTGCTTCATGTCAGACATCACTTTGCTTTGTTCGGAATACTCCAGCATTTCCATAAAAGCGACAAACTCATCAAAAATTAAAAATTGAGGACGTAAGCCAAAATGTCGATAATTATGCCCTGTTTCATAAGTAGGTAGTTGTTTCATATCCTCTGACCTTTGTAACATTTCTTCCTTAAACTCACGTATAGCTTTTAGTATGCCGCCCTTTTTACTAGAAACATAAGGAAAAATACCTTCTAAATCTGCTAAATCCGCATTTTTGGGATCAATGATTTTTAAATCTTCTTTTTCAGATTCACCACGAATCAAGCCCAAAATAAGGGAAAGAATAACATAAGACTTCCCTGCGCCTGTTCCTCCGGATATCAACATGTGAGGCAATTTATCAAAATTCCATTCAACACGTTTCATTAAATTAATGCGACCGTTTTGAGACAATACATCCTGAATCATGATACGATCTCTTGAAATCGCATAAATAAATTGATAACAAACATAGCCTTCTTCCATTTCTTGTTTTACTAGCTCACTAAAAAAAGAAAGCTCTAAAGTTTTCGCTACGTCTAAAAATTGATCTTGAAATTTCATTCCGTCTAAAGGAAACCGCACATACAAATAATCATTTTTCAGTTGAAAATAGACCCGTGGAAAATATTGATTTTTTTCCTTAGAAACGGTTTTCGTGGTATTGTGATTATCGAATTGAAACATACTTAACCAATTCTCTTTTTCTTTAGAAACAGTTTCCATCTGATACCACCCACGATCAATAATAAATCGAGCCAATGTTTGACGAAGTCTTAATACTGTATATCGTTCATAAAAAATAACTTTTAAGCTAAATAATAACAATGCCGTAACGCCTAAAGATGTCATAAGCAAGAGAGCTACGCGCAACCAGTCTATGGATAAAAAAATACTCTTTTATGCCATCCAAATTGAGAACCAAAGGAAATGAAGGAAGTACCTTAAAAACCCACAGGAATAAACTTAAAACCAATAAAAAAGTAGGTATCCCAATTGAAATACCTACTTGACGTAATAGATTTTTTGTTCGATATCGGATTCTTTTTCCTCGATAACGAAAGACATATTTCTTGATGAAAGATTTCATTTTTCACCCCTGTTAAGCCTTCTGAGCTTGTTTTTTATCATCCGAAGGTTTATTTGCATTTTGATTAGCCGTTTCTATGGGTTTAATGGCTTCTGCCTGTACTTTGAACTGCACAACATTGTTTCTCGATAAGCTAAATGTAGTGTATGGACTAAGTTGAACCCCCTCCAGAACAACTTCCTTTTTATAACCAATTTCTTGTTTTTCTAATGTAGGTGGAAGAAAAACAACCAACACATCATTCAAATTTTCACTGAAAACTCCTGCACGTACAGCATCGACTTCTCCAGTATATTCCCCGTCCTCTGTTTTTAAACGATCATCTTCATATCCTAAAAATTCTAGTTTCCCTAACGTTTTCTGAACATCCAAACGATCTTCGGTAAGTGGGTTTTGTTTGTTTATTTTAATTGCCATTTTTTCCTCTCCTTTATTTTTAGTTTTTTTATGCCGGAACAATATTATCTGCGACCACAATCCAATTAATAATAGAGCCATTTTGACTTCGAGTAGCCATTCCACGAATAACAGGATTGACCAGTTTAACAGCTGTCCCTGATTCAAATGCTTGAACAATTACATCACTTGGAACATGTACATTTAAACCGCCAACTTGGTTTTGTCCCATCAACTTATAGCAAAAATGCGTTGTTTTTTGATTTTGTCGATTTCCTTCTACCAAATCTTCCATTTCATTTCGACCTAAAAATTCTAGATTTTTAAACTCAGAATCTTTAAAATAAATATCTTGTAACATAGTATAAAACTCTCCTTTTCATTCATTTTTTTTAAGCAAACAAAAAAGCATAGTTCTTTGTATAAAAACTATGCTTTCCGTATTTATAATCAAAACATATTAAATTTCACAGGAATATTATTCCGGACTAATCCTAAATCTCACAACCACAGTTTCATTGTCAATAATTTCTACCAACTCAAAAACAGCGCATGTTTCATAATAAGTCAAATTATCTAAAAGAACGTATATTTCCTCTCCTCGTTTTAGCGAATCCAAATTTTCTCGTAAGGTTGAGACGATTTCGTCAAAAGTCAGGATTTTATCTCGTGGTAATTCGCGACCATATTCTACAGCAGATAAATAAGATTGTCGACTCTCTTCTAGACAATTCAATAACTTAGACATATTTTCAATATCAATATGCAAGACAATCACCCTCTTTCAAGGATTTTAACTTCTTTATAATGTTACTAGCTCAAAAACGACATAAATTTCGTTTTCATCGGATTCTTCTAAAGGTCTAAACACAAGCTTATCGTTTAGATTAGCAACCGGAATAGAGATTGTTATGTCCATAGAAGACCCTTCGTCTAACGTAATCGTATTATCCTCTAACCAATCCTTAAGATCACTAAGCGTTAAAACTTCAAGCTCTCCTGGATCAGCCGCTCCTTGTCTTAAAACATGTAAGCACGTTCGATCATAATTCACCAGATATTCTTCCAAATAATCCCGATTCGTCAAAATAATTTTTTTCATACCGTACACCTCATTTTATTGTGTTTTATTTAGATTTCTCTGCACCTAAATACTATTCATTTGTTCACAGTGGCATGGAAACAGTTTGACTTCTACGCTATAATCCCTCATCGTTTCATGAATATCAAACGCATATAACATAGTTTTTCCGTTTTTTAAGTCCTCTATCGTAACAGAAATTCTTGGATTACTTACATCACTTTCTATACAACCTTGAATTAAATCCAACAAAAAATCAAAACCAGTCTCTTTTATCAGCGTTCTAAAATTTTCATCTGAATCAAGAATAGCTGGATTTGTAAAAATTACATTTCTCATCCTATCACGCCCTATAAAGTATTCTATTGAACAAAGCCAATCTCAGTCTTACAGCTATCTAATCGCAACCCAAGCTCCCGAGTCTAATTGAGAATAGTCTCCTGATAGTTCTAAATCACGTCCATAAGCTGAATAATCAAAGTATGAAACCACGGCTTCAGGAACTCCAGATAACAAATCAAGTTCTTCTACAAGATATCGAGCTAAATCACTTCTTGTCATGGGCTCAATATATTCAATATTTTCGATATTCTCAAAAGCTTCTATCAAACTACCATAATAACCATCAAGAACAAGTTTATCCAGTTCATCTATACAAGGAAAATGACTATATTCTTCATAATAAGTAGCTATTTGATCGAACTCTTCAATGCTATAAAGTCTATCCATTCGAAGTGGTGATTCATAGTCTTCAATTAAATAATTATCCTCATCAATGACATGTTCATATTCATCGTTAAGAGCTAATGCCGATGCGAGTTTGTTATAATTTATCGGAACGTCAAACCAACCACTTTTTCCACTCTTAGAATTACGAATAAGTAAACGAAATTCTTTACTCATTTTTATACCTCCAAAGTGTTCATCCTGTTTTCATTTGCTACTATTTCTTTAGTAATTATTCGAAATTATAAAAATCGCTAGGTTCTGTATCCATTATCGCGCTTATCAACTATTTCAAGGTCTTCGCACTATTTAATTAGCGCTCGCATACAAAATAATCTAGTAGGCTTTAACTGCTTGCCAGCAGGACTGTTTTTGGCGACAGACAACCCGAGGTTTCTCATCCCCGTTTCCTTCCCTTAAGTCGGGACAACTCGAAATTTACACATGACAAACAAAATCAAATGCTCTATAATAAAAGTGTTCAGGTTTTATTAGAGCGTTCTTGATTCTATCAAGTGCGCTTTTCTTTTTGTCTAAATCTGTCACATTTAGACTTATGTAATTGTCAAAGAACAGATCTCACACATCCAAAATAACGGAGCATGTCATTTGTTTTGTACATTTTGTACCCTTAACTATGCTCTATTATCCTATAAGGCGGTATACACTCACGCCATGGACAAATCATTAAAGTGTTTTTAATTGATGGTGACTAACACCATAATGCTTACAAATTCGGCGCATGGATGCTCCCTTCGTAAGTAAAAGTTGAAGGTTTTCTTTTTCTAAAGGAAGGGTTAAATAATGTCGGATAACCATTTCTTTAAGAGCCATACTCATCCGAATATTCCAATCACCTTCCATTTTTCGCGCTAATGGAACTGCTTTCCGCATCATATCTTTAGTTTGTTTGTAGTTCATAATCTATACTCTCCTTCAACATCTTTTCTATATCTTCGACGTTTAGAAAATAACGTTCAGCAAAGTAATCTTTATTTATTTTACCTTGTATAGTTCTATAACCTTTGTCCCTTAATTCAGCATTTAATTCAGAAATAACCTTTTGAGACGCTGATTTTTTAAAACCCAAAATTATCCCTACTTCTTTGATCGTCAAAAAATTATTAAACACTTCATCACCTCGTTAATCAAAATCAAATTGACATAAAAGTATTATATATGGTACTATTTGATCATAGTTATAGACGCAATATTATCAGTTAAATCAATAGCTCCCAAGCAATTTATCATTAGATAATTTTAGCATCTATCTTCTAAATAGTAGCTTATGAACTTATAATAATTCATTTGAATACTTTTGTCAACAAAAATATTCAATATAATTCTTTTTGTTCATAAATAAGGAGATTTATTGTCATGGACTTATTTAATCGCATAAAAGAATTAGCAGAAGAACAACATATCTCACTAAAGGAACTAGGTATAAAATTAAATCTTGGCGAAAATGCTATTTACCAATGGAAAAAAAGAACACCAGGAATAGATAAAATCGAAAAAATTGCAGATTATTTTAATGTTTCTACTGATTACTTACTCGGTCGAACAAATGATAAACACTCACATATTTTCCCTTTAAACTCAGAACTTCTAGATGAGCTTGAAGCTAATTCAAACGCCCATAAAATTCTAGTTCAATTAAACTCATTAGATAAAGATACTTTGGACAAACTTGAACAGCTAATAAAAATTATCGAAAATAAATAGCCTCTAACAAATAGAGGCTAAAATATATCATCTAGACATTCTTCCATACATAAAGATTGCTATTTTCTTTGCATTTTCGTTAGAAATGTCTGTTTTTTTAAGAAATTGTAATATTTTTTCATCTTTTTCAGCTTGTTCGATTATACTAATAATCCTTTTATATTCACCATCTTCTTTTTTTACCATCTTTCTATTACGCATTAAGGATTCACCTCAAAAGTCTCTTGTAGTTTTTATACGTGAATATTAATAAACAAAGAAATGAAACTTGTCACAAATGGAATTGACATTAATGTAATCATAAAAAATTGATGCTTCTTTTTCATTTATATCCCCCCTTACTATATTAGAATTATTATAACAACAATTTCCAGAAAAAGTAAAAAAAATATCATATAGTAATATTATTGGAGTGATTCGTAATGAAAACAGTTGGAGAAACCATTAAAGAAATACGCAAAATGAAAAATTTACGGCAAAAGGATTTTTCTAATTTATCACAAGCATCAATAGCAAGTATAGAATCATCAAAGCGAAATGTGACTATTGATAAAGTACAGAGCTTTTTAGATGATATTCAAATGTCATTAAGGGAATTTGAATATATCAGAAACGATTATTGTTTATTACCATCCGATGAGTTGTTTTATGATTTTACAAGCGCAAAAAATTCAATTGATAGAATTTCTGGTACAAATCTCATAAAAAAAATTGATAAGCATCTGGAAAACAACCCAAAAGACTTTATAGCCTACTCATTGAGAGTAATCGAAGATGTTTTTTTTAAAAAATTAGCAAACAGAATACCTATCAAATAGAAAGTCCTGAATCCTTTGAAATCTGGAGTATACTATACAACCGACAGTCATGGACTTATCAGGAAATCTTTATAATGTCAAAATTATTTTACGTCTATCCTTTTGAAATAGCAGCAAAAGTCATAAAAAGAATTGAAAAAGAAATGGAAAAATATTTAGACTTTTTAAGAGAAGTTAATTTTGACTGCACATTTTATTTAAATGTAGGAAAGTATTTAATCCACAACAAGCAGCTTAATTCTGCCTACAATTATTTGAACAAAGCATTACCACTATGCAAAAAATACGACAAAGTTATTCTAGAAATTGATACTACTGCACATTTAGCTATTATTTCTTATCTATCGGGAGATGAAACTGCTGAAAAAATAATATATGAAAAAATTGATTTATTCAAAAGAATTGATAGATCAGTATTAGCTGATGATCTAAAAAACGATTGGGAATTATTCTTCAAAAATAAGAAAGGATGGGAAATATAATGAATAAAATATTAAAAACATTATTTAATAAAAATAAAAACACTTTTGAATTTGATGAAGAAGATATAAATATTTTTCTAAATCCACCTACAAAAAAAGACCCTCCATCCAATAAAAGATTCACAAATTTAATTGAACGGATTTACACTTCACAAGGTTTTTCATGCGAAATTGTTGAAGGAATAAACGATTGTGGTGCTGATATTATAGCTCGAAAAGATAATAAAGTTACAGCCATTCAAATTAAACATCATAATCCATTGAGTAAATCAAAAAACATTGGAGAATCAGTATTAAATAAACTTTTACAGGCAAAAAAAAATATATAGTGCTACTCATCTAGTTCTTATTACAACAACTTATTTTATACCTGCTACTAAAAATAAAGCTAACTCACTAGAAATCGAACTAATCGACAGAAAAAAAACTATTCAATCTTATTGCAAAATCATCTCCCGATTTCATAACAGCTCTTGCATATAGATATTCCATTAACAACTTTAAAAGTTGTCCAAACTGTAGAAAAGGGAAACTAATTGTCGAGCACTCAACTAAGCATAAAGATTATTATTATCGTTGTCTAAATTGCTCAAAAACAAGTTCAATCCCTAAACAAGATAATTGATTAAGAAAGAAGAGTGAATCAATCATGAGCATACGTAAAAGCAACAAGGGAACGTATACTGTCGATGTTTCAGGTGGTTTTGATCCAATCACAAAAAAAAAGAATTAAAAAGATAAAAAAAGGAATCTTAACCTACAAAGAAGCACTAAAATATGAAAAAGAAATTAGAGATCAAATACAACAAAATAAAATAGTTACAAGAACAAAAATTACGATCAATCAAATATGGAATCTTTACAAAATTGAAATTGAAGAACATCACAAAATAAGTTATATTAGCACTCAAACATATAATTATGGCGCTCACATTGAACCATATTTTAAAGAAATTGACATTCAAAAATTAAAACGAGAGCATATTAAAGACTTCCAAGAGTACTTATTGGCTCGAAAACTCAGTCCAAACACTACTAACAAAATAATTATTCTCCTAAAAAATATACTCGATATCGGAATTGAACAAAACTTGTTATCTACAAATCCTGTAGCAGGATTGAAAAAATTAACTATTGAGAAAAAGAAAATGGATTTTTGGACTTTAGATGAATTTAAAACTTTCATTTCACTTATTGAAGATTCCGAACAGAATTACAAAACTTTCTTTTTAACCCTATACTTTACTGGTATGAGACTTGGTGAAATTCTTGCCTTGAATTGGAATGATATTGATTTTTCTACTTGCGAAATCAATGTCACAAAAACATTTCATATGCTAAAAGGGGAAGCCAAGTTCACAAGCCCAAAAACAAAATATTCTAACCGCCAAATCAGCATAAATAAATCTCTACTTAAGGAATTAAAAAAATGGAAGCTAGAACAAGATAAACTATTAAAAAAATATTTATTAACTCCAGATAATACTAACCAAGTATTTCAAGAAAGTCCACATTACATGACTAAAGACCATATATATAAAAAGTATAAAAAAAATTCTATCACGAGAACCTAATTTAAAAAAAAATACGAATACATGATTTTCGACATTCACATGTCGCATTACTCATCCACAATGGAGAAGACTATACTGTTATCAAAGAAAGGCTGGGACATTCTAGCATAACTACGACTATAGATATTTATTCACACTTATTCCCAAATAAGCAAAAATCCATTGCTGATAGATTAGAAGATTTTTTTTTAAAGTGGAAACTTTGTGGAAACTTTTGCCCAAAAATCATGTAACAAAAAGAAAATCCCAGCACTCTTAAAGTGTTGGGATTACTTCGATACCGGCGGCCGGGGTCGAACCGGCACGCCCTTAACGGGCACTGGATTTTGAGATTCACAAAACGAGTTTCTGACGGTTTCTGTGAATCTCTCTTGTTAATTGAACGTTGGTATTATGGGATTTGTTTTTCTCTCGTTTTCTACTAGTTTCTGACATTTTCTAAATCGTGATAGTCAAAATGATAGTCAAAAATCTATTTCAGTATTCTAAAAATCTTAGAGTTTGTGAAATATCCTCACTCTAAAAATACAATATCATCGACACTGAAAGTTTCGATATACTCATTAAAATGTTGTAACTGGACAATACCTGTCGTTACATTTAAGTAAACGGGTGCCAGTTTTTTATATTTAAGTAGCCTTTCATTCTGCCGCACATGAATTTCAACAGTTCTTTTGCGATCGATCGCAATCAACAACATAAAAATATAAAAATTAGTTCAAATTAAGAGTCTCTACTATAAACTGCTCTAAAGTGTCATTATCAGCTACAACCTTAACACCGTCAGTGTCATCAAGAATATACTCTTCTTCTCCATCATAGGCTTTAAAGTATGTTTTTAGAGCTTGAACTTCATCGTCTGCCAAGTAGACGTTTTTAATTTTGTCTTTTGGAACTTGATGACTTTGATCATATTCTACAAAAATATTATTCGGGTCATCCATGTCTTGATAGACATCTATTCTTGAAAACTCACCCATAAAGGCTAATTTGTTTGCATTTTTCCTTTTGTTAAACTTCTGTTGAATAGACATATTTATTTCCTCCTCTTCTTTCTCTTCGATTAAAATATTAATAGCCTCGGCCAATTGTTCAGCATACTTTCCTAGCCAAGAATAACGACCTGATTTCCAACTTTCGATTGTTCTTTGATTAATACCCGTCTTTTCGGACAATTCGCGAGCCGTCATGGCTTTTAAGTATGAATCAATCTGTTCTGTATCAATAATCATGTTTAACCTCCTATTTTTTTGATGACCGATAAAATGGTAGCGATAGTTTCTACGTTAGACTCGTCAACTTCTTGCTCTTGACCTTTATACCAAAACTGAATACCTACTTGTTCTTTGATTTCTGCCAATAGCTTCTCATTCTTCTTAGACTTTTTTGTTTTTTGATTGTACGATACAACGCTGATTTTGTCATGTCGATAAGAGTTCCTAGCGGTCGTTCGTCCTTTTTAACATCGTCGCAAGCGAGTAGGTAGTCAATCAATCTACTAGCATCTGATTTTGACAAGTCCATGCCGCTGCGGTGCGCTTGGATAAGCGTGTCATTAGGTTCATACTCTTTCTTTTTCATGAGGCTATCAATAAATTGTTCTTGTTTTTCAGTCATCATTATTACCAACTCCTTGTTTGTATCTTTCTATATTTATATTATACGAGCGTTCTCGTATAAAATCAAGGGTTCTAAACAAAAAAAATAACCTTGTCCAAAATGGACAAGGTGTAGAGGATAGACCAGCAACGAGGATAATATTCCAAAAATTCTTTACAGAATATGTTCTATTTTCTTAACAAAAACCGCCAACTTATTAGGAGTCTCATAATCTTTAATCAATGCAAATCCATTATTTATGTAAAATTGAATAACTTTAGGATTATTCTCGCACTCCAAATATAAAATACGACCTCCAACAAGCATATGTATCTTTCTAATAGTCCTATAAACAAGTTCTAATAACTCTTTCCCAGAAACGGCATTTGCTTCACGTGCAATACTCGAATAGTTTTTTCCTAATTGTCCCAATAAAAAAACCTGTAGTCTGATAGTTTTCTAAATCAGACCTTACACCGAAACTCATCAAGCGCTTCTTCATTGAGCTCCCAAGCTTCTGAAAATGCCTTTTTGGAACTACTAAAGATTTTGGAGACAGCGAAAAATAGCCTGCAATAAATGGAACTCCTTTGTAACTCGACATTACTAAATATGTTTTTGCCAAACCAATTCTTTCAAATTCAATTGCTTTATCGTGAAGAAAGGTTTCTACATCCTTCGCTCCACTTGATTGATTATTACAAGAAAAAGAGGAGAGAAATTTCTTTACCTCCTCTTCTTCCTGAGTCTCTACTAAATCCGTTAAATTGATTAATTCTAATCCCATATTCTATTTTCCTTTATTCTGCGAGAAGAACGACTCCATCATCCGATCTAACTCTTCTTTTTTATTAACATCTCTAACTGGTTTTTTTATCTCTAAATCTACTCTCCTAGAATTATCAACAGCATTTGCAAGTTTATTTCCAGCTTTTGTGTTTAACTTAAATTCTGTGTAGAAGCTTTTTGTAGCCATAACACAACACCTCTCCATTTCTATTCTATGTTACTCGAAATTCAGTAACACGTAGACAGTATTATCAGCATGCTAAAACATAAAATACGCAAACAAAATGTCTTTAAAATATTTGATTATCGTTTAGGAATTTTTCCATTCCTGAATCACACAAAAAAATGAACTTTTAAATACTGTTAATACTAATATACCCTTTTTCTTTGAAAAGTATTATGAACAAATTGTAATAATTTATCTCTTATGTTATCAAAAAATAACCCCGCCCAAAATGGACGAGGTATAGAATCTATTTCAACCAATAATTAGCCGTATAAAATACTTTCTTCTGCTTCGAAAAGTATGCTGATTTCATACCAGCCCGTTCTGGATAGTGCTTCAATTTTGTGCCGACTTTATACGTTAGAACTTCGCCTCCGTTTAAACTTTCGTTATCCCAAAAGATCGCGAAGGCTTGAACCGTAGCAGAAATACGCCCCTTACTATCCGGCTTACTTAAATTCTTCAAAAATCCATGATAGATGAAGCCTAGCACCAATTTTCCATTTTTATCTGGCACGTAGGTTTTATACCAGTATTTGTTATGCTTATACACCTTAATTTTCGTTCCTGTTTTCCATTTACGAAGCGGCGATTGCCCTTTAAACTGCGGTTTAGGCATCAAGGGGGCAATATCTTGGACAGTCGCGGCAATGGCATTCGGATTCACGATAGCGCCGGAGCCTGCGCTCTTCAAGTCTTTTTCAAATTGATCTCTACTAATACCCCACTTCAACAAATAGCCATAGGGGTCTGTATGTGTTGTTCCTCCAAGATTAGCTCGCACCCAGTCATGAGATTTAATGCCCTTATCGCTTGCTTTTCTACCCTCATCTAAGTTAATTGGAATGCCTGCTTGTTTCGCCAAATCGACTAATAGCTGACAATAAGCCGCATAATCCTTCAAGAATGTAGCTTTGTCATTTGTACGGCATAATTCAACTTGTGCATACGCATACCCATTTCCTTTAGCACCGCACCCCCAACTTACAAAACCAACTGGAGCGACTTGTACCACTCGACCGCCCCCACCAACAAAATGCGTCACAAAAGCGTTTTGCCAGTTTTTGGACATATAAGCCACTTCGTTATCAATCGTCGATTTATCGTTCGCGGTTTCATGCGCCACAATAAAATTAGAGGCTTTTAGTTTGGTTTTTGGCAATCCGCTAATTAGCTTCTTTTCTACTTTGTAGCTCATTTATTCGTCCTCCTTGTTCGGTTTGTCATACGTTAATGCCCGCCTACTATCTCCGAAGCTATCCGTAGTAGGGTCAACGTAGTTCGCTACCAAAGCGGCGAGGACTGCAATAATCGCCGACGGCTTACTTAAAAACGTTACAAAGGCTTGCCACGTCTGCCCCCAACTGTCAAGGTCTGAAACCTGAAAGCCCCCAGAAGCCCAAACAATAGACAAAAAAGTAATAGCGCCTAAAACCCATGTGCGCCAGTTTTTAAAACGTACTTTCCAATTGATTTTCATATCTCAACACTCCTTCACTGTTTTAACTCTTTAATGTCGTCCTCGATATAGTCAAGACGTTTATCTATCACCAAAAAATGACCGTCATGTTTATCGATTCTTTTTGCCGCGCGCGAAACGCGATCATGCAAAAGCTTGCGGTCAGCACTGCTTTCTTCTAACTGCTTCGTTAAATTGTTCATGCTGTCCGTCAAGGGCTTTACAACAATCCGTTGAAACATCCATGCCAAGCCTCCGAATAAGCTAACTGTTATGCTCAAAATAGCCGCCCATTCGG
>NZ_AODF01000006.1 GCF_000525875.1 Listeria floridensis FSL S10-1187 | reverse complement strand
GCGTTCTGTATGGCGTAACTCCTCCGATCGTTCAAGGTCAGCTTCCCATAGGTGGCGAGTCAAACTCTTTTCATAGACTCGACTGTCCGTACATTCTGTGCGAAGTGCACATCCTTCACAAATGGTTGAATTGGATTTATAGAGATAGTAGCCCTCTCGGTTGAGACGGACATAGGACAAAAGATGATTATTCGGACAATGAAACGCGTTTAACCATGCGTCATACATAAAATCTCGTTTCGTGAAAAAGCCTTCTTTTCCTCGAGGCCGGGTATAAGGAAGCACCGCTTCCATCTGATTTCCCCACAGATAATGGGCAATCGCTGGCGTCTTGTAACCTGCATCCATTACCACCACTTCGGGTAGGTATTTTTGACGAAGTTTTTCCATTAAAGGGATGAGTACTTGGCTATCGTGAATGTTTCCAGGTGTTACGATTTTTTCAAGAATAAAGCCATGGCGATCACAAGTCGTGTGAAAAGAATAGGCAAACTGTTTCTCTCGTTCCCCTTTGACGTAGTATCCACTTTCGGGATCTGTTCGACTGATTTTAATTTCTTTCTCCTCGCGTTTCTCTTTCCACACAATCGGCTTTTTTCCTTCTGATTCTCGCACAAAATTAATTTCTTTTTCAAGCTCCTCTTGATAGGTACGTGTTTCTTTACGTACCACTTTTTTTATGCCATTTATTTTTATTCGCATTCGCTTTCACATGTGTCGAGTCTACAAAAGCGATTTCCGTATCCACAAAGCCTGCTTCTGAGGCTTGCTTGAGAATCCGATAAAAAATTTGTTCAAACACATCCGTTTCTGCGAAACGGCGAACATAATTCTTCCCAAAAGTTGAAAAGTGAGGAATTTTCATCGTAAAATCATAGCCTAAAAAAACCATTTGGTTTTTTATGTCAGTTCTCTCCTTAGTATAATCAAAAAAAAGACTGTAAACAAAAGTTTTTTTCACTACTTTGTCTACAGTCTGAAACATCCGGTTGGTACCGGATGTTTTTTTTATGTAAAAGTGTATACAATGTTTGTTAAATCGTACAGAAAAAGCAAAAAGAAAGTCATGATAATTTTAAGTTATATAAACCTTTAAGCGTTGCAACATCTAAGTTTCAATCAAAGAGGACAAACGATTTGCTTCAGACAAAAAGGTCGCGAATAGATTATTTAAAAATTCTTTGATAGAATCAACAAGAGAAAATGAATGTAGGTGTGGTGTAGAATGGGTTGGCTAAAAACTTTCTTCTTTGGCGACATGGAAGAAGAAAACGTAAACGAAGAAAAAAAATTTGAATACAGATGAATCTAAAACGACTTTAAAGCAAGAAATCGTGCCCGATCGATCTCGACAGGTTCGCGCTACGAAATCTAGACCAGAACGGCGAAAAGTCAAAACTAAAATTGCATATGAGTACCCAAAGGGACGTTTCCGTTTTCCGCTTATTCCAGATGAAACAGGAAGACATACATATCAAGTAAGTGATCCCTCTACTCCGCATATTGCTAAGCAAGACGTTGCTGATCAAACGACATCTGAGTCGGTAAAGAAAAAGCCGTTTATTCCAACAGAAGTTCCGTCTCCTGTATTTGCTTATCAAAATCGGCCAAGCCGTTTTGAGTTTAATCTTGATGAAAACTCAGAGCAGGCTAGCCGTTCAAAAAAAACGTATTGCATTAATTAATGAAGAAGTTGTGGTTTCTGATGGATCTATCGTTAACTCAGAAGAAACAGTTCCAGAAATTATTGCTGAGGAGAAGCCCCAACCAGAAATTACATACTCTGAAGAAACTGAAAAAAACTTGGTGGAGCATAATAGTCCAGAATCCGATCTAGAGGATATCTCCGAACCTGAAGTTACCGAGACAATTGATCCGGCGATCCAATCAAATGCATATCCTAGCACTGTTCATGAGTTTGAAACTGAAGCAGATCAGGAGGAAGCTTGTAGTACTGCTGAAGAAGATGAACAAGAAGCGCTTGAAACGATTCAAAATCAGGAACTTGCTTTTCAAACAAAAACTGAGATTCAAAAGAAAGAGTGGAAGGATACACATAAGAAAAATTCGGCGGAACGATCTGAATCACCAAAGTCGCATATTCCGTTTAACGTTTTGATGGTGAATCAAGATGTGAAAGAAAAAGATAAACCACAAAATGATCCTATGATAGAAAAGCCTTCTGCGATGGAAATATCCTCTTTTAGCGAGCAGTCGTCAAATCAGGAGGGTAATTACCATTTTCCGCCTTTATCACTCTTAAATCCGCCTGTTGTATCCAATCATGATGAAACGTGGCTTGATCAGCAAGAAGACCTTTTAAACGAAACCCTGCAAAACTTTAATGTGGAAGCGCATGTAGTCGGACGTACACAAGGTCCCGCTGTAACACGGTTTGAAGTTCAACCGCAAAAAGGAGTAAAAGTCAGCAAAATCACGAATCTAAGTGATGATATTAAACTTAGCTTAGCAGCAAAAGATATTCGAATAGAAGCGCCGATTCCTGGGAAAAGTACGGTCGGTATCGAAATTCCAAACCAAGCCAGCCGTCCCGTTATGCTTGCTGAAATCATGGGGCAGTCGATTTTCCAAGATAACCCTTCGCCGCTTACCGCTGCACTCGGTCTAGATATTTCAGGGGAAGCGATTGCGACAGATTTGCAAAAGATGCCGCACGGGTTAATTGCCGGTGCAACTGGTTCGGGTAAAAGTGTTTGTATCAACTCGCTACTTGTAAGCCTGCTTTATAAAGCTAGGCCGGATCAGCTTAAACTTTTGTTGATTGATCCGAAAATGGTAGAACTTGCGCCATATAATAAAATTCCTCATTTGGTTAGCCCTGTCATTACCGACGCCAAAGCAGCAACTGCAGCCCTTAAATGGGCAGTGACCGAAATGGAACGGCGCTATGAACTTTTTGCGCATACTGGTGTCCGAAACGTAGAGAAATATAATGAGCAGGCAGGGCACCCTGACCATTCTGGTGTTAAGCTGCCATATATTTTAATTGTGATTGATGAGCTTGCTGATTTAATGATGGTTGCTCCAAACGACGTCGAAGAATCAATTAGTCGTATCGCTCAAAAAGCACGCGCTTGCGGAATTCATATGATCGTTGCGACACAGCGACCATCTGTTGATGTTATTACAGGTTTGATCAAAGCGAATATTCCAACACGGATTTCGTTTTCCGTTTCAAGTGCGATCGATTCACGCACCATTCTCGATTCTTCTGGTGCAGAAAAACTGCTTGGAAAAGGGGACATGCTATTTTTACCAAGCGGAGTGAGCAAACCTGTCCGCTTACAAGGAACTTATGTGAGCGATGAAGAAATTGATGCGGTCGTTCGTCATGTTCGCTTGCAAGGCGACCCAGACTACTTGTTTTTAGAAGAGGATTTGGCGAAAGAAGCCGTTCGAGAGGAAGAAGATGAACTTTTTGAGGCGGCATGCGATTTTGTGATGGAGCAAAATGCCGCGTCTACTTCTCTTCTGCAACGTCACTTCCGGATCGGTTATAATCGTGCTGCACGTCTTATGGAAAGCTTAGAGCGTTACCAAATCGTATCAGCAACGAATGGGTCAAAACCGAGAGATGTGATTATTACTCGAGAACAACTCGAAAAGTTGCGCAGTGACGAGCCGGCTATTTAGTACTTATGGCATGGATGAAAAGCAACCTTAATTACAATGAAACGCTTTCTTGTAAGCTTTTTTGTGCCTTTTTCCGTGATTTAAAACAATCGTTTTTCTATTTTCATCGAAAGTGCTATAATAAACAGGTGAATTGACTTCAAATTTGGGTATAACATAAAACACGTTGTAAAAGTAAGATGATGTCTAGAAATTTGAAACATACTTTAGCTCGTTTTTAGACACCCGCTTCGAAAAGGAAAAAATGGGGGTTCAAAACAATGACAGTTTATCATTTTGTTGGAATTAAAGGCGCCGGGATGAGTGCACTTGCACAAATTTTACATGATAAAGGATTTACCGTCCAAGGCAGTGATGTTGAAAAATACTTTTTTACACAGAAAGCATTAGAAGAAAAGCAAATTCCAATTTTGCCTTTCAGCGCTGATAATATTCATGAAGGACTAACAATTATTGCAGGAAATGCTTTTCCTGATACGCATGAAGAAATCGCCAAAGCGTTTGAACTTGATTTGCCAGTTATCCGCTACCATAAATTTTTAGGTCAGCTGATTGGAGACTACACGAGCATTGCTGTGACTGGATCACACGGAAAAACTTCAACGACTGGGTTGCTTTCACATGTGCTTGAATCTATTCGACCGACGTCTTATCTAATTGGAGATGGTACAGGAAAGGGAAATAAGGACGCTGAATACTTTGCTCTAGAAGCTTGCGAGTATCAACGACATTTCTTAGCCTACAAACCAACATACGCGATTATGACAAACATTGATTGGGATCACCCAGATTACTTTAAGAGTGTTGACGATGTTTTTAATGCCTTTGAAACACTTGGCAAACAAGTGAAGAAAGCCATTATTGCTCTAGGGGATGATGCTCAGCTTCGCCGTTTGCAAGATGTAGTAGATGTCCCTGTTATTTATTATGGTTTTGGTGAAAATAATGAATACATTGCTAAGAATGTTGTTAAAAAGACAACAGGAACAACATTTGATGCTTATAATCGCGACCAGTTCATTGAAACTTTTGAAATTCCTTCTTATGGAGATCATAATGTAATGAATGCGCTAAGCGTGATTGCTTTATGTCAGGAAGAAGGTCTTGACATGGAGGAAGTGAAACGCGAATTAAAAACATTTAAAGGTGTAAAACGTCGTTTTAGCGTGACTGAAAAAGCACACCAAACTTTAGTAGATGATTATGCACATCATCCCTCAGAAATTCGCGCGACAATCAATGCGGCACGTCAAAAATATCCGGATAAAAAAGTGGTTGCAGTGTTTCAACCGCATACTTTCACACGGACCCAAGCCTTTTTACAAGGATTTGCAGACAGTTTAAATCTAGCTGATGAAGTTTATCTTTGCGATATTTTCGGATCGGCTCGTGAAAAAACAGGAAGCTTAACGATTTATGATCTGGCTCGTAAAACGAAAGGCAACCATGTGATTCAAGAACAGCACACTGAAGAGTTATTGCAATATGATGATGCTGTCATTCTGTTTATGGGTGCGGGTGATGTTCAAAAATTTCAAGCTGCTTATGAAAAAATTCTAGATAATCGTCAAGAGTATCCCGAACTAGGAGAAAAAGCTGCCTTTTAATAGGTCTAACTGATCTTGCTTGTACCAAGCAAGATCAGTTTTTTTAGTCTTTACATACCAATGATACTGTAATACAATGAAAAATATCTCTGATTTTAGGTAGGAGGACTATTAAAATGTTAAACAGACTGGCAGGGCAAGAAGCACCCGTTTTTCAATTGGAGGCAGTAATGCCCAATTTGAGCATACATACGCTTGCCCCACTTGATTTGAAGGGCTGGACAATTTTGTTGTTTTACCCAGCTGATTTTAGTTTGATTTGTCCAACAGAAATTGCAGCTTTTTCCGCCAGAATTCAGGAATTTTATGAGCGGGACACAGAACTAATTGGTATCTCAACAGATTCACTTGAAACACATCTAAAATGGATAACGGATTCAGCTAAAGATGGAGGAGTCGGCCCAGTATTATTTCCACTTGCCTCAGATAAGGAGAAAGAAGTATGTCGCAGTTACGGAGTCTTGAACGAAACGACGGGAATGTCACGCCGTGGTCTCTTTATTATTAATCCAGACGGTGTGATTGAGTACGAATCGGTACATTCTGAATTGATTTCTCGCGAAGTAAATGAAGTATTACGCATTCTAGAAATTCTACAAACGGGAGGGCTATGCCCGATTAACTAAGTTTATCTGAAAGTCTTTCGCTCTTTGCAAAGGCTTTTTTAAACGTATAAAAATTCATTTCATTTTATTTTTAACGAGTAAAATTGCTACAATAAAAAGGTAAGCATTCTTGCTGAGTGCTGCAATGACGTTTTACATATTAGCCTAAGGGGTAAAGAAACAAGAATATGGAGGTGGGAGTAAATGATTGTTATTTTATATATTGCGGCACTTGTCGCAGCAATCGCTCTTTTAGTAATCGCGATCTACTTAAGCAAAACACTGAAATCAACTTCGCAAACGATTGATGAAGTTGCTAAAACTGTTGAAAAAATGACAACAGAGCTACAAGGGATTTCAGGGGAAGCACAAAAGATGCTTGATAAAGCAAATGATTTGCTGGAAGATGTAAATGGAAAGGTAGCCAAAGTTGATCCGGTTTTTGATGCAATCGGAGATGTGGGTACTTCGATGCTTGGTCTCAGCCAATCCGTTCGCGAACTTGCAACACTCGCAACAAATAAGGTTTCGGCAAATGAGAAAAAGGTTGCGCAAGCCATTTCAATCAGCAATTCAATTCTTGCTTTTAAAGATAAGATGAAAGCAAATAAAGCAGCAAAAGAAGCAGCAAAAGAAGCGCATCAAGAAAAAACTGTTTAATTAACTTGAACTGGAGGAATGTGTTATGTCTGGAAAAGACGGATTAGATGTAAAAGATTTTATTATTGGCGGCTTGATCGGTGGAATTATCGGTTCTGTTACGGCTCTTCTACTTGCTCCAAAATCTGGGAAAGAGCTTCGCGGCGATTTGAATGATCAAGTAGGGGTGTTGAAAGAAAAAGGAACGGAATGGAAAGACATTGCTTATGAAAAAGGAATTGAAATTGGCAATGTTGCCAAAGATAAATCGGGTCAGCTAAAAGATTCTGCTAACGATTTTGTTGGCGTGGTAAAGGATAAATCACAAAACATTGCAGACTCAATTTCGAAACAAAGCAAAAATGTAAAAGATGTTGTACTTAAGAATAAAGAAGAAAATAAAGAAGCAGCTGAAAAAGCAGTTGATGCTGTGGAAAAAGATTTAGATAAGGCTTCTAAAGCGGTTAATGATGCTTCTGAAAAAGCAAAAGATGAAGTTAAGACAGCGGTCAAAGAAGGAAAAGAAGAAACAAAGAAAATCATTGAAAAATAGTAGTTTGAAAAAGCAGTGTGATCATTTCACACTGCTTTTTTTTAGTGGCTTGCATCTTACTGTTAAAAGTGTTATCATAACAATTATACTTTCCGCTTTAGCGCTTAAAAGCGATTAAGTGGAAAAGAAACAATGACAAAATCCTAGTTATCCTCTATAATGAGAAATAAATTGTCAATACGAAAGAAGAAGGGCGGAAGTATGGTGAACAATAATCTGGATGAGCTTCGTAATCAAGTAGATCAGCTGAACATTGAGCTGCTTGAAGTGATTAACAAGCGTGCTAACTTAGTACAAGAGATTGGTAAATTAAAAGGAGTACAAGGATCGTTACGATTTGATCCCGTGCGCGAAAGAGAAATGCTTAACAAAATTGTTAGCGCAAATAATGGACCATTTGAGGATTCCACGATCGAGCATTTATTCAAAGAAATCTTTAAAGCGGGGCTTGAGCTCCAAGAAGAAGATCATTCTAAAGCGCTGCTCGTATCGCGAAAAAATAAACAGGAAGACACCGTTGTTTCAGTAAACGGACTTCCGATCGGCAAGGGTGAACCTGTTTTCGTCTTTGGGCCTTGTTCAGTTGAGTCTTATGATCAAGTTGCACAAGTAGCAGGTTCGATCCGAGCAAAAGGATTGAAACTAATCCGCGGCGGAGCTTTTAAACCGCGTACAAGTCCTTATGACTTCCAAGGTTTAGGAGTTCCAGGGTTAAAAATTCTTAAACAAATTTCGGATGAATACGGCTTAGGCGTGATCAGTGAAATTGTCACTCCAGCTGATATTGAAACAGCTCTTGATTATGTGGATGTCATTCAAATCGGTGCCCGTAACATGCAAAACTTCGAATTGCTAAAAGAAGCAGGACGTGTGAATAAACCGATTCTTTTAAAACGCGGATTAGCAGCGACCATTGAAGAGTTCATCGGTGCAGCTGAATACATCATGTCGCAAGGAAACGGACAAATTATTCTATGTGAACGGGGTATCCGAACCTACGAAAAAGCAACGCGTAACACACTTGATATTTCTGCAGTTCCGATCCTAAAAAAAGAGACCCATCTTCCAGTTATGGTTGATGTGACACACTCTACGGGTCGAAAGGATCTATTGCTTCCATGTGCAAAAGCGGCACTTGCAGTTGGGGCTGATGGCGTTATGGCTGAAGTACATCCAGATCCAGCCGTTGCACTTTCCGATGCTGCCCAACAAATGAATTTACCTGAGTTCGATGCTTTTTGGGAAGAAATTTTAGCTTCCAATCTATTACAGTTAGCTAAAAAATAGATTTATTGAAACAGATCAATGTAGATTGGTCTGTTTTTCTTTAACGAAATTCAGAAAGCGATTTCATAGTGAAAAGCGTATGAAATAACCGTTTTAATGCTTATTCAATATGAAAATTAATGAAAAACAGAAGCGATTTCAATTGCATAACACAACAGATTATCGTATTATAAGATGAAGGCTAAAATGATGACGTTTACATGAAGGAATATTTTTCCTTTTGAATATCAATTTGTGGAGAGTGAAAAGAGATGAATGTGACGATTTATGATGTGGCACGTGAAGCAAACGTTTCAATGGCAACGGTATCACGTGTAGTGAACGGAAATCCGAATGTTAAACCAGTTACACGTAAAAAAAGTTTTAGATGTGATCAATCAACTGGGCTATCGCCCAAATGCTGTAGCACGAGGCTTGGCAAGTAAGCGGACTACAACTGTCGGAGTGATTATTCCGGATATTTCCAATGTTTTTTATGCAGAGCTTGCACGAGGCATTGAAGATATCGCAACGATGTACAAATACAATATTATTTTAAGCAGCTCCGATGAAAATGAAGATAAAGAGCTGCAAGTGTTAAACACTTTGCTTGGCAAACAAGTGGATGGTATTATTTACATGGGCGAAAAAATCACAAGCCAGCTTCAAGAAGAGTTTGACCGTTCACCGGCACCTGTTGTACTCGCAGGAGCAGTTGATATGGAACAGAAGCTTGCTTCCGTTAATATTGATTATCGCGAGGCAACGAAAGCGGCAGTTCAAATGTTCATCCAAAATGGACATAAACAGATTGCCTTTGTAACAGGATCGCTTGAAGAACCTGTGAACCGCGAATTAAAATTAGAAGGATATAAAGAAGCACTTCAAGAAGCTGGAATTAAATACGATGAGAACTATGTCATTGAAGCAGACTATGATTATACAGCTGGAGTTCGCGCTTTTGAACAGTTAAATAAACTTGCTACACGTCCAAACGCTGCCATTGTGACAGATGATGAACTTGCAATCGGCGTCCTGAATGCTGCCCTTGATGCGGGTGTGAAAGTTCCGGACGAGCTTGAAATTATGACAAGCAATAATACGAAACTTACACTGATGAGCCGTCCGCAGCTCTCAACGATTGTGCAGCCGCTCTATGATATTGGGGCAGTGGCGATGCGTCTTCTTACTAAGCTCATGACAAATGAAGAGGTAGAAGAAAAAACAGTTGTTTTACCGCATAGCGAAAAACTTCGCGGGACAACAAAATAAATTAGTAGTTGACGATCAGAAAAAAGATATGCTATAACTAAAGGTATAGTTAAATATTCCAAATGACAATGAACGGACGAAGTAGTCGCTTATCCCTTTTTAAGAGAGCCGATGGTTGCTGTGAATCGGTAAATATAAGTCAGACGAATTACATCCTGGAGTCAAGTCGCGCAGGATAATGGCGCGAACGGCAAAAACCGTTAAACAATGAAGTAAAAGTTGGGTGGTACCGCGTTCAAATACGTCCCTTCGTTCTTAACTGAGCGATCGGGGCGTTTTTTTATTTGGAAAAAACAAAGAAAGAAGGGAATCAAATGAATATTATTGACGAACTAGAGTGGCGTGGCGCCATTTATCAGCAAACAGACGAAGTGGGGCTCCGTGAATTAACGGAAAAGGAATCTGTTTCACTTTACTGCGGAATTGACCCAACAGGAGATTCCATGCACATCGGGCACTTGATTCCGTTCATGATTTTGCGACGTTTTCAAGACGCCGGCCATCGTCCGATTATCCTAGTCGGCGGAGCAACAGGAACAATCGGCGATCCAAGCGGTAAAAAAGAAGAACGTCAGCTACAGTCACTTGAACAAATCAATCATAACGTTGAAAGCTTACGCAAGCAATTAGGGCAAATTTTTGATTTTGACGGTGGATCTGCTGCCAAAATGGTAAATAACTATGACTGGACAAAAGACTTATCCATTCTCGACTTTTTACGTGATTACGGAAAAAACTTTAATGTAAATACAATGCTTGCTAAAGATATTGTACAAAGTCGCCTTGAAATCGGAATTTCTTTTACAGAATTTGCTTATCAAATTTTGCAAGCGATGGACTATAATCATTTGTATGAATTTCATAATTGCCGCCTTCAAATCGGCGGATCTGATCAATGGGGCAACATTACTGCCGGACTTGATTTGATTCGTAAAAAACAAGGCGAAAACGCAAAAGCATTTGGGCTTACGATTCCACTTTTAACGAAAGCAGATGGAACGAAATTCGGGAAGACGGAAGGCGGAGCCATTTGGCTTGATCCTGAAAAGACGACGCCATATGAATTCTATCAATTTTGGCTTAATACGGATGATCGTGATGTCATTAAATATTTAAAATACTTTACATTTTTAACAGAATCCGAAATTGCCGAACTTGAACGTCAAGTAGAAGCTGAACCGCATCTTCGAGCTGCACAAAAAGCACTTGCATCCGAAATGACGAAATTCATTCATAGCGAAGCTGCACTTGAAACTGCCCTTAAAATTTCGAAAGCCCTATTCAGTGGGGAAATCAGTGATCTGACAGCTAATGAAATTGAACAAGGATTTAAAGATGTACCAAGCTTTACTGCGGCGAAAGAAGAGAAGAATCTAGTAGATTTCCTTGTCGAACTAGGAGTTGAACCTTCAAAACGTCAAGCGCGTGAAGATGTGACAAACGGAGCCATTTACATTAACGGTGAACGTGTGCAGGATTTAGAAAAACGGATTGGTTCTGGGGATCGAATTGAAGATCGATTTACCATTGTCCGCCGGGGCAAGAAAAAGTACTTTTTGATTCGTTATTAAATAAAAAAGCAATGAGAAGCATTTCCTCAAAAGGGAAGTTCTCATTGCTTTTTTTTATTTTGCTAATTTAGCCGACGCCTTTTCGGGAAGGTCATTTTTACTGACTTCTTCATAGGAAGTAACACCTTTATCCTTTTTGTAATAGATTTTTAAATAGGCACCATTACGCAAATTTTTCTGAGCAGTAAATGCTAGCTCTTTCGAGTCACCATTTTTATTATAACCCATCAAAGTGTATTTATATTGAACAAAAGTTTCGCCAGTGGAATCCTTCGAAGTCTCTTTTTGGCCGTCTTTATCAATATATACATAATAATTGTCTGCGCCGATATGATTATAATTTTTGAAATAATAGCCGACTGCAAAAGCAAGACCAAGAATGATCACGGCGATTGTGATAATAACAATTAATGATTTTTTCACAGATTGATCCTTCTTTCTGATTTTAGTATGATTTCATTATAAAATAAAAAATTGGATTTTTCCTGCTGAAAAAGTGACAAAGTAGGCGTACAGGCTTACAAATTTGTCATCTTTTTAAAGAAAAAGACTTTGCTTAGAAAAAGCAAAGTCTTTTGAAACTGCAAAATAAAGCTTAACGTGAATAAAATTCAACGATGAATGCTTCGTTAATTTCAGCAGCAAGTTCTGCACGTTCAGGAATACGATTCAATGAACCTTCAAGTTTGTCTGCATCAAAAGTTACGTATTCAGGAACGAAACTTGATACTTCAAGACTTTCAGCGATTGCAGAGTTTTTAGCAGATTTTTCACGAACAGAGATAACTTGACCAATTGAAACTTGGTACGAAGGAATATCTACACGTTTTCCATCTACAAGAATGTGACCATGGTTTACAAGTTGGCGAGCTGCACGACGAGTGCGAGCAAGACCCATGCGGTAAACAATGTTATCAAGGCGTTGTTCAAGTAAGATCATGAAGTTCTCACCGTGTTTACCTTGAAGTTTGCCAGCTTTGTTGAACGTATTTTTGAATTGACGTTCAGTTAGTCCGTACATGTGGCGCAATTTTTGCTTTTCAGCTTGTTGCAAACCATATTCAGACATTTTTTTACGTTGATTAGGACCATGTTGTCCTGGAGCGTATGGACGACGCTCTAATTCTTTACCAGTTCCAGAAAGAGAAATCCCAAGACGACGGGAAACTTTCCAGCTTGGACCAGTGTAACGAGCCATTAATAGACTCCTCCTTTAATTTGTTTTTAGCATAAAAACAAACGAGTACGACGCAGAAAAAGGGCAGTCTACCTTCAAATATCTTCACCTTTGCAGCCGCAGGGTTACACAATATTCCTCAGCAAAGCTGGGGGTAAACAACGAACTTCTTCCAAGCAATCACACAAGCTGCATTTTACACAAAGTATAGTATAGTACAAAGATACAACTATTGTCAATTAATTTCGGCGACAATAGTATCGCGAATTTTTTCGAGCCAGGTCTGGTCAACTGCATCAAACCGAGCGATTTCTGGGCTGTCTATGTCTAGGACGCCGATCAGTTTGCCGTTTGCAACAACTGGGATGACGATTTCAGAACGGCTCGCTGCATCACAGGCAATGTGTCCTGGAAACGCGTTTACGTCATCAACAAGATAGGTTTTGCGGTCGCTTGCGGCATTTCCGCAGACGCCTTTTCCGAGTGGGATGCGAATGCAGGCAGGCAAGCCTTGAAATGGGCCGAGGACGAGCTCGTTTGATGCTTCCTCGTATAAATAAAAGCCAACCCAATTAATAGAGGGAAGAGCTTGGTTTAAAAGAGCCGCTACGTTGCTGAGGTTGGCGATCAGATTTTGTTCGCCAGAGATGAGCGCGGCTGCTTGTTTCACACACAGGGCATAGTTTTCTTCCTTAGTACCTTTAAATTTTGGAATTTCAATCACATTTAGACACCACTTTTTCTTTTTTAAGAATTGGTCAAATTATAGCATATTCTGATTGGTGCTGAAAGTTTTGCTGCTTTTTTGTTTGATGAGACAAGTAAAATTTGCGGAATCGTGGTAAAATAGAGGATGTGTATATTGTGTCGCAAAAGCGGCAGCGTATTGATTGAATGTATTTAAAAAGATAAGGTTTGACCGGGCATTTAGTGGATGGGAGGATTTTTGGATGTTTTACTATATTTTAATTGGCTTTATTGTGGTGGTTGTCGCGCTTTTCGGTGCTGGCTACTCGCTTCGGAAAAAGCATAGCAAACGAATCGGCGAACTTGAAGAAAAACGTAATCAGCTACGTGATAAGCCGGTTATTGATGAGCTTTCGAAAGTGAAAAAGCTTAAGCTAACAGGACAAACAGAGAAATTATTCGAATCTTGGCGTGAATCTTGGGACGAAATTGAAACGAAGCTCTTTCCAGATGTCGAAGAAGTTTTGCTTGAAGCGGAAATGAATGTGGAGCGTTATCGTTTTGGGGCAGCAACACGACATGAAAATGATTTGGAGCAAATGCTTACAACGATTGAAAAACAAATCAATCAAATTTTAACTGGTCTGCGCGAGCTTTTAGCTAGTGAAGAGAAAAATGCGCTTGAAAGTCGTGAGACGAAGGAGAAATTAGCGGAAATGCGCCGCTTTATTTTGACACACGGGTTTAAGCTCGGTAAGGCACAGCCTGCTTTTGAGGAAGAACTGCATCAGATTCAAACGGAAGTGGATCATTATGATGTTTTGACGGATCAAGGCGATCATCTTGAGGCGCGTGAAGTGATTGTAGCTTCCAAAGGGAAGCTCGATGCACTGGATGAAGAGATGGAGCGGACACCGAAATTGCTGCATGAAACGGAAAGTGTGTTGCCAGATGAGCTTATTAAACTGGATGCTGGTTACAGCGAAATGATTGCACAGGGATACTATTTGGAGCCGCTTGGTTTGCAAAAGGAAATTGATCGCTTGAAGCAGAAAAATGATAGCATCAAGGAGCTACTTGTAAAACGCGAACTGGATGCTGCGGATAAATTAATCGAAGAGACAAAAGCGGAAACAGATTTGTTATACGATACGTTGGAAGGTGAAGTTTCAGCTCGGTCGTTTATTTTTGAAAACAAATCCAAGATTGCAGAAAAACTGGAAGCGCAAGAAGAAGTGTCAACGAAGCTGTCAGAACAGATTACGGAAGTGAAAGAAACCTACCACATTTCGGAAGAAGAAATCGCGGCTTATGTTAGCTCGCAGGCTTTGCTTACCGAGCAGAAGGAAAATTTTGAGCGAGTAAGCGACTTGCAGAAGGAAGGCATGATCGCCTACTCTGCAATGCAGGATTCGCTTCGCGAAGTTGAAGCAGTGCTGGTTGAAGTGGCTGAGAAGCAAGAAGTCATTGCTGATGATTTGCGCTCGCTTAGAAAAGATGAACTGGAAGCGCGGGATGAGATGGGGATCATGAAACGCACCGGCAACCAACTTGAGCGAAAATTAAATCGCGCACGTCTGCCAGGTATTCCAGAAGAGTTTCGGGCACTTAAGGTACATTTCTTTGAATCGATTGATAAGATGGAAGGAACATTGTCTGAACGGCCGTTAAACATTAAATCAGTAGCGAAATATCAGCAGATTGCGAAAGAAGATTTGGATCATCTCACGGAAAAAGCCGAAGAAATTGAAGAAAATGCCAAGCTTGTCGAAGCGGTCATTCAATATTCAAATCGGTATCGCGTAGACTATCCAGAGCTTGCAGCAAGTCTCGATCAAGCGGAAGGTCATTTCTATCGTGATTTTAATTATAAAAAGGCGCTTGAAATTGCTGTAACTGCACTTGAGAAAGTGGAGCCAAGTGCGTTTAAGAAGATTGAAAGAGAATTTGAACTGGATGAAAAAGAAGGGGAATAAAAAGAGATGCAGGCTTTAGAAAAAGCTTGCATCTCTTCTTTTTTAAGGTTGACACATGTGGTAAAATAGGAAAGGAAAACTTTTAGAAGGCGAGATTGAAGGATGATTTATTTTGATAATAGTGCTACGACAAAGCCTTATCCGGCTGTGATCGAAACCTATACGAAAGCGGCAAGTGTTTATTTTGCAAACCCGTCTTCGTTACATGCTTTTGGTCAAAAATCACGTGAACTGCATGAACAAGCAAGGAAGCAGGTTGCTCAGTTGGTTGACGTAAAGAATGAAGAAATTATTTTTACAGCAAGCGGAACGGAAAGTAATAATTTAGCAATTAAGGGGACTGCGCATCAATATAAAAATCGAGGCAAGCATTTGATTACCTCGCAGGTTGAACATCCGTCGGTGAAAGAAGTAATGAAAGACTTGGAAAAAGACGGGTTCTCAGTAACTTATCTACCGGTTGATCAAAGCGGGCGGGTAAATCCACGCGACTTGGAAGAAGAACTACGCGAGGATACAATTTTAGTTTCAGTCATGCATGTGAATAATGAAGTTGGAACGATTCAGCCGATTAAAGAACTTGCTGAAATTATGAAGCGACATTCAGCTTTTTTTCATGTGGATAATGTCCAAGGAATGGCGACTACTGAACTTTCTCTTCAAAGTATCGATTTAATGTCGGTTTCAGGACACAAGTTGCATGGCTTGCGTGGAACGGCTTTTTTATATAAGAACAAAGCGGTTTCGCTTCATCCGGAAGTTCTCGGAGGCGGTCAGGAATTTGGCCTGCGAAGCGGAACAGAGAATACGGCTGGTGCTGTTGCTCTCGCAAAGGCGCTTCGGCTGACATTGCAGCGCCAAAGTGAAAAACGGTCGGATATGCTTATGCTACGTAATTATCTAGCAGAGGAACTTGTGAAGTTAGATGGTGTCACACTACACACCGAAACATCAGTTTCTGCACCGCATATTCTTTGTTTTTCAGCAAAAGGGCATCGCGGGGAAGTGCTTGTTCATGCGCTTGAAGAAAAAGACATTTTTGTTTCGACGACAAGTGCCTGTTCTTCGCGGGCGAAACTTGCGAGCAGTACACTGAAAGCTATGGGAGTTTCGGACAGTGATGCGCAAGGCGCGATTCGGCTTAGTCTTAGTTATGAAAACACGAAGCTTGAAGCGGAACAATTTATCGAAAGTTTTCGAGCAGTTTTACAAAAAATCAATGAAGTGGTGAAATAATTGGAATTTGAACGTATTTTAATTCGTTATGGTGAACTTTCTACGAAAGGAAAGAATCGTAAGCAATTTGTAGCAAGGCTCGCAACGAATGTAAAGCGAGTAGTTCAAGATATGCCGGAAGTGAAAGTACACGGCGAACGTGATCGGATGCAGCTTTATTTAAATGGGGCGCCGTATGAAAAGGTTTTGGAACGTTTGAAATCTGTTTTTGGGATTCAATCTTTTAGTCCAGTGCTCAAGGCTGAGCTTGATGTTGAGGCCGTGAAAGAAGCTGCTTATAGGCTTGTAAGTGAGAATCATCAGCCAAACGGAACATTCAAGGTTGCGGCGCGGCGCGGCTTCCGTGATTTTCCACTTGACTCGAATGAGCTTAACCAAGAAATCGGGGCAGCTGTATTAAGACGCATTCCAGATCTAACGGTTAATGTAAAAAATCCGGATATTAAACTAATTGTCGAGGTACGTGCAGATGGGGTGTTTTTGTCCTCGGAAACGATACTTGGTGCTGGCGGGCTTCCAGTTAGCTCGTCGGGACGGGCGATGCTGATGTTGTCCGGCGGTATTGATAGTCCGGTAGCGGGGTATCTGGCGATGAAGCGCGGAGTCGAAGTTGAAGCGGTTCATTTTCATAGTCCGCCGTATACAAGCGAGCAGGCGAAGCAAAAAGCAGTAGATCTGGCGCAAAAAATAGCCAAATACAGTGGCCAAATTCAGATGCATGTTGTACCGTTCACAGAAATTCAGGAAACGATTAAGAAACAAGTTCCAGAAAGCTACATTATGACGGTGACGCGGCGGATGATGCTTAGAATTACAGATGAATTGCGTAAAAGGCGAAACGGGCTTGCGATTGTAAATGGGGAAAGCTTAGGGCAGGTGGCAAGCCAAACGCTCGAAAGCATGATTGCTATTAATGAAGTGACATCAACGTCGATAATCCGCCCCGTGGCTACAATGGATAAAAACGAAATTATCGAGATTGCCAAGGCGATTGACACGTTTGAACTTTCGATTCAGCCATTTGAAGATTGCTGCACGATTTTTACGCCGGCTGCGCCGAAAACGAAACCGAAGCTTGAGAAGGTACAGCATTATGAAAGCTTTGTCGATTTTGACGGCTTAATTGAAAAAGCACTTAAAAACGTGGAAACATTCCCCGTTGAAGTAGCACAAGAAGCGGCAATCAAGGATGAATTTGCCGATCTATTTTAATAGAGAAAGAGAGAATCGAGATGGATAAATTAAAAGAATGGTTGATAAAAACCTTTCCTTGGTACACCGAAAATCTGCACAGCATTATGATGTATCTTGTGATGGGCGGATTTACGACACTCATTAACATTGTCAGTTTCTGGTTTTTAGCTTCTGTTTTAAACTGGGATTATCGTGTAGCCAATACGATCGCTTGGATATTATCGGTCTTATTTGCCTATCTTACGAACAAGCGTTATGTGTTTGAAAGCTATACACCGAGTTTACGTGACAAACTCCGGGAAGCGGGCTCTTTTTTCGGCTTCAGGTTTTTAACGTATCTGGTCGATATGCTGTTAATGGTCGTCTTCATCAGCATGCTTGGTATTAACGAGACATGGTCGAAGATTTGGGTAAATGTCGTGGTGCTAGTACTAAACTATGTGTTCAGCAAATGGATTATTTTCCGGATTCGCAAAAATTAAATGCTTTGTGAGGCTCAGTGCAAACTGGGTCTTTTTTTATATAAAAAACCTGAAGCAGAAGGTTGCTCCAGGTTCAAAAGGTTTATAAGAAATTTCGTTTTACTTTATCCCAAAAAGAATTGTCCGGGAGTTTAATGATATTGATGAATCGATCGCCAACTTCCAGTTTAATATCATGTACGTGTTGGATACTGAGCGCTTCACTGTCCATCCCAATCAGTGGGAAATCATTATTTTCATCTGAGCCGATTTCGATGTGTAATTTCCGTTTTGGACTCAAAATAAAAGAAGAGCCAAGTGTGCGGAAACGATTATTATTCAAGGAAGCGAGTTCACTGACTTGCATAGAAGGCAAAAGCGGATCAACTATCGAGCCGTTAACCGATTTGTTGTAAGCTGTACTTCCTGTTGGTGTCGAAATCACCATTCCGTCACCGCGGAACGTTTCAAAGTGATGATCGTTGATATAAAGATCCATCGTCAGCGTCCGTATAATCGAAGAACGAATGTTAAATTCGTTTAAAACATAAAACGCTTTCGTATTGTTGACTGTTCCATAAATGGTCGGATACCGTCTTACGAGCCAACGTTCCTCTGAAGCAGCTTTTATGATTTCATCCAATTGATGCACATGGAAGTCACAGTATTGTCCAAGTTGCTCAGTCAAAGCAATCCCAGCATAAAGACAATCTTGACGGAAATGTGTTTCGCGAACTGATTTTAAGAAGGCACCGTCTCCGCCGATACTGATAATAACGGTTGCTTTCGTATAATCCTCAGTTAATTCATAACCGTAGTCGGTGGTGATTTTTTTTTAAATCTTTCGCAATTTTATGAAGTTCTTCTGTCTTGCGATATGAAAAATGAAAAACTTGTTTTGGCATTTTTGTTCCTCCTGTCGATCAAATAAAGTCTACTTTTCTATCATATCACGGTTTTTAAAAGTTTGCAGAACGAATTTGCTAGGAAGTTCACAAATAAGCAGATCAGTAGCATTCGGCGGCGCTTTTTTCTACAATAAAAAAGAAGACAACTTGAAGGAGGAAAAATAATGGCAGATGTAACTTTTAAGGGTGCAAAAATGACGCTACTTGGAACAGAACAGCAGGTTGGAAATCAGGCACCTGATTTTACTGTATTAGACAATGCTTTAAATCCTGTAACCTTGCATGATTATGACGGGAAAGTGCGAATTATCAGCGTTGTTCCATCAATTGATACAAGTGTTTGTTCCGCACAAACACGCCGCTTTAATGAAGAAGCGGGCGACCTCCCGAACACAGTTATCTTAACAATTTCAGTAGATTTACCGTTTGCACAAAAAAATTGGTGTGCTGCATCTGGGCTAGATCATGTTATTACGCTTTCCGATCATAAAGAACTTTCGTTCGGAAAAGCTTACGGTGTGGTTATGGAAGAATTGCGGCTTTTAGCTCGTTCTGTTTTTGTGGTGAATCCGGCTGGCGAAATTGTCTATGCTGAATACGTTCATGAAGGAACAGATCATCCAGATTATGAAAAAGCAATCATAGCTGCGAAGAATGCCTAAAAGAAGCGCCTTCAAGCCGTTTGGCAGGAGGCGTCTTTTCTTTTTTCTACAAGCAAATTATTTCTGTACTAATAAAGAGCATAAACTGTATTACAAATAGCCTTTTTTTTGAAAGAAAGGCTTTCAAGTTAGATCGAAATACGTTATAATGATTTTTGGTGTTAAATGATGAAAATTCGAGGTGTTACCTTTGACAAATGAAACAACCCCAAAAGTTTTTCAAGTTCTTGATGAAACTGCCATCATTTTACAGAACGTACTTGAAATGAGTTATTTGGAAGCGGTTTATGAAACGAGTGAGAACCTTTTCCAAAACGATGTGTTACAAAAAGATGAGCTCACGGCTGAACAAGTCAAGAAGCTCGAAGAAAAGTACCAAATGATTCAATTGGAAGATTTTTCATCGGAAGAAATTCGTAAAAGTTTCCAATTGGCTCTCTTAAAAGGAATGAAACACGGCATCCAAGTTAATCACCAGATGACGCCGGATTCGATCGGTTTTATTTTGGCTTATCTAGTTGAAAAAGCGGTGGAAGGCAAGAAACAGATTTCAGTTCTTGACCCAGCGGTAGGAACGGGGAACTTGCTTACCACACTTGTTAACCAGCTTAAGCTTCATAGCGGCGACAAGATCGAAGTGGCGGCAACAGGCGTTGAAGTCGATGATCTCTTGATCTCGCTTGCGTTAGTAGGTTCAGATTTAGAACGAGTTGAAATGACGCTACTGCATCAAGATGGTCTTGCTAATCTGTTAGTTGATCCTGTAGATGTCGTGATAAGCGATCTTCCGGTTGGCTATTATCCAGATGATAATCGAGCCGAAGATTACGAACTGAGACGAGAAGACGGCCATTCCTATGCTCACTTTTTATTTATTGAACAAGGTATGCGTTATACAAAGCCGGGCGGGTATTTATTTTTCATTGTTCCGGAAAATATGTTTGGAACAGAAGACTTCGCCAAGCTCGACCGTTACATTAAGAAATACGGCTTTCTAGAGGGGATAATCAAGCTGCCGGAAAGCTTGTTCCAGTCGGAGAAGGCACGTAAGAGCATACTAATTCTGCAAAAGAACGGCGAGGGTGTGAAGGCGCCGAAAGAAGTCTTGCTTGCGAATTTGACTTCGCTGACCGATCCGCATACAACTGCTCCAATTCTGGCGCAAATTGAAAAATGGTTCCAAGAGAACAAACAAGAAGGGAATTGAAAAAAGAACAATGGAAAAAACAATCGCAATTAATGCAGGGAGCTCATCGCTCAAATTTCAACTTTACGATATGCCTCAAGAAGAAGTGATTACAAAAGGAATCGTAGAGCGAATTGGCTTAAAAGACTCAATTTTTACAATTACAGTAGATGGGGAAAAAATCACTGAAGTAACTGATATTCCTGACCACGAAGTGGCGGTAAATATGTTGCTTGAGAAGCTTATTTCTCACAAAATCATTGGTTCTTACGATGAAATTACAGGTGTTGGTCACCGAGTTGTTCATGGCGGTGAAAAATTCCCGGAATCGGTTTATATTGATGACCAAGTCATTAAAGACATCGAAGCACTATCCGAGCTTGCACCGCTTCATAATCCTGCGAACGTTACAGGAATTAAAGCGTTCAAGAAAATCTTGCCAAATATTGTTTCTGTTGCTGTATTTGATACAGCTTTCCACCAAACGATGCCTCCAGCAAGCTACCTTTACAGCTTGCCATATAGCTACTATGAAAACTTTGGTATTCGTAAATATGGATTCCATGGAACGAGTCATAAATACGTTTCGGAACGTGCAGCTGAACTTTTAGGACGTCCTGTTACTGAACTGCGTCTTATCACGTGTCACCTTGGAAACGGAGCAAGTATCGCAGCAATTGAAAACGGAAAATCAACGGATACTTCAATGGGCTTTACGCCGCTTGCTGGGGTTTCGATGGGAACTCGGTCGGGGAATATTGACCCGGCGCTGATTCCGTTCATTATGGAAAAAACAGGCAAAACGGCTGAGCAAGTCTTGGACGTGCTTAATAAAGAATCTGGCATGTTAGGGGTTTCTGGAATTTCAAGCGATTTGCGCGACCTTGAGGAAGAAGCATCAAAAGGCAATGCACGTGCTGATTTGGCGCTTGAAGTTTTTGTTGATCGTATTCATAAATATATCGGTTCGTATGCAGCTCGGATGAACGGTGTAGATGCCATCATCTTTACTGCTGGAATCGGGGAAAACAGTTCATTTATTCGTGAGAAAGTCCTTCATGGTCTTGAGTTTATGGGTGTTTACTGGGATCCAGCGCTCAATCAAGTGCGCGGTGAGGAAGCATTCCTTAATTATCCGCATTCGCCAGTAAAAGTCATTGTTATCCCAACGAATGAAGAACTAATGATTGCACGCGATGTAGAACACATTAAAAGCGAAAGAGCTTAAGAAAAATAAATTTTCAAGCCGTCTTTTTACTGCAGGAAGCAGTGATTAGGCGGCTTTTTTTTATTTAAATAATTTGTAAATATATTTTACTTTTGTTTATTAATATGATAAACTTTTAAGATGAAAGAAAAGGAGGGGGAAAATGGATCTCATTAAACGAAGTTTTGAGGAAGTAAAACATGGCTTTCATAAAAGCGAAAACAGCTATATCTGCAATTACTGTGAGCAGGTTTTTGAAGAAGGACAGGTCTATCCGCTTTCTGATAAATTCTACACAGCTGAACAGATGATTTTGAACCATATTGAAAGTGTTCACGGCGGAAATTTTCAAATGCTTGTGGACGACCCAAGCAAGTATAATACGCTGACTAAAAAGCAGAAGGAACTTTTGAGGGCTTTTACATCGAAAAAAAAGGATGCTGAGATAGCGAGCGAGTTAGGAGTTTCAGCGTCAACGATTCGACATCAAAAATTTACTTTTCGTGAGAAAGCAAAGCAAGCAAAACTCTACTTGGCACTTTATGAAAATGTGTTTCGAGTTACGGAAGATCCGGCCGAACGTTTTCTTCCGATTCCGACTCGTGCTGCGAATGTTGATGATCGTTTTGCGATTACCGAGAAAGAATATACAGATACGATTCAAGCTTACTTCGATTTTACGGACGGTCTTGTCTTAAAACGACTTCCTCGAAAACAAAAGAGAATTATTGCAGTATTAAATCGCATTAAAGCTGAAATTGATGGTGAAAAAACGTATACGGAAAAAGAAATTACAGCCTTGCTTCAAACCATCTACTATGATCCGGTTACGCTCCGTCGTTATTTATACGATTATGGTTATATAAGCCGGACAAAAGACGGAACAAAATACTGGCTGGAAAAATCCTGATTTGCATCGCAAAATCAGGAGGGTTAAAGGAGAATTGAGTAATGGATGACAAAAAGAAAAAAAGAACTGCGTCAACAATATAAGGAAATGAAGACTTATTATGGTGTTATACAGCTGAAAAATGATGTGAATGGCAAAGTTTTCATTGATACGGTACCGAACACGAAAAATCGCTGGACGTACTATACGATGACACTAGATTCAGGTCGACATCCGAATAAAAGCTTGCAAGACGAGTGGAAAGAATACGGAAAAGAGCATTTTCATTACGACGTCTTGTTTGAAAAAGCAAATACGGATGTGTCTGATATGAAATTTGAACTTAAAAAACTAAAAAAAGAGTGGCTTGTAAAATTACAGCCATTTGCAGATGAAGGTTATCACAAAGAGGACGAATTGGATAAATAAAAAAGCGAAAACCTCAATAATTAAGAGGTTTTCGCTTTTTCGTTAAGTAATTAATCGTAACTTGGATCTTCGTTACGTACAACTAAAACATCGCAAGGGGAGTGACGGATAATATATTCCGAAACACTTCCAATAAGTAAACGTTCAACAGCATTAAGTCCAGTGGCACCACACATGATCAAATCTGCTTGGAAAGCTTTCGCTGCTTCTTTTGTGATCGCAGTTTTTGGCGAACCATATTCAATGTATGTTTCGACTTTGCCAACACCATCTTTCATTGCATCTTCTTTGTAGCCGCTGAGCAACTCGTCAGCATATTCAGTTGCTTTATCCGCCATACTTGTATCATAATTGGCAACGGAAGAAAAAGCACGTGTATCGATAACATGAACTAGACCAAGTGCACCGTCGTTCCTCTTCGCCACTTGAATAGCTTTTTTAAAGGCTTGTTCCGCTTCTTTTGATCCATCGACTGCAACGAGGACCCGTTTGTATTGTTGTAACATTAGAAATCCCTCCCAAAAATATCTTTGAACTACTCTTATTTTACCCCTTTTTTCATGAAACAACCATCAATAACTGGAAAAAAACAAAAGAAATCTAGTATTCTTGTTATTCTTTTTTTAGTTGGATAATTTAGTCGAAGGTTTAGTGAAATTTATTTTTAAAAAAAGACCAGATATGTGTGTGCAATTTAGGTATTTTGTGTTATCATGAAAATGTAAGCGGTTAACTATAGGGCTAATGCCCCATCAAAGGAGAGATTTTTAATGATTATTGGAGTACCGAAAGAAATTAAAAACAATGAGAACCGTGTGGCTATGACACCTGCCAGCGTATTGTCGTACGTGAATGCAGGACATACTGTCATGATCGAAAAAGGGGCTGGGGAAGGTTCGAATTTTCATGATGGAGATTATGAAAAAGCTGGAGCGAAAATTGTAGAGACTGCGAAAGATGCTTGGGCTGCTGAAATGGTCGTTAAAGTAAAAGAACCGATTGCTTCTGAATATCAATATTTCCGTGAAGGATTACTCCTTTTCACTTATTTACATTTGGCAAATGAGCCTGAACTAACTGAAGCACTTGTGAAGAACAAAGTGAATGCGGTTGCTTATGAAACGGTTGAACTGGATGACCGTTCGCTTCCACTTCTTACACCAATGAGTGAAGTAGCTGGTCGTATGGCAACTCAAGTTGGAGCTCAGTTCTTGCAAAAAAATAATGGCGGCATGGGCGTACTGCTTGGCGGCGTACCCGGCGTTGAAAGAAGTAATGTTACGATTATCGGCGGTGGTGTGGCTGGAACAAATGCTGCGAAAATCGCTGTTGGTCTTGGCGCTAAAGTGACAATTTTAGATTTAAATTTGCATCGTTTACGTGAGCTTGATGACATTTTTGGAACAGATGTAACAACTCTAATGAGTAATGATTTCAACATCGAAAAATGTGTCCGCGAATCTGATCTTGTAGTCGGTGCGGTTTTAATTCCAGGTGCTAAAGCTCCTAAACTTGTTAAAGAACATATGGTACAGCAAATGAAACCAGGTGCTGTTCTTGTTGATATCGCGATCGACCAAGGAGGTATCTTCGAAACTTCTGACCGCGTGACAACACATGACAATCCAACTTATGAAAAATATGGGGTTGTACATTATGCTGTTGCAAATATGCCGGGTGCGGTTCCTCGTACTTCAACAATCGCACTTACAAATGCAACGCTTCGCTATGGCTTAAAGCTTGCTAATGAAGGGCTTTTAAAAGCAGTGACGAACGACTATCATTTGTATAAAGGAGTTAATACATTTGAAGGAAACGTGACTTACCAAGCTGTTGCAAAAGATTTAGGTTATGAGTATCAAGAGCTTAGCGTACTTATGAACGCTGCTGCAAAATAAAATAAGAAAAGGCGCTTCGAAAATTCGAAGCGCTTTTTCTTATACATATAATAGATCTTTTGGAAATTCAGTTAAGATATCGTATCCAGATTCGGTTACAACAATGTCGTCTTCAATGCGAACACCGGCTACTCCTGGAACGTAAATACCTGGTTCGATTGTAAATACCATATTTTCTGCAAGCGGCATTTCATTGGTTTCTGTAATAGAAGGGAATTCATGGACGCTTGCTCCGAGTCCGTGTCCAAGTCTGTGCGGAAAATATTCGCCGTATCCAGCTTCGCGGATGATATTTCGCGCAGCAAGGTCAATTTCTTTTGCGGGAACACCAGCTTTGACTTGGTCAATTGCTGCTAATTGCGCCTTTAGTACAGTTTCGTAGATACGTTTTTGTTCGTCTGAAATTTCACCAAATGCAACGGTTCTTGTTGTATCTGATGAGTAGCCCTTATGAACAACGCCAAGATCAAACAAGACGAGATCCCCTTTTTTTATTTTTGTTCCACCGGGAGTACCATGCGGAAGTGCACCGTTTTTTCCAGTTAGAACCATTGTTTCAAAACTCATGCCGCTCACGCCTCTGCGCTTCATTTCATACTCGATTTTTGCAACGATATCCTGCTCAGTGACACCCTCAGCAATTTCAGCAATCCCGATTTTAACTGCTTCATCTGCAAGCAAGGCAGCCTCTTTCAGAATTTTTAATTCTTCGGGTGTTTTTGTCAATCGAATCATTTGAAGTTTGTTTTCAATGGAGAGGTAGGAGGCTGAACTGAATTTGCTTGAAAACTGTTCAAAGCGATCAACACTCATGTGTGATTTTTCAATGGCAATTCGCGCGGGATTCTTTACACGTGCTTTAATTTCGCGAGCGATAATTTCGAAAGGATCTTCGGTATCGCTGTAGCCGTAAACATCGTAATTGAAATCGCTAGCTTTCGCGTCTTCAACTTCAAGTCCGGGTGTGAACAAGAAGGGAGCATGTTCACTAAAAATAGCAAGGCCTAGAACTCGCTCATGTGGGTTGCTGTGATAACCGGTTAGGTAAGCAATGTTTTCTGGATTTGTTAAAAAAGCGGCTTCAGCGCCTTCTTGTTGCAACCAGCTTTTTAATTCGTTTAATTTTTTTTACCATTCTACATCCTTCTTTCGAGGTAAATTTTCTTCTCCATCATACCATGATTCACGATTAGCTAACATCATTTCGATTTTTCTTGTGAAAGTATTGCTTTTCTAGACTAATACAGATAAAATTAGACTAGTACAGTTTGTTTCTTGATACATAAGCATTTATAATAAGTTTTTCTTTTTGTGAATAAAACAGTTTTCTATTTTTTCTAATGGAAAGGAAGTTTTTTGAATGAAAATCTCATTTCACGGTCAAGCTTGTATTAAAATTGAAACGGCGGGTAAGACGATCTTAGTAGATCCATTTATTTCAGGAAATAGTCAATCTGATTTGATTGCTGAAAATGAACAGCCGGACTTTATTGCAGTGACGCATGGGCATGACGATCATGTAGGCGATACGGTTAAAATTGCTAAGCAGTCCGGGGCAACAGTAATCTGTAACGCTGAGCTAGCAGATTTTTTCAGTCTGCAAGGGGTTCAGAATATTGCGGGAATGCATATCGGTGGTAAACGGACTTTTGATTTTGGAACAATTAAGTTGACGCAGGCATTTCATGGTTCTTCGACTGTTGTTGACGGACAATTTATAGATTTGGGTCTTCCAAACGGTTTTGTATTTACGATTGAAGGGAAAAATATATACCACGCTGGAGATACGGGGCTTTTCTCTGATATGAAACTCATTGGGGAATTACAACCGCTTGAACTAGCTTTCTTGCCGATTGGCGATAATTTTACGATGGGGCCGGAAGATGCGAAAATTGCAGCTGATTTTCTTAAAGCAAAAAAAGTTGTGCCAATTCATTACAATACTTTCCCATTGATTGCCCAAGATGGCGCTAAATTCACAGCTTCGCTTTCTGAGGGGATTGAAGGTGTCAAGATGGAAATTGGAGAAGAAATTCACGTTTAAGACTATTAAGAAACAGGTGAATCGAATGGCTACAAAACATGAACAAATTTTAAAGTATATTGAAAATTTGGCGGTAGGCGAAAAGATATCGGTACGCAAAATTGCAAAGAATCTCTCGGTTAGTGAAGGGACCGCTTATCGCGCGATCAAAGACGCGGAAATCCTCGGTTTTGTTTCAACGATAAAACGAGTGGGAACACTAAGGATTGAGCGAAAACAAAAAGACAGTATTGAAAAATTGACGTTTGCTGAAATTGTGAACATGATTGATGGTCAAGTACTTGGCGGGCGAGAAGGCTTGTATAAAGCACTCAATAAATTTGTGATCGGTGCGATGACGATCGAGGCAATGGAACGATATACCGATGCAGGTAATCTTTTGATTGTTGGAAATCGTGAACGTGCGCACGAACTTGCTTTAAATCGCGGTGCTGCGGTTTTGATTACGGGTGGATTTGATACGAGTGATGAAGTGAAACAGCTTGCCGATGAAAAAGAGCTTCCGATTATTTCGACATCCTATGATACGTTTACGGTTGCGACAATGATTAATCGGGCAATTTATGATCAGCTGATTAAAAAAGAAGTTGTAATGGTTGAAGATATTTTGACACCATTTGAGGATACAGCTTATCTGGATACATCTGAAAAAGTGTCAGATTGGCATGCACTTCAAGAAGCGACGGGACACAGTCGTTTTCCTGTCGTTAATAAGGGGCTCAGGCTCGTTGGAATGGTGACAAGTAAGGATATTATTGATAAAAATTTAACAATTTCAATTGAACGTGTAATGACGCGAAGTCCGCTAACGGTTGGTCCGAAAATGAGTGTGGCTTCTGTCGCGCACATGATGGTGTGGGAAAGTATTGAAGTGATACCTGTTGTGAAGGATGATTTAACATTGATCGGGATTGTCAGCCGGCAGGATATTTTGAAATCCATGCAAATGATTCAGAAGCAGCCGCAGGTTGGAGAAACGATTGATGACACGATTGCAAAACAGGTGGAGGAAAAGCAAAACGACCACGAGGAGCCGAGCTATGAGTTTAAAGTGACACCGCAAATGACGAGCTCGCTTGGAACGCTTTCTTACGGTGTCTTGACACAACTTGTTTGCGATGTTGTGCAGCAAAAGCTTTTTTCAATGAAAAAACGCAATGTTGCGATTGAAAATGTTTCGGTTTATTTCCTTAAGCCAGTTCAGATGGATGCTGTTTTGCATGTTATTCCGCGTGTGCTTGAGATGGGAAGAAAAGCCGGAAAGCTCGATGTTGAGCTTTACTTAGAAGGTATTTTAATTGGAAAAGCGATTGTTGCTTGTCAGATGATGGAACGTTAACGAGAGAGAGGTTGGGCGAGGGAAATGAAGCACGAAATTTTAGAGACCATTAAAAAATTTGATACGGTGATTATACATCGCCATGTTCGACCAGATCCAGATGCGTATGGTTCGCAATTGGGGCTCGCAGAAATCATTCGAGCAAGTTTCTCGGATAAGAATGTGTACTCGGTCGGAGAAGAAGAGCCTTCGCTAGCTTTCTTAGGGAATTTGGATACAATTTCGGATGACATTTATCAAGGGGCGCTCGTGATTGTTTGTGATACAGCGAATACGGAGCGAATTGATGATGCGCGCTATTCGACAGGGGCAAAGCTGATTAAGATTGATCATCATCCAAATGATGATGCTTACGGTGATCTCTTTTGGGTTGATCGGTCAGCTTCGTCATGTAGCGAAATGATTACCTCATTTTATGAAACATTCAGGGATGAGCTTGTTATGAATGAAACGGCAGCTATGTTGCTTTACGGAGGAATTGTCGGCGATACAGGACGCTTTTTGTATCCCAGTACGACTGATGAAACACTTCGGCTGGCGGCAAAGCTCGTCGAATTCCCGTTTGATAGACCGGCACTATTTCAAAAATTATACGAGCAGCCGCTTGAAACCTTACATTTGTCAGGCTATATTTTTGAAAATCTTATTGTAGAACCAAATGGCGCAGCAACTATCTATATTTCAAAGGAAACACTTGAGAAGTTCCATTGTACGCCAAAGCAGGCTTCCAATTTAGTCAGTAGTTTTGAAAATGCGAAGGGTCTTAAAGCATGGATTATGTTTGTTGAGGAAGAGAATGAAATTCGTGCACGACTGCGCTCAAAAGGTCCTGTTATCAATGAGCTTGCAAAGGAGTATCGCGGCGGCGGTCATCCATTAGCATCGGGTGCGACAGTGTATTCCAATCAAGAAGTGCAGGAGATGCGTGAAAAGCTGATGCAGTTGTGCGACACTTATCAGAAAGGCCTTTAAATTTTTAAGGGTCTTTTTTTATGCGAACATACTTTCTTTTTTTCGGATTTTCTCGCTATAATAGAAAAAAACAACTGAAAAGGAGTGGGAACATTGGGTTTTGTCCACTTGCAAATTGCGACGGCTTTTGACTTGCTCTCAAGTACGGCTCGCATTGATGCTTTGGTTGAAAAAGCAAAAGAATACCATTTTCCTGCTCTTTCAATTACTGATAAAAACTCGCTTTATGGAGCGGTAGAATTTTATAACGCTTGTAAAAAAGCAGCGATTAAACCGATTATTGGTATGACTATATCTGTAGAAGGTATTGTTTATCCTGGGAATGAGTATGAACTGATTTTACTTGCAGAAACAACAGAAGGATATCGTAATCTTCTGAAAATCACAAGTGCGATTAAAACACGTGATGATAAGGAATCCCTTCCGCTGAAATGGTTGAAATCTTATCGGGATGGGCTGATTGCGCTTTCGCCTGGAAAAACTGGCGAAGTTGAAGGTTTGCTACTTGAAAGTAAAACGGATCTAGCGCTTGAAGCGGCAACTTACTGGCAAGAGCTTTTTGGCTCAGATAATTTTTATTTGACATTACAGAAAGAACAGCCAATTCTTGCAGAAACTGTAAGTGATTTTGTACAGAAGAACAATACTTTTTCACTTACTGTAACAAAAGATGTCCGTTATATTGCACCGCGCGATGTTCAAGCTGTAGAGGTTCTCGAAGCCATTCGTGATAATCAGCTTGTTGACTGGGAAGCGCTCGAACTGATTGGCACTTCTTTTTTTGCAAGCGAAGCGGAAATGGAAAGGATGTATACATCGGAGTTTGAGCGAAAAGCACTTGCGGAATCTGGGGAAATTGCTGCTCGCTGCCACGCTGAAATTGACATGCATCAACAGCTTCTCCCGCGTTTTCCGCTACCAAAAGGAGAAGAAGCGGCAACTGTTTTACGAGAAACGGCTTATCGAGGGTTAAAAGCACGCGGACTTGATGAACAACCGGAATATCAAGAGCGGCTTAGCTATGAGCTGAACGTGATTACTGAGATGGGATTCGCTGATTACTTTTTGATTGTTTGGGATGTGATGAAGTATGCACGCGAACACGACATTTTAACAGGCCCGGGTCGTGGTTCAGCAGCTGGATCGCTTGTATCCTATGCACTTCAGATTACAGATGTTGATCCGATTCTTTACAATTTGCTTTTTGAACGGTTTTTGAATCCAGAACGAGTGACAATGCCGGATATTGATCTTGATTTTCCGGATAATAAACGCGATGAAGTCATTTCTTATGTAGTTGCCAAATACGGCGAACAGCACGTTGCACAAATTGGAACATTTGGGACACTTGCCGCAAAGGCGGCTATTCGTGATACAGCACGAACCTTTGGACTTAATTCCGTTCAGCTATCTGAATGGGCTAAATTGATTCCGAGTACGCTTGGAATCACGCTCGAAAAAGCGTTAAAGGATAATCCACGGCTTGAAAAACACATTCATTTTTCAAGGAAGAATGAAATGATCTGGGAAATCGCTTGTGCAATAGAGGGGTTGCCGCGTCATATATCTACTCATGCAGCCGGTATCGTTATTAGTGATGAACCGCTCGTCGATCAGGTTCCGCTTCAAAAAGGGAGCCAAGATGCATTGCTGACTCAATATGCAATGGGAGATCTGGAACAGATCGGTCTACTGAAAATGGATTTTCTTGGTTTGCGCAATTTGAACCTACTTGACCGTGTCCTTCGTGCAGTTAACTATAATAGAAAATTAAAGCTTACTTTAAAAGATATTCCGCTGAATGATGAATTAACACTTCAGCTTTTTAAACGCGGGGATACAACGGGTGTCTTTCAATTCGAATCAGATGGGATTCGTCGTGTTCTTCGTAATTTGGAACCGACTTCTTTTGAAGATATCGTCGCGGTTGATGCGCTTTATCGGCCGGGTCCGATGGAACAAATCGATACTTTTATTGCTCGCAAGCACGGACGCCAAACCATTTCTTATCCGCACAAAGATTTAAAATCAATTTTGGAAGTGACTTACGGCGTCATTGTTTATCAAGAACAAATCATGCAAGTAGCGAGTACAATGGCTGGATTTTCACTTGGAGAAGCGGATTTGCTACGTCGAGCTGTGAGTAAAAAGAAAGCGGATGTTTTAAATGAACAGCGTGAGAAATTTGTTTCTGGTGCAAAACAAAAAGGTTATCAGGAGCAAAGTGCTCAAGAAGTTTATGACTTAATTCTTCGCTTTGCCAATTATGGCTTTAATCGTAGTCATGCAGCTGCTTATTCAAAAATCGCTTTCCAGCTTGCCTATTTAAAAGCGCATTTTCCGGCAGAATTTATGGCGGCACTACTTAGTTCTGTGTTTGGAAACGATGCAAAGATTGGCCAGTATGTTTCAGAGGCTAAGAAATATGGTATTAAAATGCTGGCGCCGAGCATTAACAGCAGTCACTATTACTTCCAAGTAGAAGGCAATACGTCAATTCGTTATAGTTTTCGGGTAATCCGTAAAGTTCCAAACAAATTTATATTAGAGCTTCTTGAAGAACGTAAACGAGCACCTTTTGTTGATTTTTTTGATTTTTGTGAGCGTATGCCACAAAAAATGTTAACGCCTGCTATACTCGAAGCGCTAATTTATGCTGGCTGTTTCGATGAATTCGGGAAAAATCGGGCGACTCTGATTGCTTCAATGCCTGCTGTGTTGCAGTTTTCAAGCTTGATCGGCAACGATGAGAGAGGCATCAATTTATTCACAGCTGACGATGATTTTGTTCAGACGATGAAGCCGCGGTATAAGGAACAAGATGAATATCCGGAGAAAGAAAAACTGGCGCTTGAGAAAGAATACACCGGGCAGTATGTGTCTGCTCACCCTGTGATGCGTTATCATACAAAAATGAAAAAGTTGGGAATGGTTCCACTCGCTGAACTTGCGACACGCAAAACTGCTTTAATAGGAGCTTATCTTCTATCCGTCAAGGTAATTCGTACGAAAAAAGGTGAGAACATGTGCTTCTTAAACTTGTCGGATGATAGCGGTGAACTATCTGCTGTAGCTTTTCCTGAAGTGTATCGGAATTTTAATCCGTTGTTTGAGACAGGGAATTTACTTGCACTTCAAGTGAAATTAGATAAGCGGGGCGGTGAGAGACAGGCTATTATTGAGCGTGCAGAACGGCTTGAAGTTGTTGAAGTGCCCAAACGGTTATTCTTAAAGGTGGCAAACGAAGCACAAACGGAACAAATTAAAGTTTTTTTGCGTCAGTCGCGTGGAAATTCTAAAGTAGTACTTCATTATGCAGAAACGAAACAAACTATTGAATTGCCAGATTATTTTTCTGTATCTTTCACAGCCGAACTTGAAGAGAATCTAGGACGTTTGCTTGGCGATGGTAATGTAGTTTTTCAATAAAACAGCTTTTTTCATTTCCTAAATAATAACAAAGTGTGGTATAGTTTAGAGTGGACTGGAGGCTTATGGTCTGACTACTGCTAGAAGTAGTTGTTTCAAATAGGTCTTTTTTCCATTCATAGCTTGAAAGAGGGACTATTTTTTATTTTTTATTTTATATCGCTATGAATCCCAGTAAGAAAGCGTAGTAGGGAGGTTTCATTTTTGTTAGGCGATTTATTTACTAAACCAAAGAAGAAAAAATATGCAGCGGTCCAATCAGAAGGAACAAAACATGAAGTTCCGGAAGGGATTATGACGAAATGCCCCAAATGTAAGAAGATTATGTATACAAAAGAACTTGAAAAAAAACTTGATGGTCTGCAGTCATTGCGGATTTCACCATCCGATTGGTGCACAAAAACGTATCAGTTTTCTTGTCGACCATGGATCGTTTCAAGAACTTGATGCCCATTTAAAGCCGGCTAATCCGCTTGGCTTTGAGGATTACATGGATCGTATCGAAAAAGATCAAGAAAAAGCCGAGATGAATGAAGCGATTATGACGGGAACTGCCGAAATAAATGGTGAACCGCTTGTGATTGCTGTCATGGATTCCCGCTTTCGAATGGCGAGCATGGGGAGCGTAGTTGGTGAAAAGATTTTACGTGCAGTCGAAAAAGCAGATGAATTAGGACGTCCATTCGTCATCTTTACAGCTTCTGGCGGTGCTCGGATGCAAGAAGGCATGCTGTCGCTAATGCAAATGGCGAAAACGTCAGCAGCATTTAAGCGTTTTAGCAATCATGGTGGGTTGGCTGTTACCGTGATGACACATCCGACAACTGGCGGAGTCTCTGCTAGTTTTGCTTCACTTGGAGATTTTAATTTTGCTGAACCAGGAGCATTAATCGGCTTTGCGGGTCGACGTGTTATTGAACAAACGGTTCGCGAAGAATTGCCGAAAGATTTTCAAACAGCAGAGTTTTTACTAAAGCATGGGCAGCTTGATGCTGTTATTTCACGTCTTGATTTAAAAGACAAACTGCATTTTGTACTGTCAATCCATGCGAAAAGTGAAGATAGCGGGGAGGATTCAACGGATGGCGAATGAGATGGATTTTGAAAAACCCGTACTTGAGCTTCGTACTAAGATTGCTGACTTAAAGGAATATAACGCTAAATCAGAGGTAGATCTTTCAAAAGAAATCGAAAAGCTTGAGCAACGTCTTGAAAAGCTTGAAGCTGATATTTACGGGAATATGACGGCATGGGATAAATTTCAAGTAGCGCGTCATCCAGAACGTCCAACGACATTAGATTATATTCCTCTTTTGTTCGAAGATTTTATGGAACTTCATGGCGACCGAACTTTTGGCGACGATGCAGCGATTGTAGGTGGTATTGCACGTTACAAAGGAATGCCAGTTACAGTGATTGGTCACCAGCGAGGGAAAGATACAAAGGATAACTTGCGTCGAAACTTTGGAATGCCTCATCCGGAAGGATTTCGAAAAGCGTTACGCTTAATGAAGCAGGCGAACAAATTTGGTCGTCCGATCATTTGCTTGATCGACACAAAAGGGGCTTATCCAGGACGTGCTGCGGAAGAGCGCGGTCAAAGCGAAGCAATTGCTCGAAACCTGTATGAAATGAGTGATATGGAAGTTCCGATTATTTCGATTGTAATTGGTGAAGGCGGAAGTGGCGGAGCTCTTGCGCTCGGCGCGGGCAACCAAATCTTCATGCTTGAAAATGCAGTATTCTCAGTGATCACCCCAGAAGGTGCAGCAGCTATTTTATGGAAAGATGCGAGTCTTGCGAAAAAAGCCGCTGAATCGATGCGTATTGCTGCAAGCGATCTTTATGAACTTGATATCATTGATGGAATTATTCCAGAAGTTCGCGGCGGTGCACATCACGATCTCAAAAAGCAAGCGCAATGGATCGATGAAACCTTGGCCAAGTCACTGCGAACGTTAACCTCATTTACAAAGGAACAGCTCGTTGAACAGCGTTATAATAAGTTTAAAAAAAATTGGAATTTATGAGTCTTAATCAATCAGACATCCTTGATTATTTTATAAGGGTGTCTTTTTTCTGAACTATACCAAATAAGAACTTTTTTCACAAATAAGGTGAATATCTTGGAAATGAATTATGTATAGACCAATTGTTTCTACTTGCTTTATTTGCAAGAGTTGCACGTATCTACCAATTATTTCTCTTGTTTTTAAATTTGTGTAAAACCTTTGAAAAAGCTGGATTTCAGGCTTTCCATTTATGGGGAATTGGGGTAGAATAGTAGCGTGTGATGGAAAAATAATATCATTGTCTGAGGTGGTAGTAAAAAATGAAACGTATTGCGATATTGACAAGTGGTGGCGACGCGCCGGGCATGAATGCTGCAGCACGTGCAGTCGTACGCAAAGCAATTTATGAAGGATTAGAAGTTTATGGAATTAATTACGGCTTTCTTGGACTTGTAAACGGAGATATCCACAAACTTGAACTCGGATCAGTCGGAGATAAAGTACAACGCGGAGGAACTTTCTTATATTCTGCCCGTTATCCGGAATTTGCAACGGAAGAAGGACAACTAAAAGGAATCGAACAACTGAAGAAACATCAGATTGACGGACTTGTAGTTATCGGAGGAGACGGCTCATATCATGGTGCTGAAGCTCTAACAAAACGCGGTTTTCCAACTATCGGAATTCCTGGAACAATCGATAACGACATTTCTGGAACTGATTTTACAATCGGTTTTGATACAGCGCTAAACACGGTTTTAGATGCTCTTGATAAAATCCGCGATACAGCAACAAGTCATGAACGTACTTTTATCATTGAAGTTATGGGACGCGACGCTGGGGATATTGCGCTTTGGTCAGGTCTTGCTGGCGGAGCAGAAGCCATTTTAGTGCCAGAAGTTGAATTCAACATGGAAGATATCGTAGGTCGTCTAAATAAAAGGACGCGAACGCGGTAAAAAACACAGCATTATTGTCGTTGCTGAAGGCGTAATGTCGGGGAATGAGTTTGCGAATCAACTCGCAGAATACGGCGATTATCATGCTCGTGTTACAGTTCTTGGGCACGTACAACGCGGCGGTAGCCCAACGGCATTTGACCGTGTACTTGCAAGCCGTTTAGGTTCACGTGCGGTTGATCTATTGCTTCAAAATCGCGGTGGTCTTGCTGTCGGTATCCGAGAAAATAAAATTGTTGAAAATGATATTACAGAAATATTGAAAGAAAAACATCAGCTGAACAATGAAATGTTTAAGCTAGCATCGATTCTTTCAATTTAAGCAGAAAGGTCACTAAGGATTGTTTAGTGACCTTTTTCGAAGTAAGTTATGAAAACAAGTTTTGAAAATAAGAATTGTTCTCATTTAAGTTATCTAGTTTTTACCGCCATGCTTAAAAAAGCTAGTTTGAACAAAAGTTCACATAGATCTTGTTTCACAAGGTTGTTACTGGTAAAATGAAGTAGATGTGTTTATAATGAGTAATGAATAGGCAGTTCTAGGAGGAATATTGAAGATGAAAAAAACGAAGATTATTTGTACTATTGGACCTGCTAGTGAATCAATTGAAACACTAGTAAAATTGATCGAATCGGGCATGAACGTAGCTCGACTTAATTTCTCTCACGGAGACTATGAAGAACACGGAGCTCGAATCAAAAACATTCGTGAAGCGGCAAAAATTACCGGTACTTCCGTTGCACTTTTACTAGACACAAAAGGTCCGGAAATCCGTACAAACGACATGGTTGACGGGAAAGTAGAATTTACCGAAGGCGATGTTGTTCGTATCGCAATGACTCCTGTAGAAGGTACAAAAGAAAAATTCTCTGTTACCTACGGAGAACTCTTTGATGATGTAGAAATCGGTTCAAGCATCTTACTTGATGACGGATTAATCGGTCTTGAAGTAATCGAAAAAGATGATTCAAACCGCGAACTTGTAACAAAAGTTTTAAATCCTGGCGTTCTTAAAAACAAAAAAGGTGTAAACGTACCAAACGTTTCAATTAATCTTCCTGGAATTACCGAAAAAGATGCGAATGATATTCGTTTTGGTTTGGAACAAGGGATCGACTTTATTGCAGCTTCATTTGTTCGTCGTGCTTCTGACGTGCTTGAAATCACTAAGATTTTGGAAGATAACGATGCGACTCACGTACAAATTATCCCTAAAATTGAAAATCAAGAAGGCGTTGACAATATTGACGAAATTCTTCAAGTTTCTCAAGGTTTAATGGTTGCACGTGGAGACCTTGGGGTTGAAATTCCTGCTGAGGAAGTTCCAATCGTTCAAAAAGAATTGATCAGAAAATGTAATAAATTAGGTAAACCAGTTGTAACTGCAACACAAATGCTTGATTCTATGCAAAGAAACCCTCGTCCGACTCGCGCGGAAGCATCAGATGTTGCCAATGCGATTTTCGATGGTACTGACGCAATTATGCTTTCTGGTGAAACAGCTGCGGGGGATTATCCAGTTGAATCAGTGCAAATGATGGCTAAAATTGCGATTCGTACTGAGGAAGCATTGATTACTCAAGATAAATTTGCGCTTAAGATGCATGCTAATACAGATATGACTGAAGCGATCGGTCAAGCAGTAGGACACACTGCTCGTAACTTGGATGTTCAAACAATTGTTGCAGCAACACAAAGCGGTCATACTGCTCGTATGATTTCAAAATATCGTCCTAAATCACATATCTTAGCAGTTACTTTCAACGAACATGTTTGCCGCGCATTGGCTCTTTCTTGGGGGGTTTATGCACGTCTTGCTGAACCTGTTCAAAATACAGATGATATGTTTGATTTAGCTGTAAAAGAAGCGCTAAATTCCGGTCTTGCTAAACAAGGCGATTTAATCATCATCACTGCTGGTGTTCCAGTTACCGAAAGCGGAACAACAAACTTGATGAAGATTCAATTGATCGGCGAAAAAGTAGTCAAAGGACATGGTGTAGGTCGTACTTCTGTAAGCGGAAAAGCAATTGTTGCGAAAAACAATAAAGAAGCGCTTGAAAAAACAGAAGAAGGCGGAATTCTTGTTGTGAAAACAACAGATAAAGAAATCATGCCAGCTTTTGAAAAGAGTGCAGCGGTTGTTGTTGAAGAAGGCGGACTTACTAGTCATGCTGCTGTTGTTGGTATCAACTTAGGAATCCCTGTGATTGTTGGTGCAAAAGATGCAACAGCGCTTATTAAAGACGGCGAAACGATTACAGTAGATGCTCGTCAAGGCAATGTATACAACGGAAAAACTGCTACTCATTAAGAAATAATTTCAAAGCTATCTTAGATGCATTAAAGCATCTAAGATAGCTTTTTTTCTTTATATTTTTTAAATCTATTGAAATGCGTTATAATGGTGGGATAGAAGAAATACTGGAGTTGATAAAATGAAAAATATGCTCGTTTATTGGTCAGTATATGGACTTGTCGAACTGATTCTCTATGTTTGGCTGTTTCATTGGATCGGTTTTTGGCCGCTCTTTTTGATTCAAGTTCTTTCAACTGCCTTTGGATTATTTATGTTTCGAAGAGTGGGGGGAACCTTATTCCGGAATATTTTAGACGGGCGCACAGTAACTCCTTACTTGCTTGATACAATCTGTTTTCTTTTTTTGCTGCGCTGTTCTTCACGATTCCAGGAGTTCTTACAACTTTATTTGGCTTGTTGCTATTTATTCCGTTTGTCAGAAAATATGTCAAACCGAGGCTTTCTAAATGGTTTTTAAGTCAAAGCAAACGTCCAAGTGATTACTACTTCGATATGTGACAAATTGAAGCGAGCTTTTATTGGAAGGCTCGCTTTTATTTCAAAAAGAATCATTCGGATTACTTATGTTATTTCGGAAACAGTATAGGTTTATTTTATGCTGAATGCGGATTTTATGGTATAATATTTTTATCTTACGGTACTCGTAAGGGAGCGAAAGGTGTTTATTATGTTCACTGAAAGCATGTTATTTTTATTACTATTTTTAGTTCTTGGCCTTGTTGCGAAAAATAATTCGCTCATTATCGGAGTTGCTGTTGTTATCATTTTAAAACTATTTACAACCAATACTAAGATTATGGAAGTCATCCAGTCAAAAGGGATAAATTGGGGCGTAACAATTATTACAATTGCTATCTTGATACCAATTGCGACTGGCCAGATCGGCTTTAAAGATTTGGTTGATTCGTTTAAATCACTAGCGGGATGGGTAGGTTTAAGTGCAGGGATTCTAGTTTCGATACTTTCACGAAAAGGGGTCGGCTATATGTCACAAGATCCTCAAATTACAGTGTCGCTTGTATTTGGAACCATTCTCGCAGTCGCATTGTTTCGCGGGATTGCTGCAGGGCCTGTTATCGCATCTGGGATTGCTTATATCGCGATGCAAACGATCACTTTTTTTACAAAATAAAGACATGAAAAGTTACATAAGGAGTTAAAGGAGGATTTATATGACGGTTTCAAAGGGGTTAGAAAATGTATATGTAGCAGAAACATCAATTAGCTCAATTATTGATGATACGCTTAAATATGTTGGATACAGTATTGATGATCTTGTGGAAAATAATGTGAGTTTCGAAGAAGTTGTCTATTTGCTATGGCATTTAAGGCTTCCAAATCGAGATGAGCTCAAGAAATTTCAAACTGAAATCAAAGAACACATGGTAGTCTCTGATACGATTATTACAAGTCTCCGAATGCAAAATCATCAAAAGCTTCATCCGATGAGTGTTCTTCGGACAACAGTTTCGATGCTTGGCGTTTTTGATACTGAATCAGAGCTTGATGACGGGGAATCAATTTACAAGAAAGGTCTCCGGCTGCAGGCGAAAATGCCCACCATCGTGGCTGCTTTTTCACGTATCCGTCGAGGTCTTGATCCTATTGCACCGCGTGAAGATCTTGGTATGGCTGCAAATTTTCTTTATATGCTTACTGGCGAAGAAGCCGATCCGCTTTCTGTTGAGGCGATGAATAAGGCACTCGTTCTTCATGCTGATCATGAATTTAATGCTTCAACTTTTACCGCGCGCGTTTGTGTGGCAACGCTTTCGGATGTTTATTCAGGGGTTACAGCTGCGATTGGCGCGCTCAAAGGTCCGCTTCACGGTGGAGCGAATGAACGTGTTTTTGATATGCTTGTCGAAATTGATCAGGCATCAAGCAATGTGAGAGATTATGTGCAATATAAAATTGATCAAAAGCAGAAAATTATGGGTTTTGGGCATCGTGTTTATCAAAATGGTGATCCCCGTGCAAAACATTTGAAGCAAATGTCAGAGCTTTTGACTCGCGAAAAAGGCGAAGAAAAGTGGTATACGTTATCGTGCCAAGTTGAAGAAGCGGTTTGGGAACTGAAACATTTGCGACCGAATGTTGATTTTTATTCGGCATCAGTTTACCATGCGCTTGGAATTGATGTTGATTTGTTCACGCTTGTATTTTCTGTAAGCCGTGTTTCTGGATGGCTTGCTCACATCTTTGAACAGTATCGTGACAATCGATTGATTCGTCCACGGGCCATTTATGTAGGCCCTGAGAACCGTGAATATCTACCGATTGAAGAACGAATCTAAGGAGGAAATAAAATAAATGGCAGAAAAAATTCAAGTAAAGAATGGTGTGCTTAATACACCAAACGAACCAATTATTCCTTTTATTGAAGGTGATGGAACTGGTCCAGATATATGGCGCGCAGCAAAACGCGTGTTGGATGCTGCAGTTGAAAAAGCCTATGCTGGAACTAAAAAAAATTGCTTGGAAAGAAGTTTTAGCAGGCGAAAAAGCATTTAATCAAACGGGTGAATGGCTTCCAAAAGAAACGCTTGATTCGATTTCAGAATATTTAATTGCAATAAAAGGCCCACTTACCACGCCAATTGGCGGCGGAATTCGATCGCTTAATGTGGCGCTTCGTCAAGAATTAGATCTTTATGTTTGTCTGCGTCCAGTGCGTTATTTTAATGGTGTTCCTTCGCCGGTGAAACGTCCTGAAGATACGGATATGGTGATTTTTCGAGAAAACACGGAAGACATTTATGCAGGGATTGAGTTTGCTGAGGGAAGTGCTGAGGCTAACAAATTGATTAAGTTTCTTGCAGATGAGTTTGGCGTAAACAAAATTCGTTTCCCAGAAACTTCTGGCATCGGCATTAAACCAATATCAAAGGAAGGCACGGAGCGGCTTGTTCGTGCAGCGATTGAGCTTGCGTTGAAGGAAAAACGTCAATCTGTAACGCTTGTTCATAAAGGAAACATTATGAAGTTCACTGAAGGTGCTTTTAAAAAATGGGGCTATGAGCTTGCTGAACGAGAGTACGGCGATCAAGTTTTCACTTGGAATGAATACGACCGCATCAAAGAAGCAGAAGGTGCAGAAGCGGCAGATCAAAAGCAAAATGAAGCCCTTCGTTCTGGCAAAATTCTGATCAAAGATTCGATTGCGGATATATTCTTGCAGCAGATTTTAACGCGTCCAGCTGAATTTGATGTAGTTGCAACGATGAACTTAAATGGTGATTATATTTCGGATGCACTTGCTGCCCAAGTGGGTGGTATCGGAATTGCTCCAGGTGCGAACATTAATTATCAAACGGGTCATGCAATTTTTGAAGCAACTCACGGCACAGCTCCAAAATATGCAGGGCTTGATAAAGTAAATCCGTCATCCGTTATTCTTTCAGGCACGCTGATGCTCGAACATCTGGGATGGACTGAAGCAGCTGAACTTATTACAGCTTCAATGGAAAAAACAATCCAAGCTAAGACCGTTACGTATGATTTTGCACGACTAATGGATGGTGCAACTGAACTTAAATGTTCGGAATTTGCGGATCAATTAATTGAAAATCTATGATAAAGTAAAGCTTTTCTGGGTTGTAATTTGTTTTTATTTATTTAATGTTCGTATTTGTAAGAGCGCAGTTTTTTCGCTGTGCTCTTTTTTTTGTTGCTTATAGCTGAAACTGTCAATGTACATGCGGATTATGGTAAAATGTAAACAAGTGTAATATTGAGAATGAGGAGGATTTTTCCTGTGAGTAAATTAATTTTGATCGATGGAAACAGTATTGCGAACCGCGCTTTTTATGCGCTCCCGCTTTTGACAAATGATAAAGGGGTATACACGAATGCGGTATATGGATTTGCAATGATGCTCAGCAATGTGCTCGAAAATGAAAAGCCAGATCATGTGCTTGTTGCTTTTGATGCAGGAAAAACAACTTTTCGCCATCAAACTTTTAAAGCCTATAAAGGCGGAAGGCAGAAGACGCCAAGTGAACTTAGCGAACAATTTCCGTTCATTCGCGAACTGCTTGATGCTTATGACATTCCGCGTTATGAACTTAAAGATTATGAGGCGGATGATATAATCGGAACGCTTGCGAAGCAAGCAGAAAAAAGAAAAAACTCAAAACGGTGATTATCACAGGAGACCGCGATTTGACTCAACTTGCAAGTGATGATGTGACGGTTTACATTACGAAAAAAGGCATCACAGATATGGAGAAAAACACGCCTGAAACTTTACGTGAAAAATTTGATCTTTCTCCTGAGCAAATTATAGATATGAAGGGATTAATGGGAGATTCTTCGGATAATATTCCTGGTATTCCGGGTGTGGGTGAGAAAACAGCGCTTAAATTACTGCATCAATACGGAGGAACGGTTGAAAGTGTGCTTGAGCACGCGGATGAAATTTCAGGTAAGAAGCTGCAGGAAAAAGTGATGGAAAATAAAGATTTGGCTCTTCTAAGCAAGGAACTGGCTACAATTAACACAGATTCGCCAATTGAAGTGAGTCTTAAAGATACGGCTTATACGGGCTATAACCCAGAAAAAGTAGTTCCGTTTTTGAAGGAAATGGATTTCAAATCGATTTTGAAAAATATCAGTAGCGAATCGGATGAAATGACCGAAAAGCAAGTTGTCGAAATCGATTATGAAATCGTAACGGAGTTAACGGAAAAGCACTTCGGATCGAAAACGGCATTATATGTTGAACTTGAAAACGATAATTATCATACGGCGCCGTTTATCGGCTTTGCTCTTCATTCAGATGCCGGCACTTTTTACTTTTCAAAGAAAACTGCTGAAAACAGTGCTGCGTTTAAAAAATGGGCGGAAACGGATAAAAATGAGAAGTTTGTTTATGATGCGAAAAAAGTGACTGTAGCACTTCACCGGATGGAGATCGAAATCAGTGGTATTTCGTTTGACATTATGCTCGCTTCTTATTTGCTTAATCCTTCGGAGACGATTGATGATTTTGCAAGTGTAGCGAGTTTGCATGATTATGAGAATGTGGAAACAGATGAAGCGATTTACGGTAAAGGAGCGAAATATGCTGTCCCAGATGAAGATGTTGTTGCGAATCATTTGGTTCATAAAGTTGTTGCAACGGATGAGCTTGTTAAACCATTAGCACGGGATCTCGAAGATAATGAACAGATGGAGCTAATGACGGAACTTGAATTGCCACTTTCGTTTGTACTTGCGAAGATGGAAATTCTCGGGGTTCGTGTGGATACGGATCGGCTTCTTGAAATGAAATCAGAGCTGGCAGAGCGAATTGATACGCTTGAGAAATCCATTCATGGGCTTGCTGGCTATGAATTTAATATTAATTCGCCAAAGCAGCTCGGGGTTGTGCTTTTTGAGAAGTTAGGGCTTCCTGTGATCAAGAAAACAAAAACTGGATATTCTACTGCGGCGGATGTGCTTGAGGCATTATCCGGTTCGCATCCAATTATTGAAGAAATTTTGACGTATCGACAGCTTGGGAAATTGCAGTCAACGTATATCGAAGGCTTGCTTAAGGTGACGGATAAGGATACGCACAAGGTTCACACGCGCTTTAATCAGACGCTTGCGCAAACGGGGCGGCTAAGTTCTGTGGATCCAAATTTGCAAAACATTCCGATCCGCCTCGAAGAGGGCCGCAAAATTAGGCAGGCCTTTGTCCCAAGTGAGCCGGGCTGGAAAATGTTTTCAGCCGATTATTCGCAAGTTGAACTGCGTGTCTTGGCACATATTTCGCAAGATGAAAACTTGATCTATGCGTTTAAGCACGATTATGACATTCATACGAAAACGGCGATGGATGTGTTTCACGTCGAGGAAGATCAAGTGGATTCATTGATGCGACGTCAAGCGAAAGCAGTCAACTTTGGGATTGTTTACGGTATTAGCGATTATGGCTTGTCACAAAATCTCGGAATTACTAGAAAAGCGGCAAAGGACTTTATTGATCGTTACTTTGAAAGTTATCCTGCGGTTCAAGAATATATGCACGATATTGTCAGAAAAGCGAAGGAAACTGGTTATGTAGAAACGATTCTACACCGGAGACGTTATATTCCGGAAATTACAAGCCGCAACTTTAATGTGCGAAGTTTTGCAGAGCGGACAGCTATGAACACGCCGATCCAAGGTAGTGCGGCTGATATTATTAAAAAAGCAATGATTTTGATGAGCGATCGGCTAAAACAAGAGAAACTAGAAGCGCGCTTACTGCTTCAAGTGCATGATGAACTTATTTTCGAAGCACCTAGTGATGAGATTGCAAAATTAGAAAAGATTGTACCGGATGTGATGGAAAATGCTGTGCAGCTGGATGTACCGCTTAAAGCGGACGCTGCTTACGGTGACACTTGGTATGATGCCAAATAAAGGGGTTTTAAAACATGCCGGAATTACCAGAAGTGGAAAATGTACGTAAAACTTTGAACGAACTAATTATTGGGAAAAAGATTGATCACGTGACGATTGGTGTCCCGAAAATGATGGTTCACACCGATCCGGATGAATTTCGGCTCGCGCTTGTCGGTCAAACATTCGAAGCGGTTAGGCGCCGCGGCAAATTCTTGATTTTTGACTTGACTGATTGTTCGATCTTGGCTCATTTGAGGATGGAAGGTAAATTTCGATTGAATGATGAAACGGATGAAGTGACAAAGCATACGCATGTCATCTTTCATTTTACGGATCATACAGAGTTGCGCTTTTTGGACGTTCGCAAGTTCGGAACAATGGAATGGATTGAAAAATACGGCGAAGTGAAAACTAAATCAATCGCAAAATTGGGTCCGGAACCATTTCCCGGAAGTTTTGAACTTGAACCATTTCGGTCGAAAATCATGAAATCATCTCGTGCAATTAAAACACTTTTGCTTGATCAAAAGTACGTGGCTGGAATCGGAAATATTTATGCGGATGAAATTTGTTACCGCGCTAAGGTCTTACCAATGCGACCCGCGGATTCGCTTTCAGAAATTGAAGTCAGCCGCATTTATGAGGAAACGATGACGATTATGGAAGAAGCGGTTGCGCTTGGCGGCTCAACGATTCGAACGTATGTCAATTCGCAAGGAAAGCTTGGGCAGTTTCAAGAAAAATTAGTGGTCTACGGTCATGACGGGGACGCTTGTCCAATTTGCGGAACTGTCATAGAGAAAATCAAATTAAACGGGCGGGGCACACATTTTTGTCCGCATTGCCAGAAATAGGAGCTGAAATAATGGGATTTACACTTGGGCTTACAGGAAGTATTGCGACGGGAAAATCAACGGTCAGTAAAATGCTTAGTGATGCTGGGATTCCAATTATTGATGCGGATGTGTCAGCCCGAAGAGCAGTTGAAAAGGGCACGGACGGACTCGCGTCCATTGTAGATTTTTTTGGGAGCGATATTTTGCTTCCAGATGGTCAACTTGACCGAGCAAAGCTTGGCTCGATTGTTTTTATGAATGAAGATAAACGGGAACAATTGAATCGAATAGTCCACCCATTTGTACAGCAAGATATGTTAAACGAACGCAAAAAATGTTTCGAGGCAGGGGAAATGATGGTTGTGTTTGATATTCCACTGCTTTTTGAAAGTGAACTTGCAAATATGGTTGATGAGGTGCTTGTGGTTTGGACGACTGAAGAGGTTGAGCTTGAAAGGCTTATGGCACGAAACAACTTAACGAAAGCTGAAGCTCTGGCGCGTATCCAATCGCAAATTGGGATTTCAAAAAAGAAAGCTTGGGCGGATTTTTTGATTGATAACAACGGGACAAAAGAAGAAACGAAACGGCAAGTTGATCAGCTTTTACAGGAACTTAGCCGTCGTGGTATAATGAAGCGAAATAATGGGGGTGAATGAACTTGAAATGTCCATCTTGTAAGTATAATGGTACTCGTGTTGTTGATTCTCGCCCCGCAGATGATGGAAATTCGATCAGAAGGCGGCGTGAATGTGAGAATTGCGGATTTAGGTTTACGACGTTTGAAAAGATTGAAGAAAGTCCGTTGATTGTTGTGAAAAAAGACGGTGCACGTGAGGAGTTTGCGCGTGATAAAGTACGTCGTGGTTTGATTCGGGCTTGCGAAAAACGCCCTGTCAGTGTGGAAAAGCTAGAGGAAGTTGTCTCAGAAGTGGAGCATGAATTAAGAGGTCTTGGCGAAAGTGAAATCCCTTCTGATTTAATTGGCGAAAAAGTAATGGATAAGCTTGCGAAGATTGATGAAGTGGCTTATGTCCGCTTTGCTTCGGTTTATCGTCAGTTTAAAGATATTAATGTGTTTGTAAATGAATTAAAAGAATTGATGGAGAAAAATAATAAAGGATGAGATTGGCTTGACAGAATTTTGGATGGAATTAAGACCGGTTGACGGCTATCTTGTGAAGGCAGACGGCGTGATAACTGAATTTGACCGCAAGGTGATCACAAAGCTGTACCAACCGCTTATGGGCGCAGCATCTCTTTCTCTTTATTTGTCTTTGCTTGAAGAAATTGAAGAAACACGGCTTTGGAGCAAGGAAAAACCGCATTCGCAGCTTTTAAGTGCGCTTGGGTTGTCTCTGAAAGCTTTTTTTTGAAGCTCGTTTGAAACTTGAAGGGTTGGTGGCTTTTGCGAACGTTCCAAAAAAGCGGAAGTGATGCGCAGTATTTTGTTTATCAATTGCTTGCCCCGCTTAATCCAAAACAGTTTTTTCAAGACGGGCTACTGAACATTTATTTGTTTAGTCAGGTAGGAAACCGCAGATACCAGTTGCTACAGCAGATGTTTTCAGATAATTCGTTTGACAGTACCGGGTATAGTGAGCTTACACGCTCATTTCAGGATGTTTTTGCGCCTTTTCGTGGAGGTATGGAAACGCCTCGTATAGAGGAGCAGTCCGAATATGTTGAGCCGAAACCCCAAGCGCCAATTAAGCTCGATGCGATTGATTTTGATTGGACTTATTTTTATAATCTGCTTTCACCAAACATGTTAAGCAGAAATCAAATTACAGAGGAAGTTGCAGATACAATTTTGAAGATGCATGCGATTTATCAAATTGATGAAGCTGAGATGCCTTCTTTTTTTGTACCGTGCTCTTGATGCGAAAGGAAATATTGTACCTGAGCAGTTGCGGAAAATTATTCGGGAAAGTTATCAGATTGAACATCAAGATTTACCAAAGCTTGTTATGCGTAAACCGGAGCAAGCACTCGTCAATCAGGAAGAGCAAGTGCAGCTGAATGATGAGGATGCTCTTCAATTGTATCTTGAAAGTGTAACACCGTTTCAACTGCTTGTTGACATTGCAGACGGGGCAGAACCGGCGGAAACGGATCTTAAGGTGATTGAAGATGTAATGACAAAGCAGAACTTGCCACAACCAGTGATGAATGTTTTGATCGAATATGTCTTACTTCGGCTAGATGGTAAAATTTCAAGAAATTATATGATGACGATTGCTGCTCACTGGAAGCGAAAGCGGGTAAAAACAGCTAAGGAAGCTATGGAACTTGCACTTGCGGAACATGAAAAGTACAAAAGATTGCAAGAGGAACCGGAGCTTAAAAGGTCGAACAAAGCCCCGTTTTCGAGAAAACAACGTACGGAGGTTTTGCCTGATTGGTTTGATAAAGAGGAGACGGAGCCTGCGGAAAGCGAGCTTTCCGAACGTGAAAAGGAAACGCTCGAGGAGCAAGTGGAGCGCATTAAACGACAATTGAAGAGGTAGGTGAAACGGGATGGATAAAATCGAACGAACGCTTGGTCAGCTGTTCAGCGGCCGTGATTTTGAGAAGGAATATGGTGAGTTGAAAGAAAAAGTGCTGAATTATGAACCGATTCGGAAGTTTTTGGCGGAACACAGAGCAGATGTGACGGATCAACTGATCAACCAAAATATTTCAAATTTATATGAATTCATGACTCAAGATGAGAAATTTCAAGCGAAAGAAGAAACACTCATGCCGGGCTATGCTCCGAAATTGGTGCTTGATGGCGAGTTTATTACAGTAACGTATTATCCGACTCCAGAAAAAATCGAGGCAGATAAAAGACGGAATGTGGAGCGGCGAATTCGCTCGCTTTATATGCCGAAACAAATTCTCGAAGCATCACTTGATCATTTTTATACGGATGAGGAAGACCGGCAACGAGCGCTCGTTGAAGCATTTAATTTCCTTGAGCATTATCCAAATCAAGCGGGTGAACCAGTGAAAGGACTTTTTATTCACGGCAGTTTTGGTACGGGAAAATCCTATTTGCTTGGCGCGCTTGCTAGAGAACTCGCTCTTCGCGGTGTTTCATCGACGCTTGTTTATTTGCCGGAATTTATGCGAGAGATTAAACAATCGATTTCTGATAATACGGTAAGTGAAAAAAATTGAGTTTGCTAAGGAAACGGAAATTTTAATGCTCGATGATATTGGTGCAGAAGCGATGACGGCTTGGACGCGTGATGAAGTACTCGGTGCGATTTTACAATTCCGGATGCAAGAAGAACTGCCGACATTCTTTTCTTCTAATTACAACATGAAACAACTGGAAGCTCACCTTACGTTTACGCAAAATGGGATGGAAGAGCAACTTAAAGCACGCCGAATTATGGAACGGATTCGCTTTTTATCAAAAGAAGTGCCGCTTGAAGGGAAAAATAGACGTAAATAAAAAACATGAAAGGGCTTGCCAAAATGTTTTTTTTGTGCGTATACTTAAATTAATAGCTCAAAAGTACTGATAAGGACAACCGTCTTGATGGACTGTTTCAGAGAAGGAGGGGAAGCTGAGAACCTCCAAACAGGAATTGAAGAACGGACCCCCTTTGAACTTCTATTTGGAAAGCGCTACTTGCGTGAGTAATGGTAGACGAGTCGCTCTCGTTATCAGCGGCAAGAGGAAATGAACGTTTTTCGTTTGTTTCAAATCTTGGGTGGAACCACGAGTATAACTCGTCCCTTGTTTTTAGGGACGAGTTTTTTATTTGTTCAAAGGAATTTGTTTTTACCAGCAACTAAAAATTTCAAAGGAGAGAATAACATGAAAATTTCATTTCCAGATGGAGCCGTAAAAGAATTTGAAAACGGCGTATCAACAGCGGATATCGCAGAATCAATCAGCCCTAGTTTGAAGAAAAAAGCACTGGCGGGGAAAATTAACGGGGAGCTGATTGACCTTGTTACACCAATTGAAGAAGATGGAGCAATTGAAATCGTAACACCTGATCATCCGGATGCGCTTGGGATTTTACGCCATAGTTCAGCACATTTGCTTGCTCAAGCGGTAAAACGCTTATATCCGGATGCGAAATTCGGGGTTGGTCCTGCCATTGATACAGGTTTCTACTATGACATTGATTCGGATAGCGTGATCAGTGAAGAGTCTTTCCCAGAAATTGAAAAAGAAATGAATAAAATTGTGAAGGAAAACTTGCCGATTTCACGTGAAGTTGTTTCGCGCGAGGAAGCCATTAAGCGGTTTAAAGAGATTGGCGATCCGTATAAATTGGAGCTGATCGAAGCGATTCCAGCAGATGAAGACGTAACGATCTATACGCAAGGTGAATTTTTCGATCTTTGTCGTGGGATTCATGTTCCTTCGACAGGGAAAATTCAAGTGTTCAAGCTCCTAAGTGTGGCAGGCGCTTACTGGCGCGGCGATAGCAACAACAAGATGCTACAGCGGATTTATGGTACTGCGTTCTTCTCGAAAGAAGATTTGGAAGAATTTCTCAAGATGCAAGAGGAAGCTCGCGAGCGTGATCACCGCAAACTTGGTAAGGAACTTGATTTGTTTGCAAACTCAGCTGAGGTTGGGCAAGGTTTACCGCTTTGGCTACCAAAAGGTGCTACGATTCGTCGCGTAATTGAACGCTACATTGTGGATAAGGAAGAAAGTTTAGGATATAACCATGTTTATACGCCGGTAATGGCCAATGTTGAGCTTTATAAAACAAGCGGTCACTGGGATCACTATCAAGACGATATGTTCCCGACGATGAAGATGGATAATGAAGAATTAGTTCTTCGTCCAATGAACTGCCCGCATCACATGATGATTTATAAGAACGACATTCACAGTTACCGCGAACTTCCGATTCGGATTGCAGAGCTTGGTCTTATGCACCGTTATGAAATGAGTGGAGCACTTTCTGGTCTTCAACGGGTTCGTGGAATGACACTTAATGATGCGCATGTATTTGTTCGTCCAGATCAAATTAAAGATGAATTCAAACGTGTGCTTGAACTTGTGCTTGAGGTATATAAAGATTTCAATATCACGGATTATAATTTCCGTCTTAGCTACCGCGATCCTGAAAACACTGAAAAGTATTTTGATGATGATGCTATGTGGGAAAAAGCTCAAACAATGCTGAAAGAAGCTATGGATGAAATGGGTATGGATTACTTCGAAGCGGAAGGCGAAGCAGCATTCTATGGTCCTAAGCTTGATGTGCAAGTGAAAACTGCCATTGGCAAAGAAGAAACGCTTTCAACAGTTCAACTTGACTTCTTGCTACCTGAACGTTTTGACTTAACATATATCGGCGAAGATGGGGAAAAACATCGTCCGGTCGTTATTCACCGCGGGGTTGTTTCGACTATGGAACGTTTTGTAGCTTATTTGATTGAAGAGTATAAAGGTGCTTTCCCTACTTGGCTTGCTCCTGTTCAGATGGAAATTATTCCGGTTAATGCTGACGCTCATCTCGAGTATGCAAAGGAAGTGCAAGCTAAGTTACAACGTGCTAAATTCCGTGTTGAAGTCGATGATCGCAATGAAAAGCTCGGCTATAAGATTCGCGAAGCGCAAACGCAAAAAATCCCTTATGCTCTTGTGTTAGGAGATCAAGAAGCGGAAAGTGGCGAAGTGAATGTGCGACGTTACGGCTCGCAAGATTCGGAAAATATGCCAATCGAGAAATTTATCGAAATGGTATCGCAAGAAGTAAATAAATACTAGATTTTTTGAAACGCTTTTCCTGCTCGTTGTTGTGGGAAAAGCGTTTTTCCGTTATACTAGAACGAGATTAAGAAAAGGATGGGCTGAAATTTATGCAGGTACACAATGTTGAACTGGTCATTAGTGCGGTATGGCAAGAACAGTATCCGGAAGGCGACTTGCCGGAATTTGCGCTTGCTGGACGTTCAAATGTCGGGAAATCTTCTTTTATTAATAAAATGATCGGCCGCAAAAGTATGGCGCGAATTTCGCAAAAGCCAGGGAAAACACAAACACTCAATTTTTATAAGATTGAAGAAATGCTTTATTTTGTTGATGTGCCGGGTTACGGTTTTGCGAAAGTATCGAAAAAAGAACGTGAAAAATGGGGCGAAATGATTGAAACTTATATCACGTCGCGTGAACAGTTGCGAGCGGTAGTTCAGATCATTGATTTGCGTCATAAACCGACTGCGGATGATGTGATGATGTATGAGTTTTTGAAATACTATCAAATTCCCGTCGTTGTAGTGGCGACTAAAGCGGACAAAATCCCGCGTAGCAAATGGCATAAAAATGCGAAAGTTGTGAAGGAAACGCTTGATTTTGATCCAGAAGATGATTTTGTAATGTTTTCATCAGAAACTGGAATGGGCAAAGAAGAAGCATGGAGTTTTTTAGAAGCAAAATTAGGGGAATAATTAGGGCTGTCTCTGGCAGCTCTTTTTTTTGTAACCTAAAGCTTCAATTTCACAAACTGTGTGATTGAATAAACGTAGTGAGAAGTGCTAAAATGGGTGTAACACACTTTAGGGGGACTTGCGGATGTATATACTTTCTGTTGGGCTGAATCATAAAACAGCACCGATTGAGGTTCGCGAAAAATTCAGCTTTTCTGAAACGGAAGAGGAAAAAGCGCATCAAACATTGCAGCAGGAGAAAAGTATTCTAGAAAACGTAATTCTGTCAACTTGTAATCGAACAGAGATCACAGCAGTTGTCGATCAAATTCATACAGGGAAATATTATCTGAAACGTTTCCTTGCAGACTGGTTTAACATCGGTCTTGAGGAGGCTTCTTCGTATTTATTTTTCCATGAAGAAGAGGCGGCGGTAAAGCATCTTTATGAAGTGGCGTGCGGGCTCGATTCGCTTGTCCTTGGTGAGACACAAATCCTTGGTCAGGTAAAACATGCTTTTGCTGTGGCGCAGGAAGCTGGGACAACGGGAACAATATTAAACCAACTATTTCGCGAAGCGGTTCATTTCGCGAAAAATATGCACCATCAAACAAAAATCAATGAAAATGCTGTTTCGGTTAGTTACGCAGCTGTTGAAATCGCAAAAAATATCTATACAGAACTTAACGACAAAACGGTACTGCTTATCGGGGCTGGGAAAATGAGTGAACTAGCGATGCAAAATCTGGCTGGAAGCGGCGTTCGTGAGCTAGTGTTGATCAACCGAACGACTGAAAAAGCAGAGCTTCTTGCTAATCAATTTACAGCGCGGGTAGGTCGTTTTGAAGATATGCACATGGAACTTCTTCATGCGGATATTGTGCTCGTTTCTACATCTGCAGAAAACTATTTACTATGCGAAGCAGACATCGAACCAATTTGCAGCAAGCGCAATTCCCCTCTTCTTATTATCGACATTGCTTTACCGAGGAACGTTGATCCGAAAATCAATCAATTACAAGGTGTCTATCTGTATGATTTAGACGATCTTGAAGGGGTTATTTCTGCAAATACGGAAGAACGTCGGCAAATTGTGGAGGAAACAAAGAGGGCAATTGCTGCAGAGGCTGATCTTTTTTTCGAATGGGAACGTCAACTTGGCGTGGTACCACTGATTCGCGAGCTACGCGAGCAAGCTTTAACTATTCAAGAAACGACCATGCAAAGTCTTGAAAATAAACTCCCAGGTCTTACAGAACGCGAATATACGATGATCGGGAAGCATATGAAGAGCATTATCAACCAAATGTTAAAACAGCCGATATTAGAAGTGAAAGAAATGACAGGAAAACCGAATAGTCATGACCAGATCGAAACTTTTAAAGCTATTTTTGATCTTTCCGGCAACCATCAGCTTAAACAACAAGAGCATAAAAAAGAACTGAACGAGGTGAAGAAATGACAAGAGAAATTATTGTCGGTTCAAGGCGAAGTAAACTTGCTTTAACGCAAACTCGCTGGGTCATTGCTCGCCTTTCCGAACATTTTCCCGAGTACCAATTTAAAATTCATGAAATCGTGACAAAAGGCGACAAGATTCTTGATGTCACTTTGAGTAAAGTCGGCGGTAAGGGGTTGTTCGTTTCTGAAGTTGAAGAAGCGCTGGCTGATGAAACGATCGATTTTGCTGTACATAGTATGAAAGATGTCCCGAGCGTACTTCACGAAGGGCTTGTAATCGGAGCAATTCCGAAGCGAGAATCTCCATTTGACTGTATTGTTTTTGATCAAGCAAGGCGTCTCTCTGATTTAAAAGAAGGGGCGGTTATTGGAACGAGCAGTTTGCGACGAGCGGTTGAAATACTACGTTATCGCCCGGACTTTGAGATTCGTTCGATTCGCGGAAATATCGACACAAGGCTCCGTAAATTGAAGGAAGAAGCATTTGATGCGATTATTTTGGCTGAAGCCGGTCTTAGCAGAATGGGCTGGCTCGAAACGGGAGAGCTGCATCTTGAGCACCTTCAGCCGGAAGTGTGTCTGCCAGCAGTTGGGCAAGGCGCGCTCGCAGTGGAGTGTCGAGCTGACGACAACGAACTAACGAATATGCTTGCACGAATTCACGATCCAGATACAGCTTTCCCAGTACAAGCGGAACGCAGCTTTCTTGAAACACTTGCCGGCGGTTGTGAAATCCCGATTGCTGGTTTTGCAGAGAAGCAAGGGGATGAGCTGTATTTTCGCGGACTAGTTTCAAGCGTAGACGGCAAACAGCGCTTGACGGTTGAAAAACAGGGAACCAATCCGAAAGATGTTGGTGTGAAGGCGGCTGAAACATTGCTTGAAGCTGGAGCTGCCAAACTGATCGCGGAGCTTCGAAATGGCTGAAACTATTTTTTTAACCCGTGAAGCGGATAAAAATGAAGCCAGCCAAAAAGTATTAAAAGCGGCTGGAATTGATGCTGTGTCTGTTCCGATGATTCAAATACAGCCGCTCGCCTTTACGTTTACCTCTGAAATGTTGCAAGCTGATTGGGTTTTCTTCACAAGCCAAAATGCCGTTCGTTATTTTTTTTGACGGTGTCAAATCACTTCCAGCCACACTTAAAGTGGCATCTATTGGAGCAAAAACATCCGATATGCTGTATGACAAAGGAATTTCAGTTAATTTTGAACCAAGTCAATATGAAACAACCCTTTTTTTTGAGAGAGTGGTTTGCGCACTATGGAAAGACAGCGAACACAGTACTTTTACCGCAGAGCGCGATTGGGAAATCGACAATTCCTGTTTTTTTAGAAGGAAAGGGGATTGCTTGCAACCGAATCCCGCTTTACGATACCATCTTGCCAAGTGATGCTTTGACGAAACTTGAAACCGCGCTTCAATTGCATCCTAATTTTCTTGCTGTTTTTGCGAGTCCATCGGCTTGGCGAAACTTTCTACACGTTTTACGCCAGACTAGCTTCAATCGGCCATTTCGTATCGCCTCGATTGGCGAAGTGACAACAGCAGCGATTAAGCAGGACGGATACAACGTACAGTTAGAACCAAAACTTTATACGATGAATCATTTAATTGATTTAATCATAGAGGAGAGAAGTAAATAATGACAAAACCATTTGATCGGCATCGTCGTTTACGTTCATCACAAGCAATGCGAGATTTAGTACGTGAAACTGAACTTACGATGAACGACTTTATTTATCCAATTTTCGTAAAAGAAAGCGGAACAGAAAAAACGGAGGTCTCATCAATGCCAGGTGTTTTCCAGTTTCCGCTGCATATGCTTGAGCAAGAAATGGAAGAAATTCGTGCGGCCGGCATCAAAGCCGTTATTCTTTTCGGACTTCCAAAAGAAAAAGATGAAATCGGGACGGGAGCTTTTCACGATCACGGTATCGTCCAAGAAGCGACTCGTTTAATCAAAGAAAAATTCAAAGATATCCTTGTTGTCGCCGATACTTGCTTGTGCGAATTTACGAGCCACGGGCATTGCGGTGTTGTTAATGGCGAAGAAATTTTGAATGATGAATCGCTTGAAATCTTGAAGAATACGGCTGTCAGTCAAGCAAAAGCAGGGGGGGGATATTATTGCGCCAAGCAACATGATGGATGGCTTTGTAACGGTTATCCGCGAAGGACTAGATGAAGCAGGATTTACCAACATTCCGATTATGTCTTACGCAGTCAAATACGCATCTTCATTTTATGGTCCGTTCCGTGACGCAGCAGATGGGGCGCCACAATTCGGCGATCGCAAAACCTATCAAATGGACCCAGCAAATCGGGAAGAAGCCTTTCGCGAAGCAGCAAGCGATGAAGTAGAAGGAGCGGATTTTCTAATCGTGAAACCGGCGCTCTCCTATCTTGATATTGTACGCGATATTCGAGGTGCAACACATCTTCCTGTTGTCGCCTATAATGTGAGCGGTGAATATGCTATGGTTAAAGCGGCTGCACAAAATGGTTGGATTGACGAACAGAAGATTGTTCTTGAAATGCTGACAAGTATGAAACGTGCTGGCGCTTCACTTATTATCACTTATTTCGCTAAAGATGCTGCTGGCTACTTAGCTGACTAAAAAACCGAGGAGGTCATATTATGAATCATTCAGCATCTAAAAAAGCATTCGCTGAAGCAGTTAAATTAATGCCGGGCGGAGTAAATAGTCCTGTCCGCGCTTTTAAATCGGTTGAAGCAGACCCGGTTTTTATGGATCATGGAAAAGGAGCTTATCTGACTGATATTGACGGCAATACATACATAGATTATGTGCTCTCGTGGGGACCGCTGATTTTAGGACATGCTAATCCGACAGTTGTTGAGAAAATTACGGCAGCACTTCAAAAAGGGACTAGTTTTGGAACCCCAACTGAAATGGAAAATGAGCTGGCAAAACTTGTGATTGAGCGTGTTCCTTCGATCGAAATCGTACGGATGGTTTCATCGGGGACAGAAGCGACGATGAGTGCTATTCGACTCGCGCGTGGCTATACAAAACGCAATAAAATTTTGAAATTTGAAGGAAGCTATCATGCCATGGTGATTCACTTTTGATCAAAGCGGGATCAGGCGTTGCAACACTTGGACTTCCTGATTCTCCTGGAGTTACTGAAGGACTAGCTAAAGATACGATTACAGTTCCTTACAATGACCTTGAAAGTGCTACACTTGCGTTTGAACATTACGGCGAAGATATTGCTTGTGTGATTGTAGAACCAGTAGCAGGCAATATGGGTGTCGTTCCACCAATTGAAGGCTTTTTGGAAGGGCTCCGCAAACTTACGGAAGATTATGGCAGCCTATTAATCTTTGATGAAGTGATGACTGGATTCCGAGTAGATTACTATTCTGCACAAGGCTATTATGCTGTTAAGCCAGACTTGACCTGTCTTGGAAAAGTAATTGGTGGTGGACTTCCAGTTGGTGCTTACGGCGGTAAAAAAGAAATCATGGAACAGATTGCTCCTGCTGGAACCGTTTATCAAGCAGGTACACTTTCCGGTAATCCGCTTGCTATGACAGCTGGATATGAAACGCTCAAGCAGTTACAGTTGCACCATTATGATGAGTTTCATTCACTGATCAAACGAATGGAAACCGGCTTGCTTGAGATTGCTGCACGTTATGAAGTTCCTGTTTCGGTTAACCAGGCTGGCTCAATGTTCGGCTTTTTCTTTACAAACCAAAAAGTAACTAATTTTGAAACGGCGAAAAGCAGTGATTTGGACTTTTTTGGACGTTACTATAAAGAAATGCTTGATCAAGGTATTTTCTTACCGCCGTCTCAATTTGAAGGCATCTTTATTTCCACTATGCATACGACAGCTGAAATCGACCGGACACTCGAAGCAATTGAAACAAGCTTTAAGCGGATTAGAAGTTGATTGACGGACTGCTTGAATTTTGATAAACTGATTTTATACTAGTCAAATGCAAAGATGGGGAAGAGTATGTGAATTCGTCTTTCTTAGAGAGAAAGTGGTTGCTGCAAACTTTCAAAGAAGATTCACAGAAGGTAGCCTCGGAGCAGTTTTTCTGAACTTATAGTAGGAAAAACCGGTGCAATTCGCATCGTTAATGGAATGAAGTGCCAAAGTCTTTTTGCTTTGGTAAAAAGGTGGTACCGCGAATCTAAACTCTTTTCGTCCTTTTCGGATGAAGAGAGTTTTTTTGTGCATCTGATTCAGATGACTTTGAAGGGAGAGATTGGATGAAGGACATGGATAATACTCAAATGCCGACGAAATATGAACCAACCAGTGTTGAAAAAGGAAAGTATCAGTGGTGGCTTGAAAACGACTTTTTCAAAGCACTCGACGATGATACTAAACCAACCTACAGCGTTGTTATTCCGCCTCCAAATGTAACGGGGAAATTGCATCTTGGACACGCTTGGGATACGACGTTACAAGATATCATCACGCGTATTAAGCGAATGCAAGGTTTTGATACACTTTATTTGCCAGGGATGGACCATGCTGGGATTGCTACTCAGGCAAAAGTTGAAGCAAAACTAAAAGACGAAGGGGTGTCACGTCACGAGATCGGTCGAACAAAATTCCTAGAAAAATCGTGGGAATGGAAGGAAGAATATGCCGCTTTTATTCGTGAACAATGGGAGAAACTTGGGCTTGGGCTCGATTACTCGCGGGAACGTTTTACACTTGATGATGGTTTGTCTGATGCGGTTAAAAAAGTATTCGTTTCACTTTATGAAAAAGGACTCATTTACCGCGGCCAGTACATTATTAACTGGGATCCGGTTGCCAAAACAGCGCTATCTGATATTGAAGTTATCCATAAAGATGTTGAAGGACAGTTCTATCATTTGAAATACCCGCTTTCAGACGGTTCCGGCTATCTTGAAATCGCGACAACACGTCCTGAAACAATTCCTGGAGACACAGCGGTTGCAGTGCATCCAAAAGATGAGCGCTATCAAAACTTGATCGGAAAGACGATCATGCTTCCGATTATGAATCGTGAAATCCCGATTGTTGCAGATGAATATGTAGAACGCGATTTTGGTTCTGGTGCAGTGAAAATTACGCCAGCACATGATCCGAATGACTTCGAAGTCGGAAATCGCCACGATTTACCGCGCATTATCGTAATGAATGAAGATGCGACTATGAATGAAAATGCTGGGAAATACCAAGGTTTAGACCGATTTGAAGCACGTAAAGCGATCATTGAAGATTTTAAAGAGCTTGGCTTATTTATCAAGCAAGAACCGCATCTCCATGCAGTGGGACATTCAGAACGTACTGATGCAGTCGTTGAACCGTATTTGTCTCTGCAATGGTTCGTAAAAATGGAACCACTTGCCAAAGCTGCACTTGAGATTCAAGATTCCGAAGAAACAAAAGTTAATTTTGTGCCAAATCGATTTGAAAAAACCTATGTGACATGGATGGAAAATATTCACGACTGGTGTGTATCGCGACAACTTTGGTGGGGACACCGTATCCCAGCTTGGTATCATAATGAAACAGGTGAAGTGTATGTGGGGGAAAATCCGCCGGAAAATGAAGCGGAATGGACTCAGGATGAAGATGTTCTCGACACGTGGTTCAGCTCTGCTTTATGGCCGTTTTCAACAATGGGATGGCCAGATGAAGAAGCGCGTGATTATAAACGCTATTTCCCAAACAGTGCGCTTGTAACAGGCTATGATATCATTTATTTCTGGGTTTCACGGATGATTTTCCAATCTGTCGAATTTACCGGAAAACGCCCATTTAAAGATACATTAATTCACGGACTAGTACGTGACGCAGAAGGACGTAAAATGTCTAAATCGCTTGGAAATGGGGTTGACCCAATCGAAGTGATTGACAAATACGGCGCAGACTCGCTTCGCTATACACTTTCAACGGGAACCGCGCCAGGTCAAGATTTGAAATTCAGCTTTGAAAAAATCGAAGCAACTTGGAATTTTATCAATAAAATTTGGAATGCCTCACGTTTTGCATTGATCAATATGGACGGTTTGACGCATGACGAAATTGACCTGTCGAATGTTAAAGAAGTAAGCGACAAATGGATATTAACTCGGCTTAATGAAAGCATTGAAACAGTAACAGCGCTTTCTGAGAAATATGAATTTGGTGAAGTCGGAAGAACGCTGTATAATTTCATCTGGGATGACTTTTGTGATTGGTATATTGAAATCGCTAAAATTTCGCTTTACGGTGAAGATGAAGAAGCTAAACATACAACCCGTTCTGTTCTCGCTTATGTTCTGGATCAAACGATGCGTCTGCTTCATCCATTCATGCCATTTGTAACAGAAGAAATTTGGCAAAACCTACCGCATGAAGGTAAGTCAATTACAATTGCAAAATGGCCGGAAGTGCGTAAAGAACAAATGAGTTCAGATGCTGCTCTCGCAATGAAAACATTAGTTGATATCATTCGTTCTGTGCGGAATATTCGTGCAGAAGTAAATACACCACTCAGCAAAAAAATTGATCTTGAAATCAAACCAAAAGATGAAGCTTACAAAAAAATCATCGAAGAAAATATTTCTTATATTGAACGCTTTTGTAATCCGGAAAACTTGACCATTTCATTTGATATTGAACCGTCAAGCACAGCTATGACTGCTGTTATTACTGGGGCAGAAATATTCTTGCCGCTTGAAGGCTTGATCAACATCGAGGAAGAAATTACACGCTTATCAAAAGAACTTGAAAAATGGAATAAAGAAGTGGCACGCGTGCAAGGAAAACTTTCAAATGAACGCTTTATTTCAAAAGCACCTGAGAATGTTGTAGAAGAAGAACGCGAAAAAAGAAAAAAGATTATCTTGCAAAAAAAAGCTATCGTTGAAGAACGCATTGCAGCACTAAGAAATGCTTGATAATCAGCAAACCGTCTTTTATCTGAAAAGGTAAAGGGCGGTTTCTTGGGAAGGAGAGAGTATTTGCTTTGAAATTCAAAACGTATGATGAAGCGCTCAACTGGATTCACGGAACGCTTAGACTTGGTATCAAACCAGGGCTGAAACGAATGGAATTAATGCTCGAAAAGCTAAACCATCCTGAAAAACAAAATCAATTTATCCACATTGCCGGCACAAACGGGAAAGGCTCAACGTTAACCTTTCTTTCCAAAGTGCTGGAAAAAGAAGGCTATCGCGTCGGAACCTTTACATCGCCGTTCATCGAAACTTTTAACGAGCGTATTGCTATAAACGGTGTCCCAATCAGCGATACAGACATTGTAAATCTTGCAAATCGAATTGCTCCCATTACCGAAGAAATTGCAGCCAGTGAATGGGGGCCACCTTCAGAATTTGAAATTATTACAGCGATGATGTTTCTGTACTTTGCGGAATACGATACGATTGATTTTGGTGTAATTGAAGTTGGCCTTGGCGGGAGGCTGGATTCAACCAACGTTCTCATACCGATTTTGTCGATTATAACGACAATTGGGCTCGACCACATGGAATTTCTTGGCAACTCCATCGAAGAGATTGCGGCAGAAAAAGGCGGGATCATTAAACCTCGTGTACCTGTTGTAGCTGGCGTTACTCAACAAACTGTGATTGCAACTTTAAAAGAAATTGCAGCCAAACAGGGAGCTGGATTTTACTTATTTCATCAGGACTTTACAGTAGAAAAAGTTGACAATCAATTGATGAATTATCGTGATAAAAAGCATGAAATTGTAGAAATAGCGCTTGGACTTCGAGGCGACCATCAAATGCAAAATGCTGCAGTTGCCATTTTTGCACTTGAGTACTTAGCAGCAGAAGGTTATATTCACCTTTCAGAATCAGGTTTACGTAAAGGATTGCAAGATGCGTTTTGGCCGGGGCGCTTAGAAAAAATTGGTTCAAGACCAGCCTTTATCTTAGATGGGGCACACAATCCAGAAGGCATTCGTGCATTGATTGAAGCATTAAAACAAAACCAGACGGAACAAGTAACACTTTTGTTCAGCGCATTAGAAGATAAAAAGTATCGTGAAATGATTGAAGTGATCTTAAAAGATGTTCCTAATATTGATTTTCATCTCACCACATTTGATTTTCCTCGCGCTATGACACACGAACAAGTGGATCAAATTGCTAGCGATTATGCAGTTACGGCAGAGCATCAATGGACTGATTTTCTCGATCAAAAATATGCCGAACATGCAGGGGGACCGATTTATATCACCGGTTCACTTTACTTTATTTCCGAAGTACGTAAATATCTGATAAACAAATGATCGAGAGCCGAAAAGGTTCTCGATTTTTTTGAAAACCCTTTTTTGGGTAAAAACACTCTTTCAAAATACGATTTTCCCTTAGCCAATTTTCCTTTTTCATTCTGAAAGACTGCGCTAAAAAGCAATTTTACTGAAATGACGAAGCAGCACTGGTCTGATATGATAGAGCTTCAATCGAGAATTAAGGGGAGAGAAGTCCATTGAATTATGTCATTTTATTCGTTTTTTCTGCTGTTATTGTTTCCTTTCTCCACGTTGCGGCTATCCACCTTCCGTTAAAACAGCCTTTTTTTATTTCGGTCGTCATATTGTGATTATTGCGGTGAGCAGCTTTCTATTGGACAAATTCTACCCATTGTATCGTATTTAGTTTTACGTGGATCAACAAGATGTTGCGGTAAAAAAATTTCAGCCGCCTATTTTTGGTCTGAACTATTGTTCCCGCTTACTATTGTCGGAATTTCTGTTTTACAGCAGAATCAAATGAGGCTTGTTCTTGTCCTATTGTGTTTTAGTTTCCTCTTCTTCTTTTTACTGACAGATTTATATTATCTCCATATTCCAGACCTCGTTGTTTGTCTGTTTTTCGGGACCATAGTATTTTATCGCATCTTTACGGGAGGAAGTTTGTATCTCCTCGCAATAGACTTTGGGCTTAATTTATTATTTTATACTGTCATCTATCTACTCTTCAGAAAAGGTATCGGAATGGGGGATGTCAAACTTTTATTTATCCTCGGATTAGCCTTTGGTTTCAAACACGGCTATCTAATCTTACTTGCCGCACTTCTTGTTGCTAATATCACGGTGATCAGTGGCATCCTTTTCCAAAAAATAAAGCGGCGGCAAAAAATTCCTTTCGTCCCATTTCTTTTAGCTGGCTTTTTATTCTATCTGATTTTACCGCTAGAGGTGATTACATGATTAAAAACGGTCCGCGTGAAAAGTTAATGGTTTACGGTGCATCAGCACTTTCCTTAGAGGAACTTGTTGCGATTTTGCTTGAAACCGGTAGTAAAACTGAATCAGTCAGTATGCTAGCCTCTAGGTTTGTCATGCAGTTTCGAGATACGGAAGAAATTCACTATGCTTCCGCAAATGAGTTTCAAACAATTAACGGGATAGGTGCCGCAAAAGCATCAAAACTCGCTGCTGCAATTGAATTTGGAAAACGTGTTTATCAAGAACAGTCAGCTGCAAATATAGTCACTATCAAGAATCCGTTACAAGCTGTTCAAATTGTACAACCAGAACTTAGTTTTCTGCAGCAGGAACATTTCCATTGTTTATTTTTAAATACCAAAAATCAATTAATCCACCGCGAAACCATTTTTGTCGGCGGACTAAACATTAGTATAGTTCATCCACGTGAGGTATTCCGAATTGCTTTAAAAGTATCGGCTGCCTCCATTATATGTTTTCATAACCATCCTTCTGGAGATCCGACACCGTCTAAAGAAGATATTTCTATTACCAAACGGCTAGAAGAATCAGGGAAGATCGTTGGAGTGAGCATGCTTGACCATATTATCATCGGAAGGAATAAGCATCTTAGTTTGAAAGAAGAGTCCTATTTTTAAAGAATTCCTTAATATTTTTTTCTCTCATTAAAAATTAATGCCTTAGCTACACAGTTATGTTATAATGTAGTGGTTGTATATGTGTATAGATAGAAATTGCGGCACAAATGCTTAAGTTTGCGTTATATCAATCAGTTGAAATCGTGTCAGCTCATATTTACTCATACAAGTTAATTTAATGGTAGAAAAGGAGAATACAGATGTTTGGATTTGGTAACAAAGATATCGGCATTGATCTTGGAACGGCAAACACACTTGTGTACATGAAAGGGAAGAGCATTGTTTTGCGCGAACCTTCTGTCGTAGCCATGAAAAAGGATACACAAGAAATCGTTGCTGTCGGCAGTGAAGCAAAAAATATGATTGGTCGTACACCTGGAAATATTATTGCAATTCGTCCAATGAAAGATGGTGTCATTGCTGACTATGATACAACAGCTGCAATGATGAAATACTACATTCAAAAAGCGAGCAAAGGGCTCGGCGCTAGTAAACCGCGTGTTATGATTTGTGTTCCTTCTGGAATTACTGGAGTCGAAAAACGCGCTGTAACTGATGCTACTCGTCAAGCAGGTGCTAAAGAAGCGTACACCATTGAAGAACCGTTTGCGGCTGCAATCGGTGCTGGTCTTCCTGTTTGGGATCCAACTGGAAGCATGGTTGTTGATATCGGTGGAGGTACAACAGAAGTTGCTGTTATTTCGCTTGGTGGTATCGTAACAAGCCGTTCAGTAAGAACTGCCGGTGATGATATGGATGAATCCATCATTAACTATATTCGTAAAAAATATAACCTACTTGTTGGAGATCGCACGGCTGAAACGATTAAGATGGAAATTGGTTCTGCAGACGCATCGAACCTTGAACTTGCACCGTTTAGTATCCGTGGACGCGATCTCGTTACGGGGCTTCCAAAAACAATTGAAGTAACACCGCAAGAAGTTAGCGAAGCGCTTGCTGATACAATTTCTGCTATTATTGACGCTGTGAAAAGCACACTTGAGAATACTCCACCTGAGCTTTCAGCTGATATTATGGATAAAGGTATCGTACTTACAGGCGGCGGAGCACTATTAAGAAATCTAGATTCTGTCATTTCTGAGGAAACGAAAATGCCGGTTATCATTGCCGACGAACCACTTGACTGTGTTGCAATTGGAACTGGGAAATCTCTAGAAAATATGGATCTTTACAAGAAGAAAAAAATGAACTAAATGAACACTCATTTTTTTCAAGCGAACAAAATAGTTAGCTTCTAATCGAAAAAAGAAGGATGAACGAGATGAGGTGTTCTTTATGCCGCAGTTTTTCCTAAATAAACGTTTGATTGTTTTGCTCATTTCGATTATTGTTCTGGTTGCGCTCGTTGGCTTTTCACTGCGTGACCGGGAAAATGCCTCCTGGCCGGAACAATTTGTAAAAGATGTTGTAGGCTTTGGAGAAAACATTGTTTCTAAACCTGTGTCTTATGTTTCCGGAATTTTTGAAGGAGCACAAGATTTAAAGAACACTTATGAAGAAAATGCAAAACTGAAAAAACGTTTGGAAGGAATGGCGCAGCTTGAAAGTGAAGTTGCAGATTTAAAAAAAAGAAAATAGTGATTTGAAAGATTCACAAGACATCAAAGACAGTATTCGTGATTATGATCCGATTAATGCAACGGTTATTTCACGAAATCCAACGAACTGGAATGAACAAGTCGAAATTGATAAGGGTTCGCGTGACGGTGTGAAGCCAGAAATGGCGGTAATTACAGCTGGCGGTTTAATTGGTCGAATTACAAGTACAGGTGCAAAATCATCGACAGTAGAATTGCTCACTTCAAATGATACGAGAAACCGGGTTTCGGCGATGATTCAAGGCAAAGAGAACGCTTATGGAATCATAAACGGTTATGATAGCGAAACCAGTTTGCTTGAGCTTAAGCAACTCCCTTACGACATGAAATTTACTAAGGGACAAAAAGTAGTAACATCTGGTCTTGGCGGAAAATTCCCAGCTGGAATTTTTGTTGGAACGGTTGAAAAAGTTGAAACTGACAAGATGGGGCTTTCGCAAACAGCCTATATTAAGACTGGTGCTGACATGTATGATATGAATCATATTATCGTGTTACAGCGAACTGCTCAAACTTCTTCTTCAGCTGACTTAGGTAGTTCGGATACGGCTTCTTCGACTGGAGGAAATTGATCATGAATGTAAAGAGAACCATTTGGCTTCCCGCCATCATGATTGTAACCTTTATTTTGGAAGGGGTCGTAAGCCTTCAGTTTGCTAAACCGCTTTTTGGCGACAGCAGGATGTTTGTCCCGCATTTTTTATTAGTGATGCTGATTTTGATGACGGCTTTTTATCGTAGAAATACGACGCTTGTATATGCTTTCATTTTAGGCCTTGTATTTGATATCTATTATACGAGTGTAATGGGTATCTATTTCGCGATATTTCCGTTTGTCGTGTACATTACAGATAAGTTTTTGAAGGTACTTCAAAATAATATCGTTTTAGTCGGACTGATTACTGTATTTAATATTATATTGACGGAATCGGTTGTCTATGCCTTTTATTCATTAATTGGAACAACTACTATGTCAATTGCAACTTTTATTGATATGCGGCTTTGGACAACGATTTTGTTGAATTTTGCTTTTTATTTAGTTGTGTTTTTCCCGTTTCGTTATTTCTTAGTGAAACTGAAAAAATCAGAAAATCGCTTATAGAACAGCTTGAATCGCTTGTGCTTTTGAAAGTACAGCAGATGTGTTTTTAACTATCTGAAGCGATTCGGCTGTTTTTTTCATGAAAAATGGCATATTAGAGCTGTTTTCTGCTATAATAAAATTTAGCGCTATGAAAAAAAGAATGAGGCGCATAATTGAGGTGAAAACTGGATGAAAAAGAACGTACAAATTAAAGGAACGAAAGACGGCATTCAAATTATGCTTAGTGACACCGCGAGTATTGAGGAGCTTGAAAAGGAGCTTCTAGTCTTGCTAAAAGAACAAAAGAGCGCACCTTATTCAGGAGAAAAACTGCCTGTTCAGGTACAAATCGGCAATCGTTTATTTTCTGTCGAAGAGGAGTCGAGGATAGAAGATATCATCAAGAAAAACAGCCAAATGGCTATCAGCGCTTTTTACAGCAACGTCATAACGAAAGATGCTGCCAAAAAGTGGAAAGAAGAGGATCAAGTCTATTCACTTGCGACGATTGTTCGTTCTGGACAAGTCATTCAAGTTTCTGGCGATATTCTCTTGATTGGAGATATCAACCCAGGCGGTCAGATCCGTTCAACTGGAAATATTTATGTGCTTGGTAATATTAAAGGAATTGTTCATGCTGGTTTTGATGGTAACGTGCGAGCTGTAGTTGCGGGAAAGTTTTTATATCCTTCACAGGTTAGAATCGCTGAACAATCTTTTGGTTTTGATAGTGAAGCTTATAAGGAAATTGAAGATACGCAATTATTTTCTGCTTTTATTGGCGAAGAGGATCAATTAGTGATCGATGATATACATAAAATTAGAAAAATCAGACCAGAAATTACGAATTTTGAGGGAGGACGATAAACATGGGGGAAGCAATAGTAATTACTTCAGGAAAAGGCGGTGTTGGAAAAACCACGTCAACCGCTAATCTTGGTACCGCTTTGGCACTTCAAGGCAAAAAAGTGTGTTTAGTGGATATGGATATCGGTCTCCGTAATCTCGATGTTGTCTTAGGACTTGAAAATCGGATTATATATGATTTAGTCGATGTTGTTGAGGGACGATGCAAAACGCACCAAGCATTGATTAAGGATAAACGTTTTGATGATTTGCTGTTTCTACTTCCTGCTGCGCAAACAACGGATAAATCAGCTGTTACTGGCGATCAAATGAAGGCTTTAATTAGTGAACTAAAGCCGGATTATGATTTTATTTTAATTGATTCACCTGCTGGGATTGAAACGGGGTATAAAAATGCCGTTGCCGGGGCAGACCAAGCGATTGTCGTCACAACTCCAGAAATTTCTGCCGTGCGTGATGCAGACCGGATTATCGGTCTCTTGGAGAAGGAAGAAGACATGGAGCCGCCAAAGCTCATTATCAACCGGATTCGTACGCAGATGATGAAAAATGGCGACGTGATGGATATCGATGAAATTACATCACATTTGTCGATTGAACTGCTCGGGATTATTATTGATGATGATGAAGTTATTCGTTCATCAAATAGTGGAGACCCTGTTGTAATGCAGCCAAATAACCGTGCATCACAAGGATACCGCAATATAGCCCGCCGGCTTTTAGGAGAATCGATTCCGCTAATGTCGATTGAACAGCCGAAGGAAGGCTTCTTTTCTCGTTTGAAAAAGTTGTTTTCTGGTAAATAAAGTACTTGAGCCTTCACGAAATTTGTGGAGGCTTTTTATGAAGCAATGAGGAGTGGAGAAATGAAGCAAATTATTGTAAATGCACGAACAACAGAGAAGAGAATTGCTGTGATCGAGGAAAAGAAGTTGCTTGACTTCATGATTATTCGCCCGGTGAAAGTAGCTCAAGCCGGTCAGATATATCTAGCTCAAATTGAAAAAATCGATCGGAAAATTAACGCTTGTTTTGTAACGCTTGGAAAGGAAAAAGGCTTTTTGCACTTGGATGATATCCCAGAGGATGCTATGAAAACCCAAGGCGGGAAATTGCTTGTTCAGGTGGTTCGTCCTGGTTCAAAGACAAAACTTCCACTTGTTTCGGGGATGCTTGAACTTACAGGTGAGCAGTTAGTTTATATCTACGGAAAATCTTATGTGTCAGTGTCAAAGCGAATCGGAGATGAGCGGAAGGAAGAACTGATACGTGAAGTAAAACCGCATTTGCAGCAAGCTGAGGCTGTGATTCTGAGGTCTAAAGCGGAAACGAGTTCGACCGAGTCGCTTGTTCAAGAACTTACAGAAAGACGCCAGTTTCTTTTAGACTTAGTTTCTCAATCGCAAAATAAAAAAAAAACCTGGTTTATTGCTTGATCAAGCAAACTTGGTTGCAGAACAAATTGTACGACTTAAGCGCCATTATGGGGTTAGTGAGGTTGTAGCGGACATGTCGCTTTCTGAGGCTGATCGTGTGATTTTGAATCGTGATCTTTTTCAAGAATTCGGTATCGACGGGGAAGTGGGCAAATTAACTCAGCCGATTGTTTACTTAGAAAACGGCGTGACGCTGTATATTGAAAAAACGGAAGCAATGTGGGTTGTTGATGTGAATTCAAGCAGTTTTTCAGGTAACTTTGATAAAGCAGAAACCGTTTTTCGGGTGAATCAGTCTGTGCTAAAAGAAATTTTGCGGCAAATCCGGTTGCGGCAGATGAGCGGCTTAATTGTGATTGATTTTATCGGTGGAATGAAGGATGCCGGTCAAGAAGAGCTGCTGCTCGAAATGGAGCAACTTATTAAGCAAGAACAGCTCACCACGCAAATTGCAGAATTTTCAAAGTCAGGCTTAATGCAGCTGACTAGAAAGAAAAAAAACAGCTTCTCTGCTTGAAACAGTGACAGAAACTTGTCCTGTTTGCAGGGGAACGGGTCATGTTACTTCCGCTCTTTCTACTGCTTATGAATTAGAACGCGAACTTGAATTTTATCAAAATGCCGATTCATTCTTGGTTGTAACCACTGAAGCTGTTTTGGATGTATTTTTAGGACTTGATCAAGCTTCTAAATATACCGTTGATTGGGAAATTGCTGATGAGGCAGCTCCGTTTTATGCGATTCGCCGTGCAGACTAAAAATCATGGGTATATGATTGACACTGTGCGGTTCATGTGCTATGATTTTAATGTTATGTTTGTAGCGCACCACGCTACAACCGCTCGGAACTGGGTCAAGTATTTATCTTCGGATAGATCTCCTGTGATGGCGAGTCTTAGTATATGAGGAGGTGCAAGTATGTACGCAATTATTGAAACAGGTGGAAAACAAATCAAAGTAGAAGCTGGTCAAGAGATCTATGTTGAGAAATTGGCAGGAGAAGTTGGCGACGTTGTTACTTTTGATAAAGTTCTATTCGTAGGCGGCGACGCAGCTAAAGTCGGTGCTCCTTTTATTGAAGGCGCAACGGTTACTGCTAAAGTTGAAAAACAAGGTCGTGCGAAAAAACTTACGGTTTATAAATATAAGCCTAAAAAGAACTACCACAAAAAACAAGGTCATCGTCAACCTTACACAAAATTAACGATTGATACAATCAACGCTTAATTTGAAAGGACGAAACTATGATTCACGTGACTGTTAATGAAAAAGATGGCTTAATTGCTTCTTTTACGATGGATGGACATGCAGATTTTGCCGAGCGAGGCAGCGATCTTGTTTGTGCCGGCGCTTCTTCAATTGCTTATGGAATGGTGAATGCTATTTCAGAGGTAATGGATTTTACACCGATACTTGAAGAAGAGGAAGGTTACCTTCATTATTCTGTTCCAGCTGAATTTGTTAAAGAAGATACGGTTCAAATTTTGTTGCGGGGAATGGTGAATCAACTTAGATCACTGGCGTACAGCTATCCTGATCATATTAAAATAAACTCCAAATAGGAGGTGTATTTCATGTTAAAATTTGATATTCAACATTTTGCCCACAAAAAAGGCGGTGGTTCCACTTCCAATGGTCGTGATTCAGAATCAAAACGTCTAGGTGCAAAACGTGCTGACGGACAATTCGTTACTGGCGGATCGATCCTTTATCGTCAACGCGGTACGAAAATCTATCCGGGAACAAACGTTGGACGTGGCGGCGATGATACTCTTTTCGCTAAAGTTGACGGCGTTGTGCGTTTCGAACGCATGGGACGCGACAAGAAAAAAGTCAGCGTTTATCCGGCTGCACAAGAAGCTTAAAATCAAAAGCCGAGGTCGCTTCGACCTCGGCTTTTTTTTGTGAAATAATCTAGCTAAAATTGCTAGGACAAACTGGCAGAACAACTAAGCTTAGCTTGTTTTGTGAAAAATATTGCATACTATTTTATTGACAGCGCTTACGTTCGTGTGTTTTAATGATATCAAGTTAATAATACTGTCAGGAGAAGAGATGACAATCAAAACGACCGCATAGCAAATATGCTTGCCCCTGTTTTGTTTGTCATTCTTTTTTTGAATAAATAAGTTTGGTGCTAGCGAGTCTGGGGGAAATAATAGAGAGATAGCTCAAACAAAAAATCAAAAGGAGTTGTTAAGGAATGATTGACACGAGTTTAGGTATTCAATTTTTGGGAGAAGTAATTGGTACTGCTGTTTTAGTTTTACTTGGTGGCGGGGTCGTTGCAGGTGTTTCATTGAAATTTTCAAAAGCTGAAAATACAGGTTGGGTTCTTGTAGCACTTGCGTGGGGATTCGCTGTTACGATGGGTGTTTATGTTTCCGGTTACATGAGTATGGCGCATCTTAATCCAGCGGTTACGCTTGGTATGGCACTTGCTGGGACATTTCCTTGGAATTATGTTTTACCTTATATCCTTGCCCAGTTTATCGGAGCCTTTATCGGAGCTACACTCGTTTGGCTACATTACTATCCGCACTGGAAAGCAACAGAAGACAAAGCAACGAAACTTGGTGTCTTCTCTACAGCACCAGCAATTCGTCACTATACCTCAAATGTATTCGGCGAAGCACTTGGTACATTTATGCTTGTATTCGGTTTAATGTCGCTTGGTGCAAACAAATTTTCGGACGGTTTAAATCCAATTGTAGTAGGTATTTTAATCATCGCTATCGGGATGAGCCTAGGTGGAACAACAGGATATGCTATTAATCCAGCACGTGACCTAGGTCCTCGTATTGCTCACTTTATCTGGCCGATTGCTGGTAAGGGTGGTTCTGATTGGAGCTATTCTTGGGTGCCAGTTATTGGACCGTTTTTAGGTGGCGCTCTTGGTGCACTTTCGTATAATGCAATCATCAATAAAGATTTTGGTATGTGGTTCTGGTTAGTTCTTGTGCTCTTTGTACTCGTACTTATTTTCTCAATGATGCTTGATAAGAAAAAACAACTCGTTTAAGCAATTTAGAAATAATACTTGTTTAAAAAAAGGGCTACATTTAAGGAGGAAAAATTAGTGGAAAAAAAATACATTTTAGCATTAGACCAAGGAACAACAAGTTCTCGCGCTATGATCATTGATAGTGACGGAGATGTGATTGGTGTTCAGCAGCAAGAATTTGATCAAATCTTTCCGAAACCGGGCTGGGTGGAACATAATGCTAACGACATTTGGGCTTCTATTCTGGCGGTTATTTCCGGTGTACTTATTAAAACAAATATTGATGCCAAACAAATTGCAGGAATTGGAATCACGAATCAGCGTGAAACAACGGTAGTTTGGGATAAAGAATCCGGCAAACCGGTTTATAATGCGATCGTTTGGCAATCACGTCAAACGGATGATATTTGTAAACAGCTTCGTGAAGCGGGAAAAGAAGATATGGTTCGTGAAAAAACGGGTCTTTTAATTGATGCTTACTTTGCTGGTACAAAAGTTCGCTGGATTCTTGACCATGTTGATGGTGCACAAGAGCGGGCTGAAAAAGGTGAATTATTATTCGGTACAATCGACAGCTGGCTCGTTTGGAAACTAACAGGCGGCAAAGCTCATATTACCGACTATTCCAATGCTTCTCGTACTTTACTTTATAACATCTATGATTTGAAGTGGGATGATGATCTACTTGAAATGTTAAATATTCCAAAAGCAATGCTTCCAGATGTTCGTCCTTCTTCTGAAATTTACGAAACAACTGTTCCTTATCACTTCTTCGGTGAGGAAGTTCCTGTTGCAGGTATTGCTGGAGACCAGCAAGCGGCGTTATTCGGTCAAGGTTGCTTTGAAAGCGGCATGGCAAAAAATACCTACGGCACTGGTTGCTTCCTACTTATGAATACTGGTGAAAAAGCTGTACGTTCCGAGAATGGCTTGCTGACAACACTTGCTTGGGGGCTTGACGGCAAAGTTAATTATGCTCTCGAAGGAAGTATTTTCGTTGCCGGTTCTGCGATTCAGTGGCTGCGCGATGGGCTGCGCATGGTTCGTCAGTCAAGCGACTCAGAAAGCTATGCGACCAAAATCGAGTCTTCTGACGGTGTCTATGTAGTGCCTGCATTCGTCGGCCTTGGAGCTCCTTATTGGGATTCTGATGTGCGCGGGGCAGTATTTGGACTAACACGCGGTACAGAAAAAGAACAATTCATTCGTGCAACGCTTGAATCGCTAGCGTATCAAACACGCGATGTACTTCAAGCAATGGAGCAGGATTCAAAAATCACGCTTAAGGCACTTCGAGTTGACGGCGGTGCTTCTGCAAACAATTTCTTAATGCAGTTCCAATCTGATATTTTGGATGTACCTGTTGAACGTCCAGAAAACCTTGAAACTACTGTACTCGGGGCAGCTTATCTTGCTGGTCTTGCTGTAGGTGTTTGGGAAGATAAAAATGAAATTGTGAAAAATTGGAAATTGAACCGCCGCTTTGAAGTGGAAATGAAAGAAGATGAACGTGAAGAACTTTATAAAGGCTGGCACAAAGCTGTTAAAGCAGCTCAAGCTTTTGAATAAGATTCATGTTAAAAAGTGTTTTAGGCAAATGCCTAAAACACTTTTTTTGCGGTTATTTTCCCTTCAAACTACCCATTTGGTATTAAAAGAACAGACAAATTTTCAAGACTTTACCTATTTTGTAAGAAAGACCCGAGTTTTCCAAAAGAAAATCGCTTGCGCAATCGCGGTTTATTGTTATAATGAAAGATAAGACTTTAATAGAACGGAGAAAAAACATGTTTGTAGATCAGGTGAAAATATATGTAAAGGCTGGAAACGGCGGTGATGGAATGGTTGCATTCCGACGTGAAAAATTTGTTCCAAACGGTGGACCAGCAGGCGGTGATGGTGGCAGAGGAGCAAACGTTGTCTTTGAAGTAGACGAAGGCCTACGAACGCTCGTAGATTTCCGTTATAAACGCAAATTTAAAGCTCCTCATGGTGAAAATGGCATGAGTAAAAGTATGCACGGACGCGGTGCGAGAGATTTAATCATTAAAGTTCCACCGGGTACGGTAGTGAAAGACACGGATACAGGTGAAACTCTTGCAGATTTAGTTGCAGACGGACAACAAGCTATTATCGTGAAAGGTGGACGCGGAGGACGCGGCAACAAACGTTTCGCAACTCCAGCGAATCCCGCTCCAGAGCTTTCTGAAAACGGCGAACCGGGTGAGGATCGTAATATTCAACTTGAGCTAAAAGTGCTTGCTGATGTGGGGCTTGTCGGATTCCCGAGCGTTGGTAAATCCACTTTGCTTTCAATCGTATCGGCAGCTCGTCCAAAAATTGCTGCTTATCACTTTACGACACTTGTACCGAATCTCGGAATGGTAGATACTGGAGACGGACGCAGTTTTGTTATGGCTGATTTACCAGGACTAATTGAAGGCGCAAGTCTCGGCGTTGGACTTGGTCACCAGTTTTTACGTCATATTGAACGGACACGGGTTATCGTACACGTAATTGATATGTCTGGTTCAGAAGGACGCGATCCATATGAAGATTATCTTGCGATCAACAAAGAGCTTGAAGACTATAACCTTCGCTTGATGGAACGTCCGCAAATTATTGTAGCGAATAAAATGGATATGCCGGGTTCAGAGGAGAAGCTCGAGGCATTTAAGGAAAAAGTCGGATCAGAAATACCGATTTTTCCGATTTCTGCACTTACAAAAACAGGACTTAAACCGCTATTGTTGTCGATTGCAGATCGGCTTGAAGATACACCTGAGTTTCCGCTTGACGAACTGCTTGAAAAAGAAGAAGAAAATACGGTGCTTTATAAATTCCAAGAAGAAGCGCCAGAATTTGAAATTACGCGTGATCCAGACGGCGCATTTGTGCTTAGTGGCGAGAAGATTGAACGCTTGTTTGCGATGACAAACTTTGAACGCGATGCATCGATTAATCGTTTCTCACGTCAGCTTCGTGCAATGGGCGTTGATGAGGAACTGCGCAAACGCGGAGCAGAGGACGGGGATACAGTTCGTCTGCTTGACTTTGAATTTGAATTTCAAGAGTAATGAGGAGGGAGGAAAGGAGTGCTTTTTTACGAAGAAGCAGACGCCTGACCTCTTTTTCTTTATCAAAAAGGAGCTGTATAATAAATAATGGATATTGCATACTTAGGACCTGCAGCTTCTTTCACACACAGCGCAGCAAAATATGCTTTTCCCGATGAAACGCTGATTCCGCATGCGGCCATTCCAGATGCGATCATGGCAATTCAGTCTGGTGCTGTTGATGCTGCAGTCGTTCCGATTGAAAACACGATTGAAGGCGGGGTTAATACTACGCTTGATTACTTATTTCACTTTGCTGATGTTCCGATTCAAGCAGAACTTGTTCTCCCTATTGCGCAACATGTGATGGTACATTCAGGTAACGCGGCAGCTTGGAAATCGGTTCAAAAAGTCCTCAGCCATCCACAAGGGCTTGCTCAGTGTGCTGATTTCCTTCAAGCAGAACTTTACGGGGTAGAACTGACGGCGACACCTTCGACAGCTTATGCTGCAAAATGGGTCAGCGAGCATCCAGATATGCTTGCAGCGGCGATTGCGCCAGAACTTGCAGCTACGGAATATGGGCTTGCAATCGTAAAACGAGATGCTCAGGATATTGAACTGAATCAAACACGCTTTGCTGTGCTGAGCCGAAGCCCAGTCCAGATTAGACTTCCAAAAGGGGAAGAGAAAACGACGATCAATGTCATATTGCCCAATAATTTACCAGGGGCTTTACATAAGGTATTGTCGGCCTTTGCATGGCGCGGCATTGACATGTCGAAGATTGAATCGCGGCCGCTTAAAACCTCGCTTGGCGAATATTTTTTCTTGATTGATTTATTGTCAGGAGGAAAAACGGAATTACTGCAAAATGCACTTCAAGAAATTGAACTTCTGGGCGGAGAAGTTAAAGTGCTTGGTAGTTATCAGACTTATCTAATCAAGAAAAAGAAAGCTGGTGAGGCTTGATGGGAATTTGGATTACGGAAATGCGATTAGAGGATTATCCAGCTGTTGCCGCGATTCATCAGCAGGGGATTGATACGCGGAATGCTACGTTTCAAACAGAGGCGTTAAGCTGGGGAGATTTTGATGCAAAATATTTGCAGGAGTGCCGGTTAGTAGCCCGTTTAGATGGAGGAAAAGCACTTGGATGGGCTGCGCTTTTGCCAGTTTCTGCGATGCCCAGTTACCGGGGGGTAGCAGAACTAAGTTTGTATGTGGCTGAGGAGGCACGTGGACAAGGACTCGGCCGTAAATTGATGGAAACTATGGTTGAAGCCAGCGAGCAAGCTGGTATTTGGACACTACAATCGCTTGTTTTCCCTGAAAATAAAGGGAGTTTGGCGCTGCACCATGAATTTGGATTTAAAACGCTGTGTGTGCATGAAAAACTTGGAAAAATGGACGGTGTTTTTCGTGATGTTGAAAGGCTTGAGAGGCGTAGCTCAAAGTACTGAAAAAAGCGATTGGGTTATAATGACTACTCGAAAAAGAACGGAGTTTATGAAATGAAAATTTTATTTATTGGCGATATTGTTGGTTCAATTGGACGTGATACTGTAGCCGAGTACTTGCCGAAACTGAAGAAAAAATATAAGCCAACTGTGACGATTATTAATGGTGAGAATGCTGCTTCTGGACGTGGTATCACTGAAAAGATATACAAGGGCTTTCTTGAGCTTGGTGCAAACGCTGTAACCCTTGGCAATCATGGTTTCGATAATCGTGATATTTTTGAGTTTATTGAGGATGCCAAATACTTGGTGAGGCCGGCAAATTTCCCAAACGGAACTCCTGGTACGGGTATGGTTTATGTGAAATCGAATAATGATCTCGTTGCAGTCATCAATTTGCAAGGACGAACATTTATGGGACAGGATTTAGGTGATCCTTTTAAAAAAGCAGACGAGCTTATCGAAGAGGCAAGAAAGAAAACTTCGCTGATTTTTGTCGATTTTCACGCGGAGACGACCAGCGAAAAACAAGCGATGGGTTGGCATTTAGATGGCCGGGTAACGGCAGTCGTTGGGACGCACACACATGTCCAAACTTCGGATAATCGGATTTTGCCGGGCGGAACGGCTTACTTAACAGACTCAGGAATGACCGGACCTTACGATGCAGTGCTTGGAATGGAAAAAGAAGCTGTTCTGCGCCGTTTTAAGACGCAGCTACCAACGAGGTTTGAAGTGCCGAAATCTGGACGGGCGCTTCTTTCTGGTTGTCTTGTGACGTTTGATGCCACAACTGGTCGGGCAAGTAAGATTGACCGAATTTTGATTAATGAGGATCACCCATTTTATGAATGAGGAGGCCGTTTATTTTTGATGGAAACGAATCGGGAAGAGATTTTAAGAAAAGCTGAGGAATTGCGTGATGCACTTTTAAATACGGAAGAAATTGCTTTTTACCGAAAAGCGGAAGAAACGATTGATGCAAACACGAAGGTGCAGGCGAAAATTGCTGAAATTAAACTTTTGCAAAAGCAGTCGGTAAATCTAGAACATTACGGGAAATTTGAAGCTATGAAGGAAACGGAGGCGCAAATTGATGCACTGCGTTTAGAGATTGACAGCTTGCCTGTCGTTCGTGATTTTAGACGCGCACAAGCGGAAGCCAATGACCTGCTCCAAGCTGTGACACAAGAAATTGATCAGATTGTTACGAAAAACCTTGAGCAAAAGGATGTCTAGGAACTGCTTTTTTCATAAGAGAAAGCAGTTTTCGTTTATGGTATAATTGAGTAAAATGTGTTTAATATAGGGGATGAGTGAAAAAATGGTCGAATATACACCAATGATGAAACAATATTTAGCGATTAAAGAGAATTATCAAGACGCTTTTTTTATTTTTTTCGCTTAGGCGATTTTTATGAAATGTTTTTTGACGATGCGCTTAAAGCATCGCAAATTTTGGAGATTACGCTGACAGGACGTGAGGGTGGCGGCACGGAAAAGATACCGATGTGCGGCGTTCCTTATCATTCTGCAAGCGGTTATATTGATACGTTGATTGAAAAAGGATATAAGGTTGCGATCTGTGAGCAAGTGGAAGATCCGAAGACGACCAAAGGCATGGTGAAGCGAGAAGTCGTGCAGCTAATTTCACCGGGAACGGTGATGGATGAGAAAGGTTTAAAGGAAAAAGAAAATAATTATATTGCGGCTTTTTATGTCTATGAGGATAAGGAATTCGGTTTTGCCTATTCGGATCTTTCGACGGGAGAATTGAAATCTACGGTGCTTGAACTTGGAGAAGATCGTCTTGTGAATGAACTTTCAACGCTTGCTTCAAAAGAAGTTGTGGCGCGTCCAGATGATGCTGGATTCATATCAGATACAGCTCGCGAACAACTTGGTTTACTGGTTTCGATACATGATTCTGCGGAACCAACAAAGGAAAGCGATGCACTGATTGATCGATCAATGGCGCTTTCGGAGAAAAAAGCAGTAATGCTCTTGCTACACTATTTAACGGAAACGCAAAAGCGAGATCTAGGTCATCTTCAAAAAGCGATACATTATGAAACGACGCATTTTATGAAAATGGATTATTATTCGAAGCGCAACTTGGAGCTTTCGGAGTCAATTCGTGGGAAAGGGCGTTCTGGGACGCTTCTTTGGCTACTTGATCAGACGAAAACGGCGATGGGTGGACGGCTTTTGAAGCAATGGATCGATCGACCTTTAATTGAAAGAGAAACCATTACAGCTCGGCAAGCAGATGTAGAAGAGTTGATGAAACACTTTTTTGAACGGGTTGAACTGGCTGAAAACTTGAAGAATGTTTACGATTTGGAACGACTTTCTGGTCGTGTTGCTTATGGAAATGTGAATGCTCGTGATTTGGTTCAACTACGTAACTCGTTGTTTCAAATCCCTAAAATCAAGGCAACGCTTGGGTCACTCCAATCTGCTCAAAATTTGAATCAGCTTGCAAGTTTGCTTGATCCTTGTGAAGATTTGGCAGATTTATTGGAGCAAGCAATCATTGATTCGCCTCCACTTTCGATTCGTGAAGGTGGGATTATTAAAGATGGTTATAATGAACAGCTAGATCAGTACCGGGATGCCAGCCGCAACGGGAAAACCTGGATTGCGGAACTTGAACAAAAAGAACGGCAAATTACGGGGATAAAATCGCTTAAGGTCGGATTTAATCGTGTTTTCGGCTACTATATCGAAGTAACACGCGCAAATACTCACTTGCTTGAAGAAGGCAGATATGAGCGGAAACAGACACTGACGAATGCAGAACGTTATATTACGCCTGAACTGAAAGAAAAGGAACGGCTGATTCTTGATGCGGAAGAGAAATCTGTCGAGCTCGAATATCAGTTGTTTACGGAGGTAAGAGAAGCGGTCAAACATTATATTGAGCGATTGCAAAAGCTTGCTAAATCAATTAGTGAAATTGACTGCTTACAAAGTTTTGCTGAAGTCAGTGAGCGAAATCATTTCGTTCGTCCAACGTTAAGTGAAGATGGTACACTTCAAATTACGGAAGGGCGTCATCCAGTGGTTGAACGAGTGATGGGCGCACAAAGTTATGTGGCGAATGATTGCACGATGTCTGATGATCGTGAGATTTTGCTAATCACGGGTCCTAACATGTCCGGTAAGAGCACGTATATGCGTCAAATAGCACTGACGGCGATTTGCGCACAAGTTGGTTGTTTTGTTCCAGCAAAGGAAGCGATTTTACCAATTTTTGATCGGGTATTTACGCGGATTGGTGCGGCTGATGACTTGATTGCAGGGCAAAGTACGTTCATGGTAGAGATGCTTGAGGCGCGGAATGCGATTGTACATGCGACGAAAAATAGTTTGATTTTATTTGATGAAATCGGAAGAGGAACGGCAACGTATGACGGGATGGCACTTGCCCAAGCGATCATTGAGTACATTCATGAAAACGTTCAAGCAAAGACACTCTTCTCAACGCATTATCATGAACTGACGGTACTTGAAGAAGAGTTGCCTCATCTTAAAAACATTCATGTCAGTGCGGTAGAAGAAAATGGAAAAGTTGTTTTCTTGCATAAGATTAAAGACGGCCCCGCAGATAAAAGCTATGGGATTCACGTTGCTGAGCTGGCACGTTTGCCAAAGTCTTTAATTGAACGTGCGGCTGAGATTTTACAAACGCTTGAAGAGGGCGAGAAAAATTTGTTGAATGAAGCCCAGATCAACAAGCCCTCTGAACGGCAAATGGTACGTGAAAGTTCTGAACCGACTTATCAAGTTGAAAAACTGGTTGCGGATGAAGAGGTACAACTTCCACTATTTGAAATTGAAGAAAAACCGAAAGCAGAAAAAGAAAAGCCTAACCGGATTGAAGCGGAAATTAAGATGCTTAATTTAATGCAAATGACGCCGCTTGATGCTATGAACAAACTATTTGAACTGCAAAGTAAATTGAAATAAGGATGTGATTGTGTGGCGAAAATTATCGAATTAACGGATGACCTCTCCAATAAGATTGCAGCTGGGGAAGTAGTAGAACGTCCTGCTTCCGTAATCAAGGAACTTGTTGAAAACGCGATTGATGCGAAAAGCAGTGTGATCGATATTTTGATTGAAGAAGCGGGCTTATCCAAAATGACGGTCATTGATAATGGTCTCGGCATTGAACCGGAAGATGTTTCCACTGCTTTCTTGCGCCACGCTACAAGCAAGATTAAAACAGAAAAAGATTTGTTTCGGGTGCATACACTTGGTTTTCGAGGCGAAGCTCTGCCAAGTATCGCTTCTGTCGCTAAGGTGAAAATGACCACTTCTTCTGGTGAAATGGGAACGACGATCGTGATCGAAGGTGGAAAAGAAATTGATAAACACAGCGATTCTGCACGACGAGGCACGGAAATTGAAGTGAGTGAGCTTTTTTATAATACCCCGGCGCGGTTAAAATACTTGAAAAGTCTTCCAACTGAACTTGGCAATATTACGGATGTCATCAATCGTTTAGCGCTTGCTCATCCAACTATCAGCTTTAGGTTGTCTCATAACGGAAAACCGCTCCTTTCTACTAGCGGAAATGGGGATTTGCGGCAAGTGATTGCCGCAATCTACGGCGTTCAAATTGCCAAGAAGACGGTACCGATTGAAGCGGAATCGCTTGATTTTAAGATTTCGGGATACGGCGTTTTGCCGGAAATCAACCGCTCTAACCGCAATTATATTTCAACAATTATTAATGGACGCTATATCAAGAATTTTGCACTAGTAAAGGCGATTCAAGAAGGTTATCATACACTCCTTCCAATTGGCCGTTTTCCAATTATCGTACTTGAAATCGAGATGGACCCGATTATTATTGATGTGAATGTTCATCCGGCAAAGCTTGAAGTGCGTCTTAGTAAGGAAAAGGAACTTGGTCAGCTAATTACGGCAGCGATTAAGGATGCTTTTCATAAGCTACAGCTTATCCCAGATGGTGCAGTTTCAAAGCGAGAAAAATTGCAATCGGAACAACTGAAAATTCGTTTGGATGATAAGCCAGATCAAGAAAAGTTGGATCAAGATGATAAACCTGTAACACAGATGCTATTTGAAAAACCTTCTGTGCCCGAGTTTATTCCAGAACAAAATGAAGCAGATTCTGAGCCATTTGTCTTCGAACAAGAAGAGGTGTATGTAAGTGATGCGGCTCCGGTTCCTGAAGAAAAACCGGAAAGGATTCCAAAAATGTATCCAATCGGACAGATGCATGCGACGTATATTTTAGCGCAAAATGAAGAAGGACTTTATATTATTGATCAGCATGCCGCGCAAGAGCGGATTAAATATGAATTTTATCGCGAGAAAATCGGTGAAGTGAGCCGTGAACTTCAAGAATTGCTTGTTCCAATCGTGCTTGAGTTCACAGCAGACGAGTTTTTACGGCTTACGGAAGCAAAAGAAAAATTAGAGGATGTTGGTGTGTTCATGGAGCCTTTTGGGCAAAATAGCTTTATCATTCGTTCGCATCCGACTTGGTTTCCAAAAGGTGAAGAAGAAACGACTTTGCGTGAAATTGTGGATGAAGCACTGCACGAGCCAAATGTAAGCATTCATAAGCTAAGAGAAGATACGGCAATTATGATGAGCTGTAAAAAGTCTATCAAAGCCAATCACTATTTGACGATGCCGGATATGGAAGCTTTGCTTGATACGCTTCGTGAAGCAAGTGATCCATTTACTTGTCCACATGGTCGACCTGTTATCATCAAGTACACAACTTACGAGCTTGAGAAGATGTTTAAGCGCGTGATGTAAAAAGGAGAGCAACGTAAAAGGTGAAAGATTTATTTAACGGGCAACGGATTATTCCAGCAGCCCATAATCAAAGGGATATTGAAAAGATTGCTGAACTTTCAGATGCAACTTATATGGTCATGCTCGAAACACATGTTGCTCAGCTTGGTTCACTTGTCAAATTTGCGAAATCCACGGGAAAGAAAGTACTGCTCCATGCTGATCTTGTAAATGGTTTAAAGAATGATGATTATGCGATTGATTTTCTTTGTCAGGAAATTCGTCCGGATGGGATAATTTCAACGCGAGGGAACGTGATTTTAAAGGCGAAACAGCATAAAGTTTTGGCAATTCAACGCCTATTTATGATTGATTCGAGTGCCTATACGAAAGGTTCAACGCTGATCGAAAAAGTACAGCCGGATGCGATTGAACTTTTACCAGGTATTTTACCTGAGCAAATCGGAAAGATGATTCAAGCGATGGATATTCCTGTAATTGCCGGCGGTTTGATTGAAAGGTATGATCAAATTGATGCTGTGCTTGCGGCTGGTGCGACAGCAGTGACGACTTCAGATAAATCACTTTGGCAAAAAAGCCGTTCTTGATTAAGAACGGCTTTTATTATACAGTTTGGTCTGAATGTCAATTTGTATTATAACAGAACAGAACGTGTTTAATAGTACAGGAAATAAGTTTGTTAGCGTGAAGTTTGGTAAATTAAGGAATTTCTCGGTTGGATGAACTTTCAAGCAAAAAACTGTAGCATTTTTCTAATAATATGTTATGATAACAGTATAGATTTACGTTTAATTATTCACGTTCAGAAATGCACAAAAGAACGCTTACAATAAAATCAAATGTAAGGAAAGACGATTGAAAGGAAGAAGACAATGGAAAAAGTAATCGGCCATGTTCATTCTACGGAAACGATGGGAACGGTTGACGGTCCAGGTGTTCGTTTTATTGTTTTTATGCAAGGATGTTTGTTACGCTGCCAGTTTTGCCATAACCCTGATACGTGGAAAATTGGGACTGGAACGGAGCGAACGGCAGAAGATGTTTTTAATGAAGCTATAAAATATAAAGAATTTTGGGACGCAACCGGCGGCGGTATCACGGTCAGTGGCGGCGAACCGCTTCTACAAGTCGATTTTTTGATCGAACTATTCACACTTTGTAAGGAAGCAGGTATTCACACGACGATTGACAGCTGCGGCGGCTGTTTTACACGCGAACCGGAATTTATTGAAAAATTGGATCGCTTGATGGAACTCACAGATTTGATTTTACTTGATATTAAACAAATGGACCCTGAAAAGCATTTGAAATTAACTTCACGGCCAAATGCTCCAATCTTGGATTTCGCACATTACTTGCGCGATAAAAATCAACCGATTTGGATTCGTCATGTACTGATTCCAACGAAAACAGACGATCCGAAAGATTTAACAGCTTTGCATGATTTTATTCTTACTTTGCCAAATGTTAAACGGGTTGAAGTATTGCCGTATCATACGATGGGGGTTTATAAGTGGGAAAAACTTGGCATTCGCTATCCGCTTGAAGGCATTGAAACTCCGGATAAAGAAACGGTTGATATGGCGAACGAAATTCTCCAAACTCAAACTTATAGATAACAAAAAACCACTTGCTCTTTAAGAGCGAGTGGTTTTTTTGTGTTCAAGTAAACTTTGGCACCATCTTTTTTCAGCCATTGTCAACTCGTACTTGCGTTCATAAATCTGGTAGGGCATGTTACCCGCACGCTCACTTTCTGAAACAAGTCCTAGGTTTTCTTCAATCGAATGAAGCGTTGCGCTGGTTAATATAAGCTGTTCATCGAGGTAAGCAACTCGTTCTTCAAGAAGTTCCTTTGTTCGTTCAGGATTCAACCAATCGAGCTGAATCTTAATGACAAATTCATCGCGTAACACTGGAGACTTTACAGCTGTTTTAGACCAAGCTTCAAGTAGTTCTATCCCAGAAAAAGTGATAGCATAAATTTTTTTTGTTTGGCTTCCCGTTCTGCTGACGTGTATAAGAAACGAGATAACCAAGTTCTTCTAATTTAGCGAGCATTGGATAGATTTGACTGTGGTGCGTATTTTGCATAATTTTCAGCCGATACGCTAAATCATAGCCGCTCGAAGCTTCACGAGCAATCATTTCAAGGAGCGTATAGCCGAGCAAGTTAACCGCAGTCGCCATTTCAAATCATCCTTTCTATATCATCACCTTTACATTTTAAATCAAAAAAAAAGATAATGCAATTTTATACATATGTCACTTTTTATATATGTAAATATTGACATATGAAATAAACAGGAATAAAATAAGAAAGTCGAGAAAAAAAGAAAGAAGTGGATCAATTTATGTTGACAGACAAACAAAAAGCTGCCGGGAAATGGATTACTGCGGCAGCCTCATTACTAGCTTTTATGGGGATTGGGATTGTTGATCCGATTCTTCCAAGTATCGCTGAAAGTATTGGTGCTACTCATTCTCAAGTAGAAATGCTTTTTACTTCGTATATTTTTGTAATGGCCGTGATGATGATTCCGATTGGGATTGTCGCAAGTAAAGTAGGGGATAAGCGGCTGATCGTAACAGGTCTTGCGATTGTCACTGTTTTTGCACTTTTATGCGGCTTTTCAAACAGCATTGCCGGACTTTCGCTTTTCCGAGCTGGATGGGGATTTGGCAATTCAATGTTCCTTGCAACAGCCATGACTATGCTGATTGCATTATCGCATACACCGTCACATGCCATTGGCCTTTATGAGTCTGCTATGGGACTTGGAATGGCATTTGGACCGCTTCTAGGCGGCGTACTGGGCAACTTGTCTTGGCGCTATCCATTTTTTGCTACAGCAACCTTAATTTTTATCGCTTGTTTGCTTGTCCTTTTCAAAGTAAAAGCACCGGCACAAGAAAAGACAGCCAAAAAAGAAGTCCCAATCAAGCAAATGCTACATCTCTTTACCTACAAACCATTTCTGCAAATTGCTGTAAGCGGGATGTTTTACTATTATTGTTTCTTTACGATTTTAGCGTATTCACCCCTTGTATTAGGGCTTTCTGCGATTCAAATCGGTTTTGTCTTTTTTGCTTGGGGCCTTTGTCTAGCGCTTGGTTCTGCCAAAATCGCCCATGACCTTGAAGCGCGTTTCAATTCAAAAACCGTTCTCAAGTTCACCTTAGTCGCTTGCGCCGTTATCCTTGTGCTGCTTGGTATCATCCCAAGCCTTCCTGCGCGAATTGTGCTGATTATCGTGTCTGGGCTGATCCTTGGCATCAATAATGCGCTTTTTACAACGACTGTAATGGAACATTCACCATATGCGCGTAGCGTGACAAGCGGAGCTTACAATTTTGTTCGCTGGCTCGGTGCCGCATTTGCACCATTGCTATCTGGTCTAATCAGCGAAGCCTTCGGCGCGAGCTATCCATTTATTGTCGCAGCAGTTTTAGCTGTTTTCGGAATGGCGCTATTATTCTTGAAAATCGTTCCAACACATCAAGATGCTAAAATTGAAGCAACTGAATAATTTAAAAATACACTCTCATAATTGGAGAGTGTATTTTTATGTTACAATCGAAGGGAAGAGGTGAAAAAAATGAAAGAACAGCTTAATATCATCAATGACCACATGGAAGTAATTGCTGTAAAAGATCGAAATGAAGCTCATCGCAAAGGTTTGCTGCACGAAACAGTTCACGTCTGGTTTTACGTTCGCCATGCAGGAGAAATTTTTCTTTTGTTTCAGCAACGTTCCTTTAAAAAGACAGATTTTGCCGGGCTTTATGACATTACTGTTGCAGGCCATATTGATGCTTCCGAAACACGAGACGAAGCAGTTCTTCGCGAAATCGAAGAAGAAATTGGACTTAAACTTAGCCTAGAGCAGCTTGATTATAGCGGACATGTTCCAAGTTATTATGAAGAACCGGGTTTCATCGACCATGAACTATGCGCAATTTATTTCACGGAATTCAAGTGGAATCAAATGCTCAAACTTGGGCCAGAAGTAGAGCGGCTTATCGTCTTAAATGAAAGAGAGATGGAAGCTTGGAGGAACAATCAAATCAGTTCTGGATACGAACTTGGAAGGCGAAGCAAAAATACATTCCCAATTGAGCCATCCGAATTCTGCCCACATACCGGAAACTATCGTGATTTTGTCGTAAACTATATTGCCGGAAAAAAATAAATCAGAAATATTTAATTCGATTAATATATCATAGTTTCATCATTAAATAAAAATAGTTCATGAAAAAAATCTGGTTTATATAAAATCGGATTTTTAAAATAGCAGAATGAAACAATACTATAATTCTGCCTAAATTTTGTGATTTCCATTGCATCACTTGGTTGGGAGCTTTTTCCAATTATGTCAAAAATGACGAAAATTTATTTAAAAAAAAATAAAACTCGTATCTTATTATATATTTGAATCTAAATTATTTTTACTATACTTGGAGTAAGCAGCTAGTTTCCGCAAAATTTATGCAACGGCTGCAAAACAGTCTCCAAGGAGGAAATTACGAAATGTCAATTAAGAAAGATAAAAAGTTCTATCAATTAACGAAGAAAGGAGTGGTTCTTGGTGTTGCTGCACTAACATTTGGAAGCCAAGTGGTTACGAGTTTGCCAATTAACGTTCTGGCAGTCGATCCTGGTATTTCCGCTCAAGCGGATGAAAGTACGGTTAACGTTTCTTCCTATAGTGATTTTAAAGCAGCATTGGCAAATAATGCTGTAGCAACTATTAATTTAACTGGCGATATCGAATTTCCAAGTACTACCAATGTCTACACTGATGCTCGCGTGACACATTCTGTTACTATCAACGGAAATGGCCATACCATCAACATGTATAAAAACTCTATGAACGGGCGCCGTGATGGTGCAAATACAGTTACTTTTAATAATGTAAATGTAATTGCGAACCAGCCAGACGGTTACTATTCTGCTTATGGTTTAGTTTTTTCTGATGTTGACGGTTATACAATTAACATGAACAATGTTACTTATACCGGGCCGCAAGCGATTTATAATGTAAATGGTCATGTAAATATTTCAGGTACTACAACACTCACAGCAACAGGATCTGGAAATGAAAACATGGAACTGAAAAGCTTAACTGTTCAACCAGAAGCAAAACTGACAATGACGTCGAACGCACTTAATGTTTCTGTCTTTGGTGATGGAGATATAACTATCGGAAATGGCGCTGAGGTAAAAACTTTAGGCGGAAGCAATGCATTTTACTTACGTGGCAAAGCAACAATGACAGTCGAAAGCAATGCAAAAGTGGAACTAAATAATAAGCAAGCTGGTGTTTATGGCTCATCTGCTTCATTTATTCTAGAGCCGAATGCTTCATACAGCTCACATTTCACAGATGAAAAAATAGATTATGTTCAACTGTTAGCTAAAAATATTACTCTAGGATCAGGTAGTACGTTTAAGGTCACAGCGTCTCCTGTCACTGACTATGCAATACGTACAAATACAGGAACTTTTACTTTTGATGGAGTAACAGATTTTGATATTAATAACACCAATATAAAAGGGCGCGCTATTTATTCTTATGGTTCCTCCACCTACAGCTTTAATAATGAAACAATAGGAGCTTGGCTTACAAATAATGCTACAGACATGCCAGATGTTTCCTGGCAGGGATTAACAGGAACATTTAAAATGTCTGGATACACCACATCTGCCCATACTATTAATGATACAAATTTCAATACGAATTTCAAACCAACAAGCATACATCGAATTTCGAACACAAATGCAGTACCACCTGAAGTTACTGTGAACGCTCTAAATGATAAAAGTACTAAAGCAACTGGAACCGTGTCGCCTGGTTCGAACGTAGTTATTGAAGCGGCAGGGAAATCTTACATTGCAACTGTAGCAGCTGATGGCTCTTACTCAGCGGTAATTGATATGCTGCCAGCAGGGACAGAAGTTACGGTTATAGCAAAAAGAGGAAGCTTAACTAATACAACAAAAACTATTGTTGCTGATGTGACCGCGCCAGATGCTCCAACTGTTGAAGCCCCAGTTTATGATGATACACTCGTGCTTAAAGGTACGGCTGAGGCCAACTCAACAGTTACCGCTGTTGTAGAGGGCAACGTGATTGGTACAGCTAAAACTGATAGCACAGGAAATTATCAAATGAATATTCCCGCACAAATGAAAGATGCAGTAATAAGCCTAACTGCTGAAGATGCTGCTGGAAATGTGAGCGCAGAAACTAATGTAACAGTTCTCGAAGCGATTAAAGATTATTCATTAGCAGCAGATCGCTATGAGCTACTCCAAAAAACTTTAACTGGAACATTTGGAAAAGATGTCTCAAAAGTACGTCTCTGGGTTAATGATAAAGTAGTAGCACAAGCTGAAACAGATGGAAACGGAAATTATGTGTTTATGAATGCTGGAAGTTTTATCAAAGCAGATGATAAAGTTGAAATTGTTGCAGTTGATGCTAAATTTGTTGAAGTGAACCGAATTAATGTTACAGTTGCGGAAGAAAGTAAGAATTATAGTTTAACTGTGCAAGACCATCAAATTGGTCAAGCATCACTTTCAGGCAAGTTCGGAAAGGATGTCTCAAAAGTACGCCTTTGGGTGAATGAAAAAGTTGTGGCTCAAGCTGAAACAAACGCTTATGGCAACTATGTTTTCCCTAACGGTGGAAGATTTATTCAATCAACAAGCGATAAAGTGGAGGTAGTGGCAGTTGATGCACAATATAATGAAGTAAATCGTATTGCTGTGCCACTTCTTGAAGCAGAAAAAGACTATAAATTGACTGCTGATAAATACGAAGTTGGTCAAGCAGCGCTTAATGGAGCATTCGGTAAGGATATCTCTAAGGTACGCCTTTGGGTGAATGGCAGTGTCGTAGCCCAAGCATCAATTAATGCAGATGGAACTTATTCGTTCTCAAGTGCTAGCGGATTAATTAAAGAAGGAGATATTGTTGAAGTTGTTGCAGTTGATGCACGTTACAACGAAGTAAATAGGATTACGGTTACTGTAAATGCGCCTGCAAAAGATTACAATTTAACTGCTGATCGCTACGAGTTTTTACAGCAAGCGTTAACAGGGACATTTGGAAAAGACATTTCTAAGGTGCGCCTATGGGTAAATGGAAAAGTCGTGACACAAGCTGAAACTGATGGTAACGGTAACTATTCATTTCCGAATGCAGGAGGATGGATCAAGCAAGACGATCTAGTAGAGATTGTTGCAGTTGATGCTAGCTATAAACAAGTAAACAAAATTGTTGTAACAGTTGAAGAAGCGACAAAAAACTATGATCTGATGGCCGATAAATTTGAAATTGGTCAAACAGAACTGATAGGTACATTTGGCACTGATATCAGCAAAGTACGTCTCTGGGTGAATGGTGAAGTAAAAGCGCAAGCACAACTCAACGAAGATGGAACATACTCGTTCCCGAATGCAGGAAACTTCATTAAATCAGGCGACTTAGTGGAAGTTGTAGGTGTGGATACGCGTTATGTAGAAGTAAACCGTATTACAGTAAACGTGACAGATACGATGGACAACACTTTAACAGCGGATATCTATGAGTTAGGACAAGCTGAACTATCCGGTACTTTTGGTAGTAAAGTTGCTTTTGTACGTCTATGGGTAAATGGCGAAGTGAAAACGCAAGGCGAAGTATATAGTGCAGGAAACTATGTATTTACAAGTGCGGGTCAACTAATCAAGAAAGGCGACAAAGTAGAAATTGTAGCGGTAGATTCACGCTATCAAGAAGTAAATAGAATTGAAGTTCCAGTCAAGGACTATTCGCTAAAAGCAGAAACTTTTGCAGTCGGCGATGCTTCACTTTCAGGAATAGCTGGAAAAGATATTCTTTCAGTACGTTTATGGGTGAATAGCGAAGTGAAAACTCAAAAAGCTCCTGATACAGAGGGCAATTTTAGTTTTGATGGATCACTCGTTAAAGATGGTGATAAGGTCGAGCTTGTTGCAGTAGATAAATCGTATAAGGAAGTCAAACGTTTAACAGTTTTATAAGAATTGTATGGATAATTGATAGGGAGAGCTGAGTTAATTTACTCTCCTTATTGATTTCTTTTTAAGTTTACATAATATATATTATAGGAAGTAATAGATGGATATAACAAATTAATCTTTACGCTTAAAACCTTTTTAAAATAGCTTTTTATGTGACGTTCCTGTGTAAACGTTAGAATTTTAATCGAGCACTTCTATATCTAGATTTCATTTAGTCGCAAATTAAACTGCTTTCTAAACTATAAAAACTGTTTTAAGCTAAAAACCAAATATCTTTCAAACCAGCGCTTTATGCAGCGCCGGTTTCGATTATTCAACTGCTTGTATGGCTCGTTTCAACGCAAAAAATAACTCATATGAAAAACCCATCTAGTTTCAGATGGGTTTAGGATAATTTCGTTTAGATATTGCATTTACTACACGTATTGCTAAGTAGCCAAGGATAATGCCACATACATTTAGAAAAATATCGCCGGTATCAAAATAGCCGACCTTTAAATAATACTGTAGCATCTCAACACTTGAAATTAACAATATGGCAGTTGCTAGGGTTATGAAAAAGCCACGTTTTTTAAATAGAAATCCGATAGGTATAAAAGCTGCTACATTTCCGATTGTAATGACACGTAAATTTCCTGCTAAAAATGGATCGATAAAATCAAACGTATCTGTTGATATACCTTGGATTTGACTTCCTTTTCCAAAAAGAAGAAACAATAGGCACGCAAAGTAAATTAGATAAGCGGCCATCGTTAAGATTGGACTGAATTTGCGATTAATGACTTGGATGGCAATCAGATAGATAAGCGTTGTTGTAATTGAAATGGTCAATAAATCTATAAAACTGTAGGTTTGCATCAAGTTCGTCAAGTAAAAATACATCCAGTCTTTAAAAAAGTACATATACAGATAAATCGCAAATAATATGGAGGCAATCGGCAACAATGTAAGATTAAATGCTTTTTTCATTTTGTTCTCCTCCTTTAATCATTTCTTGCTTCTAAGTATAAAGCAAATTTGTTAAAGAAGTTTTAAACGAAAAGAAAGAAAACTTAAAAATTACAGCCTTACTCCCCTTTTTTCAACAGTTCGATCTTCTTTTACAAATAAGAAGAGTATACCACCAATCACGAAAAGTACAATTAAACTCGTGACACCGTAAGAGGTTTTCCCTGTCAATTGAGTAATAAAACCCATCAAAGCCGGTCCCATAATCGCAGAAAATTTCCCAAAAATGTTGTAAAATCCATAGAATTCATTAGAACGTTCTTTTGGAATCAACTTACCGTAATAAGAACGGCTAAGCGCTTGAATCCCGCCTTGGCTCGTTCCAACAAGGATAGCGAGAATCCAAAAATCCGTTGTTGTTTTCATGAAAACAGCATAGATACAAATGATAATGTAAATGAAAATAGCTGTTAAAATAAGCGGCTTCGTTCCAAAACTTTTGGCCAGCCGTCCATAAATTAGCGTAAAAGGAAATGCTACAAGCTGCGTCACAAGTAAAATAATAATCAAAGTTGTTTGTGTGATACCAAGATCTAGCCCATAGCTTGTTGCCATCCTGAAAATTGTGTCTACCCCGTCTATGTAAAAGAAATAAGCGATCAGAAAAACAGCAATCGTTTTATGTTTTTTTTATTTCGCGCACAGTTTGAAATAAACGCTTGAAGCTCGTACGGACGGGGTTTTTTACACGTTCAATATAGTGATGCTGCTGAACATTTTTAAAAAAAGGAATCGTAAATCCAAGCCACCAAATGGCTGTCATTAAAAACCCAATGTTAACGAGCGCTACTTGGCTGATTGGCAATATCCCTGTTGCTTGGAAAATAATAAAAATCACGAACGGAATACAGCTGCCCAAATAACCATACGCATAACCTGCAGATGAGATCCTGTCCATCCTTTCATTTGACGTTACATCTACTAAAAAAGAATCGTAAAAAATATTAGCTCCGGAAAACCCGATAAGTGATAAAGCATACAGCCCAAGAAGCATGAGCCAACCGTCACTAGGCACAAACGTAAACGCAACCGTACAAAGAATACCGAGCATCGTAAAAACGTTAAAAAATCTCTTTTTGAAAAATTGGTAGTCAGCAATAGTTCCAAGAATTGGTGCCAAAACCGAGATTAGAAGTGTCCCAATTGAGTTGGCGTAACCCCAATAAGCCGTCGAAGTATGGCCTGCAATACCGGCGTTATCCGCCACTCCTTTAAAATATATTGGTAAAATGGCCGTTGTAATCATGATCGAATAGGCTGAATTGGCCCAGTCTTGTAAAATCCAGCTTCTCTCTTCTTTTGTGTATTTCATTCCCTTTTCTCCTTAAAGATTTCGTGAAGAATCTCACCTTCTGTATTCTTCATGTCAAACCCTAAAATTCGCGCAAAAGTTGGTGCTTCATCAATCAAACGAGCGCTATCAAGCATTTCCCCTTGTTTGATTTCTGGTCCTGCAAAGATAAGTGTCGTTTTATAATCTGATTTGTCTGGATGGTAACCGTGAACGGCCTTGTAGAAATTTGGCTCCCCTATTTTTTCATCGGTGATTTTTTCCAAAAATGGCCCCGCTGCATCTTCAATAAAATAATAACCTGGCTTTCCTTCCACCATAAAATCCGCATCCGGATCGGCACCGAGATTGATAATCTCCGCTGATGTATAAACATGTTCAATTTCTGGAATCGACTTCAGTAATTCATATACCGGCTGCTTCAAGGTTTTATCTTTTACGTAAATATAGCTTGAGCCGTCACAGCTTTTGGCATAGACATGATAGCGTTTGATTTCTTGTTCTTGATTGGCTTCCAGATACCCTTCTTCTAAAAAGCGCACATTAAGGCGAATGGCGGTATGAACATCAATTTGATAATGATCCCCTAAAATGGCAAAGGTTGTATCCGGATAGATTCCCGCTTCTTTCGTTGCCTCAATAATTTTACCAACCCGTTCATCATGACGCTTAAGAGCTGCCTTGGCTTCATCGGATTCTACTCCGAATTCATGCCTCATGCTGTCCATATCCACAAAATGAGCAAGCAGTAATCCTGGTTTTTTTGATCGGATTGTATCTGTAACTGCCTCCACTAAAAATGCATCCAAATTTGGTTGTTTAATGCCATCGCGTAGATGACCGTATTTCCGATTCATATCAAGCAGGAAAAATGGTGAACTAGCCCAAAGCGAAACCATCACTTGATTGAGCCAAAAGCGGTTCGGAAAAATTTCAGCGATGTTGTAGTCAATTCCGCTTTGAGCCGCAACCGGCCAGAGAAAAGCAGCCGTCTTATACCCTTTTGCTTTTGCAAGATCATAAAGTGTTGGTACTTGAATATCGCGTTTATACCAATGCCAATCGGGCGAACTTTTCTCCGGTTGAATCTTGGTATTATTTATAATCCCGTGTGCAAGCGGATAATGGCCGGTAATAATGCTTGTGTGGGCCGGATATGTAAGCGATGGATAAATCGTGCTGACTTCTTTCACATGCACGCCGCGATCGATCAGACTTTTAATGGCTGGAAGTTCAGACAAATCTTCCAAATCTTTTGCGCCGAGCGCGTCAAGCGAGAGTACAAATAAATGTTTTGTCATAGTTTCACATCCTTCTTTTCTTTATTATTGTAGCAAACTATGCTGAGTTCCGCTTGCCGAACGCATTTCGCCGTGCAGACAAAATCGATTCAGCGTACAAAAAAACCCGGAAATTAACTTTCCGAGTCTTGTTTAGGAATATCTCGTTTAGGTTTTTTTTTCAAGCATGTGTTCAGCTTGGTCGGTGACGCCCAGAACATCGAGGAAGAACATCACAACTGGAATCCCGACAATTAATCCCCAAATGCCAAAGAAATGTTCTCCGAAAATCAAGATTATAAAGGTATAGAAAACTGGTAAATCGGTTTTAGCAGACATTAGCTTCGGATTCAGCACATATGATTCAAGTGCATGAATCACAACTACAATTACAATAATGTAAAAAATATATTGGAAGCCGCCGATTGTGTATGCAATAATCGTAAGCGGAACCATCGAGATAATCACACCAGCAACCGGGATAAGCCCCAAGAGGAATACCATGATGGATAGTGTCATCAGTTGTGGGAAGCCTAAAATCCAAAGCGAAATCGTTGTGAGGACACAGTTTACAATCGCAATTAGAAACTGTGCTTCAATGACTTTCCCGAATGTGGACACAAACTTTTTGCCGAAATACTTGATTTCTTCGTAAATGAATGCAATCTTGCTTGTCGCAAACTGATTCGTGAATTTTACCAACTGATCTTTCCCGAGCGAGAAAAACAAGCTCAGCATCAAAGCGATGAACACATTAAAGAGCACAACTCCAATGTTTGTCAGGTACGTTACAACAATTTGAACACCTTGTTCGGTATACTTCATCACATCAACTTGGTTAGCCAGGTTCACAACATAGTTAATAAATTCATTATTGCTGTCAGTTGTAAAGAAATGGTTGATAAAGTTTACAAGTTGTTTAATTTGTTCTGTTAAAAGAGGGACATATTTGACAACAACAAAAGTCAAAACGAGCGCAATAATCGCATAAAGTAACAGCACGATCACTTGCCGATAGATTGAAATTCGGCGTAAAATGAAGCCCTCAAGCCGTGTAATTAAAAATGAAAAGATAAAGGTAAGCAAGATAATATCCATCATGCTACGCAGTAAATATAAAACGAATGCGACAAGTATAAAGACCAAAACTCGACGAACGCTTTTGTTTTTAAAAAAACTGAATCAAACTGTCCAAAAAAAGATGTCCTCCCATTCTAAAATGCTTATTTCCATTGTATCAGATAAACCTTACAGATGCATGTGTTCTAATGATTTATTCCGCAAAAAAAGTTCCGGATGTGTCATCCGGAACTTTTACTTATATTATTTCGCTACTTCAATGACAATTTTACCACGCACATGCCCTTTTTCACTCAACTCATGAGCTTCCTTCACTTGATGAAGCGGAAATTCAGCAGCAATTTCAGTTGTGATTTTACCCGATTCGATATAGTTACGTAGTTCGTCGAGATCAGCCCCACTTGAAACTACCCAAAGTCCCTTCGCGATGGCTTTCTTTTCTTTTGCAAGCTCTGGATCTGGAGCACCAGCGATTGAGCCGATACGACCGCCTTCTTTTAAAAGCGAAAAGGCTGCGAGCTGACTTTTTCCACCGATTAAATCAAAAACAACATCAACTGGTTCAGTATCATATGAATCAGTTTTAGTATAATCAAATACTTCGTCTGCTCCGAGTGATTTTACATAGTCGATATTATTTGGTCCTGTTGTTGTGACAACTTCGGCACCGATAATTTTAGCGATTTGAATTGCAAAACTCCCCACACCTCCAGAACCAGCAGAAATAAAAACACGTTCGCCTGCACTTAGACCTGCAAAGTTACGCAAAGCTTGGTAGGCCGTCAAAGCAGCCAGCGGAACTGAAGCTGCTTCCTTATAGCTCAAATTTGCTGGCTTTTTCGACACAAATAATTGGTTAACGGCAATTTCTTCCGCATATGAACCGTTT
>NZ_AODF01000005.1 GCF_000525875.1 Listeria floridensis FSL S10-1187 | reverse complement strand
CGGCTAGTATCCGCTCGTGCATATACTTCATCGCCTATTTTAAACATCGTTACTTCTTTACCTACTTCTTTCACAACGCCAGAAACATCAAGTCCCAAAATAAAAGGGAATGGAATTTCAATCATTTCTTTTAGATAACCTTGTCTCATTTTCCAGTCAATCGGGTTGACAGCAGCAGCTTTCACTTCGATTAAAACATCATCCGCTTTAAGTTCGGGTTTTGGGAAATCCTCGACATATTCGAGTACCTGACTGTCTCCGTATTGATTCATGATTACTGCTTTCATTTTTTATCTCTTCCTTTCTTAGACCTCCTCTTTTTATTTCCTTTTCCGATTTTTTTTAAACATAAAAAAGACAAGAGTTTATAAACCCTTGTCTTCACCAATAATTTTTACTTCTGTTTCAAGATCAACATCAAAGTTCATTTTTACGGTCTCTTGAACATGTCGAATTACTTTCATATAATCGGTTGCGGTCGCTCCTCCAATATTAACGATGAAACCGGCATGTTTTTTAGAAACTTGCGCTCCACCGACTTGAAAGCCTTGTAAATGGCTGTCTTGAATTAACTTTCCAGCAAAGTGACCTGGTGGGCGTTTAAATACACTGCCACAAGACGGATATTCAAGCGGTTGTTTTGATTCACGCGATTCAGTAAGCTCTGCCATTTTCACTTCAATCGGTTGACGCTCTGAAAGTTTTAGCGCAAACTCTGCTTCTAGCACAATGTAGTCTTGTTCTGCAACTGTACTATGACGGTATTTAGCAGCTAATTCGCTTCGCTTTAAGTGCAGAAGCTCACCAGTACGTGTTAAAACGGTAGCTCCATCAAGTACATCACTAATTTCCCCGCCATATGCACCGGCATTCATGTATAGTGCTCCACCGATAGAGCCCGGAATTCCGCAGGCAAACTCCAAACCGCTTAAGCTTTCATTAAGAGCAAATCGAGATACATCAATTAGTTTTGCCCCACTTCCAGCAATAATATGTGTTCCTGTTCGTTTTATTTCATTCAGTAAATCGAGGTACATCACCATTCCGCGAATGCCCCCATCTTTTACGATTAAGTTTGAACCGTTTCCGAGTATCATGAGAGGCACAGCGTTTTCATAACAAAACATCACCACTTTTTGTGCTTCAATAGAGTTCTTTGGTACGGCAAATAAGTCAGCATTTCCTCCGGTTTTCGTATACGTATAGGGAGCAAGTGATTCGTTTTCTTTCAGTAAAAGATCAGGTATTTTAATTTTTAATTTTTGAGCTATCTTTTCCACGTTCTTCAAAACCTTCCCATTCTTGCTGTTTCATTATCCAGCGATTAAAAACTTCATCCTATTCATTCTACCATGAAGCAGAGATTTTACAAAATGAATTCTAATCAATTTCTATTTATGCTTAAAAATGCTAAATTTAGGGTATAAAACTTAAATGCTTGTTTATAGAGAGAAAATAAAAGGAGGAAATTATGATACGCTTTGAAAACGTAACGAAAAAATATACGTCCGATACGGTTGCAGTTGATCATATCAACTTAAATATTAAAGACGGCGAGTTCTTTGTCTTTATTGGACCAAGCGGTTGCGGTAAAACGACGACTTTGAAAATGATTAATCGGCTTATTCCGCTCACAACGGGAACAATCTATATTAATGAAAAACGGATTAGTGATTATGATATTCATGAACTTCGCTATGATATCGGCTATGTCCTTCAACAAATTGCGCTTTTCCCACACATGACAATATCTGAAAACATTGCAATTGTACCAGAATTAAAAAAATGGGATAAGAAAAAAATCTATGACAGAATAACAGAACTGCTTGAAATGGTTGGGCTCGACCCAGAACTTTACCGAAATCGCAAGCCTGAGGAGCTTTCAGGAGGTGAGCAGCAGCGCGTTGGAGTTGTTCGTGCCCTTGCGGCTGATCCAAGTATTATTTTGATGGATGAACCGTTTAGTGCACTAGACCCGATCTCTCGTCAAAAATTACAACAAGATATTTCTGAGCTCCAGAAAAAAATAAAGAAGACGATCGTTTTCGTGACACACGATATGAAGGAAGCGCTGGCACTCGGCGATCGAATTTGTTTAATGCAGGATGGAAAAATTGTTCAATGTGATACTCCGGACAATATCTTAAAAAATCCAGAAACTGACTTTGTACGCAATTTTATTGAATCAGGGAATGTTGCGCACAAGCCTTTGCTTACAGAAACACTGACAGTTCAAGATATGCTGGATAAAAAATTATTTGTTCCACATCATTCAGATAAAACAATGGCTGTACTAAGTGCCACTGATTCAATTGAAACACTTATTACGGCTCTCTCCAACCATTCAAGTATTTTAGTTCTTGGAGAGAACGATGAAGAACTCGGTGTGGTGAATTCTGAGCACTTGCTTGTCTTCTTGTCAGACCAGTTGAAAGAAGGTGCATTAGCATGAATCAGTTTTTTACTACTTTTACTGAACGAAAAGACGATTTATTGACTGCACTTCTTGAACATATACAGATTTCTTTTATTTCCTTATTTATTGCGGTCCTCATCGCTTTGCCACTTGGAATCTATTTAACGCGTCACAAACGGATTGCCGAACCAATCATTCAAGTTGCAGCGATTTTCCAGACGATACCTTCACTTGCTTTACTTGGTTTGTTGATTCCGCTAGTTGGGATCGGGATGCTTCCTGCGATTGTTGCACTGGTTGTTTATGCACTTCTGCCAATCTTACGGAATACATATACTGGGATTCAAGAAGTAGATCCAGCTTTAGTGGAAGCTTCGCGTGCAATGGGAATGAATAAATGGAAACGGCTTTATAGGATTCAACTCCCCCTCGCGATGCCGGTTATCATGGCTGGGATTCGTACAGCGATGGTACTTATTATTGGGACAGCAACGCTCGCTGCTTTAATTGGCGCGGGTGGTCTTGGGGATTTAATATTACTTGGGATTGATCGCAATAACAACAGCTTAATTCTACTTGGAGCTATCCCGGCAGCTTTACTTGCCATCTTATTTGATGTTATTTTGCGTTTCTTTCAAAAAGCTTCATTTAAAAGTACGCTTATTACCATTTCGGCAGCCATTCTTTTGACTGCAGCACTTGTGATTGTTCCGCAATTTACTTCTGATAAAAAAGACATCACGATTGCTGGAAAGCTTGGATCAGAACCTGAGATACTCATTAATATGTACAAACTTTTGATTGAAGATGAAACGGACTTAAATGTGGAACTTAAGCCAAGCATGGGGAAAACTAGTTTCTTATTCAATGCACTTAAGTCTGGCGACATTGATATCTATCCGGAATTTACCGGAACAGTTCTTGAAACTTTTACAAAAGAAGCTGCCAAATCGCATGATGCGAATCAAGTGTATCAGCAAGCTCGTGATGGACTTAAGAAACAGTTTAAGATGACTTTGCTTGAGCCGATGAAATACAATAATACGTATGCTCTTGCCGTCTCACCTGAACTTGCAAAGCAATATGATTTGAAAACTATCTCTGATCTGCGTCCAATTGAATCAGATGTCAAAGTTGGTTTTACAGCTGAATTTGCCGATCGCGGGGATGGGTATAAGGGGATTCAAGAGAAATACGGCATTAAGTTTGCCTCTCTCGAAAAAATGGAACCTAAATTGCGCTATAGTGCTATAAAGGCTGGCGACATCAATGTACTGGATGCCTACTCGACAGACAGCGAGCTTGCGCAATATAATTTGAAGGTGCTTGAAGATGATAAGAAACTCTTCCCTCCTTATCAAGGGGCGCCGCTGATGCTTACGGAGACACTTAAAAAATATCCTGAGCTCAAAAAACCGTTGAACAAGCTTTCAGGTAAGATTACGGATGATGAAATGCGAAAGATGAATTATGCGGTCAATGTAAAAGGCGAATCGGCTGAGTCCGTGGCACGCAATTATCTAGTAAAACAAGGTTTGCTAGCAAAATAAATTGAAAAACCTCCTTATGCACCGATTAAGTGTACAAGGAGGTTTCTTTTTGCCTAATTACGAATAAACTTCGCCATTTTCTCAACATTCGGCTTGTAAAAACGGCAATGGGCTGCATATTCTTTGTTAAACTCTTGGGAACGCTTTGGAAGTTCGTCGTCCCTGTCAATTAAAAGATCGTTTTCTAGAAGCGGTAAAAGTGAAATGATTTGATCGAAAACAAGCCCTGCATTAGTATCACTAAGCAACGAAATAAGCTTGCCAAGCGCCTTACGCTCGTTGCTCGGTATCCGCTTTTGATGTTCATGAAACCATTTCGCGAGCAATTGCCGATTTGTTCGAGTTGCTTCCAAGTATATGGTTTGTGCATAAGCCGCACTCATAAATGCAATTGACAAATCTTCGGCAGAATGCCAATCTTCTGGTTGAATACTTCCTTGTTCTTTGATTTTTTCGTTTAAAAGCGCAATATCTTCTTGGTAAATATCCATTTTGTGCTGCTGCTGTTTATAAACTTCAAGAGCTAAACTTAAATTATCAACAATCGGCTGCATTTTTGAACCAAACAGCTGATTGTTATTTAAAATCAACTGTGTTTGTTCAATTCTTTCAGCAATGATACTATCACGCTCTTTCACGACATTTGAACGTTTTGTCAGATATTCGAAATAAAAGTTGTAACGCTGGAGTTTTGCAACAGCCTGCTCGGCTTTTGATCTTTCAGAGAGACTGCCTTCTTTGTCTAAGACACTAATCCCAGAAATCTTTCCTAGTTTCGTATAGATTTTAATTTGGAAAGACTCTTCTTCCACATCAATCGTATAGGGCAATAAATGTACTTGCTCTAATAATCTTTTTTGTTGTTTCACTGCTTTATCCGTCATCCTATTCAACACCTTTACTACCGTTATTCGCTTAATTCAATTATAACGAATTCAAGTGAAAAATTCGAGGGAAACTCGTAAAATTCTTTTAATTTATTGTTAACATAATAAATCTATTGTTAAGTGAATGTGTGAATCAGTAAATAGATGTTTAAAACGGCAATAAAAATCGCAACAAGCCACGATATCGTTTTGAGCCAGAAGCCATTAACGAAGATGCCCATTTTGCGTTTATCGCTCGTAAACATGACAAGTGGAATCACGGCGAAAGAAAGCTGCATTGATAGAATAACTTGGCTTAAAATCAGCAGCTCGTTTGTCCCCTTTGCTCCGTAAAGTGCAGTAACGATAACCGCTGGGATAATGGCGAGGATACGTGTTAATAGTCTTCTAAGCCATGGTTTCAAGCGAATGTTCAAGAAGCCTTCCATGACAATTTGACCTGCGAGTGTTCCTGTAAGTGTTGAATTCTGTCCAGATGCAAGCAGAGCAACCGCAAAGATCACACTAGCCACACTGCTTCCGAGAACGGAATTAAGCAGCTGGTAGGCGTCTTCGATTCCAGCAACCTCAGTATGACCAGAAAAGTAAAATGCGGATGCGGACAAGATGAGAATTGCTGCATTAATAAATAAAGCAATCGTTAAAGAAAAGGTGGAGTCGATAAATGAAAATTTGATGGCTTCTTTTTTTCCTTTCAAACTGCGTTCATATTGGCGTGTCTGGACGATGGACGAATGCAGATAAAGATTATGCGGCATCACTGTTGCCCCTAGGATACCGAGAGCGATATAAAGCATCGTCGGATTCGCTACAATTTCTTTTTGCGGGACAAAACCTCCGAGGACTTGCTTGATTTCTGGACGGCTCATGAAAAGTTCCACAGCAAAGCAAACCAATATGGTAGTCATTAGTGTAATGACAATGACTTCGATGTAACGAAAGCCACGGTGCTGCAGCAATAAAACCAGAAAGATATCAAGTGCTGTGATGCAGACACCTACGATGAGCGGAATACCGAATAGCAAATTAAGCGCAATCGCGCTTCCTATTACTTCTGCAATATCGGTTGCAATAATAGCAAGCTCAGCTAGTAGCCATAGAACAAAGGATACGCCTTTTGGAAAGCTATCACGTGAAGCCTGCGCTAAATCACGCCCTGTTGCAATTCCAAGTTTTGCGGCAAGTGATTGTAGTAAAATAGCGAGCAAATTTGAAATTAATATTACGGAAAGTAGTGTGTAGCCGAATTCTGAGCCACCGGCAATGGAAGTAGCCCAGTTCCCCGGATCGACATAACCTACGGCGATTAAGGCTCCTGGTCCCATAAAGGCAAGCAGTTTTCGAAAAAAAGAAGCATTTTGCGGGATTTTAACACTATTATTGACTTCGCTTAAGCTTTCAGTATGTCTATCTTGCCGCCAGGCGCTTTTCTCGTCTTTTTTCGCCATATTTGATTCCTCCTTGCATCAAAAAAGCGAGCGGGGAAACTTCCCCCCGCCCCGCCTCTTGACCTTACAATGCTTCTGATAATTTTTGCTTTTTATTTTTCACAGGATTAATGGCCCGTTCAATCCAGCCAAGCAACAAGTCCGTAATAATCGCCATTAGAGCAGTTGGTATTGCTCCTGCTAAAATGATTGCTGTACCGTTTGTTGCATTGGTTCCGCGAACGATGATATCCCCAAGTCCGCCTGCACCGACAAAGGTTCCGATTGCCGCAACTCCAATCGCGATCACTAGGGCATTTCGAATTCCAGCCATGATGACGGAAAGTGAAAGCGGCAATTCAACCATTCTAAGCACTTGCCATTTTGTCATACCCATCGCTTTTCCTGATTCAAGCAAAGCGCTGTCGACATTTTGAATGCCGGTGTACGTATTTTTTAAAATAGGAAGAAGGGAATAAAGGAAGAGTGATAAGACAACTGTATTCGTACCAAGTCCCATGATAAGCATTAAAACAGCAAGCATCGCGAGTGCAGGAATTGTTTGGATGATGTTGGCAATTTGAATCACCCAACCTGCAAGACGTTTTTTACGAGCAATATAGATCCCAAGTGGAATCGCGATAATGCTTGCAAAAAGCACACCGTAAATACTCATCAGAAAGTGGCGCCAAAATTCTTCCATCACGTAACTTCCGTTTGTTGCATAATAATCAACTAATTGTTTCAGCGTTTCCACGTTTCAGTCCTCCTCATTTTTCGTCCTCAAAATAATTATGCTTCTCTAAAAATTCTTTTGCGACAATTGACGGTTCTTTTAATTCGCCATCCGCTTGGTAATTTAGCTTCTGCATTTCTTCGGTTGAAATTTTCCCGACAAGTTTATTCAGTGTCGTTTTAATTTCAGGATGTTCTTTTAGAATTTTATCCGTTGCAAGCGGTGATGCATCATAGGGTGGAAAGAATTTTTTATCATCTTTTAAGACTTTCAAATTGTAAGTCGGAATCCGGCCATCGGTTGAATAACCGAGCGCCACATCCATTTGGTCATTTTTCAATGCGGTATAAATCAAACCGATTTGCATTGGGAAAATCTTTTTGAAGTTGATCGAGTATTCTTTCGAGAAGGCCTTGTAGCCATCTCCTTTTCGCTCCATCCATGAATTATCAACGCCGGCCGAAAGCTTATCTTGAACAGCACGCATGTCGCTGATGTTGTTCAACTTATATTTTTTGGCTGTATCTTGACGAACCATAAATGCATAAGTATTAGCAAATCCGTAGGAATCGAACCAGGTTTGCTGAAATTTATCTTGAAATCCTTTTTTCACAGCTGCAAGTGCTTTTTCCGGGTCTTTAATCGGTTCTTCGCCAAGCGGTCCGACTAAATCTGTTCCGGTGTAGCGTGTTGCAGTAATATCAACATCCCCATTTACCATCGCTTGGTGCTGTACGACAGATGAACCAAGATTGTTGACTAGTTCAACTTTAAGATCGGTATCATGTTCAATCATTTGTTTCACAATATTTGATACAATTTGCGATTCTGTCGTCGAAAGCGAGCCGACTCTTACGGTTCCTTTTGACGCTCCTCCAAGTCCCGGAAGTGCACAACCTGATAGGATCGTACCGAAGGATAAAAAAATCGCAGCAATAACAAGTAAGCTTTTCTTTTTCATTCTATTCATCCTCCTATCCGTTATTCCTTGCATCGCGCAGTGGTTTTGGGGTAAGTGCATTCTCAAGTTTGCCAAGACAAAATTCAACAAGTAGCGCAAGAATTGTAACTGGAATGGCACCGCCTAATATCAAATCTGGACGATATAAGTTCAGTCCGTTAAAGATAAAGTCGCCGAGACCACCTGCACCAATATACGAAGCAAGCGTTGCCCAAGCAATAATGTAAACAGCTGACAGCCTGATTCCTGCCATAATCACCGAAATAGAATTCGGAATTTCAACATTGACAATCAGCTGCCAAGTCGTCATCCCCATTCCTTTTCCTGACTCAATTAAGTTTTTATCCACACCGCGCACCCCGATAAATGTATTTCTTAAAATCGGCAGCAGTGCATAGATAAACAGCGCAATTATCGCCGGAAAAGTTCCAACGCCGAGAATTGGAATGATAAATGCTAAGATCGCAAGTGATGGCACCGTTTGTAGAACACCAACAACACCGATAACAAAGTTAGCTATTTTGGGAGATTTCGTTAAAATGATTCCAAGCGGAACAGCAACGACAATCCCTAAAATCACAGCGGCAAGCGATATGTATAAATGTTGCCAAGTTTGCACCAGTAAATTATGTCCATTTTCCTGAAAGAAATTTTGCAGTGCATTCATAATTTACTCGCCTCCTTCAGAAACGTTAGCTTTTTCAGCATCCGGCGATTCGGTTTGTTCCTCATCTTCTCCCCAGATAGAATCGTACACCATATCTACAAGGCTTGCGCGCGTCACGATTCCGACCAGCCGTTTTTTATCGTCAACTACCGGTACATATTTATAACCGCGTTTTAAAATCCGTTGAATCGTATCACGTAGCAGTGCATCTTCTTTTACATAGAAAACATTTTTTTCCAAGATATCCACCACTGAAGTAGCTGTTCTTCTTTGTGAATCGATTTGCTCAACATCAATGAAGCCTTTCAAAATATTCTGTTCATCAACCACAAGAAGCGTATCTACACGTCGTTCTTTCATTAGCTGAATGGCAGCTTGAAGCGATTTATCAGCTGTAATCGAAACTGGATTTGGATTCATTATCTGGCTGACTTTTGTCACATTCGGTTGAGCTTCAATCAAGCGATCTTTTCCGATAAATTCTTCAACAAACTTGTTGGCCGGATGACGTAATATTTCATCAGGTGTATCAAATTGAACGACTTTACCAGCCTGCATAATAACAATCCGATCTGCGAGTTTAATCGCTTCATCCATATCGTGCGTCACAAAAATAATGGTTTTTCCGAGTTCTTGCTGTAAGTTTTTAAACTCTTCTTGAAGTGTATCCCGCGTGATCGGATCAAGTGCTCCAAATGGTTCATCCATCAGAATCAAATTCTGCTCGGCAGCTAGCGCACGCAAAACACCGATCCGTTGCTGCTGACCGCCGCTTAACTCATAGGGATACCGATCCAGATACTCTTCTGGTAAATCGACCAATTTAATGAGTTCTTTCGCCCGCTCATTTTTCTTATCTTCTGGCCATTTCAATAGTTTTGGAACCAGTACAATATTTTCTCGAATCGTCATATGCGGCATCAAACCGATTTGCTGAATGACATAACCGATTGAACGACGCAGTTTAACTGGGTCTTCTTGCAAAATATCTTTGTCGTCTACAAAAATTTTACCTTCTGACGGGTCAATCAAACGGTTAATCATTTTCATTGTTGTTGTTTTTCCGCAGCCACTTGGCCCGATAAAACAAATGAATTCACCTTGATTGATATTCAAATTGAGATCATCGACTGCCTTTTTGCCGCCTTTATAAGTTTTTGATACGTGTTCAAATCGCAACACTCAAAAACACCTCCGTTACTCTTTTTGGGTGACACTCACTTTGTAACTTTTCCCTACTTTCGCCCTATAAAACATTTTTTAAGAAAAACTTATTTAAAAACAACTTTTCAATAACTATTTTTTATGACTAATCTCGTTTGACAATTAGAATTCTATCTAATAAAATAAGTAAGAATTGTCGACAGAATAATTGCTATTCCTACCTCAATTATAAAACTTCATCGCTAGTATAATAGAATATATTAGTCAAAGAAGGAAAGGAAGCTTATACAACTATGGAAGTATTTGAATTTATACTAATTATGCTTGGTGCTGTATTTCTCTCAAATGTACTTAGCCGTTTTTTACCGAGCATCTCGATCCCGCTCATTCAAATCGGGCTTGGCGTTTTGATTGCCGTTCCGTTTCTTGGTTTTCAATATGAAATGGAGATTGATCCCGAGCTGTTTATGTTGCTCTTTATTGCTCCGCTACTTTTTAGTGATGGAAAAAATGCCGATAAAACTTCACTTTGGAAATGGCGCAAACCGATTTTCATCCTAGCAATCATTCTTGTTTTTTGTACAGTATTTTTACTTGGTGGTGTCATTCATTCGCTGCTTCCGGTTGTTCCGCATGCAGCCGCATTTGCTCTTGCCGCAGCACTTGCTCCAACCGATGCTGTAGCCGTTGGATCACTCGCTGATAAGATTAAAATTCCGCATAAAGCTTTACATATCCTTGAAGGCGAGTCGCTGATTAACGATGCATCCGGACTTGTTTCCTTTCAATTCGCTGTTTTAGCACTGATGACAGGAACATTTTCACTCACACAAGCAAGTATCAGTTTTCTTTTGATTTCACTTGGCGGCGTCTTACTTGGAGCCATCCTCAGCTTGTTCAAGAGCTTCTTGATGCGCTGGCTACGTCAGCTTGGCATTGAAAATATCATTTCATTCATGTTAATGGATATTCTAACGCCGTTTATCATTTATCTAGTCGCGGAAAAACTTGGTGTCAACGGAATTTTGGCCGTCGTAAGTGGTGGACTCGTTCAATCGCTTGGTTATCAAAAAATGAACCCTGAAAGTGCTAAACTCAACACGATTTCCAAAAATACCTGGTCAGTAATTATTTTCAGTTTAAACGGCATTGTTTTCGTTTTACTTGGAACACAGCTACCTCATATTGCGACAAGTATCTTTGAAAATTCCGGCGTTTCAAATTTCAGCTTAATCGGCTACGTTTTGCTAATCCTCGTTGTACTGCTTGGATTGCGCTTTTTGCTACTGCTTCTGTTCCGTTCTTTCAGTCAAGAAAAGAAGAGCTGGCGACTGCGAGTAAAAGATGCCATTCTTTACACCCTTTCCGGAGTTCGCGGTACGATTTCGCTCGTGAGTGCGCTCTCCCTGCCACTTGTGCTTGGTAACGGGGAAAAATTTGCCGAACGAGACTTATTGATCGCCATTGCTGCTGGTGTCATTCTGTGTACCTTGGTACTTTCTAACTTCTTGCTTCCGCTTCTTGCTGAAAAAAATCAAACGAATCACGATACGAATCAAGAGATGGAAAAAGCGATTCTACGAGATGTAGTGAAGAAATTGAAGAAAGAAATGACGCAAGACAACGAAAAAGCCATGCAGATTTTAATTCATATGTACAATCGCCGTATCTTTGAACTTGCTCAAAGCAGTACAGCGAGCAAAGATGAAAAAGCGATTCGCCTTCAAGTTCTTGACTGGCAAATTGAGTATACATTATCACTTTACCGCGAAGAAAAAATTTCTATCCAAACATTCAGTCAGGCGATTCGCCGCTTGAATAAGCATCGCTATCAGCTTACGCACGACAAGCGCCGCAGAAACGAGCTAGCACGAATGATGTTCATCAAATGGCACACTGGTCGCTTGTCATTCAAAGACCGTAAAGAAGAACGGACGTTATTACAGCGTGGATCGCGCGAATACATCTACAAAAAACTAAAAAAAACTTTCCGCTAAAAAAAAGTGCCAATCCAGAAATTCTTGAAATTTACTTGGCGCGCTATCAGCCAATAGAAGATCTCAAACAAAGCCGTAAATCACGTGCTGAACTTGAAACCGAACTCGATACACTTTCAGAATTTGCCATCCAAGTGGAGCGTGACTTAATCCAGCGTTACTTTGAAAAAGGCAAAATTTCACGTGCAGAAATGAAAAAATGTCGTGAAGATGTGATGCTGATGGAAACTGATTTGTTAAGCTGAATTAAAACGGCGGCACCTCCACATATGGAAGTGCCGCCGTTTTTTTAGCTTTCTTTTGGTAAAAATAAACTGGGTTTTATTTTAAGGATGATCGTGATTACAATGCCAGAGACAAGGACAGTCGCAAGACCGCTTGCCCCGTTCATGACGATTGAAAAAACTTGTGCGCTCCAGCCTTTAAATGCATATGCTCCCCAAAAAACCACACCTGCGACATAATGCCAAAAGTAACGTGCAATACCTCCGGCGAACATCGAAGCCCAAGCATAAGCGATAGCTCGGTTCAAATTTCTGCTCCGTAAACTATTTCTTACTTTTTCAGAAAAAATACCCGCAAAAGCAATAAAGGCAAATGCTAGGATGTATTCAATCAGTGCTTGGTTGAAAGTCAAAATGTAAGCTTTTCCGGTCAGAAAATGTAAAAGCCCCCAAAGTAGTCCTGCAAATCCTGCTGCAAAAAATCCTCGTCTTAGCGCAACAATATACATTGGAATCATCCCTAGCGAAACCGAGAAGCTGGAACCGAAATCAAGCGGGATAAAGCTTAAAACCATTGCAATTGCTGCAAAAATTGCACATTCAATCCAAATAATCAGCCGTTTATTAGCCATAAAAAATAAACTCCCTTCTTCTTTTGGTCAAAAAACGCACCGCAGAAGAAAGCAGTTTTTCTAAAACAGAAAAATGCAATCGCCACAATCCCTACGCTCGTGCTAACGAACAGGTTCAAAGGGTCAGAGCCGACGTGAATCGGGCTCAATCTCAGCTAAAAGCCCCCCCTGTGGTAACGTTTTATGTATTTTTAACACAAACCCCATTATAAATAGAAGGTCTTTAATTGTAAAGTACTTTTACTTATTGACTTCGAATTTCAGCTTGTTTTTTCTTTGTCAGCTTGTTGAATACTAGTTCATAACTATTTAAAAGAATCGCTTGTTCTAGGTCAAAATGGCTGTTATCTGTGACAGTTACTGAAACCCAGTGTGTTTTATTGAGGTGATAGGCTGGTATAATAAAGTCATATTCCGCACGCAGCCGCTCCCCTTTTTCAGGCTCGCATTTTGCGCTCACATAAAGTTTGTCGTTCATCCAGTGAATCAGCGCAAACATCTTTTGATCCACACGAAGGACGTGGGCTTCTTTGCCAAATGGAAACGTTTCTGCTGTGCCAGGAAGTGACAGGCAAAACTCAACACGCTTTCTTAAATCGGCGGGCTTTAAATTCATCAAAATCTCCTCCCTTTCCTCATTTTCATTGTAGCATGACAAAAGCTTTATTTACAGACGCAAGCGTGTTATTATAGGGATAATGTGCTTTTTAGGAGGAAAAAAATGTTAACAGTTAGTAATTTAGGTCTTCGCTACGGCGATAAAAAACTGTTTGAAGATGTCTCAATTAAATTTACACCCGGAAACTGCTACGGCTTGATCGGAGCGAACGGTGCCGGGAAATCCACTTTCTTAAAGGTTTTATCTGGTGAAGTAGATTCGCAAGCCGGAAATGTCCATATTACACCCGGTGAGCGACTTGCAGTTTTACAGCAAGATCACTTCCAATATGATGAAGAACTTGTGCTTAACACGGTTATCATGGGGCACAAAAAGCTGTATGATATTATGACTGAAAAAAATGCGATTTATATGAAACCAGATTTCAGTGATGAAGATGGAATTCGTGCTGCTGAACTTGAAGGCGATTTCGGTGAGTTAGGCGGATGGGAAGCAGAAGCAGAAGCAGCTGTTCTTTTGAATGGTCTAGGTATTGAATCTAGCCTTCACAGCAAATATATGAAAGATTTAACCGGTGGAGAAAAAGTAAAAGTATTGCTAGCTCAAGCTCTATTTGGCAAACCAGACATTCTTTTACTTGATGAACCGACCAACCACCTTGATATTCGTGCCATTCACTGGCTTGAAGAGTTTTTGATTAACTTTGAGAACACGGTTATTGTCGTTTCACATGATCGGCACTTCTTAAATAAGATTTGTACCCATATTGCTGATCTTGATTTCAGCAAAATTCAGCTTTATGTCGGTAACTATGATTTCTGGTATGAATCAAGTCAGCTTGCCCAACAAATGATGGGCGACCGCAACAAGAAAAAAGAAGAAAAGATCAAAGAATTACAAGAATTTATCGCACGCTTTAGTGCCAATGCTTCAAAATCGAAGCAAGCCACAAGTCGTAAGAAAATGCTTGATAAAATTACGCTTGAAGACATTCAGCCATCAAGTAGACGCTATCCGTTCATCCAATTTAAACCAGATCGCGAAGTCGGCAATGATCTTTTGACGGTCGAAAATCTGACAAAGGAAATTGATGGTGTTAAAGTCCTTGATAACGTCTCGTTTACGATTAATCGCAATGATAAAGTAGCACTTGTCGGCGATGATGAAGTTGCAAAAACAACATTAATGCAAATTTTAGTGGGCGAACTTGAAGCTGATTCTGGTTCTTTCCGTTGGGGAGTAACGACAAGTCAAAGCTATTTCCCGAAAGATAACTCGGAGTTTTTCACTGAAAACAATTTAAATCTTGTTGAATGGTTACGCCAATATTCGCCGCAGGATGATTCTGAAGCATTCTTGCGCGGTTTCCTTGGTCGTATGCTCTTTAGCGGCGACGAAGTACTGAAAAAAGTTAAAGTGCTTTCTGGAGGAGAAAAAGTGCGTTGTATGCTTTCGAAAATGATGCTTTCCGGCTCGAACGTGCTATTGCTTGACGAACCGACCAACCACTTAGACCTTGAATCAATTACAGCACTTAATAATGGTTTGATGGGCTTTAACGGTGCTATGATTTTCGCATCACATGACCATCAACTCTTACAAAGTATCGCAACTCGAATTATTAATCTATCTAGTGATACTTTCTACAACAAAGAAATCAGTTACGATGGTTACTTGGAAGAAGTTCTTCAAGTATCGGAATAACACGAGAAAAGCACGGTTCCGCGGAACCGTGCTTTTTTTATTTCAATTTAATTTCGCCGCTATCCACTGTACTCGGCTCTGTACTACTGCCCGCATAGCTCAGCCAAGAGAATGAAATTGATTGGATGTCGTTCACTTTGTCCAATTTCTCAAGCGGAAAAACAACCGTTCCTTGGATCGTCTTACCGGGTGCGACTTTACTATCATCAAATTTTGAGAGCAATGCGTCACCGCCGGTTACTTCCTGCTTTATAGCAATTAACGTCCCTTGGTTAGGATAAGTCGTGAGCTCTTCTGTTCCCGTATTTTTGATTGATAGTGTAATCGAGATGCTTCCTGGCATTTCTTTTTGATCGATGGTTGAATAGACAGCCTTCTTTTCTACTTTGACCGCAGTAATTTCAGCCTCAATACCGACTTCACTCATTTTTTGATTCAGCTTATACGTTTTAGAATCATTTGCTGTATCAGACTGTTTTGCGGCTTTATTCGATGAATAGTTTAATACGCTGTTATTTACATCATTCAACTGTTTAAACTGCAGGAAAATTGCAGTAATCGATATAATCATCAGAACCATTCCAACTCCAACTAAAATCGCACCAACTTTTCTTCGGGTTGGAAAAAACAAAATCACAAGCCCTACAATAAAAAGAATAAAGGCGATGATTCCGCCAAAAATCCACATTACCATTTAGAATACTCCTTCGTGCTAGATTTGTTTAATCATACCATTTGTCGCTCGCTAGCGCAACGAAGGCAGGTCAGAAGCTGGTGAAGGATAAGCAAAAATTAATTGATCAAGAGCCTCAAGTGTCAGCCCGGCTTTCATCAAAAGTACGATATAGTTGATCAAAATATCGGCTTCCTCATTGATAAACGAAGCACCCGCTATTTTACCTGATTCTTTTTCTGTGATAATTTTAGCATGACTGAGATACTCATTGGTGCGGCGATACGTATACCAATTTTTCATATCGATTTCATTAACATGATACTTTTCAGATTCTTGTTTCGCTGCATCTGCTGTGATGCCGATTTGTGCAAGCTTTGGACTAGAAAAAACAGCGCTCGGTATTGCCGGATAATGAATTTCTTCTTGGCTACCAAGAATGCGTTCCGCTACATAGCTTGCTTCAAAACTATCAACTGGCGTAAGCGGAAGACCTTTAGAAGCGGCAACATCTCCTATTGCATAAAGATGGGGTGCTGCTTCAAGAAACTGATTTACGACGAGACCTCCTTTTCCAACTTGGGCATCTGTATTTTCTATTTTCATCCGATCCACATTCGGCTTGCGGCCAGTGGCCGCAAAAACTGCATCGACTTCGAGTTCAAAGTTAGCCCCTTGCAGTTTATAGCCTGTATTTTGATGCTCAATTCGTTCCAAATCCGTATCAAAATGAAACTGTACGCCGTCAGATTGAAGCGATTTAACGAGCATGGCGGCGTGATCGGGGTCAAATCCCTTGAGAGGACGGCTGTTATGATGGATTAAGTGCACTTCGCTTCCTGCGGCGTGCGCAATGGACGCAAATTCAAAAGCGATATATCCAGCACCGACAAACGCAATTCGCGGCGGCAATTCTTTCAAATCTAAAAAATCATCACTTGTTAATAAGGCTTCACTACCTGGAAGCTCTGGAATGTTTGGCCGTGCGCCTATTGCAACTACGATATCTTCTGCAAGTAACGTGTCAGCACCCACTTGAAGGGTATGATTGTCAAGAAACTCTGCGTGTGCTTTAAAAGTTTCAATTTTTGCTGCTTGGAAGCCTTCCAACCGGCTTTCGGGTACAGGATCAACAAAACTGTGTTTGAAGGCTTGGAGATCTTGCCAGTCAATCGTTGCAGCTTGCTTAATTCCTTTCCCACGCAAACGTTCTGAAAAATTACGTGCTTCCATTGCTCCGGCTAAAACTTTTTTAGGATCACAACCACGGAGTACGCAAGTTCCGCCCCAATCTCGTTCTTCAATAATAGCAACTTTTTTTTCCTGCGGCATTTAGTGCATAAGCGACAGCTGTTCCGCTTACTCCGCTTCCGATTACGATTACATCAAACTGATAGTTCACCTTTTCCTCATCCTCTCTTTTTCTCTGATATGTAATTTCCCTGATCCGCTTGATTCAAACAAAAAGCCCAAACCAACGAACGGTTTAGGCTTTTTTTTACACTTCCATAATGATCGGTAAAATCATGGGACGGCGTTTTGTTTGCTCAAATAGATAACGATTAAGTTGATCACGCACATCTTGTTTCAGTTTCGACCACTCAAATTCACTATCTTCAAGGTTCTTTTCTACGATTTTCGTAACAAGTTTCTGCGATTCTTCGATCAAATGCTCGGATTCACGTACATAGATGAAGCCTCTCGAAATGATTTCTGGACCGGAAACAAGGATCTTCTGGCGACGGCTTAATGTCACAACGACAATAAAGATTCCGTCTTCTGAAAGCAGTTTGCGGTCTCTAAGAACAATATTGCCGACATCCCCTACTCCAAGTCCGTCAATCAGCGTATTCCCAGCGTAAACACGGTTTCCAACGCTCATTTTGCCTGCTTTATATTCGACGATTTCTCCTTTACCGACGACAAAGACATTTGATTTTGGAATCCCGACGCTATTTGCAAGTTTTGCATGACTGATCAGCATTCGATACTCCCCGTGAACTGGAACAAAATAGGTTGGTTTCAAGAGATTAATCAGCAGTTTCAAATCATCTTGGCTCGCATGGCCAGATATGAAAAGATTACGGCTCATTGTTAGAACGCGCGCACCTGCACGATAAAGCATATCAATTGTTTTCGCCATCATGGTTTCGAGTGAAGGACTTGGTGTGGTTGTGATATAAACTGTATCTCCTGCTTTAATATTCACTTGTGGGTGGCTACCTTTTGTCATCTGTTGCAGCGATTGGATGGGTTCTCCAAGGTTTCCTGTTTCGATAATTGTAATTTGCTCGTCTTTGTATTTCTTCATTTCTTTAAACGGAATGATCAAATCATCTTCAACCTTAAGCTTATCAAGTTCGCGTGTAATCTCAACTACACGTTCTAACTCTTTTCCGACAATGACAACTTTGCGTTTCGTTGCCGCAGAGGCATCCATCACTTGCTGCAGTCGAATTACATTGGAAGCGACACATGCTACGATAATACGTCCCTCGGCTGTTCGGAAAGCATGTCGGACTTCTTCTTCAATTTCGCTATCGCTTGATGTCGTTCCCGGATGTTCTGCTTCAGAACTATCTGATAAGAGCGCAAGTACACCTGCTTCGCCGACATCTGCAATTGCACTTAGGCTTGTTTCATAGCCTTCTTTTGCAGATTGATCAAATTTAAAATCACCAGAGTAAACGATTGATCCTTCGCTTGTATTCACTACAATGCCGACAGAATCGGGAATTGTGTGTGTGGTACGGAAGAATTGAATCGTTGCCTTATTAAATTTGATTACGCTGTCTTCATCAATAACATGGAAATTTTTTAAAACGAACTTTGCGATACTCTTTCACGGAATTTTTTGCAAGTGCAATGGTGAGTTCTGTTCCATAAACCGGCACTTTCACTTTTTGTAGCAAGTAAGGAAGTGCACCGATGGCATCTTCATGTCCATGAGAAAGAATAATTGCTTTCACACGATCTTTATTTTCTTCTAAATATTTAAAATCAGGGATAACAACATCAATTCCTAGAAGTTCATCCTCAGGGAACATCAGTCCTGCATCTAAAACAAAAATTTCATCGTCCACTTCTACGACGTACATGTTTTTTCCGCTTTCATCTACTCCGCCTAACGGAATAATTTTAATATGCTTCGCTTTTTTTAATGCCAAAGCGAAAAACCTCCTTTAGCTTTCTTTCGACTGCTCGAAAATAGCTTCTAATTTTTTTCCCTGCTCTTCGTCAACATCAACGAGCGGCAAGCGAACCGGGCCAACATCAATACCTTGTTTATTTAAAAGATATTTTGTTGGAGCAGGATTTGGTGAACTGAACAAGCCTCGCATCAGTGGAAGGAGTTTTCGGTGTTTAGCTGCTGCTAAACCAACATCTCCCCGTTCATAGGCTTCGATTACTGCTTTGGTTTCACGTCCTAACACGTTGCTCAATACGGATACCACACCGTTTCCGCCAACGGATAAAATCGGAAGTGTCAGACTGTCGTCTCCGCTATATACCGTAAAATCATCTGAGGTTTCTTCGATGATCTGCGAAATATTTTCCAGATTTCCGCTTGATTCTTTGACTGAAACGATATTTGGTAGCTTGGAAAGCTCAATGATTGTTTCTGGTTCAATATTTACAACAGATCGACCAGGAATGTTATAAATCATGATCGGTAGCGGGCTGCTCTCTGCTACTGCTTTGAAATGCTCGTAAATACCGCGCTGATTGGGTTTATTATAATAAGGTGTTACGACAAGAGCCGCATCAAATCCGCCAAGCTCTGCTACTTCCTTTGTAAAACGAATGGTTTCTGCCGTATTATTCGTGCCCGTTCCAGCAATCAGTTTGGCACGACCGTCATTTGCTTTCACGACTTCTGTTAGAAGTTTGATTTTTTCTTCGTGGGAAAGCGTAGGTGATTCCCCGGTTGTACCCGCAACAACGAGACCATCCGAACCCGTTTCAATCAAATGATCGACTAAACGATGGATACGCTTACGGCAAACCACATTCTTCTCGGGATGAATCGGGGTGACCATCGCTGTAATGACTTTTCCAAAATTCATTTTTACTCCTCCTAATCCAGCACTGTTTTATTCCATTTCTAAACAAAACGTATCATGCAAAGCATTGACTGCTTTTTTTTAAATCCTCTTCACTGATTAAAACCCAGATGGTTGTGTGGCTGTCAGCAGACTGCAAAAATTTTAATATGTTCTTTTGCAAGCGCACTGACAATCTTAGCGGTTACGCCAGGGACGCCAGTAATGCCGGCTCCAACAATCGACACTTTTGCGCACCGCTCTTTAATTTCTACAAGGAAACCTTCTGCTTTCAACAAATCAGCAGTTTTCTTAGTTTTTTCTTCTGGAACCGTGAAAGCGATACTCGTTACCCCGATGTTGATGAAATCCAAGCTGATACCTTGATCGGCCAATAAACTAAAAGCTTCTTGCTGCTTATCTGCCGAAGCCGTATCCACGGTTATTTGCGTCAAGTTTGTCACATGCGCAATTCCGGTAACGAGTCGTTCTTTAATATCAAAATGCCCATCTGTATGCGGCAAAGCGGCGACGAGCGTTCCCTCACCGTCCAGGTAAGTCGAGCGAATCCGCATGGGAATCTTCGCCATCATCGCAATTTCAACAGCTCTCGGATGAATGACTTTTGCACCTTGATAAGCCATGTTACTTACTTCATTGTAACTTACGCGCGGCAAACTTTTAGCATGTTCGACAATACGCGGATCGGCCGTCATCATCCCGTCAACATCTGTAAAAATATCTACGTAATCTGCACCGAGTGCAACGCCAAGCGCGGCAGCTGATGTATCGCTTCCCCCACGTCCAAGTGTCGTAATGTCACCCAGTTCATCAAGTCCTTGAAAACCAGCCACAACTGCCACACTCACTTGTTCAAGCGCTTTTAAAAGACGTTTTGTATCAATTTCAAGGATTTTTGCGTTCAAATGATCGCTTGTTGTGCGGATACCAGCTTGACCGCCTGAGAAGCCCACCGCATCAATTCCAGCTTCTTTCAGCATATTCGTGAATACTGCGCAAGAAATCGTTTCACCAACAGAAAGCAGCATGTCCTGCTCGCGATTAGAAAGTTTCGTTCCCTTGGCACCAATTAATTCAAGCAAAGTATCTGTTGCGTAAGGGTCGCCAAAACGTCCGATCGCTGAGACAACTACAACAACTTTATAGCCTTCTTGCGTCGCACGCTCGATGTGACGAAAAGCCATTTGCCTAGTTTCAGCGCTTTGGACGGAAGTTCCGCCAAATTTTTGTACGATAATTTTCATTCCAGAGACACCTCTAAATTATTTCTAGTTTCACTAAGCTTTCAGCGATTTGAATGGAGTTCCAAGCCGCGCCTTTCAGCAAATTATCCGAGACAATCCACATATGGAAGCCTTTTGGATCATCAAGGTCAGAACGAATGCGTCCGACAAACACTTCTTTTTTGTGAACAGCTGTTGCTGCTTGCGGATACACTTGATTAGCAGGATCATCTTCAAGAATAACGCCTGGAGCATTTTTTAAGCTATTTTTAATCGCATCTGCAGAGATTCCTTCTTGCTCAACTTCAATATAAACCGATTCAGAGTGTCCAGTTACAACCGGGATACGCACACATGTCGCTGCCACTTTGATAGAATCATCTTCCATGATTTTACGCGTTTCATTGATCATCTTCATCTCTTCGTATGTATAATCATTTTCTGTAAATACATCGATTTGTGGAAGAGCATTGAACGCAATTTGATAGTGTTTTTTGTCGCCTTTAACCGGCAGAATTTTTGGTTTAAATTCTTCGCCATTCAAAATGGCTTGCGATTGTTCATTTAATTCTTTGATCGCCGAAACGCCTGAACCTGACACAGCTTGATAGGTTGAAACAATGATGCGACTCAATCCGAATTCTTTACGAATCGGCTCAAGAGCAGCCACCATTTGAATCGTTGAGCAGTTCGGATTAGCAATAATTCCATTATGCCCTTTGAGCGCATGTTCATTCACCTCAGGAACAACGAGCGGAACTGTCGGGTCCATGCGGAAGGCGCTCGTATTGTCGATCACAATTGCTCCGCGTTCGACAGCTTCTTTAGCAAGTTCTTTCGAAACAGAACCGCCAGCACTGAAAAGCGCAATATCTACGCCTTCAAAACTCTCAGGTTTAGCTTCTTTAATTTCGATTTCTTCCCCGCGGAATGTTTTCTTTTGGCCTGCTGACCGAGCAGACGATAGAAAAGAAACTTCCCCAATTTCAAAAGAAGATACTTCTTCCAAGAGTTCGATCATTTGTGTTCCAACGGCTCCAGTTGCGCCGACAACCGCTACATGATATTTTTTTTGCCATACCTGATTCCTCCTTTTTCCATCAAAAAGTGACTCGCTCACTTTAAACTTCTCTTATCATACCATAAAAGCCGCTATTCCGCAGTTCTTTTGGTATGTTTTATCAAAAAGACCCCTGCTTCATGAAGCGGGGGTCTAAGCCAAATTATTTTTCAGTTTGTTTCGATTGTGCAGCACGTGCTTGCTGCACATTATTGATTGGCTGATCGACATGCGATGTTTCCTTTTTCTCTTCTGCACGTTTTTTCTTAAGCTCAAAATATTTATCAAATACTTCTTTTGCAATGCTCATATTAATTTTTGAATCGCTGTAACCATCACGATATTCCCACGGAACAACAACAGCAATCGAAATTTCTGGTTTTTTGACCGGTGCATAGCCAACAAAAGTTGTATTCCACACATCTGCCATTTTCGAACCTTCTTTTGGACCGTCATAGAATCCTTGTGCAGTTCCTGTTTTTCCGGCCACATCATAGTCAGATGATGTGAAGACTGTTCGTGCAGTTCCTGATGAACCGTGTGTTACTTGATAAAAACCATTTTGAACAGTTTGAATGTCTGCCTCTGTTACACCAAGTCGGTTTAGCACATCTGGTTTCGTACTTGTTGCAAGTGTTCCAACAGTATCTCCGCTTGTACTTGGATTACGAATTTCCTTCAACATTGTTGGTGCAATTCGTGAACCACCATTCGCGACAACGGATGAGTATTGCGCTAGCTGAAGCGGTGTATATGAGTCATATTGTCCAATCGCAAAGTCGAGAATTTTACCAGCTGTGTCATCCGGACCTTTATATCCAATTTGCTCGCCAGGAAGATCAACTCCAGTACGAACGCCTAATCCGAATTGATTATAATAGTAGCGCATTTTGTCAAATGTTGAAAGAGGGGCACGAAGCGGGCCATCGTAGACATACTTTGCTCCACCCATTTTCATTGAAACTTGGTACATATATGAGTTTGATGAAATTTCAAGAGCCCCTACTGGGTTCAGCGTACGCGTTCCTTCACCATTTCGGTTAAACCAAGAACTCTTCGCTTTTGTTCCTTTGAACTTAATCGGCTGATCGGTAAAATAAGTGTCCTTTGTAATTGCATCACTCATAATTCCGCCGAGAACAGTTGCCCCCTTTACAGCCGAGCCCATATTATAAGCTGTCGTAAACGTTCCAAGCGAGTAATCTTCAAATTTGCCTTTATCATTTAATTTTTGACCAGCAAGCGCAAGTACTTCTCCGCTATAGGGATCCATCGCTACAACGAAAGCTCGGTCTAACAAATCAGAACCCCCAGATGATTTTCCTTTTTGAATGTTTTTTCGTAAAATATCTTCCACTGCACGCTGGAAATCGACATCAACAGAAAGCACTAGGTCTTTGCCTTTTGAACCTTCATTTTTTTGAACCGTTTCAATAATATTCCCTTGAGCATCCATCACGCTTTCTGATTGCGATTTTTGCCCTGCTAAAATATTTTGATATTCCGCTTCCAAGTAACTCTTTCCGACGCGATCATTGCGGCTGTAACCTTGCGATAAATAATATTCCGCTTTTTCTTTTGGTAGCCCTTCTTTTGCGGAAGAAACCGATCCGAGGATTGAACGCAGTGTTTCATTATAGGTATAGAAACGATTCCAGTCAGTTGTTGTATCCACACCCGGAAGGCTCTCCAAGTTTTCGCTGACTTTCGCAATTTCCTCGTCCGTGACACCTTTACCCTTAACAATTGATTCTGTCATTGCGTAACCGCTTGTCATTTTCTTATAAATTGTAGCGATGCGTTTATCTTCGTCTGTCAGTGAAGCGATATCTTTCTCAGTGACATCTTCCACTTGTTTTTTATAGGCTTTCGAAGCGTCTAGATTTTGCTCTTTTTTCGATAAACGATTAAGCGATTCTTTTTCATGCGTCAAAATCCAGTAATCTTTCAAATCACGTTCTGTTAATTTTTCTACTTCTACATCAATCATTTTATCGAGTTTTTGAGCCACTTCAAGCATTTCTGATGTTTTTTGTTTTTTTGACTACGCGTATAAGTAATTGACTTCACTGCCGTATTTCCAACCATAAGATTATAATTACGGTCAAAAATAACACCGCGTGGTACATTTTTTGAAACCGTCACATTATCCGTTTCCTCAAGTTGCCTTTTATAGGTGTCTCCTTGTACAATCTGCACAATACCGAGACGTAGAATCAAAACAGAAAATAAAATAAAAATCACGAAAAATAAAATATTGAGACGGAGTGGAATGACCGCACGTTTTTTTCTTTTTTCGTCCGATCTTTCTTCTTTCTAAAATTCAGTTTCACGTATCACAAACCCTCTCTATGGTAAAATGCCTCTTCCTATTGTATCGGAAAACTGACAACTTTTCCACTCTCTCAAAATGAGAATTTCATTAAAATCATTTGGACATTAAAAAAGCGGCTAAGAGAAAACTCTCCAAGCCGCGTTGTGACTGTCAAATTTATTTAGCCGCTTCAAAACGACGATTTGCTTCATTCCAGTCAATCACATTCCAGAAAGTATTGATATACTCAGGACGGCGATTTTGGAATTTCAAGTAGTAGGCATGTTCCCAAACATCAAGTCCGAGTACAGGCGTATAACCTTCTGTAAGCGGAGAATCTTGGTTTGGCAAGCTGATGATTTCAAGTTTTCCGTCTTTTACAACAAGCCACGCCCAGCCAGAACCGAAACGAGTGGTTGCTGCAGCCGCAAATTTTTCTTTGAAAGCATCAAAGCCTCCAAATGTGCTATCAATTGCATCTTTCAAAGCTCCAGTTGGTTCCCCGCCGCCAGTAGGGCTAAGAATTGTCCAGAATAAGCTGTGATTTGCATGACCGCCTCCGTTATTGCGAACCGCTGTGCGAATGCTTTCAGGCACACTATTTAGATCTGCTACTAAATCTTCAACCGATTTTGCAGCTAGCTCAGGATAGTCTTTCACTGCGTTATTCAAGTTTGTTACGTAAGTATTGTGGTGTTTCGTATAATGGATTTCCATTGTTTCCTTGTCAAAGTTTGGTTCAAGCGCATCATACGTATATGGTAATTTCGGTAGTTCATATGCCACTGTAAATTCCTCCTTGAAATTTTGATTGTCGCAAGCGAAGTTCGGGTATGTCTATTAGCTTACCTCACACATCTATTGTACTAATAAATGAAAGTGAAAGCCTTTTTATCACCGATTCGTTTACACCTTTTAGCCTATCACGATCAAAACCGAGTTGCAATTTTTCTGCTCCAAGCAGTTAAGCCGTTTGCTTTTAGCAGAAAATCAAGCTATTATTGTAGGCAGGTGAAAGAAAAATCGCACGCGTTTATTCTCTTCCCTTTACTCATTTTTTTAAACTAATACTGTGAGGTGCTGACAACGAAAATGAATATCTTTAAGCGTTTTTGGAAGAGTTTATACTCGCCACAAGATATTGCAAGCTTTCGCAAAGATAAAGTAAGTAAGAGTATCATTTATATTATTGTTTTATCGTTTCTTGCTTTTTTGCCGCTTGCTTACTATACAACAACCACAACTCAAAATGCATTAAAACTTAGTGAAGAAACCCTTGAAAAACAAATTCCAGATTTTACTGTTGCTGATGGAAAACTTCAAACGAAAGATGGGGCAGCGGAAAATTTACCGATTTCAATTGATGAAGGCAGTCTGCACATCTATTATGATGCAAGCGGAACGCTTGATAAGGATGATGTTGATAACAAAATCGGTTCTTACGAAAGCGCCTTTGCTTTCTTATCTGATGGCATTTATATTACAGCAGGCGGCATGTCGCAATCGTTCAGCTATTCTGCACTTGGCATTTCCGACAAAGCGGATTTGATGAGCATTTACAGTTCAATTACAGATGTTTCTAAATATGTGATCCCGCTTATTCTGTTCGTTCTTTTCCTCTTTATGCTCGGATCAGCCTTTTTCCGTGTTGCGATTTACGGATTATTCGGATTCATCTTATCTGGATTTGGACGTGGCGGTATCAGCTACAAAGAAAACTGGATGATGGCCGCATACAGTATCACGCTTGCCACTGTCTTTACAATGATCATGGAATGGTTCCAAATCCAAGTGCCATTTGGAATGGAAATCAATATTGGTGTAAGTTTGATTATCATTTTCTTAGCCATTCGAACAATTCCGCAAGACAAAAAAGAATAATAGCGAATCAGTTGTTACAAGCAAGCTACGGTCTTCTTGTAAACAGCTGATTTTTTATTTCTGAGAAAATTCTAATCGGCTGAACTAGTGCTTTCACTGAAAAAAAAGTGGTATGATACTTAGGATAAGAAAAAACTAAGATTGTGAATGAAAAAGGAGCGAATATCCTTGAACGAGAGAACATTACGTACTGAAACCCGTCCCGTGAAAGTTGGAAATCTAACGATCGGCGGAAGTAACGAACTATTTATTCAAAGTATGGCAACAACCAAAACGCATGATGTCGAGGCTACTGTTGCTGAAATTTTACGGCTTGAAGAAGCCGGCTGTCAAATCGTCCGGGTAGCATGCCCAGATGAACGCGCGGCTAACGCTTTAAGTGATATAAAAAAACGCATTAACATTCCACTTGTAGCCGATATTCATTTTGATTATCGCCTTGCTCTGATGGCAATCGAAGCAGGTGTTGATAAAATCCGGATCAATCCGGGGAATATCGGACGTCGTGAGCGCGTTGAAAAAGTAGTGAATGCTGCAAAAGCAAAAGGCATCCCGATCCGCATTGGTGTAAATGCCGGAAGCCTTGAAAAGAAAATCATCCAAAAATACGGCTATCCAACTGCTGATGGTATGGTCGAAAGCGCACTTCATCACATCAAGATATTGGAAGACCTTGATTTCCATGACATCATTGTTTCACTGAAAGCATCGGATGTAAATCTTGCAATTGAAGCGTATGATAAAGCGAGCCGAGCATTCAATTACCCACTTCACCTTGGTATTACCGAATCCGGAACCCAGTTCGCCGGCGGCATCAAAAGTGCTGCAGGACTCGGAGCTATCCTAAGTCGTGGAATCGGCAATACGCTCCGCGTATCGCTCAGTGCTGATCCGGTTGAAGAAGTGAAAGTTGCTCGTGAACTGCTTAAATCGTTCGGACTTTCATCAAACGCTGCTACCTTAATTTCTTGTCCAACATGCGGTCGTATTGAGATTGATTTAATCAGTATTGCAAATGAAGTTGAAGAGTATATTTCGACGATTAAAGCGCCGATTAAAGTTGCCGTACTTGGCTGTGCTGTAAACGGTCCAGGAGAAGCACGTGAAGCAGACATCGGAATTGCTGGTGCTCACGGCGAAGGACTATTATTCCGTCATGGAAAAATCGTTCGGAAAGTTCCTGAGGAAATCATGGTAGATGAACTGAAAAAAGAAATTGATATTCTCGCTGAAGAATACTTTGCTAAAAAAGCAGCCGAAGAAGCTGCTTCTGCTGAAGCCAAGTAAATCAAAGAGCGCGAAACACTTTAAATTTACCCAAGCCGGAATGGTTTGATTCTTGCAAAATGCAGGAAACAGATCAATCCGGCTTTTTTATGCCAACTATGGTATGATAATTCCAAATTCACCAAGGAGGCGGAATATGGAAAATAATCTAACTTTTGTAGACGGAGTCAAAGCTTGCCTGCCGACAGTGCTCGGATATGTTGGTATCGGAATTGCTGCTGGCGTCGTTGGCAAGGCATCTGAGCTAAGCATTCTTGAAGTCGGACTCATGTCTGGTCTTGTTTATGCAGGTGCTGCACAGTTCATCATTTGTGGCATGCTCTTGCTTCATACACCTGTTTCTGCCATCTTTATCACTACATTTCTAGTCAATTCACGTTATCTACTCATGAGTATGGCTACAGCACCAAATTTCAAACAAGACTCGCTCCTCCAAAATATTGGAATTGGTTCTCTTCTAACAGATGAATCTTTCGCTGTTGCAATGAATCAAATTAGTCGCACTAAGATGATCAATACGAGCTGGATGCACGGTTTGAACCTCACAGCATATGTAGCTTGGGTACTATCCTGTATCCTCGGCGCAGTACTCGGTGCTTTTTTGCCAAACCCTGAAAGTTTCGGGCTCGACTTTGCACTTACCGCGATGTTCATCGGTTTGCTTTATCTTCAAATCATCGACGATAAAACAAAAAAAATCGGGCATTCGCTTCTCATTATGTTAACAGTAACCGTTCTTGTCGTCTTCTTCATGCGGTTTTTAAGCCCTGAACTAGCCGTGCTCGCAGCAACACTGATCGGCTGCTTGATTGGGGTGGTGACAGAAAAATGACCATACATATGTATACCTTTCTCGCTATCTTGGCAAGTGCCGTAGCAACCGTCGGGCCACGCGTTTTACCCTTTCTTTTTGTTAAAAAGATCAATCTGCCAAGTAGCGTCTTAAGCTATCTTTCCTATGTTCCCTTGGCCATTTTGACAGCTCTTTTCGTTCAAAGTCTGCTAAAATCTGATCCGGGACATTTTCCAACTATCCAACTTTTGCCATTTCTTGCTTCACTTCCAGCAATTATCACGGCAATCCTCACGAAAAGCCTGGTTGCTATCGTTATTGTCGGAGTCGTATCAATGGTATTATTGCGGCTTTTCTTATAAAAAATTGCGTAAGGCTTGTGCCTTACGCAGTTTTTCCATTTTTAATACAATCCGGGCATTTACCGTAAATTTCAAATTTATGCCCTTCAATTTCATAATCAGGAAGTGCATCTGTCAAAAAATCCATTGGACAAAGCATGATTTCTTTTGTCTTGCCACAAGCTAGGCAAATAAAATGATGATGGTGATGCTCGTGCGAACAGGCTAGGCGGAAATTTTTCTCTCCCGAAAGCTCGGTTTCCTCCAAAATATTAAGATCGACAAATAGAGATAAATTCCGATAAATTGTATCAAAACTGATTCCTGGAAAATCATCTTTCATACTTTCCTGTACTTCTTTTGCCGTTAAGTAACGGTTTTTCTGCACGAATAATTGAATCAAAAATTCACGTTTGTCTGTATGTTTGTATCCAGAATCTTTCATTTTAAGCAATGCTTCACTCGCTGACAGTGCCATTTTCTTCACCTCGTTTTGAAATAATCCACTTGATTCTAAGCTTTTGATAAATCATCGTGAAGATCAGAATCAAAACAGAAATCATCACGATCGAACCTCCCGGCGCAAGATCTAAATAATACGCGCTGACAAGTCCGCCAAGAACTGCGATTTCACCAAAAACAATCGCAATAATAATCGTTTGCTTAAAGCCGTTTGCAATCCGAATTGCTGCCGCAACCGGAAGCGTCATAAGCGAAGAAACAAGCAGTATTCCAACAATTCGCATTGAGCTTGCGATTACAAGTGCTACAAGTACCATAAAGATGACATCAAAAACCTTGGCACGTATCCCTGAAACTCGCGCATATTCTTCATCAAATGACAGCAAAAATAATTCTTTATAAAGCAGTAAAATCACAACAAACACAATCACGGCAATCACAGTAATTGACCACATATCCGATTTGCTAACCGCGCTAACACTGCCGAATAAGTAGCTGAATAAATCGGTATTAAAACCATTGGCAAGCGAAATAAAAATTACCGAAAATCCCATCCCAAATGACATGATAATTGGAATGGCCAGTTCTTCAAAATGACGATAAGCCGATCGTAGCCGCTCCATCAAAAGTGAACCGCCTGTTGCAAAAGCGAATCCAAGATAAAGCGGGTTAAGCCCAGCAAGCGGCAGATAAGTCTTGCTTAAAAATAAACTGACCGCAATACCTGCTAAGCTGACATGACTAAGTGCGTCCGCCATAAGTGACAGCTTACGAACCACGATAAAACTGCCAAGAAGCGGAGCAACTACACCTATCACAAGCCCAACAATAAACGTATTGCGAATAAATTCATATTGAAACAGCGTGGCAATCACAGTTTGTTCCCTCCTGCTTCCCGTAAATTCCAGCTGTTGCTTCGATTTCACGTTCTTCGAGATATAGTCCATAGTCGCGGGCTGATCCATCAAAGAGAACCCGCTTATTCAAACTGATCACATGATCCAGATAATGACTGACCGCCAAGAGATCGTGTGTGACAAGCAGTAATGTCATGCCGGATTGCTGATTTAACTTCTGTAGCAGTTCATAAAAGGCCTGCACATTTTTAGCATCGACGCCAACCGTTGGCTCATCTAAAATTAAAAGTTCCGGATTGCTGACAAGTGAACGAGCAATGAAAACCCGCTGCTGCTGTCCGCCAGAAAGCTCACCGATATTTCGCCCGATAAAATCTACCATTGCCACTTTTTCAAGAGCAGTCTCGACAGCTTCATGATCTGCTTTTCCAAGCATATGAAACAACCCTTTTTTCTTCGTCAAACCACTGGCCACAACTTCTTTAACTGTGGCAGGAAAGGCGGAGTTAAAGGAATTTGATTTTTGCGAAACAAAACCAATTTTTTCTCTTTCCTTTAAATCCGTTTGTGTTTCGCCAAATAGCGCGATCTCACCCTTCTGCACTTTTAGTAACCCTAAAATTAATTTAAGTAAAGTCGATTTCCCTGAACCATTTGGTCCGATCAATCCTGTAAAACTACCCTTTTGTATTGATAGATAAATATGTTGAAGCACCTCTTCCCTATCGTAATGAAACGACAAATCCGAGATCCTTAAGATTTCAGTCATACTTTCAGCTCCTTTAAAAAATAAGCCTATTCAAGATGCATTATCATTATAGCTGAATTTCATTTTTTTGTAAATCGAAATGATTTCGATTAAGAATTATCAGGATTATATTTTTATTTTTCGGGGAATAATGCTATTGTATTGTAAAGGAGGAAAAATTACATATGCCGCTAATTTGGATGTATTTAACTTATTTTACGATGTTAGCTGTGAATATACTCGCAAATTTACTTCCACTTAATGGAATGACAACTGGAGAAATAAGCGATCGATATGCCGCCCTATTCACTCCTGCAGGCTACGTATTTTCAATTTGGGGACTGATTTATCTTCTTCTTTTGTTGTGGCTGATCGGGGCTTCAATGAATTATCGCAAGCTCGATAAAAAGCTGATGACAACGATCAGTATTAGTAACTTGCTAAATGCAGCGTGGATCTTTGCTTGGCATTTTAGTTTGATTTTTTTATCGCTCATCATTATGTTTGCCATTTTACTATCACTTATTCGCATTTACATTGGTCAAAAACAACTTGCACGAAAACGGCTTTGGCGCTTGCCATTTTCCGTTTATCTCGGCTGGATTTCCGTCGCGACTTTTGCAAATATCAGCTATTTCCTTGCTGCACATAATAGTACCATTTATGAGCCGCTTTTAACAGTAATTTTCATCTTACTCGGTAGCGTGATTGCACTCATTTTCAGATATGCACAAAACGACTTTGTTTACCCGCTTATCTTTGTTTGGGCTTATATTGGCATTTTTATTGCCCAGCTAGATGGAAATATGCTCGTTCGCTATATTGCTCTTATTTGTGCCATTCTGCTCTTTATGCTCAATTGGTTTAAACTTAAGAAAATTTAGCCGTCAAAAAAACCTGCTTGAACGAATCAAGCAGGTTTTTGCAAATCAATTTGTGAAAATTTCTGTCAGAACTGGCACAACTTGTTTTTTACGTGAAACTACGCCGACAAGCGGTGCCTTGTGATCAATAAGTGTTACCCCGTAAGCTTCCTCAACAGCTGCTGTTTTCTCGCCATAAGCAATACCAACAGAATCATTCGTTAAGATGTTAGTAACAACAAACAAGTATAAATCTAGACCTTTGTCAGCAACTGTCTTGGTAATGACAGGTGTCACTTCTTCAAGTCGTGAAATAACATCATTTTCATCTACGACATTAATTTGAGCAATCTCGACCTTCGCACTACCCATCTCAAATTCTTTTGCATCAAGTAAAAGTTCAGCAACTGTTTTTGTACTCACATCAGCACCAGCGCGTAGCAGTTCCATCCCATATACTTCAAGATCAAGTCCAGCAATTGCAGCTAGTTCACGTGCTGCATTTTCATCCTCAGCCGTTGATGTCGGTGATTTAAACAGCAAAGTATCTGAAACAATTGCAGAAACCATTAAACGAGCGGCTAGCTTCGAAATGGGGGCATCAGCTTCATGGAACATTTTTGTTAAGATCGTTGCCGTACAGCCTACCGGTTCCGCGCGATAATAAAGCGGATCAGCCGTTTCAAAGTTTGCAATCCGGTGATGATCAACAACGCTATGTATCGTTACGTCCTTAAGGTCATCCACGCTTTGCTGCGCTTCATTATGGTCAACTAAGCAAACGGTTTTCACTTCATTTGCAACGGTTTTAACAAGCCTAGGAGCTTCAATACCTGCTTTTTCAAGTACAAAGGCTGTCTCTGAATTAAGTTCGCCAAGACGAACAGGCTCCACTTCGATACCTGCAGCTTTTTTTAGTTCGCTAAAGGCAATTGCCGAGCAAATTGTATCTGTATCTGGATTTTTATGACCAAAAACCAACATTTTTTCCATTATAAATCTCTCCTTATTTCCTTGTTATTCAGCCATAATTTTGGCTAGTAAATCTGGATCAAAACTTTGCTTGCGCAACATTTCAATCTCAAATTTGTAAGGCGGTTTTTTATTCGTTTTATCCTCACCGACATAGGGTGTTTCAAGAATTTTCGGGCGATCCATCAGTTGATCATGATGGACAATGTAATTCAGCGCATCGAAGCCGATGTGCCCGAAACCAATATTCGCATGACGGTCTTTGTGGGCTCCGCGCTCATTTTTACTATCATTGATATGAAGCACTTTCAATCTTTCTAAACCGATAATTTTGTCAAATTCATTCAAGACACCATCAAAATCCTGCACGATATCGTAGCCTGCATCATGCACGTGACACGTGTCGAATGTAACAGAAAGACGTTCATTATGCGTTACTCCGTCGATAATTTTTGCCAACTCATCAAAACTCCGACCGATTTCAGTACCTTTTCCTGCCATAGTTTCAAGTGCAATTTGAACATCATATTTTGGATCAATTGCTTCGTTCAATCCTTTGATAATTTGCTTGATCCCGGTTTCTGCTCCCTCACCGACATGTGCCCCTGGATGCAGTACAATTTGCTTGGCTGAAAGCGCAGCCGTCCGCTCAATTTCTTGCTGCAAGAAGCTCACGCCAAGTTCAAAAGTCTCTGGTTTAACGGCATTGCCAATATTAATAATGTACGGGGCATGAACAACAATATCGTCCATCCCGTTCGCTTTCATATGTGCAAGCCCCGCTTCAATGTTCAGTTCATCAATCGGTTTGCGGCGTGTGTTTTGCGGTGCTCCTGTGTAAATCATAAACGTATTCGCTTGATAAGAAAGGGCTTCTTCGCTCGCGCCGAGAAGCATCTTCTTTCCACTCATTGAAACGTGCGAGCCGATTCGTAAATTACTCATCTTTTCCCTCGATTCTTTTTGCGATTTTCACGGCGTTTAATCTCCGCCATTTTATAGTTGATCTTTTTCTTATAACCTGGTTTGCGTTTTTGTTTTGCTTTCTTACGCATACCGATTTCACGCGGATCAGCAGCTTCACGTTTGGCTTCACGTTTAGCACGTTTGTTGCGATCAAATGTCTCTACAAATTCGCCGTTTTTTAGCTCCACATGTTTAAAGCTGATTCCGAGTTTTTCAAGCTGATTTAAACGATCTTCATCTTTCGGTTCAAAAATTGTCAGTGCAATCCCGTTATGACCTGCGCGACCTGTTCGTCCCGTTCGGTGAATGTAAAAATCATTATCCTCAGGTAGCTCATAATTGACTACATGGCTAATTCCTTGAATATCAATTCCGCGCGCAGCTAAATCTGTCGCCACGATATATTGGAAGTCCATGTTTTCAATTTGCTTCATTGTCCGTTTCCGCTCACGAGGTGGAACATCGCCATGAATTTTCGCAACTTTAAGACCGCGCTTCACAAGGCCTTCATGGATGAAATCAGCTGTTTGCTTTGTATTGGCAAAAACAATCGCCAAAAATGGCTGGAATGTTACCAAGGTTTCTTTAAGCAAATCGAGTTTATTTCGGCTCTTTTGCGGCATAAGCCAATGCTCAATTGTTTGTGTCGCCACAACATTCGGCGAAATATGCTCATAACGTGGATTTTCCATATACTTTTTCAAAAAAGGTTTTAACTTCTCAGGAATCGTTGCTGAAAAGACAAGCATTTGCAAGTTTTGTGGCATTTTACCAGCAATTTGATCGACATCAGTTAAAAAGCCCATATCAAGTGTCATGTCCGCTTCATCGATTACGAGTACTTTTGCAGTGTGCACAAAGAGTGCTTGTTCACGAATCATATCATTAATCCGTCCAGGTGTTCCGATTACGATGTGTGGTTGTTTTTTCAGCTTCTCGATGGATCGCTGTTTATCCGTTCCACCGATAATCAAGTGCGTTGAAATGTCCGCTTCACTATGTTTTGTGATTTTCCGAACTTCATTATAAATTTGTGTCGCAAGTTCACGGCTTGGCGCTGTAATCACAGCAAAAACGCCTTCCTCGTTTGGATTGATCTTTTCAAGGATAGGAAGAAGGAACGTATGCGTTTTTCCTGTTCCCGTTTGTGACTGGCCAATGATACTTTCACCGCGAAGCACCCCTGGAATCAATTTTTGCTGAACCGGTGTCGGTTCGTAAAATCCAAGTGCGTTGATCGCTTCGTTAATAAAAGGCTTAAAACCAAATTGGTCGAACCTTGTTTTTTTCATAAATTCACTTCACTCCGTTTCAGTTTCTTGTGTCATTATACCATTACAAGGCCTATCTCGCGAGAGTAAAAGACAAAATATAGCCAAAAAGTCATTTCTCTTATATAATTAAGTTTTAAAGAAGACTCTCTAGGAGGAATAACACGAATGGAGATTATTAAAATAAGTCCACGCGGATACTGTTATGGCGTGGTTGATGCGATGGTGATTGCCAAAAATGCATCGCTTGATCCAAATTTGCCGCGACCTATTCATATTTTAGGAATGATCGTTCATAATAAACATGTCACGGATGCTTTTGAAGAAGTTGGTATCCGCACACTTGACGGGGAAAATCGAGAGGAAATCCTAGAACAAATTGATTCTGGCACTGTAATCTTCACAGCGCATGGTGTTTCGCCACGCGTGAAAGAGCTCGCCAAACAAAAAGGGCTGGTCACGATTGATGCAACTTGCCCCGACGTTATGCGCACGTACGATTTGATTTTAGAAAAAAAAGCAGAAGGCTATCATGTGATTTACATTGGTAAAAAGGGGCATCCCGAGCCTGAAGGTGCTTACGGTACGGCTCCAGATATCGTACATCTCGTTGAAACAAAAGAAGATATCGATGCACTGCACTTAACAGCAGAAAAAATCTTCGTAACCAATCAAACCACTATGAGCCAGTGGGATGTGCTTGATTTAATGGATTATATTCACACGCTGTATCCACAATCTGAAAATCACAAAGAAATCTGTATGGCTACCCAAGTACGTCAAGAAGCAGTCGCTGAGCAAGCAAAAGGAGCCGATTTAACGATTGTTGTTGGAGATCCGCGTAGCAACAATACCAACCGACTTGCTCAAGTTTCAGAAGAAAAAGCTGGCGTAAAAGCTTATCGCGTTTCTGATGTCACTGAAATTGAACTTGATTGGCTGATGAATGCTAAAAAAGCCGCAGTTACAGCTGGAGCGAGTACACCGACACAAGTCATCCGCGAAGTTCTCGTCTTTTTAGATCAATTTGATCCGAATGATGCAACAACCTGGGAACGGCATCATGAAACGAATGCTGATGCTATTTTACCGCGTGCCAAAAAGAAAAATATGGAAGAAAAACGGCGTGCCCGACTCGAACATTTGAAAAACGGTGGTCGTTAAAGCCGCAAAAAGCCTGGAAATCAAGTATTGAAGTTTGATTTTCAGGCTTTTTAATGCTTCTAGTTCAGCTAAGGAACTTCGAGATCCGGCTAGCAATCTGATCCGGCTGTTCTAAATTCGGTAAATGCGCTGTATTGGGGAGGATAATTCGTTCAACTTGTTCGGTCTTTCCAGCAAGATGCTCTGCAATTTCAAGAAAATCAGGTAAATCGTCAGCACCATTAATCAATAAAACTGGAGCCGTTTGATTTTGATAGAGCGCAAGCAAGTTTTCTACAGCATCTTTCTCTGTCACATCGAGATCAATTTCAACCTGAAACGCCTCAAGCTGCATGTCATAAATCAAATCTTGAACCGTCTGATCTGCATTAGAAGCCCAGACATGAGCATTTAACAAAGCAGCATCTTCCAATTTCCCCGCTTCAAGTAGTTTTTCTTCAGCTTCTTCAAACTCAATCAACCTTGGGGATTCGGCGAGGCCGCTTGCGGCCGGTGAGATGAGCACTAATTTGTTAACTAGATTCGGCCGTGCACAGAAAAACTGCAGTGCGATCTTTCCCCCATAAGAAGCAGCTACAAAGGAAACGCGCGCCAGCTTGAAATACTCCAAGATCGACTCAAGCATCTCTATGTAAGAAAAATCTTTCGTTAGGAACTTGCTTTTACCAAATCCCGGCAAATCAAGGTTGATCACTTGATGGTTTTCTTTTAACACTTCCCATTCCTTGCGCCACATCCGGTGATCAGCCACTCCAGCGTGAAGAAAAATCACCGCTTCGCCGCTTCCGGCACTTTCCAGATAGATCTCAGCATTTCCCGTATTCAGCCATTCTTGCTTCAACTGTAGCCACGCTCCTTCGCGTTTATAAATAAGTAAACGGATCGGTATTTTTCTCAGAAACCATTAATTTTACATCGTAAGCCGCTTCCGCTGCTTTCTCTTCAAATTTGGTTTTTAAATAACTTTTCATTACTTTTTCAATATTATGTCCTGCATCAATTGTTGGAAGTCCGATTGAAAGCAGATCATGTCCCGTATGATAATAAATATCGCCCGTAATCAGCACATCTGCCCCACTTCTTTTCGCCTCGTTGATGAATTTATTCCCATCGCCGCCAAGCACCGCAACTTTGCGTACTTTTGTACTTGGATCACCAATCAGACGTACATTTTCAATGGAAAGAACACCTTTTACGACATCGATGAAAGCTTCTAAGCTCATTTCTTTTTTCAGTCTGCCAACGCGTCCAAGGCCTTCCATGTATTTTTTTTTCACGAAGTGGATAGATATCAATTGCCGGCTCTTCATATGGATGGGCATCTTGCGCCGCGCGGGCTGCTGCACGCGCAAGACCGCTGCGCACAATCGCTTCAAGTCGTAACTCAGGAACTTCTGCGAGCACCTCTTTTTCCCCAATGGCCGGGTTGGCGTTTTTACTCGGTTTAAAACGACCTGTGCCGAGCGTTTCGTAGCTGCATTCTTGATATTCTGTACCAATTTGACCAGCTCCAGCTTGCATCAAAGCATTTCGCACAGCATCAGCTGCATCTTCCGGAACGAAAACAACAATTTTTGTATATTCTTCTTGATACGTTGGCACAATCACCTGCGTATCTCGAAGTTCAAGTAAATCTGCCAAAATGTCATTGACACCGCCCTGTGCAATATCGAGGTTGGTGTGCGCCGCATAAACAATAATGTCATGCTTGATCAGCTTGCGAATCATTCGCCCTTGCGCTGTCTCGATATCAATCTTCTTGAGTGGTCGGTATAAAAACGGATGGTGTGCAATAATCATATCAACGCCTTCCTCAACCGCTTCATCCACTACCTCTTCAAGCACATCGAGAGTAAACATAATTTTTCTTACTTTCTTTGATAAGTCTCCAAGTTGAAGACCAATTGGATCTCCGTCCATTGCGAGCTTTTTAGGTGCAATTTCTTCAAGTATTGCTGCATATTCATGACCATTTGCTGTTTTCATTTCAACACATCCTCTGCAAGTTTGATTTTAGCTGTTAATTCGGCGATTTTAGCTTGTTTAGCCACATCTCCGCCTTCATTTTCGATATTTTGAATGATCTTCTGCCAAATTTCTTGCTCATGACGCCATTTTTCACGAAAAACTTGATTTTTTTCTTGAAGTAAAAGCGGTCCAAAAATTAGTTCCTGCTCCGAGTATTCCAAAGCCATCTCGCTCGGCTCCAAAACCAAAATTTCATAAATTTTATGGTCCTCACTTAAAATTGTTTCTGCCGTAATGCGGAAGTGATTTTTTACACCCCATTCGCGAATTCGATTCGCAGCGATGTTCGGTTGCAGAATTAAACGTTTCACACCTTCAAGCTTCGACTTGCCTTGTTCGAGAATCGAGGCTATCAGTGGCCCACCCATTCCGGCAATGACAATCGTATCAATCTGATCTTCTGCTTGAATGACTTCAAGTCCATCGCCTTTTCGAACTATAATCTGCTCTCTTAATCCAGTCTTTTCAACTTGCTCTTCCGCTGATTTCAGCGGTCCTAAAGCAATTTCACCCGCTACAGCGAAGCTCGCTAACTTTTTAAGTACCGCAAAGCATGGTAAGTATGCATGATCGCTTCCGATATCAGCAATCCTGCTTTCCGGTTCAATAAAACTAGCTACTTTTTCCAAGCGAAGCGATAATTTTTGCTCATTCATTTTATCACCCCAAAACGTCTTTATTTAGGAAGCGCCACATTCGGATAGGAATGTGGCGCTTATTTTTTATTCTAAAAAGTCCTTTAATTGTTTGCTTCTGCTTGGGTGGCGTAATTTACGAAGAGCTTTCGCTTCAATTTGTCTAATCCGTTCACGAGTTACCCCAAACACACGGCCGACTTCTTCAAGAGTACGTGTTCTGCCGTCGTCAAGACCGAAGCGGAGACGAAGCACATTTTCCTCGCGGTCAGTGAGTGTATCGAGCACGTCTTCCAACTGTTCTTTCAGCAGTTCATACGCAGCATGATCAGATGGTGAAGTGGCTTCTTGATCTTCGATGAAATCACCTAAATGGGAATCGTCTTCTTCACCAATTGGCGTTTCAAGCGACACTGGTTCTTGCGCGATCTTCAAGATTTCACGAACTTTTTCTGTCGGCAAATCCATTTCCTCTCCGATTTCCTCTGGAGAAGGATCACGACCTAAATCTTGCAGAAGTGAACGCTGAACACGAATCAATTTGTTAATCGTTTCAACCATGTGAACCGGAATCCGAATCGTACGCGCTTGGTCGGCAATCGCACGGGTAATCGCTTGACGAATCCACCACGTTGCGTAGGTACTGAATTTGAATCCTTTGTTGAAATCGAATTTTTCAACAGCTTTCATTAATCCCATATTTCCTTCTTGGATCAAATCTAGGAACAACATACCACGACCAACATACCGTTTCGCGATACTGACTACAAGACGGAGATTGGCTTCAGCAAGACGTCCTTTTGCTTCAATATCCCCTTGTTCGATTCGTTTTGCGAGTGCAATTTCTTCATCAGCAGAAAGCAAATCAACCCGACCGATTTCTTTCAAATACATTCTAACCGGGTCGTTTATTTTAACACCTGGTGGCACACTCATATCGGTTAAATCAAATTCTTCGCTTTCTTCTTTCACAAGTTCCTTTTCATCAGGATCTGCATCTTCATCGTCGTCTACGACTTCAAGTCCAACTTGTGTTAAGTGCTCAAGATATTCATCCATTTGATCAGAATCAAGCGTGAAGGGAGCTAATTTAGCGGCTACATTGCTGTAAGTTAAAACCCCTGTTTTCTTACCTTCTGCCTCTAATGCCTCTTTAACTTGTTCTAACGTTTCTGTACCTTGTTTAACACTTTCTTGTTTTTCGCTCATACTGCCTATTTCCTCCTCCCAAAAATACTGCCGATTCAATGTGGTGGAAATACTCTTTTCCATACCATTATTTCGCAGTTTTAAAACGTATCCTCATCTTCTATATCATAATCGCCTTTATCCAATTTTTGGCGCAGAGAAATGACTTTAACTAGTGCTTTTTTCGCTCCATCTTGATCGCCTAGGCGATCCTTTTCAGCTGCTTCCGCTTCCTTCTCTTTAATGATGCTCAGCAACTTTTGTTTTTTCAAGCTGTTAATATAATCCATATATTCATTTATCGTTTGTTCATCAGGTATATCAAGCATTTCAAGCTCGGAAACCAGATTTTTCAATGTCGGATCGGTCAAATAATCCATAAAGCGCACTGGGTCCGCTTCGTTTCCATCCAAATAATAAGCCATTAAATGCGTATATAAAGCTTGAAATTCATCATGCTGAAATAAAATTCCATTCAACAGCTGATGAATCGAAGAAAAAGCATCTGCTTCTCCAATCATCGCTTTCATTAAGAAGTACTCGGAAGCATGGTAAGCTTTAAGTGTCTGCTTTGGCTGCCGTTCAAAACTCGGCATTCCGCCAAAAGAATCATCCGGTGGCGGTGTAGCATCAAAATAATAAACATCATTTGCCGGCTGAGAAGATTTTTTGGTTCGAGTTGCAGCAATCGATTGCTGCAACTGTTCTTTAAGAGCAGGAATCGAAACTTCAAATTCATCACTCAGCTGTTTCAAATAAAGTTCGCGTTCAACTGCTTGATTCAACTTACCAATTTCTTGGAGTGCTTCCTCAATATATAATAGCTGCTCCGACTCATTATTCAAGTTTCGTGTCTTGCGCAAGTAAAACAGCTTGTACGCCGTCCAAGTCATCCGCTCATGCTGATACACCTCAAGATAGCGTTCTTTGCCGTATTCCTTGATAAACTCATCCGGATCTTTTCCACCTGGCAGTGCCAACACAAAAATTTCCATCTGACTTTTCTCTTCAAGAAGTAGTCCTGCTTTATACGCGGCCTCCGTTCCAGCCCGGTCCCCGTCATAACAGATGACTGCTCGATTTGCAATTCGCCTAATCAGCTGAATATGCTCCTCTGTAAGACTTGTCCCCATCGAAGCAATTCCATTTGCAAGTCCTGCTTCACTCGACGAAATCACATCCATAAATCCCTCAAGCAAAAGCACTTCTTCGCGCCTCCTGATTTCGCTTCTTCCTTCTGAAAAATGGTAAAGCAGACGGCGCTTGTTGAAAATAGGTGTTTCCGGCGTGTTCAAATACTTTGGCCCATTTTCTTGATTCACAAGCCGACCTGAAAAACCGACAAGCTGTCCACGATCGTCTGTAATTGGAAACATGATTCTCCCCCTGAAACGATCCGTTATCGTGCCGTCATCCCGCTCCGAAAGCAGCCCTGCCTCAACCGCCATATTAAGATCAACCCCGCGTTTTTTTTAGAAAAGACGTCAACGTGGCGTGATGATTCGGCGCAAATCCGACTTGAAATTCTGTCATCATAGCCTCGGACATTCCGCGTTCCTTCAAATATTCAAGCGCTTGGAAGCCTTCCTCGGTTTCAAGCAACAGGTAATGATAGAGTTTTGCAGCCAGCTGATGTAGCTCCACCATCTTGCGGGCCTCGCTCGATTGCTCTTTTCCACCTGTATCCGTTTCACCGGCCACATTTTCAGGCAAATCCACGTTCAAGTGCGCTAATTCGGCGGCTTTTTTTACCGATTCAACAAAAGACAGATGATCATGTTCCATCAAAAAGGAGAACACATTCCCGCCTTTTCCGCATCCAAAACAATGAAAAATCTGCTTTTCGGGAGAAACAGAAAAAGAAGGTGTTTTTTCACCGTGAAATGGACAAAGACCAATATAATTTCGTCCTTGTTTTTTGAGCTGAACATAATTCCCGATGACATCGACAATATCTGCTTGATTCCTAATTTGATCAATCGTTTCTTCAGGAATCCGTTGCATCATTTGCCGTCAACTCCCTCGTCATTCAAATTCATTAAAAATCCATCCAAATTCTGTGTGAAAGTTTGGCGATCTTTTTCCGTCAACTTTCGCGGTCCTTTACCATACTCGCCGCGGCGTCTTGCTTTTGCACGAGACTCACGCTGTTCGAGTAGCATTGTCATCGCATCATTTTGATACATTTCGCCGCGATTCGAAAATATAGTACATTTTGCTAGAAGCATACTCGCCAGTCCAATGTCTTGTGTAATCACGATATCGCCCTTTTTTGATAAATTTACGATTTTGAGATCTGCCGATTCTTTGTCTGTATCGACATACACCCATGTTCCTTCATCTTTTGACGGGCTGAAGTGATTATATGAAGCCACAAAAACAACATCAATCTGATAACGTTCCGCTAACTGATTGATTTCTGTTTTGACCGGACAAGCATCCGCATCGACAATCATTCTAGGCAAAAATCCCCCTCCTTACCAAGCTTCAACAAATCAAAAAACGAGTAAAAAACCCGTTTTTCATTCGACATGCAAGCGGAAAGAAAGTAAATCCGCAAGAATGGATTATACGCGATTAAAAAGCCGATTTCAAGCTTATAAACCTCGCATATTATACTTATTCGCCATAAAAAGCAAAAGTCCTCCTTAAAGTTCTAAATTTTCGTCAGCAATTTCACCAATATGCATCAAAATTTCATTTGCTGTCTCTTCAATGGCTTTATTGGTCACATCCAAAACGAAACATCCCAATTTATCTGTCAGCTTTTTAAAGAAAACCAGTTCTTCTGTAATACGGTCATCACTTGAGTACATTCCAGTTCCGTTTAACCCCATTGAAATCAAGCGTTTCGAGCGAATCTGATTAAGCTTTGTCTTACTGATTTTTAATCCAATAATTTTATTCGGATCAATTTCAAACAGCTCTTCCGGAATGGAAGCTTCTGGCACAATTGGAATATTGCAGATTTTAAGTCCCTTCAAAGCTAAATACTGCGAAAGTGGCGTTTTAGATGTCCGCGACACCCCAATCAATACATAATCTGCTTGAAGAATACCGCGCGGGTTGCGCCCGTCATCATTTTCTACTGCAAATTCGATCGCTGCAACTTTATTGAAGTACGCTTCATCAAGCGACCGAACTCTACCAGGTTCCGATAGTGGCTTAATTTTATACGTTTTCTCAAGTTGCCCAAGCAGTGGCCCGAAAATATCAATGATCGGCACGCCGTATGCCTCAGCTTGTTCATTGAGTTCTTTCCGCACATCTTCTAAAACGACCGTGTGTACAATAATACCATTATTTACAGCAACAAGATCGACAATTTCTTCAATCATTTCTTTCGAATCAATGTGATGAAAACGATGAATAAATTTTGGTGTTTGTCCAAACTGAGAAAGAGCCGCTCTTGTGACGAGTTCAGCAGTTTCTCCCGTTGAATCAGAAACAACATAAACAGCTGGTTGAGTCATTTTTAAATCTCCTTTTCATTCGAAAAAGCAGGAACTTCTCACGTGAAAAATTCCTGCTTTTCTAGCTACTTCTTATTTTACATTAATTGCATCCATTTCGGCAAATTCTTTGATAAAAAGAGCGAGTTCGAATAATAGTTCCAAGCGATTGCTTCGGACTTGTTCATCGTCACTCATAACAAGCGTTTCATCAAAATACGCATCAATCGTACTGCGAAGTTCAGCAAAACGTTCCAAGCGTTCAGCACTCGAGAGGCTTGGGAAATCGCGCTTCATGAGTGTCAATTCGTCAAACAGCGCTTTTTCAGAAGCATTTTCGAATAAGCTTTCATCAATCTCGACATCATCCACATGTTTCTTCGCTAAGTTAGATACACGCGATAAAGCTTCAATTGTCGGCCTAAACCACTCCGATTTAGCATTTTCATTTAACAGTTTCGCCCGCTCGATAATCAACGGCACAAAATTAGAATCCTCACTTGTGACTGCATCAATAATATCCGCTCTGACTTTTTCATCTTGCAAAATAACACGTAAACGGTTTTTCAAGAAGTTCTGAACGTCTTGATAGACTTCAGCAGCAGAAATTTCACCGATCCCTGCTTCTTTTTCCATCTCAACAACTGCGTGAAGAAGTTCAGCAAGTGGTAAATTCCAGCCGTTTTTAAGAATAATACGTATCACACCAAAAGCACTGCGCCGCAAACTAAACGGGTCTTGCGAGCCTGTTGGAATCAAACCGACGCAGAAAAAGCTAACGAGTGTTTCGAGTTTATCAGAAATAGCAATCAAGCTTCCAAGTTCCGTTTCAGGAAGCGCACCATCAGCCGAAGTTGGCATATAATGCTCGCGAATTGCTGTAGCAACTTCAGCTTTTTCACCTTGAAGCAATGCGTATTTTTCACCCATGATCCCTTGAAGCTCGGGGAATTCACCAACGACATTTGTGACTAAATCAAATTTATAAATATCTGTTGCTCGTATAATATCTGCTTGTTCATCTTTATTCCAGTCTAACAAATCAGCAATTAGAAGGGCCACTTTCTGCACGCGTTTCATTTTTTCTGACAACGAGCCAAGTTTTTCATGAAATACAATATGAGACAACTTTTGAACGGCATCATCAATTTTAATTTTCAAGTCTTCATCGTAAAAGAATTGACCATCCGAAAGCCGTGCCCGGAGAACCTTTTCATTTCCACGAACAACCATATCGAGATGTTCATGATTGCCGTTTCGCACGGTAATAAAATGCGGCAATAAAACATCTTCTGCGTTAAATACTGGGAAATAACGTTGATGCTCCTTCATCGAAGTGATTAGAATTTCTTCCGGAAGTGTTAAAAAGTGTTCTTCGAATGCACCGTCAAGCACTGTCGGATATTCTACTAAATTGTTGACTTCTTCGAGCAAAGCTTCGTCTTGTGGAATCACCCATCCCTTAACAGCTTCGATTTCTTCAATTTGTTCGCGAATTGCACTTTTCCGTTTCGTTGGATCTGCTACAACAAACTGTTCAAGCAGTTTCATCTCATAATCAGCAGGGTTTGAAATGGTTACTTCTTTTCCGAGGAAGCGATGACCGCGTGTTGTATTACCGGTTTTAACACCAGTGATTTCAAATGGAATGACTGTCTCGCCAAATAATGCAATCAACCATTTAATGGGGCGAATGTAACGCAATTCATTTGCGCCCCAGTGCATATTAACTGGGAAAGCCATATCTGTAATGATTTTTTTAAACTCAGGAAGAAGCTGGATCGTTTCAACACCCGCTACCTTCTTTTCAATGTAGATATATTCAACGCCTTTAAGCTCGCGAAAAGTAAGTTCAGTTGGATCAACACCTTGTCCGCGTGCGAATCCAAGTGCGGCTTTAGACCAGTCTCCTGTTTCATCAAAAGCAATCTTTTTTGCGGGTCCTTTAGCTTCTTCTACTCGGTCAGCTTGTTTTTCCGCAACATCTTTTACAAGGACAGCTAAGCGGCGCGGCGATTGAAATGAAAGGATCTCGCCATGCTCAATTTTTTGCTCTAAAAACCAGTTTGCAGTACGTTCTTCAAGCTGTTTCAACGAATCGGTGATGTATTTAGCTGGCATTTCTTCAAGTCCGATTTCCAGTAAAAAATCTTTATTCATGATCTTTCGCCTCCTTTATTAAGGGGAATCCTAATTTTTCGCGTTCTTCATAAAAAGTTCTTGCAATGCGACGCGCCAAGTGGCGAATACGCCCGATGTACTGTGCGCGCTCTGTAACGGAAACCACACCTCGTGCATCAAGCAAGTTGAACGTGTGTGAACATTTGAGAACATAGTCGTAAGCAGGGAATACAAGCCCTTCATCCATTTGGTTTGTCGCTTCGCGTTCATACGTATCAAACAAGTGTAAAAGCATTTCTGTATTTGAAGTTTCAAAAGCATATTTAGAGTTTTCAAACTCAGCTTGAAGAAAAATATCGCGATATGTGATGCCGTCTGTCCATTCAAGATCGAATACATTTTCTTTATCTTGAATATAACTTGCAAGGCGCTCTACGCCATACGTGATTTCAGATGTAACTGGGAAGCAGTCTAAACCGCCGACTTGCTGGAAATACGTGAACTGTGTGATTTCCATTCCATCGAGCCAGACTTCCCAACCCAGTCCGGCACAGCCAAGTGAAGGATTTTCCCAGTTATCTTCTACAAAGCGAATATCATGCTTTAGCGGATCGATTCCGATTTTTTCAAGAGAAGCAAGGTAAAGCTCTTGGATGTTATCTGGGGACGGCTTCATTACAACTTGGAACTGGTGATGCTGGAATAGGCGGTTTGGATTTTCACCATATCTTCCGTCTGCCGGTCGTCTTGACGGCTCAACGTATCCTGCTTTCCACGGTTCTGGACCGATCGCTTTTAGGAACGTATACGGACTCATTGTACCGGCACCTTTTTCAACATCGTACGATTGCAGCATGATACAGCCCTGTTCGGACCAAAAATCTTGCAACGTGCGAATCATCGTTTGTAAATTCATTTTTTTCCCACCTCCGAAAAAGTTCAAGCATATAAAAACTCCCGTCTCTATATGCTGTTTTGCATATAGGGACGAGAGTATTCTCGCGGTTCCACCCTATTTGAATCCTCGAACGAAGACTCCACCTCTTTTAACATGTGCTCCGAAACGCCTTCAAAATAAGATGATCATCGGCTCCCACCATTTCCGATTTCGCTGTTTTCATCAGGGCTTATTTTTACTCTTTTTCATCATCGCACTTAGCTATTCATAATACTTTAAAGATACTGGATTAAGCTCGATTTGTCAATCTTCTTTCTTTTCACCGAGCATATCACTCCACTTATTCATGTCACGCAGGAACTTTTTGCTTTTCAAATATAATCCAGATTTTTCATCGTAATACGTATCAATCGCTTTTTCAAGAAGCATTTTTGTCTCCTCTTTAACATTAATTTCCCCAAGACGATCAATCCTGAAAATATAAAACAGCCGGAGAAGTTTCACAACACTGGCCGGAAGATGCATTCGATACGGGTCTTTATCATAACAGCGATGGCAAACAAGACCGTCGCTATGGGTAGAAAAATCGAAATGGCCTTCTGTCTCGCCGCAAATGGCACAGCGGTCCATGACTGGATAAAGACCAAGCACATTAAGCATTTTCATTTCATAGATTTGAGTCAGGATTTGCGCATCATAGCCTTCATCAATGTCACGTAAAATGGCAAATGTCAGTTCATAGAGGTAAGCATTTTTCCGCCTTTCTTCGGTTGCTTTATCTAAAAGTTCGCATACAAAGGACGCATATGCCGTTAAAAAAATGTCTTGTTGAATGCTTGAGAATGTTTCAATCACATCGCCTTGCTGTAAAGTAACAAGTCCTTTACTGCCGAAAAACGTAAACATTCCAGTTGTAAACGGCTGAGTGACAGCTGCTAAGCGACTTTTCCCTTTTTTTGCGCCGCGTGCAACCATTCCGATTTTTCCGAATTCACGTGTATAAACGACAACAATTTTATCCGATTCACGATAACTCGTCTGGCGTAGCACAATCCCTTCACATTTTTCCAAACTGCTCACCCCCTTGTTTTATTATAGCAGAAAATGCTTTTTTTATTCCCCTGTTTGTATAAAAATGATACAATATCGTTATTAGAGGTTAGAAAAAGGAGTCTATTAAATGGTATTTATCGGGATTTTAGGGATTATTTCCTTTTTTGCATTTGTACTTTTGATTATTGGGATTGTTTTACTGTTCATAAAAGTCAAGAAATGGCTAGCGGTCACATTTGTCAGTGTTGGTGGCGGAATTCTTTTAATTAGTTTAATCGTTTTCACCGGAGCGTTTTTATTTTATGTCACAGAAGCAAATAATCAAAATGTCCAAGTTGAAGAATCTTCAAAAGCAGCAAGCGACAACTTCTATGATGAATATGATGATGAGTATCTTGAACTTGATTTCGGAAAAGAAGGAAAAAATACCGAACAAGTTGTTGTTAAAGTAACAAAACCGACAACTGGGGATTTGGATGAGCGCGGAATTGATAAATATTATAAGATGAATGTCACCATGCGAAATGATAGCAAAGAAACCGTTTACGTGTCCGCAAAAGATTTTTTTCTATACAATTATGAAAAAGATGAATATCCGGAAGTTCTGAAAAAAGATTATTTCCATGAGAAAATAGATCCGGGTAAAACTGTTACATTTTCAATCTACTATCAATATATTGGAAAAGGAAAACTGGAAGTCGAATATGATAACCTGCTTTGGCACGAATAAGAAAAAGACGCGTTTTGCACGCGTCTTTTTTTTAATACTCATCTTTATCAAAGCCGTAATCTTGTAGATAGTGTTCTTTATCTCGCCAATTCTTTTGAACTTTCACCCAAATTTCAAGAAACACTTTAGATCCAAGCAGCAATTCGATTTCTTTACGCGCCCGCATCCCAATTTGCTTCAACATCTGGCCTTGTTTGCCGATGATAATGCCTTTTTGAGTGCTACGCTCAACAATAATTGTCGCCATAATCGTCAATTTTTCCGTCTTCGGATTCTTCTCGATTCCTTCAATCACAACCGCAACTGAATGTGGAACTTCTTCACGCGTCAAATTCAGCACTTGCTCGCGAATCAGCTCAGAAATGATAAACCGCTCTGGGTGGTCAGTAATTTGGTCTTTAGGATAATACATGGGGCCTTGTTCGAGGTGGGTCGTAGTTTGCTCTAACAAATTTGGAACGTTATTCCCTTCAAGAGCAGAAATCGGAATAATCTCAGCAAAGTCAAGCATTTCACGGTACTTATCAATTAAAAGGACGAGTTCCTCAGGTGAAACTAAATCGATTTTATTGATTAAAAGAAAAACAGGCGTATCCACTTGCTTTAATTTCTCAATGATAAATTCATCACCGCGGCCAAATCCAGCGGCAGCATCAATCACAAAATAAATTAAATCCACTTCTCGAAATGTATTTAAAGCAATTTTCACCATAAAATCGCCTAGTTTATGTTTCGGCTTATGAATACCAGGCGTATCAATAAAGACCACTTGGGCATCATCCGTTGTGTAAACACCTTGAATTTTATTACGTGTCGTCTGCGCTTTGTCGCTCATAATTGCAATTTTTTGACCGATAATACGGTTTAAAAGTGTTGATTTCCCAACATTCGGCCGCCCTACAATTGCCACAAAGCCTGATTTAAATGTATCGCTCATCATTCATGTCCCCCGCCATAAAAGCGCCTGGAAGAAGTTCTTTCACTGTCACTTCCGCCACATCGCCTTTTAAATTCGTTAATACAACCGGCATATCCGGTGCGCAAAATTCGCTGATGACTTGGCGACAAGCTCCGCAAGGCGAAACCGGACCGTCAGTATCCGCAACAACAACCAGTTTTTTAAAGTCGCGCTTTCCTTCTGACACAGCTTTAAATATCGCTGTTCGTTCTGCACAATTCGTTAAACCGAATGAAGCATTTTCGATATTTGCACCGAGAATCACTTCATCATCAGTCGTTATGAGCGCAGCTCCAACTGGAAATTTGGAATAGGGTACATAAGCGAAATCACGGGCTTTTTTTGCGAGTTCAATAAAACTCATTTCTTTCATACAGGAAACTCCAATCTATAAATGAATTAATTGCCAAAAATAAGGAATAAAAATAATGAATCCGATGATGGCTGAGGCAAGTGAAGCTACTAAGACAGCGCCAGCAGCAGCATCTTTTGCTTTTTTTTGCTTCAGGCATAAACTCAGATGTCACTGTATCGACTGTCCGCTCAATCGCTGTATTCACAATTTCAAGCACGAGGACAGAAGCGATACAAAGCGTAAGAATCAGCCATTCTGTTTGACTAACGCGGAATAAAACAGCGAACAAAATGACAAGGATAGCAGCGAATAGATGCACTCGCATATTGCGCTCTTCCACAACAACAGTTTTAATCCCAGCAAGTGCATGCCGAAACGAGTCGAGGTAACTTTTGCTGCGCCGGAATTTTCTATCGTTTGAGACCATAAGCATCCAACACTTCTTTTTGAAGACCGAACATCTCTTTTTCTTCTTCTTTTTCCATGTGATCATAGCCAAGCAGATGCAGCAAACCGTGCACGGCTAAAAATCCAAGCTCGCGGTCAAAGGAATGGCCGTATTCCTCGGCTTGTTCCGCTGCCCGTTCTGTTGAAATAATAATATCGCCAAGATTTCGCGGCATCATGTCTTCTTCAAAAATAATCGGCATTTCATCTTCGCCCTGCTCTTCAAGCGCAAACGAAATCACATCCGTTGGTGCATCCTTGCCGCGATATTCACGATTAATTTCTTGAATACCTGAATTGTCCATAAAAGTAACGGACATTTCTGTTCCTTCGTCCAGTTTTAAATAACTGGCAGCAAACTCCAAAATGTCAGCAACAAGTAGAGAAGCATCATTTGAAAGCTTTTCAGTTTCATCGATTAAGTCGAGTTCAAGAATCGCCATCAGTTTTCCCCTTTCTTTTCATCCGGATACTGAATCCGTTGGTGATATATCCCGTTTAAGGTTTGATTTAATGTTTCACGAATTTGTTCCAATTCTTTCATGGACAAATCACATTCTGAAAACTGCCCGTCAAGCAAGCGCTCTTTAATGATCCCTTCGATAATCTGTTCGATTTTTTCACGGGTAGGTTCCGCGCATGCTCGAACAGCGGCCTCAACACTATCAGCAATATTAATAATGGCTGTTTCCTTCGTTTGGGGCTTAGGACCTGGATAGCGGAAGCTTGCTTCATCCACATCTGGATTCTGTTCTTTTTCCTTCAAATAAAAGTATTTTAAAAGTGTAGTTCCATGATGCTCAAGGGCAATATCAACAATTGGTTCCGGCATGTGATTTTCCCGCAAGATGTCAGCCCCGTCAACAGTATGAGCTAAAATAATATCGCGACTTTGCTCAGGAGTCAATCGATCATGCGGATTAATGCCTTGTAACTGATTCTCAACAAAGTAGGGTGGACGCAAAGTCTTACCAATATCATGATAGAAACAGCCGACACGAACAAGCAAACCATTCGCTCCGATTTTATCTGCGCAAGCTTCCGCTAAATTCGCTACCATCATGCTGTGGTGGTAAGTACCCGGTGCTCGCATCAAAATTCGTTTTAAAAGTGGATGATTCGGGTTCGCAAGCTCTACAAGCCGACTTGTCGTAAGTACGCCGAATAACAACTCAAAAAGTGGAATGAGTCCAAGCGCTAAAATGAAAGCGCCTAATCCGCCGATAAAAGCATAAAAAACTGATTGCAGCGAGTTTTCATTTAAAATAGTGGAATTATTAATCATCATCAAAAAAACAACACAAAACACATTAAACAGCCCGACAATAAAACCAGCCCTAAAAATAGCAATGCGGCGTGAATAATCACGCAATGAAATAATTGACACAAAGCCACTCAGTAAAATAAACGGTGTTATTATACTACTGACAACGCTTGCTTCATCCGATTGAAAAACAAATAAACTCGTCGTTGAGATAAAAAGCAATCCTAAGAATGCGTAGCGTTCGCGTAGCAAAATTTTAAGAACAACCGGAAGGAATGATGCTGGAAATATAAACGCAATATTATTTAAATTTGCTCCTTCAAGCAGTCGAACAATAAACAGCAACAGCAAAGTAAACAAATAAGCCACTCCGAAAATCATCAGCGTTTGCTGCCGCTTTTTCCGTGAAATTTTTGTTTTTGTCGTGAAAAAATAAAGAATAGATGCTAAAACCAAAATCAGTAGTGCATAACCAGCATATTGTTTAATCGGCATCTTTTGATCGAGCAAATGGAGCATTCCAAGCTGACGATACGTTTCACGATCAATAATCTGCCCTTCCTGCACGATAACCTGACCTTGCAGGATCTTTTCCGGAATCACACTTGCTGCTGCTTCTTTTTGGCGTGCCGTCGTTTCTTTTTCATTAAACGTTTCGTTAGGGACAATTGCATAAGAAGCGAGCGCCTTTGCAGTCGTCTTAAACTGGCTAGGCAAATTTGACAGCTCAATGTCATCACGAGCTTGAACTTTCTTGGTATTTAAATCCGCTTCGCGAATATTACCTTCCATAATCAGACTGACTTCTTTAGATACAATCGTTTTGACCGTCTCTAAGTCTTTCGCGTCAGCATTGATCAGCCCAAGTAGCATCGTATCTGAAATACTTGCCGTAATCTTCTCCGAAACATTACTTGAAAGCTTCGCCTTGATCAGTTTTACTTTATCAGCAGCAGAAACCGTCTCCTGCTTATTCGTCTTCTCTTTCACTTCACCTTGAACTTCACTGATATAAGCAAAAAACGAATCCATCAGTGCTACACGATTTTGCCCTGTTTCACGATTAAACGTGTACACGTCTTCAACCGAGTTTTCAGCTGCCGTTTTCTCTTCTTCCGTTTTTTTCGTGTCAATCATCGTTTGCGGCGAGCGAATCGTCCGTTCAGCAACCGAAAACAGCTTAGCGTTAAAAGATTCCGGCTTTGTCATTTGGATCATTAGGAGATACGCAAGAAGCATTAAAATGACAAGAAAACATGGAACGATCACTTTCTGACCATATTTTTCGTACAAGCGGTTCCATTTTTGCATCATGCTGGTTCGACTCCTTTAGTTTCGTTCATAAGCTTTAATAATTTCAGCAACAAGCGGATGCCGCACCACATCATGGTGTTCAAAGTAAACAAAACCGATATTTTTTACATGGTTTAAAACCTGTTCCGCATTAACAAGACCGCTCACGACACCTTTTGGCAAATCGATTTGCGTCATATCCCCGTTCACGATCATCTTCGAATCGTATCCGAGGCGCGTTAAAAACATCTTCATTTGTGCAATCGTTGTATTTTGCGCTTCATCAAGAATAACAAATGCATGATCAAGAGTCCGGCCACGCATATAAGCGAGTGGAGCAATTTCAATCACACCGCGTTCCATCAGCCTTGTCGTATGTTCTACGCCTAAAATATCATAAAGTGCATCATACACAGGGCGCAAATACGGATCGACTTTTTCCTTCAAATCGCCTGGCAAGAATCCAAGACTTTCTCCCGCTTCAACAGCAGGACGCGTTAAAATAATTTTGCTCACTTTACCTTTTTTCCAAGCATCGACAGCCATAACAACAGCCAAATATGTTTTTCCGGTTCCGGCAGGCCCTATCCCAAATACAATATCAAACCTGCGCACCATTTGAATGTATTCTCGCTGACCAAATGTCTTCGGCCGAATCGGCTTTCCATTTGTATTTTTCGTAATTTCATCATCGAATAGCGTCCCGAAATACTCAAGCGTTCCACCATTTTCCATCTTAATCGCTTGCGCAACATCACGTCCATCGAGGTGGTCGCCGCGCTTTAAAACAGAAAACAACGCATGAAGAACGTGACGAGTATGTTTCACATTCTCAGGCTCTCCTGTAACCAAAACATCTCCGCCGCGCGAAACAATTTTCACATCAAAACTTTCTTCTAATATATCCAGATGTGCATCCTGATTTCCAAACAAATCGCGTGCATCAATTTCTTCAGTTAGTTCAATGGTTTCTTTATAGGATTCATTTTGCATTCTCTAACCCCTTTGTTTTAAACTTCCATGATCTCGTATTCATTATACACGAAAAAGCCGTAGAATTAAAACCGCATCTCCTTTAGCCTTACTATTTCTTCCGATTTTTTGGCATAAATAAAAAGACCGGCCAAAGCCGGTCTTTAAAGTCTCATGAAAGATATTGTTTCACAAATTTGTTTACTGCATTTCCGTCAGCTTTGCCTTTTACTTTCGGCATAATCGCGCCCATGACTTTCCCAAAGTCCGCCTTAGACGTCGCTCCAACTTCTGCAATCGTTGCTTTCACAATATTTTCAAGCTCTTCATCAGAAAGTTGTTTCGGCGAGTACGCTTCCACAATTTTGATTTCAGCTCGAACTTTTTCAGCTAGATCATCCCTGCCAGCTTTTTCAAACTCAGAAAGAGAATCTCTGCGCTGCTTCATCTCACGCGAAAGAACCGTAATTTCGTCATCCGGAGAAAGATCTCCACCTTGACCAATTGCCTCGTTTTGAAGAGCAGCTTTCAGCATTCGGATAACAGAAAGTTTTTCTTTCTCTTTATCACGCATTGCTTGCTTCATATCGTCATTTAACTTATCAAGCAGTGTCACAAAATCATCGCCTTTAACAATTAGAATTTGCGTTTTCTTGCTGCCTCTGATTTTTTCTTACGTTTTACGCTTGGCTTTTCATAAAATTCGCGCTTTCTCGATTCTTGCAAAGTTCCACTTTTCGAAACAGTACGTTTAAAGCGACGAAGAGCATCGTCAAGCGATTCGTTTTTACGAACTACTGTTTTTGACATCTCTCTTTCCCTCCCTCCGACACTTACACGAGTACGAGAATCAAAATCCCCGAACCCTCATAAGGCTTCAGAATGCTCCTGAGCTTAAAAGCATAACAGAATTGGCATTCACTCATATAAAATTATAGCGGAAACTTAAAATCACGTCAACATGAAATCGTTAACTTTATACATTTTTCTTATACATTATTCATTAAAAAATGAATCTGCCAACTCAAAATGATAAGATGCCGCAGCAAGCAAATAAAGTGGTGCTGTTTCTGTTCGCAAAATTCGCGGTCCAAGCCCTGCAAAATGCACGTCTTTTTTACCAAACTGCTCGACTTCTGTTTCACTGAGTCCGCCTTCCGGTCCAAAAATTACAAGTAAAGAAGCCCCGTGCGGAATTTCCTCAAAAACTGTAGCAAGCACATTCTTTTCACCTGCTCGCGAACTTTCTTCATACGCACAAACGACATAATCAAATGCCTCCATCAATGTTAGCAGTTTTCCTAAATCAGAAGCAAACTCAATTTTTGGAATATGGGTTCTGTGAGACTGTTCAGCAGCTTCCTTTGCAATTCGCTCCAAACGTTCAATCTTCTTCGCAGTTTTTTTCGGCTCCCATTTCGTAACCGAACGTTCTGCCTTAAACGGATAAAAAGCGACTGCACCGAGCTCCGTTCCTTTTTGCACAATGAAATCTAGTTTATCCCCTTTTGGCAAACCGCTTGCAATCGCAATACGAATTGGAAGTTCCGTTTCTGACTCCTGCCAGCTTAAAAAGCGAAGTACAACCTGATCTTCCAAAACTTCTGTAATCTCAGCTAAGAATGCCCGCTCCGATAAATCAACCACAAACACTCGATCGTTTGCCTTCATCCGCATAACTCGCGTAATATGATGAAAATCAGACCCCGTAATAAAAAAAAGGCTTATCTTCTACTATCGTCTGATCAATGAAATAGCGCTGCATGTTACTCTTCGCCTCGTTTAGCGATGATAGCACCCCAATCGCCCTGTTGGCGCGTTTCAAGCACAGTAAGCGATGCTTCGATCAAAGCCTCGCGCACATCTTCCGCTTTTCCTTCAATAATACCTGAAGCGATAAATATGCCGCCTGGTTTAAGCAAGCGATGGACATCCTTCGGGAACAGCAGAATAACTTCTGCTAAAATATTAGCAACAATTAAATCTGCTTCTTGATTAATACCGTTAAGCAAGTCATTTTGACGCAGTTCAACTAAATTCGCCACTTGATTCTGCTCTACATTTTCTCGTGCGGCTCGGACGGCCACTTCATCGAGGTCTAGCGCAAGCACGGAATGCGCTCCGAGTTTTGCGCTTAAGATGGCCAGCACACCTGAGCCGGTACCAACGTCAATCACACGATCGCCCTTCTTCAAAAATTCTGAAAGTGCCCGCATTGAAAGCTGTGTCGTTGGATGAGTTCCCGTTCCAAATGCCATTCCTGGATCAAGCTCAATCACGAGTTCATCTGCTCGCGGCGTGTATTCTTCCCATGTCGGCGCAACTGTGATGTGATCGGTAATTTGAACCGGATGATAGTATTTTTTCCAAGCTGTTGCCCAGTCTTCATCGTTCACATCGTTCACAAAAAATTTAAAGTTGCCAAGTGGAATATCAAATTCACTCAAATTGCGCAGCCCCAGCTCCATTTCCGGTATTTGCTGCAAAAACTCATTAGTCTTCAGAAAATAAGCCTTCACAATCACACCGTCTTCTGGATAATCCTCGCGGCTAAGCGCATAAATTTCACCAAACTGATCTTCTCTTTCTTTAAAGAAATCCGCCGCATCTTCAATCGCGACACCGCTTGCCCCGTACTCACTAAGCAAATTTGCAACCGGCTCTACCGCCTCGTTTACAGTGTGAATCTCAACCTCTGACCATTCCACATTTATGCCCTCCTCGTTAAAAAAAGCGGATGTTGATAGTCTTTTATCCAACGTCCGCTTTTTTGGTTTTAATCGCCTTTAAATGCTCTCTTCATTTTATCAAAGAATCCCGAATTTTGCTCGTCAACTTTATCTCCGGTCGTATCAGCAAAACTGCGCAAGATTTCCTTCTGATTATCATCGAGTTTTTTCGGCACAATGACTTTAACCGCTACATGTTGATCCCCTGTTCCGCTTCCGCGCAAATGTGGCACACCTTTTCCTCTCAAACGGAATGTTGTCCCAGTTTGCGTTCCAGCAGGAATTTTAAGCCTTACTTTCCCGTGAACCGTCGGCACATCAATTTCGTCTCCAAGCGCCGCCTGAACAAATGTGAGCGGTACTTCAACAAAGATATCATCGCCGTCGCGTTCAAAGAATTCATCTGGAATGATCACAAACACGACAAATAAATCACCATTCGGTCCGCCGTTCACGCCTGCTTCACCTTCACCAGCTACGCGCATTTGCTGTCCATCATTGACACCAGCAGGGACTTTAAGTTTGATTTTTTTTGTTTTTCGTTACGCGTCCAGAACCGTGACAAGTCGGGCATTTCTCTTTGATTTCTTTTCCAGTTCCATGACAGTATGAACACGTTTGTTTGTTAACAATCCGACCAAACGGTGTATTTTGTTCAACATTGATTGAGCCTTTACCACCGCAGTGCGAACATTTTTCCGGATGCGTCCCCGGTTTTGCACCTGAGCCGTGACAAGTTTCACAGTTTTCTTCACGAGGAATTTCAATCTCTGCTTCTTTTCCGAAAACCGCTTCCTTAAATTTTAACTGCATCGTATATTGTAAGTCATTCCCTTGTCTAGGGGCGTTGGGATCACGCTGACGTCCGCCGCCTCCACCAAAGAATGTATCAAAAATATCTTCAAATCCAGAAAAACCGCCTGATGAGAAACCGCCGGAAAATCCGCCAGCTCCGCCGCCAAATCCTTGGTTCGGATCAACATGTCCATATTGATCATATTGAGCGCGCTTATTTTCATCGCTTAAGACTTCATAAGCCTCAGAAATCTCTTTGAATTTTTCATCCGCGCCTTCTTCTTTATTGATATCCGGATGGTATTGTTTCGAAAGCTTCCGGTAGGCTTTTTTGATTTCATCCGCGGTCGCACTCTTCGAAACGCCGAGAACTTCATAATAATCGCGTTTTGCCATCCGCCATCACTCCTGTCTATTATAGTTTAATCCTAAGGTATTGTATCATAACTCTTCACATAAATATAGCGTATATCAGATAAAAAGCCAAAGTCAGCAAGACTTTGACTCTTTATCTACATTCATTCCTTATTCTTGCTTATTTATCTTCTTTTTTATCGTCATCGTTGATTTCTTCAAATTCAGCATCTACAACATCTTCACTACCGTCAGCAGCATTTGCTTCTGGGTTTTCGCCTTGCGCTTGTTGCGCTGCCGCTGCTTGCTCATAAAGCTTAACAGAAAGGTTTTGTACGATTTCATTTAAAGCATCCGATTTTGTCTTGATTACTTCGAAATCGTCGCCCTTCAGCGCTTCTTGAAGTTCATCACGTGCCGTTTCAGCTTTTTTCACTTCTTCTTCTTCGACTTTACCTTCAAGTTCTTTGAGTGTTTTATCTACAGTGAAGATAAGTTGATCTGCATTGTTGCGTGTTTCAACATTTTCTTTGTTTTTCTTATCTTCTTCTGCATTTGCTTCTGCATCTTTGATCATCTTATCGATTTCTTCATCAGTTAAACCTGAGGAAGATTTGATCACAATGTTTTGTTCCTTACCAGTTCCAAGATCTTTCGCACGAACCGTTACAATACCGTTTTTGTCAATATCAAACGAAACTTCAATTTGTGGAATACCGCGTGGTGCAGCCGGAATATCAGCTAGTTGGAAGCGTCCGAGCGTTTTATTGTCTTTTGCCATTGGACGTTCCCCTTGAAGAACATGGATATCAACAGCTGGTTGATTGTCAGCCGCCGTTGAGAAAGTTTGCGATTTTGAAGTTGGAATCGTTGTATTGCGTTCGATCAGTGTTGTCATAACGCCGCCCATTGTTTCAATTCCAAGGGAAAGTGGAGTAACATCAAGCAAGACAACATCTTTCACATCACCAGTAATGACACCACCTTGAATGGCAGCACCCATCGCCACAACTTCATCAGGGTTTACACCACGGTGAGGTTCTTTACCGAGTTCTTTCGTAATCATTTCTTGAACCGCAGGAATCCGAGTAGATCCGCCGACTAAGATAACTTGATCGATATCACTTGCAGAAAGATTAGCATCTTTAAGCGCTTGACGAGTTGGTCCAACTGTACGTTCTACAAGATCACTTGTTAGTTCATCAAATTTCGCACGAGTCAAGTTTACTTCTAAGTGAAGCGGTCCAGCTTCTCCAGCCGTAATAAACGGTAACGAAATTTGTGTGCTCATTACACCAGAAAGATCTTTTTTCGCTTTTTCAGCAGCATCTTTCAAACGTTGGAGTGCCATTTTATCTTTGCTTAAATCAATTCCATTTTCTTTTTTTAAATTCAGCCACTAAATAATCAATGATTTTTTGGTCAAAATCATCGCCGCCAAGGTTATTGTCTCCAGCAGTAGAATGTACTTCAAATACACCGTCACCAAGTTCAAGAATAGATACATCGAAAGTCCCGCCGCCAAGGTCAAAGACGAGAATGGTTTGATCTTTATCTGTTTTGTCCATCCCATATGCAAGAGCAGCAGCCGTAGGTTCATTAATAATCCGTTCTACTTCAAGACCAGCAATTTTACCAGCATCTTTTGTTGCTTGACGTTGCGCGTCATTAAAATAAGCCGGTACAGTGATTACAGCTTTATCTACAGTTTCACCAAGATAATCTTCTGCATAACCTTTTAGATACTGTAAGATAATCGCACTGATCTCTTGCGGCGAATAGTCTTTACCGTCAATCGTTTCTTTGTAATCTGTTCCCATATGGCGTTTAATCGAGCTCACAGTATTTGGGTTTGTAATTGCAGCGCGTTTTGCCACTTCTCCGACTTGACGTTCGCCATTTTTTAAAGCCGACAACTGATGGTGTTGTACGAGCACCTTCCGGATTTGGGATAATTTTTGCTTCGCCACCTTCAAGGACAGCCACAGCAGAATTTGTTGTTCCTAAGTCAATACCAATAATTTTACTCATAATTTATTTCCTCCTGAAAAATCAATTTCTATTTTTATTCGTTTACTTTTACCATTGAAGGACGAATTACCCGATCTTTAATTTTATAGCCTTTTTGTAGCTCAGCAGTAATTTCATTGCTTGCCTTCTCTGGGTCATTATCTTGTAACACAGCTTGGTGGAAATTTGGATCAAATTGTTCACCAAGTGCTTCAATCGGCTCAATGCCTTCTTTTTTTAGGGCTGCAACAATTTGGCCATGAACCATTTCCAAGCCCGTTAAAATTGCAGCAACCTCTTCATTATCACTTGCAGTCGCCAACGCTTTTTCAAAGCTATCAAGTGCTGGTAAAAGATCTTCTGCAAGACTTTGCGAGCGATATTTCATCGCCGCTTCTCGATCAGAAATTGTGCGTTTTTTTACATTTTCAAAATCTGCTTGGAGACGCAAGTAACGATTTTCGCTCGCTTCAAGCTTTTCTTCAAGTTCCGCTAATTTCTGATCAATTTCAGTAACATCATTTTGCTCATCCATCTGTTCAATCGTTTCATTTGCTTCAATTTCAGCTTCTTTTTCAATTTCATCTTCAATCTTGGTTTGTTTATCTTTAGGTTCAGACACAGAAATCACCTCTTAGAAAAATCGAGATTTTTCTATTCCTTTCTATTTTTGTTGATCTCGATAAAGTTTTGTTAAAACTGCTGTTAAGTCTTTGCTGAATACATCGACAAGTCCCATCATCCGCGCATATTCCATTCGCGTTGGACCAAGCAGAATAATTCCGCCGACCCGCTCATCTGCAATTTGATACGTAGCTGTGATGATGCTTAAATTGTTTAGCAAATCATTATCAAGCTCTCGACCTATCTTCACTTGAATGCCATCGGGAATATTACGAAACATATCATATATTCCCTTTTCTTCCTCAACTAATTGTAAAAAATCACGAATCTTTGCCACATCGTGAAATTCCGGTTGATTCAAGATATTCGTCTTACCACCGAAATAAACTTTTTCTTGATTCGAATTTTTCAGCGTATCAAACACGATACTACTCAACCGTTCTGAATTTTCCACATGACCTACGAGAAGTTCCTTAACCTCGGTTGGGATTCTGCTCGAAAGTTCATCAAGCGGAACTCCAACAAGACGCTCATTCAAAATATTGACCGTTCTTTCTACATCAGAAAGTGTGACTTCTTTCGGCAAATTCACAAGATGGTGATCAACATGTCCTTGATCTGTAATTAAAAGCAACATAGCCTGCGCTTCACTGATCGGTACAATCCGAAAACCGCTTAACTTATTTCTCGATGTTTCCGGTCCAAGAACAATTGAAGTATAGTTTGTAAGTTCAGAAAGCATCAAAGCAGAATTTTGAATCAACTGCTCCGCTTCATAATAATCTGCCGAAAAAAAGCGATCGAATCAGCCGTTTATCTTCTGCCGTAAGCGCCTTTGGTTGAAGCAAATAATCAACATAAAAGCGGTAGCCTTTTTCAGACGGAACTCGCCCTGATGATGAATGCGTCTTTTCAATAAAACCATACTCTTCAAGAACACTCATTTCATTTCGAATGGTCGCCGAACTATATGGCAGTTCGCTTTCCTTTAGCAAATTTTTTGAACCAACAGGCTGAACTGTCCAAGTGAAATGATCAATGATTGCCCGAAAAATTTGCAACTGCCTTTCCGTCAACATTTTTATCACCTCTTTTTAGCACTCTAAAGTTTCAAGTGCTAAATACAAGTATAAATTTACCAAACAAATCGGCTCCCGTCAACTGAAAACACTTAATTTCATACTAGGGACCGACCTATTTGGTCAAAATTGGTCAACCATGCGATTTTAAAGGAATTCACGAAAAACATTATTTCCTAAAAAACGACCTTCACGTGTCAACTTTACATTTTGCTGATCATGAATCAGCCATCCTTTTTCAGAAGTAGTTTCAAGAGCATCCTTAAAGACCTCATCCAAATTACGGTCAAACTTTTCAAAAAAACGTTTTTTATTAACACCAGCCACTTTTCGCAAACCAAGAAACATTTCTTCTTCCATTTCTTCTTTCAAAGATAAATCTTTCACTTGAAAAATAGGCAGCTTATTTTCACTGAGGGGAGTCATATATTGTTTAAGCGGCCCAAAATTGCTGTAGCGCCGATCTGCCAAATATCCGTGCGCCCCCGCTCCAAAACCATAGTAATGTTCGTTGCTCCAGTAAACGAGATTGTGCCGACTTTCAAAGCCCGTCCGCGCGAAATTACTGATTTCATATTGTTTTTTCCCGTTTTTTTCCATTTCTGACATCAAAAAGTCGTACATATTTGCTTCCGCATCTTGGCTTGGCAAAATTAATTCTCCCTTTTGCATCAAATTATAAAAAATGGTTTTCGGTTCGATAATGAGCGAGTAAGCCGAATAATGCGGTAAATCAAGCGCCAGTGCTTTTTCAAGCGTATCTTTAAAATCTGCCTCACTTTGTCCGGGTAGACTGAAAATCAAATCAATACTTAGATTTTCAAAACCAACCTGCTCCGCATTTCGAATTGACTGGTACACATCCTGCACCGTATGAATCCGTCCGATTTTTTTCAGCAACTCATTATTAAAGCTTTGTACTCCCATGCTAAGCCGATTCACACCACTCGCTTGCATGACAGAAAGTTTTTCTACCGACAAATCTCCTGGATTTGATTCGAATGTAAACTCTGCGTTTTTTGATAAGGGAAAAATGCGCTTAACCGCACTACAAAGTCGTTCAATTTGTTTTTCTGTGAGTGTCGTTGGCGTTCCTCCCCCGACAAATATAGTTTCAACCGTTTCTAGTTGCTTGCCTTCAGTAGCAAGCTCCATCTCACGAATCAAAAGATTTACATATTCATCAACTGGCTGACCTTCTAAAAAAACTTTATTAAAATCGCAATAATAGCAAATATGTTCACAAAATGGAATGTGGATATAAACAGCCGTCATAACGTCCCTTCTTTCCTTTAAAATCCTATCAAACATCGTTATATTATAACACTTTATCACTTGAGTTTCGATATTAAAAAAAAGTGCCACTCTTATAATGAGTAGCACTTTTTTCAAGCTTTTATTTTAGAAATCATCAAAACTATTTCGATCGCTCGACAGCTTTGTAAGCGACATAATCCCAGAAATCAAGAACAATACCCCTGTGATCCAGCCATAACTGAAGAAACAAAGTGCCCCGATTACAATCAAAGCAATCGACCAAGCTTTTACTGAGTTACCTTTTTTAAGTTTAAAAGCAGCAATAAAGCCGAATAAGCATGCAACAATAGCCAGCAACAGCGAAATAACAATTAAGCCGCCTCCAAACACTAATCCTAACAAGTCGTCTCCGTGCATCATCGTACGTGACGACATCATTCCTGAGGAACTTGTTGTTGCTACAAACATAATCATAAGTAGCATGGGAGCAGTAATTAGAACCCCTAAAGCACCTAGGCTCGCTCCGATAATTGTCATGATAAATTCAGCTTTTCTGTTGTTCATTCTCTTACCTCTTTCTGATTGTAGTAAATTTATTATAACGAAAATAAGTAATTTTGAACAGTAGAAATAAATGAATCTATTTTATAAAAAGTAAGAAATAATTGATTTATCATCTTATTAGTGATAAATTCCTATACATTCGTCTTTCGATTTCTTAACAAGCGACTCTATGATACATTACTAGTAATGATAACCTTTTATAAAGCAATCAAATTATCAGTCACATATCGAGCTAACTTGAATAAGCGATCTATCTACCCATTTTGGGTATATTCCATCGCTCGTTCACAGTCAAATACTTATAGCAGGAAAAAAGTGATATTTTGATAGTTTTTCATCAGGCGAAAATGCATCTAAAACATCAATTTCAACCCGTATCTCTTTGAAAATCCAAAGTCTAACAATGAGAATTTTTCCACCTAAGCCAAACTGAGTTTAGAATCTCTTTATTGGTTTTTTAAAAAAGTAAGAATCTGGTTTATGATTGAAATTTTTCTGCTAGTTTTACTAACAAAGCGTTTCATTGTAAGTTTACTACTTTTTTCCAACCTCCACGCGCTGGCATAGAGTACATTCGTTTCGCTCATAATGACCCACTGAATTGTATGAAACAGCGATAAATTTAGTTGCATTTGAATACTACTAGAGGAAATTCTAAAGATATAAAATTAAGAAAAGCACTTCCACCATTCATAACACTCTCTCAAAAATCAAATTAGCATTGCAACACTCAAGATAGAAATGATCAGGCATTTAATAACAATAATAAAATGATATTTAGTATCCAACCCAAAGAAAAGAACAGTAATAATTGCATAAATCTCTTTTCAACCAAAAAATCCACTTTCCTTTTCCTTACTTTAATTTTAGTGTGATCGAATTAAAACGTTAGAAATAAAAGTATAAAGAAATGTAAATCATGACAAAAGTTGAAAGATCAATAAAGCTACATTTTAAGTATTCGTGCTGTTCGTTTAGAATCTTCCTCTGCCTAAAAGAGAGTATTCCACATTTGCTTTTTTAAGCAATTATATAGTTAGATGACCAATCACTTAATTTTCACTTTCCACATTTTTCCTAAAACTATTAAACCTCTCTGACTTTGCAAGTCGTACCTAGCTTTTTCCACATCAAAAAACACTTAATCATCACAGATTATACTGCAACAATTAAGTGTCGTTTCTTAAATCATTGAAAGTTGGTGAAAAAATAATACAAGAATCACATGGATATATTAATGAAAAATCAGTGGAAATAATTTTCACAAACCTTTATTGACATCAATCATCCTAATCTTATAAGAACAATAAATTATTTTTTTCTTTTTTCTTCATTTCTTTTTCACTTTGTTTGTTCATCGCGTTCATCATTTGGTTGACTTTCTTTTGAGACGGTTTTTGTCCCATTTGCGCCATCATCATTTGAAGCATTTGCTCATTGACAGGCGGATTGTTTTTCAAATAGTTCATCATGTAGCGTCTTGCAATAAAGAAGCCGCCAGCCAGTCCAGCTAACAAGCAAATCAGACCGACAAGAATGTAAATCCACATAGTTTCTTTCTCCTCCTTGAACGAATATACCTCTTACATTGTACTTGATTTGCGATTAACAAACAATACTTTTTTACAAAAGAACAGGCAGAAGTACAGTATAAACCTGACTTCTGCCTGTTTTATTAAAGCTCTTCAACTAATTTGACAATATTTTCGACTGTAAAGCCATAGTTTTCAATAATCGTTTCACCTGGTGCAGAAGCGCCGAATTTATCAATTCCAAGCACTTGACCGTCAAGACCAACATAACGTCCCCAGCCGAAACTCGATCCCATCTCAATAGCAAGGCGTTTCCGTACAGCGTTTGGAAGCACACTTTCTTTATACTCTGCAGATTGAGATTCAAATAAGTCAAATGATGGTACCGAAACAACTGATACATCTATTCCTTTTTCAAGCAAAGTAGTTTGTGCTTCAATAGCCAAGTGGACTTCTGAACCGCTGGCAAGTAAGATCGCATCAGGTGTTCCTTTTTTCGCCGGTGAAATTACATATGCTCCTTTGCGAACCCCTTCCTCTGCCAACTTATCGCTGTTTTTAAGAACAGGCAAACCTTGTCTGGTTAAAACAAGTGCATGAGGTTTGTTTGTTGATTCGATTGCAATTTTCCATGCGGTATTCACTTCATTTCCGTCAGCAGGGCGAATGACGGAAAGACCAGGCATAGCACGAAGAGAGGCTAACTGTTCAACAGGCTCATGTGTAGGGCCGTCTTCCCCGACAGCAATGCTATCATGAGTTAGCACATATGTGACTGGGAGTTGTTGAATTGATGCTAAACGAATCGCAGCACGCAAGTAATCGGAAAATACAAAGAATGTTCCGCCATAAACTTTTAGCCCTTCATGAAGAGCCATCCCGTTTAAAGCAGCACCCATTGCAAATTCACGCACACCAAACCATATATTGCGTGCAGCCGGATTATCCTTCGTAAACTCTCCATCCGTTTTAATCATTGTGTTATTAGAACCAGCTAGGTCAGCGGAACCGCCAAACAGACATGGCATTTTTTCAGCAAAGGCATTAATCGCTTCGCCGCTCGAAGCACGACTTGCAAGAGCTTTATCTCCTTCGTGATAAGTCGTCAGTCCATCAGCAAAACCAGGAGCTTGATGCCCATCAATACTATCTTCTAACTGTTTCGCAAGCTCAGGGAAATCCTTCTTATAAGAAACGAACAAATCACTCCATTCTTTTTCTGCTTTTGCACCTCGTTCAACAATTGTAGAACCAAAGCGTTCATATACTTCTTCAGGAACAAAGAAGGCTTCATCATAATTCCAGCCATAAGCTTGTTTTGCTGTTTTCACGCCTTCATCTCCAAGCGGAGCACCGTGAACTTTGCTCGTACCAGCATCAGGAGCACCAAACCCAATTACAGTTTTAACTTCAATCAAAGTAGGTTGTGTTTCATTTTGTTTAGCTTTTTCAATCGCAGCTAAGATTTCATCGGTATTGTTACCATCTTTAACCAACAAATGTTCCCAGCCGTAGCTTTCATAACGTTTTTGCACATCTTCCGAGAAAGAATGATCCAAATCACCATCAAGCGAAATATTATTTGAATCATAGAGCACGATCAAACGACCAAGTTGCTGATGTCCAGCAAGACTAGAAGCTTCAGATGAAATCCCTTCCATCAAGTCGCCATCGCCGCAAAGTGCAAACGTATAGTGATCTACAATATTATAATCAGCTTTATTATAAAGAGCTGCTAAATGCCGCTCAGCCATCGCCATCCCAACGGCCATCCCAATTCCTTGTCCAAGTGGCCCAGTTGTAGCATCGACACCATCAGTATGACGATACTCAGGATGCCCTGGTGTTTTACTTCCCCATTGACGGAAGTTTTTAATATCATCTAAACTTAATTTGTAACCGCTTAAATGAAGTAAGCTATATAAAAGCATTGAACCGTGTCCAGCCGAAAGCACGAAGCGATCACGATTGAACCAGTGTGAATTGGCAGGATTCGCATTTAATACCCGTGAAAATAAAGTATAAGCCATAGGAGCCGCCCCCATCGGTAAACCTGGGTGTCCGGAATTGGCTTTTTGAATCGCGTCAATCGACAAAGTGCGAATCGTGTTAATCGCTAATTGATCTGTTTTATCAAACAATTGAAACATCCTCTCTCGTTTTATAATCAACTCCCCTTTATTTTAGTCCTAATTAGGGAATTACTCAACTGAAAACGCAGAAATGATCATTATTTTTGCGCATTTGTTCATTTATGCTCATTTCATTCAATTTACTTCCTTTTTTTTTCGCATTTGTTTTACTTTTTTTAGGAGTTATATCTTTACCGTTTGGATCGATAATCGTTGTGTTTTCAATGGTTCCCTTCATATGAGTACGAAATGATTTTAAGTATTCACGTCGTAATTCTTCCTGCTCGATTTTTTCATTTGCTGTTAATCCTTCCGCCTTCTTTTTGCGAGAAAGTTCATTAATGCGGTCAATTTTAGCTTGTTCTAACATATTTATTCATCCTTTTGTTATTAGATTTTACTGAATAGGGCATAAAAAAGAGAAGCAGTTTAGCTACTCCTCTTATTATACATGACTTGTAAAATGTTGTCTGTTTATTCATTTGCCAGTTGAATCGTTGCATCCTGTCTAACTTGTTTTTCCCGAACCGGAATCACCAATTGATCCCCTGCTTTTACTTCATTTGTATCCAGATTATTCTTTTTTTCTACCCATTCTACAAAGCTAACTTTATCCATCTTTGCATCTGTTGCATGCCGCTCTGCTAATGCCCACACAGAATCTCCTGAAACAATATCTACTTTTGAATAATTGGATTCGTCCGTTGAGCTAATAAAAAGGAGAAAAGTTACTCCCATTATTATTGAAGCGGCTACAAAAATAACTGCAATATAGTATTTATCCCAAAAACTTTTAATTGTCATTTCTATCCTTTCATAAGAATATACGTTCGCTTTTTTATTATATTAGAACATTCGTTCCTATTTGTCAACAAAAAAATCGAACCTTTGTTTGCATATTGGCATAAGGTTTGCTATACTAAATTTAATCATTATTATCATTTTAACGGGGTGAAACCATGAAATTATCAAAACGTCAACAAGATATTTACGAATTTATTAAATCTGAAGTTAAAGAAAAAGGGTACCCGCCTTCCGTCCGAGAAATCGGAGAAGCTGTCGGCCTCGCCTCTAGCTCTACCGTTCATGGACATCTTGCGAGACTTGAAGCAAAGGGACTGATTCGGCGCGATCCAACGAAACCTCGTGCTATTGAAATTCTATCGCTTGAAGATGAGATTCCTGCTCCTGCAGTTGTCAACATCCCGTTGATAGGTAAAGTAACTGCTGGAATGCCGATTACAGCGATTGAAAATATTGATGACTATTTCCCACTCCCAGAGAGTATGGCAGCTGGTGAAAAAGATATCTTCATGTTAGAAATCGATGGCGAAAGTATGATTAATGCAGGTATTCTTGATGGAGACCGTGTGATTGTCCGCAAACAAAATAATGCTGATAACGGTGAGATCGTAGTAGCCATGACAGATGACAACGAAGCCACATGCAAACGCTTTTTTAAAGAACAAAATCATTTTCGTCTTCAACCTGAAAATGATTCACTTGCCCCGATTATTTTAGACAACGTCACTATTCTCGGAAAAGTGATTGGCTTGTTCCGTGATATTCGTTAAAAAAAGAACCGCCCCAGTTAGGGACGGTTCTTTTCCTCGAAAGGAGTATAGAAATGAGCATTTTCACTACCGAGCGTATCGAAGCTCGTAAGTTTACTGAAGCAGACTTTCCTCATTATGCAGATTTGACTCAAAACGAAGAAGTAATGCGTTACTTTCCGCAGCCGCTGACAGAAGCAGAAGCCCGAACTTCATTTGATGCACTTTTGGCAAATTATCAAGCTGATTTCGGGATTTATGCTCTTTTTTTTAAAAAGAAGCGCTAAATTTATTGGTTTTTGCGGCTTTAATAAGGTAACTTACGAAGAAACTTTTACACCCTGCATTGAAATAAATTGGCGGATTCTACCATCCTTTTGGCATCAAGGGCTGGCAACAGAAGCTTCACTCGCTGCGCTTAAATTTGCTAAAGACAATCTGAGACTGCAAGAAATTTACAGCATTACCGCAACTGTGAACACTCCTTCTCAAAAACTAATGAAGCGAATCGGAATGCGATTTCAAAAAAAATTTTAATCATCCAAAACTTCCGTCAAACTCACCGCTTCTGCACCATGTTCTATACAAAATCGAGCTTTAACTTAAAAAAACAGTTGCCGCTTGGCAACTGGTTTTTTCTTAATAAATTTCTAAGTATTGATCACGTTCCCAAGGATGAACAGCAGTTCTAAACATATCGCATTCGATTTCTTTCGCTTCGATAAAGTGTTCGTAAATATGATCGCCAAGACCATCTTGAATCACATCATTTTTTGATAATTCTACCATCGCATGCGACAAGCTTTCTGGCAAATCATAAATTCCTGCTTCATGGCGTTCATCTTCTTGCATACCATAAATATTGCGGTCAACTGGTGCAGGCGGAGTCAACTTGTTTTTCACTCCATCAAGCCCTGCTTTCAGAAGTACTGCCATTGCCAAGTATGGATTAGCTGACGGATCGACACTGCGAAGCTCTAAGCGTGTACTTAACCCACGTGAACTTGGAACACGCACAAGGGGACTACGGTTTTTACCGCTCCAAGCGATATAACATGGTGCTTCATATCCCGGCACAAGACGCTTATATGAATTAATTGTCGGATTCGTTACCGCTGTATAGCCTTTAGCATGTTTAAGCATTCCGGCTAAAAATTGATAAGCTGTTTCACTCAATTGCAGTTCGCCTTTTTCATCGTAAAATGCATTTTCATTACCTTTGAAAAGCGACATGTTAAAATGCATTCCTGAGCCGTTCACACCGAAAAGTGGTTTCGGCATAAAGGTTGCATGCAATCCATGCTTACGTGCAATTGTTTTAACAACAAGTTTAAACGTTTGGATATTATCACATGCTGTTACAGCATCCTCGTATTTGAAATCAATCTCGTGCTGCCCAGGTGCTACTTCATGGTGAGATGCTTCAATTTCAAAGCCCATTTCTTCAAGTTCGAGTACGATATCTCGGCGGCAGTTTTCCCCAAGGTCCGTCGGTGCTAAATCGAAGTAACCGCCTGAATCATTCAGTTCAAGTGTTGGTTTACGATTTTCGTCCAATTTAAAGAGGAAGAACTCTGGTTCAGGTCCTAAGTTAAAATCTGTAAATCCAAGTTCGTGCATCTCTGCCAGCACACGTTTTAAATTTGCACGCGGGTCACCAGAAAACGGCGTCATATCAGGATTGTAAATATCGCAAATCATACGAGCAACTTTTCCTTTTTCAGCAGTCCAAGGGAAGACCACCCAAGTGTCAAGATCCGGGAAAAGATACATGTCAGATTCTTCAATCCGAACAAAACCTTCGATCGAAGAACCGTCAAACATCATTTTATTGTCTAAGGCTTTTTTTTAGCTGACTTACAGGAATTTCCACATTTTTAATGATCCCGAGAATGTCCGTGAATTGGAGTCGAATGAATTTTACATTTTGCTCATCTGCGAAGCGGAAAATATCTTCTTTTGTATAATTTGCCATGAATAAAATCCTCCCAAATTGTTTTTTATATTAACTTCTGAAAAAGTAAATACCAATTATAAATCATAGTTTTGGATATTGATTCTTTTGAATATCGCTATTCTTTACAAAACGTCCAACCTGTTGCATTTCCTTACGCAAAATCTTACGTACGTCTTCATCAGTCAAAGGCGACTTTGTTTCTTGTTCTTTAATCTGATACATTTTCTTAATTCCTGCAATATTCAGACCATCGTTTAAATAATCCTTAATCTCAAGTAGTATGTCGATGTCTTGCAGAGAATAGTGGCGGTGATTTCCTTGATTTCGAGCAGGATGAATCAAACCTTGATCTTCATAATAGCGAATTTGCCTTGCTGTCAGATTAGTCAGCTTCATTACTGGCCCGATCGGGAAAAGAGGCATAGACCTGCGAATCTCCTTTTCACTCATTGCCGTTATCCCCTTTCATCATTCATGATAGTTGAATTATAAAGGATGTCATTTCTTTTGTCAAATTTATGTAAGATAATCTAACATTCAATAAAAATCCACTGCTACCAATTAATGTCAGAATAAAAAAATACGAGCATTTCGCTCGTATCAAATTTTTTTTAAATTTTTTCATGCTCAAATAAATCATTGACAGCTTCTGTTACTGCAATTTTTATATGCTCATAGGTCAGACCACCTTGAACATAGAGTTCATAAGGTGCACGAATAGGACCGTCTGCTGTTAATTCTAAACTTGCACCTTGGATAAATGTTCCAGCAGCCATAATTACATCATGCTCATAACCAGGCATGTAGGCTCCAACTGGTATAACATGCGCATTAACTGGTGAAAACTTTTGAATAGCTTGTGCAAACAACACCATTTTCGATTGATCATGGAACGAGACACTTTGAATTAAATCCGTACGATGGTCATCCCAGTTTGGCTTTGTTTCAATTCCGCAAAGTGATAATAATGCCGCTGTAAAACGCGCTCCCTTGACAGCTTGAGCCGTAACATGAGGCGCAAGAAAAAAACCTTGATACATTTCGAGCAGACTGTAGAGTGATGCTCCGGCTTCAAGTCCAATTCCAGGCGTCGTCAGTCGATATCCACATAACTCAATTAAATCTGATCGCCCCGCTAAATAACCACCAATCTTTGCCAAGCCGCCTCCAGGATTTTTAATTAATGACCCGGCAATCAAGTCAGCACCTACATCTGTTGGTTCTAACTCTTCCACAAATTCACCATAACAATTATCAACAAACACCACAACATCAGGCTTGATCTCTTTTACAAAACGAATCATCTCAGCAATTTGTTCGATCGAAAATGAATCACGTTCAGCATATCCTTTTGAGCGCTGAATCCCGATCATTTTAGTTTTTTCAGTTATTTTTTGGCTGACAGTATCAAAATCGACTTGATTTTCTATGAGCGGAACTGCATCATAGTCTATTTGAAAGTCTCTAAGCGAGCCGTTTCCAGAAATCCCCCGAACACCAACGATCTCTTCTAAAGTATCATACGGATTACCTGTAATATAAAGCAGTGCATCGCCTGGACGAAGCACGCCGAAAAGTGCTGTACTGATCGCATGCGTTCCAGAAATGAGCTGCGGCCGCACAATTGCGGCTTCTGTATGGAACACATCTCGATAGACACGTTCAAGCGTGTCTCTGCCGTCATCATCATATCCGTAACCAGTTGACGGATTAAAATGAAAATCACTGACTTTGTTTGCTCTAAACGCTTGGAGTACCTTCGCTTGATTCAGTTCTGCCAAGTAATCTGTTTCTTGATTTAAGTCTTTAATCATCTGCTCAGCTCGACTTTTTAATTGTTTCACTTGTTCATTCATCGGCTACCCTTTCTTTCATACTTTTGAAATAAGTTTATTTGTTTTTAAAACATCCATTTATCTGGATTTCTCCATATAAAAAGGCAGGAACCCCTGCCTTTTCGTTTTTAATCTTCTTGATTAAGCGTCACATTTTTTTTGTGGTGAGAAAGTAGAAATCGCATGTTTAAATACAAGTTGCTGCTTTCCTTCCACATCCAAAAGGACAGTGAAATTATCGAAGCTCACTACACGCCCGCGCAATTGAAAGCCATTTGTCAAAAACACCGTTGCTAAGATTTTTTCTTTACGTAATTGATTTAAATACTGATCTTGTAATGCTTGTCCACCCTTACTCATGTTTCCCTCTCCAATCTCTATCTTTATAAGAACCCCTTATGAGGTAAGTTTGAAAATAGCCTAATACGAAAATGCTATTTAAAAAATATTACCCCTTATTTGAAAGAATCAAACAGAACCAATTTTTAAAAATTGTTCAATTGCATTATTTGCTTGTACTTCCGTGTCCATTTCAAGCGCTTTAATCCACTGAATATCCATTCTATTCCGAAACCATGTCATTTGTCGTTTGGCGAAATGACGTGAATTTTTTTTGATTAGTTGGATCGCTTCGTTTTTCGAAATCTCGCCATCAAAATATAAAAATAACTCTTTATAACCGATCCCTCGTGTTGCCGAATTATCCCCCAACCGCATTTCATAAAGTTTGCGTGCTTCAATTTCAAGTCCATTTTTAATCATTATATCAACACGACGATCAATACGATCATATAAAAGACTTCTTTCTAAGTCTAATCCCAGAAAAAGCGGGAAAAATTCTTCCGAAAGTTTTGTTTGTGTTTGGTGTTCGCTAAACGGTTCTCCAGTTAGTTTCATCACTTCAAGCGCACGTATAACACGGCGTTTGTTATTTGGATGAATCAATTCAGCACTTGTTGGATCGAGTTCTGTCAATTTTTTGTGAAGTTCATCCGTGTCGAGTTGATCAAGTTCGTGTCGATAATTCGGATCGTCCGCAACGGTACCAAATGAATAATCATAAAAAACAGACTGAATATAAAGACCCGTACCACCCACTACAAAAGGAAGCTTCCCTTGCTCATGGATTATTTCGATCCACTTTCTCGTCTCATGTTTGAATTTTGAAGCTGTGAAAGGTTCCTTTGGCTCTACAACGTCGATCAAATGATGGGGAATTCCGTGCATTTCTTCTTTTGTAATTTTGGCAGTCCCAATATCAAGCTGCTTGTATACTTGCATTGAGTCGCCACTAATTATTTCCCCTTGCCATTTTTTAGCTAGAGCAATGCTTAAAGCCGTTTTTCCAACGGCAGTCGGACCAACGAGAACGATTACAGGAATTCTAGTCAAACGAAAAAACCTCCTTTTCGTCTACTACTAATTTACCACGAAAACAACAGAAAGAAAACCCTTTTTGCATACAGAGTGCATAAAAAACCAAACATAACGAAAACAAGCCTTTCCGCTAGCGGAAAGGCTTGTTTTCGTTATTCATTATTCACTTTTGCGATCATGCCAATCAGCAGGTTCTCTCGCATCAGCGATTTGTGTATCTAGTTCATCCAAGTGTGCGGCTTTTGTCTTTTCATCCCAATGGAATAAGCGATCCATTTCCTCAAATACCGGCTCTTTCCACTCTAGTAGATAAGGCATATCAAACAACAAATATCCAGTACGTCTTAACAAGAAATCAACTGGATCAACTACCGATTCATGATAGACCGAATAGTGTAACTCTGCATACAAACTATTTGGAAGGGTTTCAATTCCCTTTTCTTTATGTTCTTGTGCATAAGTAAATAATTGATCGATATTCGTTCCAAAGCGCTTCACGATTTCACGAGCTTCCGCTAATGTCCAACCAAAACGATTGATCGCTTCTTTCGCTTTTTTATCAATAAAAGCTTCTAGGTTTTGCGAGCCTCCGATATCTCCTCCAGAAATTGGCAAATGTTTCGTTTGAACCTCTTTGTATGCTTTACCAGTTTCCTTACTTAAATCTTTCACAATATCATTCAACAGCTTTTCAGCCATTTTGCGATAACCTGTTAGTTTCCCACCAGCCATTGTAATCAAGCCACTTTCAGAAAACCACACTTCATCTTTCCGTGAAATTTCAGATGGATCTTTACCTTCTTCATAAATCAAAGGACGTACACCGGCCCAGCTGGATTCAATATCTTTTTCACTAACATGGACATCCGGGAACATATAGTTGATAGCTTTAATCACATAATTATGATCAGATTCGAGCGCTTTCGGATTGATTAGTGTTTCCTCATAAAAAGTATCTGTCGTTCCCACATAGACTTTTTTGTCGCGCGGAATCGCAAAAACCATACGACCGTCTGGAGTATCAAAGTATACTGCTTGCTCCATCGGGAATTTTTTCTTATCAATTACAAGGTGAATACCTTTTGTTAAGCGTAAATGTTTATTGTTATGTGAATAATCAAGCTTTCTTACTTTATCCACCCATGGACCAGCAGCATTAATAACTCGGTGGCCATAAATATCGTAAACTTTCCCTGATAGTCGATCAGTCACCGTAACCCCTTGCACTTTTTTGTTTTCATCGTAAATAAATTGATCTGCACGTGTATAATTAATTACTTTTGCTCCAAGTTCAACGGCTTTTTTCATTACTTCAATAGTAAGACGCGCATCATCTGTTCGATATTCAACATAATATCCAGATCCTTTCAAGCCGTCTTTTTTCACGAATGGATTTTTCGCAAGTGTTTCTTCTTTGGATAAAATTTTACGTCGTTCATCTTTTTTAACACCAGCCAGATAATCATAAAGCCGAATCCCAGCCGACGCTGTAAATTTGCCCATATTTCCGCCTTTATGGAACGGAAGCATCATCCATTCCGGTGTTGTTACATGCGGTCCATTTTCATAGACAATGGCTCTTTCCTTACCAAGCTCGGCTACTTCCTTAACCTCAAATTGCTGCAAATAACGTAGTCCTCCGTGAACAAGCTTTGTTGAGCGGCTAGATGTTCCGCTTGCAAAATCATTCATTTCAACGAGTGCAACAGTCATGCCACGCGAAACCGCATCAAGCGCAATCCCTGCTCCTGTAATACCACCACCAACAATTACAATATCAAATTTTTCATCTTGCAGTTTTCTTTCAATTGTTTCTCTGTCAAATGCTGAAAATAATTGTACCATCAATTTATCCCCCTTAAAATCTCGATATTATCTATTTCAATCTATTCGCTCTTTTCCACTAAACTCTCCTTTTGAAACGCTTTCTGCTTGCAAGAGTACAGATAGAAAGAAAAAAAAGAGACCACAAACCAGACGATAGAATCGTCGTTTGCAGTCTCTCTAATCTCAATAGACAATAATAATTATTAACTTGTCTTCATTATACCGGAAATAATCAAAAAGGGAAAGCGCTTTGCCTCTTTTTTTATTTCTTCGTTATTGAAGTTAGCGTTTTTAAGGACTAACAATGTCAGGTGCAGCAAAATTAGCCCAACTTTTTTTCTTCTGAAAGCGCTCCCACATAGGCGAAACTTCCTGATATTTTTTTTTCTAACTATATCAAATGTATCAAAAACTTAAAAATCTCTTTAAACTAGCCCCTTTATCCGTTACACCACAGAACTTCTGTGGTATTATTGAGTGTGACTTAAAAAATTCACTTAATTTGAATTTGCTGATTTGGGAGATGTTATTTTGAAAAGAACTGCTCGTTACAGTAGGAAATACGTTCCGAGTATTGACGGCCTCCGCGCAGTAGCTGTATTGGCGGTTATCGCTTACCATTTGAATTTTTCATGGGCTAAAGGCGGTTTTATAGGCGTTGACATATTTTTCGTATTATCTGGTTATTTAATTACAAATATTCTTCTCACCCAGTGGGAAACTAAAAATACAATTGACTTAAAACAATTTTGGCTTAGACGTATCCGGCGACTGATTCCAGCCGCTTATTTTATGATCATATGTGTGGTTATCTTTGCAGTTTTGTTTAACCGGGAGCTGCTTCCTAACCTTCGCAGCGACAGCATTGCTTCCTTTTTCTATGTAAGCAACTGGTGGTTTATCTTCCATAATGTATCTTATTTCGATTCATTCGGAGTTCCTTCACCGCTTAAAAACCTTTGGTCACTTGCGATCGAGGAACAATTTTACTTAATCTGGCCACTGTTTCTTTATGGATTCTTGCGCTTCATTAAAAATCCAAAATGGCTACTTCGGACGATCATTCTATTAGCCATTGCGTCTGTGATCTGGATGGGAATCCTTTACACGCCAGGCAGTGATCCAAGCCGTGTTTATTACGGAACAGACACTCGGCTGTTTGACTTACTCAGCGGATGTGCACTTGCATTCCTCTGGCCGTTCAATCGTTTAAGTCCAAAAGTGCCCGCTAAGAGCCGTTGGATTTTAAACATAGCCGGAACTTTAAGCATTATCGTCTTTGGTGCCCTGATCTATTTGATGAATGAATATCAACCATTCCTATATCGGGGCGGCTTGTTCCTTGTTGCTATTCTTGGCGTTGTCATGATTGCGACAATTGCTCATCCTTCCAGCTACTTAAGCCGACTATTCAGTTTCCGGCCTCTACGATGGATCGGAACTCGTTCTTACGGAATTTATTTATGGCATTATCCTATTATTACACTTACAACACCTGTCACAGAAATCGGTCAACCTAGTATTATCCGCCCGCTTTTGCAAGTGGCAGCAACGTTTATTATCGCTGAACTATCCTTCCGATTTATTGAAACACCGATTCGCAAGCGAGGGTTCATTGATTTTATACGCAGTTTCCGTTATAAGCGCTATGCAGTTATCAAAAATAAACCGATAGGACTTTGGGCTTCGCTTATTACTCTAATTGTAGCTGTTAGCATTTTCGGAGTTGGAATGTCAGGTCTACTTCCGCTTCACCCTAAAGCAGATCAAGCTGATAAAAAAAGTGACAGAAGTAAAAACTTCTAACAAAAGCGAAAAGCCAAAAGAAACACCAAAGACATCCTCATCAGAATCTAAAAATAACACAGCAAATTCTTCCAATCAGCAAAAACCGAACCCAAATAAAAATGCAGCTGTTCCAAAAACGGAAAAGCTCTACCCACATAAGCAGACCTTGGCAATAGGCGATTCTATTATGATTGACATAGAGCCGTATTTAAAAGAAGCTGTGCCGAATATTACGATTGATGGTAAAATCGGCAGACAGCTTTCAGATGCAATTGATCTTGCTACTGGGTACCGAGCCTTTAACACAAAAGACAGCGGCATAATTATTGAACTTGGCACGAATGGACCTTTTACCGAAAAGCAGTTGAATCGTCTGCTTGATCAGTTTGACCAAGCACATATTTATCTGGTTAATTCTCGTGTACCACGTGGTTGGGAATCCGAAGTTAATGCTGCTATTGAAACAGCCAGATCACGCTCAAATGTGACAGTGATTGATTGGTATTCACTTGCATCAAGCAATAGTAGCTTTTTTGAACCAGATGGGGTTCACTTGAAAAAAAACTGGCGCAAAAGCCTATGTCGATTTGTTAATACAAAACATTAAAAAATAAGTAAAAACCTCTTTTTCTTAAGTGAAAAAGAGGTTTTTTATTAGGCAAATACGTTCTTCCAAGCCGCACGCTCTGCCAAAAACGCGCGAGCAAGTTCTTTTGCACCTTCGTGACTATGACTAACCGCGAAACCGCATTGTACTTCGTTGCACGCTGGAACTTCTTTCGCTGAAAGCACATCATTAAGTGTTGCTTCGAGAATATTCAACAAATCATCATAATCATCGTGATTGATCACAGATAGGTAAAATCCGGTCTGACAACCCATTGGACTAATATCCACAATCTTATCAGAATGGTTGCGCGACAATTCTGCCAGTAAATGTTCAAGTGAATGAAGCGCTGGCATTTCCATATGCGCTACATTCGGCTGCTTAAACCGCACATCATATTTATATATTTCGTCGCCATATTCTCCTTTTTTTATACCCGCAAGCCTGACGTATGGTACTTTTACTTTGGTGTGATCCAAATTGAAGCTTTCTACATTCATTTTGTCTGCCATTACTCTATCCTTCCCTTCTTCCAATAATTTCTACTTTATCTTAATACGTTTTAGGGGTATTTCGCAAATCTTCCGCAAAAAAAATAACCCTCAATCGAAATCGAGGGTTAAAGTCTAGAAAAAATTCTAGAATATGACAAAAAAAGAAAAAAATCTAAAAAAGGGATAATTAGATTTTTCTTTTATTGTACACCTTTATTCTCCGTTGTTCAATTATTTGAAATGTATTTCTTTTCATTTTTATATAAAAAAGTCAGCCGTATTGTATTTTAAACGACTGACTTTTTTTCTAACTAATCTGTTTCGCCTTCATCCTTTATCTCAGGCAAAGCGAGCCACGCATCTTTCGGCGCACCTTCCAGTACTTCATCGATGACAAAAGAACCATTCGAATACCGGTCATTTGTGCGGATATTGCCAAGCTCAACCTGAGCAAACTGCTCTTTATCCGTTTCAATCATAAGCAGATCGTCTGAGTTCGCCAAGAAAACAGCAAAGACGCGATGTGGATTCGATTTTAATTCACGCAGCATAATCAATCCACGCTTTGCACGTGAAATCGGCTCAAATTCCTCAAGCTTCATTTTCTTTAGTGACCCGCGTTGAGTTAGAACAACTAATTGTCTTCGCTCATTTTGCGGAATAATTACCGCCCCGCTTACCTCATCGCCATCTTTCAAATTGATTGCTTTAACTCCGGCAGTTCGTGCACCAGAATCAGGTACTTCACTTGTCGCATAACGCAGACCATATCCAAACTTACTAGCTAAAAAGATATCTTCCGTTTGATCAATGAATGAAACAGCAATTAGACTGTCTTCAGCTTTTAGTTTGATTGCCATCATGGCTTTTGAATAACGCTGCGGCTTATAGTTTACACATTGCGATGCTTTTATCATGCCATTCTTTGTGACAAACAAGAAATAACGTGACAGGTGATCATCATGTTGTGTGATCGCTTTGGCAGCAATGATCTCTTCACCCGGTGCTAGATCTCCTGCCAAATGACTAATGTGATCGCCAAGGTTCTTCCAGCGAATATCCGGAAGTTCATGAACCGGACGATAAATGTAATTGCCTCGATTTGTGAAGAGCAAAAGAGCATCCATTGTATTGAGCTTCTCAATAAAGAGCGGGTGATCCATTTCCTTCATTGCTAAATCTCGTCCGTTTGAAGCCGTATAAGAGCGAATACTTGTCCGTTTAACATAGCCTTCTTTCGTAACAGACACAATAACATCCTCACTTGCAACAAGTACTTCCGTATCAATTTTAATTTCTTCAATTTCAGCTTGAATTTCAGTAAGGCGCGGGGTTTTATAAGACTTCTTAATTTCAGTCAACTCTTGTTTTAAAACCGCAATTAGTTCACGAGGATCGCCCAAAATCTTTTCAAGCCGCGTTATTTTTTCCTGCAATTCTTTTGCTTCATTTCTGAGATCCGTGATATCCGTATTGGTCAACCGATAAAGTTGGAGGGAAACAATAGCCTCAGCCTGCTTCTCGCTGAATTCATAGCGGTCTTGCAAATTAATTTTCGCATCGCGCTTATCTTTCGACTCTCGAATTAAGCGAATCACTTCATCAAGAATGGATAATGCTTTCATTAATCCCGAAAGAATGTGCTCACGTGCTCGCGCTTTACGAATATCAAATTCAGAACGCTTTGTAATAATCTCCTTTTGGTGTGCAATATATGCATCCAAAAGCCCGATAAGCCCCATCAGAACGGGACGCTTATTGTGAATCGCAACCATGTTGAAATTGTAACTGACTTGAAGATCCGTGTTCTTAAATAAATAATTAAGCACACCTTCCGCATTCGCTTCTTTCTTAAGTTCAATTGCAATCCGCAGTCCTGTCCGGTCTGTTTCGTCACGAACCTCCGAAATCCCTTCAATTTTCTTATCAATTCGCAGCTCATCCATTCGCTTCACAAGATTAGCCTTATTCACCTCATATGGAATCTCGTGAACCGTAATTTGCTTTCTACCACCGCGAATCTCTTCAATTTCAGTTTTGGAACGGACAATGATGCGTCCCTTCCCAGTTTCATAAGCTTTCCGAATTCCATCAGCACCTTGAATAATTCCGCCTGTCGGAAAATCTGGTCCCTTCACAATTTTAAGCAGCGCATCCAAACCAATTTCTGGATTCTCAAGCCGCTTTACGACAGCATCTATGATCTCAACCAAGTTATGCGGCGGAATATCTGTTGCATACCCCGCGGATATCCCCGTGGAACCATTCACAAGCAAGTTTGGAAAACGCGCTGGAAGTACAGTCGGTTCGCTCGACGTATCATCAAAGTTTGGCACAAAATCAACCGTTTCCTTTTCGATGTCGCGCAAAAGCTCGGCTGCAATCGGAGCAAGCCTAGCCTCCGTATAACGCATCGCAGCCGGAGGATCTCCGTCGACGCTTCCGTTATTGCCGTGCATTTCAATCAACAGATTGCGCACTTTCCAGTCTTGACTCATCCGCACCATCGCATCATAAACCGAAGTATCTCCATGCGGATGGTAGTTCCCGATAACATTTCCGACCGTTTTTGCTGATTTTCGAAACCCTTTATCAGCCGTATTGCCTTCTTCATTCATTGCGAATAAAATACGTCTTTGCACTGGTTTTAAACCATCGCGCGCATCTGGAAGGGCACGTTCTTGAATAATATATTTACTATAGCGGCCGAAGCGGTCGCCCATTACTTCTTCTAGTGCTAAATCTTGAATCTGTTGCTGTCCTGGAGTACTCAAACTTCATTCGCCTCCTCTGTCACCATGTTCTCGTTATCTAAAATATTTTGATCGTCTTCAAGACCGAACTCAACATGATTTTCAATCCATTTTCGACGTGGCTCAACTTTGTCGCCCATCAGAGTAGCAACACGCCGCTCAGCACGGGCCACATCTTCAACACGCACACGAATAAGCGTACGCGTTTCAGGATTCATCGTCGTTTCCCAAAGTTGGTCAGCATTCATTTCACCAAGACCTTTATAGCGCTGAATCATGTATCCCTTACCGATTTTTTTAATTGCCCCATCAAGTTCATCGTCTGTCCAAGCGTATTCAATAACTTCTTTTTTCCCACTACCGCGACTCACTTTATAAAGCGGTGGAAGTGCAATATATACTTTTCCAGCTTCAATCAGCGGACGCATATAGCGGTAAAAGAAAGTAAGTAGCAACACTTGAATATGAGCTCCATCAGTATCGGCATCGGTCATGATGATCACTTTGTCGTAGTTACAATCCTCTATCTCAAATTCAGACCCAACGCCTGCACCGACTGTATGGATAATTGTATTGATTTCTTCGTTTTTTAAGATATCTTGCAGTTTAGCTTTTTCAGCATTGATTACTTTTCCACGCAGAGGTAAAATCGCTTGAAAATGCCGATCTCGTCCTTGTTTAGCTGAACCACCAGCAGAATCCCCTTCAACCAGATAAAGTTCATTGCGCTTCGCATTCCGCGACTGAGCCGGTGTCAATTTTCCAGATAAAAGTGTCTCGGAGCGCTTTCTTTTTTTTACCGTTTCGTGTCTCCTCACGTGCCTTACGAGCCGCTTCACGGGCTTCACGCGCTTTGACTGCTTTTTTGATCAAAAGGCTACTCGTGTCAGGGTTTTCTGCCAAGAAGTATGCCATGTGTTCTGCCACCACTGCATCAACAGCAGCCCTAGCTTCCACTGTACCTAATTTTTCTTTCGTTTGGCCTTCAAATTGCAAAAGGCTTTCTGGAACGCGAATGGATAAAACGGCCGAGAGTCCTTCCCGAATATCGCTTCCTTCAAGATTTTTATCTTTTTCTTTTAATAAACCGACACGCTTCGCATATTCATTAAAAACACGAGTCATCGCAGCGCGCATTCCCGCTTCATGTGTTCCCGCATTTGGTGTACGAACGTTATTTACGAAACTCAAAACCGTTTCCGAATAACCGTCATTGAATTGAAAGGCCATTTCGATTTCCATACCGTTATTTTCGCCCTCAAGGGCTACAACAGGATGCAAGACATCTTTTCCTTCATTGATGTATTCAACAAAGTTTTTGACGCCCTCTTCAAAGTGAAAGGCTTCTCCCATACCTACTCGTTCATCGATTAATTCAATGCGCATTCCTTTGAGCAAGAATGCAGACTCTCTTAGTCGCTCTGATAATGTCTCATAGTTAAATGAAGTAACAGGGAAAATAGCAGGATCTGGTTTAAACCGAATTGTTGAACCACTCTCTTTAGATTTCCCTATCTTTGTAAGTTTGGTAACTGGTGTTCCACCGTTTTCAAAACGTTGCTCATAGATCGCATTGTCGCGATGAGTGGTCACAGTAAGCCATTCTGATAAAGCGTTAACGACCGATGAACCAACACCATGAAGGCCACCGCTCGTCTTATATCCGCCTTCTTGTCCAAATTTACCGCCTGCATGCAGTACAGTAAAAATTACCTCTACAGTGGATTTCCCTAATTTATGCATACCAATTGGCAGCCCCCGACCGTGATCCGTCACGCTCACACTACCATCATCATGTAAAATAACTTTGATTTCTTTTCCGTATCCATTTAGCGCCTCATCGACTGCATTGTCAACAATTTCATATACTAAATGATGCAGACCTCGTACATCTGTCGATCCGATATACATAGCAGGTCTTTTTCGGACTGCTTCTAGTCCTTCCAGTACCTGAATAGAATCATCATTATATTCGCTTTTCCTCATCTATTCGTAACCCCTCTCTTGCTTGCGATCTGTCTATTTTAGAAGCTGTCTCAAATAAACTACCTATACAGGATAGCACGCTCTTTCAAAAATAGAAAGTCGTAAAAAAAACAGGCTCTAGTAAAGAACCTGTCTATTTTTCTATTCCTCACGTTCACGATAAGCCACCATGATGCATTTGTCCATGATAACTGGATGCTTGTCTTTTAAAAGTTCATAGGCCTCTTCGTTTATAATTCCAAGTTGTGCCCAAAAAACATCTGCGTCAACTTGTTCAAACTCGCGTGCCACATCCGGCAAAAACTCAGAACGTCTGAAAACATTCACAATGTCAATGTGCTGGTCAATTTCACCAAGGGTTGCTACTGCTTTTTCGGAAAGTATCTCCTTCGCATTAGGATTGACTGGAATAATTTTGTATCCTGCCTCCTGCATAAATTTTGCAACTTTATAGCTTGTACGTTCTGGTTTATCACTTAAACCTACAACAGCAATTGTTTTTGCTTGTTTTAAGATTGCATCGATTTGTTTTTTATTCGGATTTTGCACCGTGCCCGCTCCCTTCGCTAGTCAACAAAAATAATAAAGCGCTTTTGATGCCTCTTTTCAAAATACTATTTTATCGTTTAAATGCATGGTTGTAAAGCGGGGCAACTAAATTGCTATGAAAAGAAAATCTCTTTTTACATGCTTTTTCACCAATTCGCCATGAAATTATGCTATAATTCATAGCAGAATAAAATGTTCGTAAAAAGGAGTTTTGAGATGATTGTCAAATTAGTTTTACTATCTGTGATCGCCTATTTGATCGGCTCCATTCCATCTGGGCTTTGGATCGGTAAAATATTCTATAAAAAAGATATTCGCAATTTTGGAAGCGGAAACCTCGGTGCAACAAATTCGTTTCGCGTGCTTGGTGTAAAAGCCGGCTCTGTTGTTACCGTAATTGATATTTTAAAAGGAACAATTGCAACGCTGCTACCGTTTTTCTTCTTACCGGAACTTAATCCGCATTTCATGCTTTTAACTGGAGTTTGTGCAATTATTGGCCACAGTTTTCCAATCTTTGCAGGCTTTCGCGGCGGTAAAGCCGTAGCAACATCTGCTGGGGTTGTTCTTGCTTATGCTCCTCTACTTTTCATCGCTGTCTTAATCGTTTTTCTGATTACGCTTAAAATCAGCAAATATGTTTCTCTCAGCTCAATGGTCGCTGCTTTGGCTGCTTTTTTAATCACACTATTTCTAGGTGATCCGATTCTATTTGTCCTAATCACCTGTATCGCGATCTTCATCATCTGGCGTCACCGAGCCAATATTAAGCGAATTAAAAATGGCGAAGAGCCCAAAATTACATGGATGTAAAAAATCAAGGAACCTGCTGAACTATCTTTTCAGCACAATTCCTTGATTTTTTTTATCCGATTTGAATGTTATACTCTGCAGTAAAAATGGCTTCTGGCTCTAGCTGTTCAATAGCTGCTTTGTCGCGAAGTTCAACGGGACTACCAACACCGTCTGCAATTCCAAACCATGGTTCGATACAAAGAAATGGTGTTCCAGGACCCGCTGTCCAAACCCCGACAAAAGGAAACTCTGGAAAACGAACTTTAACAAAGTGGGGATGCTTTTTTGAACGGATTGCAATTTCGTTATGATTCAGTCCCTCGAAGATTAATGCATCACCCTCAAACAATGGATAATTCAGCGCTAATGTTTCAGCTTTTTTATCAGCTAGCGACTTCAATTTACCACTCCGATACGGTCCGTCAAGCAAAAGCGTGTCGAGTTTTTCTTTCCCGCCAAAATCTAAGTAGTAATCTTCAAATGCTGTTCCTTCTGTCAGCGGAACATTGAAAGCTGGATGAGCGCCGATCGAAAAATAGATCCGTTTATCATCTGTATTCTCTACTTGGTACTCCACGCGCACTTGATCATCCACGAGTGTGTAACTGATCGCTAAACGAAAGTTATACGGATAAACGAGCTTTGATTTATCATCAGCCTTAAGTTCAAGCACGGCGCGATCCTGAACAAGCTCTACAACTGAAAAATCTCGATCACGAGCAAAACCGTGCTGTGGCAAATGGAAAGCCTCACCGTCTACATAATACGTATCATCAATTAATCGTCCGACCGTTGGAAACAATACTGGTGCATGACGACCCCAGAATTTTGAATCTGCATTCCATAAATAATCCAGTTTCGTTGTTTTATTATAAATGCGCGAAAGCTCAGCCCCCGCTTCAGCAATCTCTACAAGTAAAGTATCGTTTTCTAATCTAATCATTCTTTTCTCCCCTCAAATGAAATCGTTCGATTTGATCCCATTTTCCTTCCTGTTCAAGTACTTTAAGCTGTATTTCACCAAATAAATCATAGTGTGGCAAATTTTTATGTCCATAATCAATATAAGCCTCAGGCAAATGATATTGGCTGCCCCATTTTTTGAGTGCTTCCAGATCACTACTTGCAGCTTTTGTCACAGTTTTCGAATTTGGAAACCGCTTATCCAGCCAATAATGCGTAAGTAACGCAACTTCTCCGCTCTCTGCCTTTTGCTGAAAAGCTTTTAGTTCGTCCCTTTTAACACCGAAAGCCATCAGTTTTCCCTCTTTTGTATCGCTTGCTGATATTTCTCATGCCAGTCTTTTAGTTCGCGTTTGAGCGCGACCGGTTTAAACTCATCTTTTGTAACACAAACGTGTTTGGTTTTTCCGGTAATGGCAATATCTCCGCTTTCTGCGTAGCGAATTTCATAGCCGTAAGTTACACGCAGACCGTCATAGTCGGAAAGCCACGTCTTCACAATCGCTTCCTGTCCGTATCGAAGCGGCTTGCCATAGTGAATCTCTACATCAATCACAGGCGACAAGTATCCAAGCTGTTCCATATCAAAATAACGTAAACCTAAACTCTCGATAAATCTAGTTCGCCCAAGTTCCATCCAAATCAAATAATTTGCATGATAAACCACGCCCATTTGATCGGTTTCCGCGTAACGAACTTCAATTTTTGTCTCCGTAAATGTCATAAGGCGTCCCTCCAAAAAACTATATCTTCATTTATTTTAGCAAATTCTGCTTAAAAAAAAGAAATTTTAACTAATAAAAAGCCTCTATTCATATTCAGAATAGAGGCTAGAACTAGATTTATGATCAGTTATTTTTTAATTTTTCAAGTTCTACTAAGAATTTATCATTCAAGACGCGGATAAATGTTCCTTTCATTCCAAGGGAACGAGAATCAATTACCCCAGCACTTTCAAGTTTGCGCAATGCATTTACGATTACAGAACGAGTAATTCCGACACGGTCAGCAATTTTTGAAGCGACGAGCAAGCCTTCTTTTCCGTTTAGTTCATCAAAAATATGTTCAATTGCTTCTAATTCACTATATGAAAGCGAGCTAATTGCCATTTGAACGACAGCACGGCTACGTGCTTCTTCTTCAATTTCTTCGGCTTTTTCGTGAAGGATTTCCATGCCGACAACTGTGCTACCATATTCAGCTAGTAGAAGATCATCATCTGTAAAATTAGTATCTAGGCGTGAAAGAATGAGTGTACCAAGGCGTTCCCCTCCTCCAACTACAGGAACAATAGTGGTTAGTCCTTTAGTGAAAAGATCGCTGTTTTCAATTGGAAAAGCTGTGTATTGACTTGAAACTTCTAAGTTTGGCGAAGTTTCGTTTACATTAAAAAGACTTTGTGTATATTCTTCTGGGAATTGACGTTCAGTCAGCATTTGTTTCATCCGTTCATTTTCAATTGGCAACATTTCAGAATAGCCGAGCAATTTCCCTTTTCGGCTTACAATATAAGTATTGGCTTCGATTACATCACTTAATGTATCTGCCATTTCTTTAAAATTGACCGTTTTTCCTGCCGCATTTTGTAACATTGAATTAATCTTTCTTGTTTTTTCTAATAAACTCATTATTAGATCCTCCTAAATTTTTATTATAATATAAACTGCGTTAAATCTTTGCTTTCGATAATGGATTCCAGTTTGTCATTAACGTAACTTTCAGTTACGGTTACTGATTCTAGATTGATATCTGGTGCTTCAAACAGCAAATCCTCTAACAGTTTTTCCAAAATAGTGTGGAGTCTTCTTGCTCCGATATTATCTGTATCTTGATTGACAAGAAAGGCAATTTCAGCTATACGTTCAATCGCTTCTTTCGTGAAAATCAAGTCAATTCCCTCTGTCTGAAGTAAGGCCTTATATTGCTTGATTAAGGCATTATCTGGTTCTGTTAAAATTTTGATAAAATCTTCTTGTGATAATTTATCAAGCTCAATTCGAATAGGAAAACGACCTTGCAGTTCTGGAATTAAATCTGAGGGTTTCGACATATGAAATGCTCCAGCAGCAATAAACAAAATAAACTCTGTGTTGACGAGTCCATATTTAGTTGCGACTTGCGAACCTTCTACAATCGGCAAAATATCACGTTGTACACCTTCACGCGAAACTTGACCGCTTCCAGCACCGCTTTTAACCGCTACTTTATCAATCTCATCAATAAAGATGATGCCTGTTTGTTCCGCACGTCTAACGGCAAGTGCTGCCACTTCGTCTGAATCAATTAACTTAGAAGCTTCATCTTCAAACAAAATTTGCTTAGCTTCTTTCACGGTTACTCTACGTTTCTTTTTGTTTTTAGGCAGCAAATTGGAAAACGCTTCTTGCATTCCAGCCATTTGATCCATCCCGCTTCCGCGCATCAAATCAAACATCTGATTTTGCTGTTCCGTAACTTCAATCGTCACCATTTCCTCATCGAGATCACCGCGTTCAAGCCGATCCTCAAGCTGATTACGTTTTTGCCGTAAATCTTCATCAACCACTTCGGATTCCTCTTCAGATTGTCGCGCCGCGTTTTGAAAAAGAGCTTCAAATGGATTTTGTGATGTCGTTTGTTTTTTCTTTTGTGCCGGCGCAAGCAATTTGATGATGCGTTTTTCCGCGTTTTTCTCTGCCCGATAACGAACAGTTTGCATTTTTTCTTCCTTCACAAGCCGAACTGAAACTTCGACTAAATCACGAACCATTGCTTCAACATCTCGGCCAACATAACCGACTTCAGTAAACTTTGTTGCCTCGACTTTCGTAAACGGTGCTTTGACAATTTTAGCAATTCGACGGGCAATTTCTGTTTTTCCAACTCCGGTTGGCCCGATCATTAAGATGTTTTTAGGGATAACCTCATCACGCATGGCATCATCCATCATCATGCGACGATAGCGATTTCTGAGGGCAACCGCCACAGATTTTTTCGCTCCCTTTTGCCCAACAATATACTGATCAAGCCGTTCGACAATTTGCCGCGGCGTTAATTTTGAAGTTTCTCCGTTCTCCAACATCTATCACTCCTTTATAATTCCTCGACAATGATATTGCTGTTCGTGAAAACACAGATTTCCGAAGCAATTTCAAGCGCATGCTGAGCAATTTCTTTTGCTTCCATCTCAGCTCCGTTATACCGTTTAAGAGCTCGTCCAGCTGCAAGTGCATAATTACCGCCTGAACCAATCGCAAGGATACCGTCATCTGGCTCAATCACTTCACCTGTTCCAGAAACAAGCAAAAGTGTTTCTTCATCCATGACAATCAGCATAGCTTCAAGTTTGCGGAGGGCATTGTCGCTTCTCCATTCCTTCGCTAGCTCAACGGCTGCTCGTTCAAGATTGCCGTTAAATTCATTAAGCTTACCTTCAAATTTTTCAAAAAGGGTAAACGCATCAGCTACTGAACCGGCGAAACCAGCAATCACACGATCGTGAAACAAACGTCTTACTTTTCTCGCCGTGTGTTTCATAATGACTGATTCACCAAGCGTCACTTGACCATCTCCGGCCATCGCGCCTTTCCCTTCATGTTTCACAGCAAAAATAGTCGTTGCATGCATTTCCATTAGTCCACTTCCTCCTATTCTTTAAGCTCTAGGATGATGTTTCATATAAGTGCTTTTCAAATGCTCTTTCGTCACATGCGTGTAAATTTGTGTCGACGATAAACTGGCATGACCGAGTAGTTCCTGCACAGTTCGCATGTCCGCCCCATTATTAAGCAGATCTGTTGCAAAAGTATGGCGCAACATGTGCGGATGGATTTTCCGAGTAAGCGCTGCTTTTTCAATAGTTTTCGTCAAACAATAACGAATCCCTCTTGCAGAAAGCGGATCCGCATAATGATTGATCAGCAGATAATCATGTTGCTTCTTATATTTTTGTGAAAGAACAGACCTTCCCTTTTCCAAATAAAGTGTTAACGCATCTTGTAAAAAAGAGCCAAACGGTACATATCTTTCCTTATTTCCTTTTCCCCTAATTAAAATCGCTTGGTAGGTTTCATCAATATCCGAAAGACGCACATCGCTAGCCTCAGAGACACGAATACCCGTGCCGTATAACAGCTCCAAAATCACTCTATTCCGAAGTGTAAGCGGCTCGTCATCCGCGTAAACCACCTGAAATAAAGCCTCCATTTCTTCATTGTAGAAAAACTTTGGAAGCCTGAGTTCTTTTTTCGCATGTGAGACAAAAGTAAAGGGATTGCTTGAAATTGCTTCTTCTCTAACAAGAAAGTAGTAGAAGCTTCGCAAACTAGAAATCTTACGCGCCACAGAAGTCCTAGCAAATCGACGTTCCTTAAGCGTAGTTAAATATAGCCGAACTTCTAAATAATCAACTTTTTCAAATTCTGAAATTGCTTGTTGATTTAAAAAAGTTTGAAAATCCAGAATATCCTCATAATAGGCAATTGCCGTATTATCGGAATAGTTTCTTTCGACACGCAGATAATCCATGAACTTTGATACCCATTGTTCTTCCTGCATGATTGACACACCTCTCAAACACTATCATCGTAACATACGAGAGAATGAGTTGCAACAATTTTCCACATTTTTCGCAACATTTCCAATTAAACTAGAATACGCTTCAATTCAATTGCTCAATAATTCTTATTTTCTAGTCATTAATGAAACATTCTAAAAGTCTAACGATTCAAAATAGCACAATGATAAGAGCTGCACAAGTGAAGCCCCTATCATTATAGTCGCTTTATAATTGTTCTGCAACAATTTTTATAGAATCGAGCGCTCTTTCAGCAAGTTTTGCATTTCTTTCTTGTTTCGCACGAATTTTCTCACCTAACTCTGGGAATAGACCAAAGTTTACATTCATCGGCTGGAATGTTTTCGTATTTGTTGCTGTGATGTAGTTCGCCATACTGCCGATCGCGCTTTCTTTTGGAAAAATAATTGGTTCTTCGCCAAGGACGAACCGAGCAGCATTAATTCCTGCTACAAGCCCGCTCGCAGCAGACTCCACATATCCTTCTACTCCTGTCATTTGACCAGCAAAGAACAAATCAGGACGCGATTTCAGTTGGTAAGTAGCAAGCATTGCTTTTGGAGAATTGATAAATGTATTACGGTGCATGACACCATAGCGCACGATTTCTGCACTTTCAAGCCCAGGAATTAAACCAAAGACTCGTTTCTGCTCGCCCCATTTCAAATGCGTTTGAAAGCCTACCATATTATAAAGTGTTCCTGCAGCATCATCTTGACGCAGTTGCAGCACTGCATATGGGCGCTTTCCGGTTTTCGGATCTTCTAATCCAACAGGCTTAAGCGGGCCAAACAACATCGTTTTAATACCTCGCTTCGCCATAACTTCAATCGGCATACATCCCTCGAAAAACACTTCTTTTTCAAAGCTTTTAAGTTCAGCAGTCTCCGCACTAATAAGCGCTTCGTAAAAAGCATTAAATTCTTCTTCTGTCATTGGGCAATTTAGGTAAGCCGCCTCGCCCTTGTCATAGCGCGATTTCAAATAAACCTTGTCCATATCAATGCTGTCTTTTTCAATGATAGGAGCCGCTGCATCATAAAAATATAGATAGTCTTCGCCAGTTAAAAGTTTGATTTTTTCTGCCAAAGCCTCGCTTGTTAGCGGACCAGTCGCAATAATCGTTGGTCCTTCCGGAATCTCAGTAACTTCTTCACTGAAAACCGTCACAAGCGGATGATTCTTCACTTTGTCAGTAACATAGCCGGAAAACTCATGACGATCAACAGCAAGAGCACCTCCTGCTGGAACCGCTGCTTGATCTGCCGCCTCGATAATAATGGAATCAAGCATGCGCATTTCTTCTTTAATAACCCCAACTGCATTTGTTAAGCCGTTCGCGCGAAGTGAATTTGTACATACAAGTTCAGCAAATTTATCCGTATGGTGTGCGGGTGTTTGCTTAACAGGTCGCATTTCGTATAAATGGACTTCAATCCCTCTTTTAGCGAGCTGCCAAGCTGCTTCACTTCCAGCAAGCCCTGCCCCAATCACGTTTACCTTTTTCTCCACATTACTTCCTCCTCTTTTAAAAGCCGATTCTCTAGTTCGAGACAAAAGCCAAAATCGCCTATTCACAATTTGACGATCTTGGCTTCCGGTTATTTTTGTGTTTCTTCCTTATAATCACAGTTGGTACACTGAATTTGAATTCCTTTTTTAAGTTTCTTCTCAACAAGTGCATGTTCATTACATTTTGGACATGGACGTTCCACAGGTTTATCCCAAGAAACATAATCACAATCTGGATATCGATTACAGCCAAAGAAAATTCGCTTTTTCTTGCTCTTTCTTTCAATAACTTGACCTTCGCGACATTTTGGACAAGTTACACCGATTTCTTTTACAATCGCTTTTGTATTACGGCAATCTGGGAAACGACTGCAAGCCAAAAACTTACCATAACGCCCCATCTTATAAACCATCGGTGCGCCGCAAACATCGCAATCGATCCCTGCCGGCTCATCCTTGATTTCAATTTTTTCCATTTCTTTATCCGCACGTATTACATTCGGTTCAAAACTCTTATAGAATTCATCAATAACTTTAACCCATTCCATTTTTCCATGTTCAATTTCATCCAGCTCATTTTCCATATTCGCTGTGAAACTAACATCAAGAATTTCAGGGAAATACTCTTCAATCATTTCATTTACGATTTCCCCAAGCTCCGTTGGGATAAAACGCTTATTCGTAAGCGAGACATAGTTTCGCCGCTGAATTGTATCAAGCGTCGGGGAGTAAGTGGAAGGTCTGCCAATTCCAATTTCTTCAAGCGTTCGAACAAGGCGCGCCTCTGTATAGCGTGGAGGCGGCTGGGTGAAATGTTGACGCTGTTCAAGCGTTTCATAAGTTACTTTGTCGCCTTTTTCAAGATCAGGCAAGATGTTTTCTTTTTCTTCCTTATTGTCGTCATTGCTTTCCACGTAAACTTTCATAAATCCGGCAAATTTCACCTTGGAACCGTTAGCACGGAATAAGACACCGTTATTTTCCATATCTACTCGCATAGTATCGAGAACTGCCGGTGCCATTTGGCTCGCTACAAAGCGTTCCCAGATTAACCGGTAAAGACGCAGTTGATCACGGCTCAAATATTCCTTCACTTCTTGCGGTGAACGAAGTATACTTGTTGGACGAATGGCTTCATGGGCATCCTGCGAACCTTTTTGATTCTTATCTTGCCGTTTTTTCTTTCGGGTAAAATCCGTTCCATAATTTTCTTCAATGTAGTTCAACGCTTCTGCTGTTGCGGTATCGGAAATCCTTGTCGAATCAGTACGCATATAAGTGATTAAACCAACTGTACCCTGGCGCCCAAGTGCAATCCCTTCATAAAGCTGTTGCGCAAGCATCATCGTCTTACGTGTTCTAAAATTGAGTTTGCGCGCTGCTTCTTGTTGAAGTGAAGAAGTCGTAAAAGGAGCAGCCGGATTTCGAAGACGTTCTTTTTTCATTACATCTATAACATCAAAAGACTTACCTTTAATTTTTGCCATCACTGTTTTAACATCTTCTGCATTTTGCAATTTTTTTCTTTTTCCCGTCTACGCCATAGAAGTTGGCTTGAAAACTTTTGCGGCCTTTTTTAAAGTTGCCGTCAATAGTCCAATATTCTTCAGGTTTAAAGTCATTAATTTCTTTTTCACGATCAATGATTAATCGCAGTGCAATCGACTGCACACGCCCCGCACTTAGTCCTTTCTTTACTTTTTTCCATAATATTGGACTAATATTGTATCCGACCAAGCGATCCAAAATTCGTCGAGCTTGTTGCGCATCGACAAGGTCCATGTCGATTTTACGAGGATGCTTAAATGATTCTTTAACTGCATCTTTTGTGATTTCATTAAACACAACACGTAAATCATCTGTTTGGTCTAAATCTAAACTATTTGCCAAGTGCCATGCGATTGCTTCTCCTTCGCGATCGGGATCGGCTGCGAGATAGACTTTTTTTTGCTTTCTTAGCAGCTTGCTTAAGTTCTTTTAGAACCGGCCCTTTACCACGAATCGTAATATAACGTGGCTCAAAGTCATGTTCAGTGTCAACACCCATTTGACTTTTCGGTAAATCGCGAACATGTCCCATCGAAGCTTTCACTTGAAATTTCTTTCCTAAATATTTCTCAATCGTCTTTGCTTTTGCCGGTGATTCTACAATAACAAGATAGTCTGCCATAAAATTTTTCCTCCCTAATTGGGTCAAATAAACGGGCTAAATAATCATTATCTATTACTTTCTGCCTCGTTTTCGTGTTCGCAAACTACGAAGAAATACGAACAGCTCAATTCAGTAGTCAATCATAGCCCGTAAAAAAAAGTTTGTCAATCTATATTTTTTAGACTGCCGTTTTTACAAGCTATTATATAGAAGGTTTTAATCATTCTTTAGCAAACTTATCTTAAAAAAAAACAGAAATGCAAGCCAAACTACTCTTTTCTCATTAAAAATTAATCTAATGACTCAAAATTTGAAGCTTTCTACAATTTCTTTTGGTTTAGTAACCATCTGAGCGCCTTCCGCAATTAAGGCATTTGCTCCACCAGATTCTTCTGAGAAAATATTTCCCGGCACTGCAAAAATTTCCCGATTTTGCTCAACACCATAATAAACTGTTCGAAGCGAACTGCTTTGTTTAGCAGCTTCTGGTATTAAAATCCCTCGTGCAATTCCGCTAATCAACCTGCTTCTTTCTTCAAGGTTTTTTCTTTGAAAAACTGTTTCTGGCGTATATTCACTAATGATTAATCCTGATTCGCTGACCTGATTCACCAGTTGTTGATTGCACCTTGGAAACACTTGATCGATCCCAGTTGTCAGCACACAAATAATTCGTCCGCCGCATTGTAGCGCTATTCGTAAAGTTAATTCTTCAATTCCATGTAAGGAACCACTCATCAAGTTAAAAGATGTGCCGTATAAACCATTTACAAACAAGCGAGTTACAGCTCGACCATATGGACGCATCGCATGTGATCCAACGATTCCAATAATATCCGAATGCAGTAGACTAAGATTGCCTCGATAAAAAAGAATAGGCGGCGCAAAACTGATCTCTTTCAACTGAATAGGATATTCTTTATCGTGATAAAACAAGATTTGATTGTCCTCATTTTGAATTTGTGCGTTTAATGATGATGATCCCGTTTCTTTTTTTAAAATAAGAACCAAATCGCTTTTTCATTTTATAACTGCTTGTCTGATATTCATTTGAAGTTCGTGCAAAATCCCAAATTTCAGCACGAATGCGTGCAGGCAAATGAAGCAATTCAAGCCATGTTTCTTTTTTATTTAAATCCATTTTTCAGCATCTCCTTTTTGCCCATCATAGCGAGGAAATGTCAAACTGTAAAATCAGTAAAATTGAATTTCTTGCTTTATAAAAAGACCATTTTCAATTGAAAATGGTCTCAGACTGTAGACAAAGTAGTGAAAAAACTTTGTTTACAGTCTTTTTTTTGATTATACTAAGGAGAGAACTGACATAAAAAACAAGAGGTGAAGAACATGTTATCCAAACATCAAGACGATATTCGCCACCAAATGGTGGCCATCTCCATGGATGATTTAGTGCCAGAAGACCATTTAGTTCGAAAAGTGGATGCGGTGATTGATTTTGATTTTATCTACCCCCTTGTCGAACATACCTATTCGCATACAGGAAGACCTAGTGTGGATCCTGTGGTGCTGATCAAACTCGTGCTCATCCAATACTTATTCGGGATTCGCTCAATGCGCCAAACGATTAAAGAAATCGAAACCAATGTAGCGTATCGATGGTTTTTAGGCTATGATTTTATCGATGAAAATT